>NZ_JBEYZK010000001.1:0-656490 GCF_040646035.1 Streptomyces sp. NPDC046465
TGCTGCTCCGATTCCCGGCGGTGCTGCCCACCCCCACCCCCCCCACCCCTCGTTGGGGCCCCCCGCCGCGGCGTGGGCCCCTCCGTTCGTCCGCGAGCCTCTGAAGGCCTCTCTGCCGGTCTCTCCGCCGGGCCGCTAGACCTGCGGCCGCAGTCGGGCCGCGTCGGCCACCGAGGGGCCCTCCTTGGCCCCGGTGAGCAGCGCGCTGCCCTTGCGCCACGTCTTCCAGCTCATGTTCCAGTCGCCGAGGCCGTTGCCGAACGTGGGCATGTCCTCGCCGTAGCTGTTGACGACCCTCACCAGGTCGCCCTGCCGGACGGTCTCGTAGAACCAGGCGGCGTCCCCGGTGCTCATGCCGGTGCAGCCGTGGCTGGTGTTGGCGTATCCCTGCGAACCCACCGACCAGGGCGCGGCGTGCACGTACTCACCGGAATCGGTGACGCGTGTGGCGTAGTACACCTGCTTGTCGTAGAAGTCCGAGGAGCCGATGCTGGCACTGGTCATGCGTACGGAGTACTCCTTGCCGAGCACCACCTTGACGCCGTTGCGCGTGGAGTAGCCGGGCTTGCCCGTGGTCACCGGCATGGAGTTGATCTCCTCGCCGTTGCGGTAGACCGTCATGTGGTGCGAGCCGGCGTCCGTCACGGCCTCGACCCGGTCGCCGATGGTGAACTTGAGCGGCTTGGTCTCGGCGCCCCACAGCTTGTCGTTGACCTTCAGGCCCCGCAGGTTGCTGGAGACGGAGACGGCCGATCCCGCGGGCCAGTACTCCTTGGGGCGGTAGTGCAGCGTCTCGCTGTCCACCCAGTACCAGGCGCCCTCTGTGGCGGGCGTCGAGCGGACCTTGAGCGCGCGTTCGACGACGGCCCTGGCCTCCTTGCCCTTCACCGGGGCGCTGAGCGACGCCGTGACGGGCTGTCCGACGCCGTACTTGCCTTCCTCGGGGCCGAAAGTGACCTTCAGCCGCTTCTTGTTGTCCGGGACGTTGGTGTCGAAGGCAAGGAGCTTGCGGCCGGGCGCCCCGTCCTCGTCCTCGGTGCTCACCCGGACCGTGTAGTGCGCGTCCGCCGCGAGCGGTGTGGTGCTGTGCCACCGGTCGCCGTCGGCCGAGAGTTCGCCCGCCACGTACCGCCCTGCCGCGTCGGTGGCCGTCACATCGGTGATGCGCCCGTCGTCGCCCTGAGCGGTGACCTCGAGAGGCTTGTCCGGATCCGCCTTCTGGCTGCCCACAGGGCCGTTGAAGGCGATCTGGCCGGCCGCGTCGTACGGCTTGGCCGAGAGCGGGTGGCCGTCGGAGCTGCCGCATGCCGTGACCCCTGTCCCGAGGGCGGCCACCAGCGTCGTGCAGCTCAGTACCGTGCGGATTCGCGGTGAGTGGCTCATAAACACACGGTATGAAGGTTCATCCTGTCCGGCGCGGTGAGTGACCCGTCCGGGGGTCAACCCCGACACGCCGTGGGGCCCGGACACTTAACAAACGCGCCGGGGCCCCACGGGTCGAGCGGGAACTACAGCCTCACTGGGTCTGGTTCTCGCCCCGGTAGTACTCGAAGACCCAGCCCCACAGGCCGATCAGGATGATCGGGGCCGAGAAGTACAGCAGCCACCAGCCGAAGACGACGCCCAGGAAGGCGAGCGCGCCACCGATGGCCAGGGAGAGCGGCTGCCAGCTGTGCGGGCTGAAGAAGCCCACCTCGCCGGCCTCGTCCGCGACGTCGGCCTCCAGGTTGTCCTGTGCGGAGGCGTCGACCCGCCGGGCCGTGAAGGCCAGGTAGTAGCCGATCATGATGCACAGGCCGAAGGCCAGGAAGAGCGCCGTGGTACCGGCAGGCTCCTTCGACCACACGCCATAGACGATCGCCATGGCGAGGACGAAGACGCTCAGCCAGATGAACATCTTGCCCTGGATCTTCACTTCGTGGCCTCCTTGTCGCCGCCGAAGAGCGCGGCGTCCTTCTGCCCGTCGTTCTCGATCTGGCCGAGAGCGGCGATCTCAGGGTGGTGCAGGTCGAACGCGGGCGATTCCGAGCGGATGCGCGGCAGCGTGAGGAAGTTGTGCCGCGGCGGCGGGCAGGAGGTCGCCCACTCCAGCGAGCGGCCGTAGCCCCACGGGTCGTCGACCTCGATCTTCTTGCCGTACTTGGCGGTCTTCCAGACGTTGTAGAAGAACGGCAGTATCGACAGACCGAGCAGGAAGGAGCAGATCGTCGAGATCGTGTTCAGGGCCGTGAACCCGTCCGCGGCGAGGTAGTCCGCGTAACGGCGCGGCATGCCCTCGGCACCCAGCCAGTGCTGGACGAGGAACGTGCCGTGGAAGCCGATGAACAGCGTCCAGAAGGTGATCTTGCCGAGGCGCTCGTCGAGCATCTTGCCGGTGAACTTCGGCCACCAGAAGTGGAAGCCGGAGAACATCGCGAAGACCACGGTGCCGAACACCACGTAGTGGAAGTGCGCCACCACGAAGTACGAGTCCGAGACGTGGAAGTCCATCGGCGGCGAGGCCAGGATGACACCCGTCAGGCCACCGAAGGTGAAGGTGATCAGGAAGCCGACCGCCCACAGCATCGGGGTCTCGAACGATAGAGACCCCTTCCACATCGTGCCGATCCAGTTGAAGAACTTCACGCCTGTCGGTACGGCGATGAGGAACGTCATGAAGGAGAAGAACGGCAGTAGGACGCCGCCGGTGACGTACATGTGGTGGGCCCACACCGTCACGGACAGACCCGCGATGGCGATCGTCGCGCCGATCAGGCCCATGTAGCCGAACATCGGCTTGCGGGAGAAGACCGGGATGACTTCGGAAATGATTCCGAAGAATGGTAGCGCGATGATGTACACCTCTGGATGGCCGAAGAACCAGAAGAGGTGTTGCCATAGGAGCGCGCCACCGTTGGCCGCGTCGAACACATGCGCACCGAATTTGCGGTCCGCCTCCAGGGCGAACAGCGCGGCGGCCAGGACCGGGAAGGCAAGCAGCACGAGGACCGCGGTGAGCAGCACGTTCCACACGAAGATCGGCATGCGGAACATCGTCATGCCCGGAGCGCGCATGCAGATGATCGTGGTGATGAAGTTGACCGAGCCCAGGATCGTGCCGAAGCCGGAGAAGGCCAGACCCATGATCCACATGTCCGCGCCGATGCCCGGCGAGCGGACCGCGTCCGACAGCGGGCTGTAGGCGAACCAGCCGAAGTCGGCCGCGCCCTGCGGGGTGAGGAAGCCGCCGACCGCGATGAGCGAGCCGAACAGGTACAGCCAGTAGGCGAACATGTTCAGCCGCGGGAACGCCACGTCGGGCGCGCCGATCTGCAGCGGCATGATCCAGTTCGCGAAACCGGCGAACAGCGGCGTCGCGAACATCAGCAGCATGATCGTGCCGTGCATCGTGAACGCCTGGTTGAACTGCTCGTTCGACATGATCTGCGTACCCGGGCGGGCGAGTTCGGCGCGCATGAAGAGCGCCATCACGCCACCGATGCAGAAGAACGCGAACGACGTGACCAGGTACATCGTGCCGATCGTCTTGTGGTCAGTGGTGGTCAGCCACTTGATGACGACGTTTCCCGGCTGCTTGCGCCTGACCGGCAGCTCGCTCTCGTACGAGTCTTCTGCTGCCGAGGCACCCTGGGGTTCATTGAGGATGCTCACAGGTTGTTCGTCTCCCGGTTCTTCTCGTGGGGCGTCTGCTCGATGCCGGCCGGGATGTAACCGGTCTGGTTCTTCTTCACCAGGTCCTCGAGGTGCTGCTTGTAGCGCTCGGGAGAGACGACCTTGACGTTGAAGAGCATCCGGGAGTGGTCGACGCCGCAGAGCTCGGCACACTTGCCCATGAAGGTGCCCTCCTTGTTCGGAGTCACCTCAAAGGCGTTGGTGTGGCCCGGGATGACGTCCTGCTTCATGAGGAACGGCACCACCCAGAAGGAGTGGATGACGTCACGCGAGGTGAGCACGAAGCGGACCTTCTCGCCCTTGGGGAGCCAGAGGGTCGGGCCGGGGTTGCCGTTCTGGGGGTTCCGCTCGCCGGGCGTGCCGACGTCGTAGACACCGTTGGCCTTGGCCGGGAAGCCCTTGCGGAACTTGTCCGGGATGGCCTCCAGGTCCTTGGAGGTCTTGGCGTTGTCCTTGCCGGCGCCCGGAACGTTCTCGACGTAGTTGAAGCCCCAGCTCCACTGGTAGCCGACCACGTTGATGGTGTGGGCCGGCTTGTCGTCGAGCTTGAGGAGCTTCGACTCATCACGTGCCGTGAAGTAGAAGAGCACCGACACGATGATGAGGGGCACCACTGTGTAGAGCGCCTCGATGGGCATGTTGTAACGCGTCTGCGCCGGTACTTCCACCTTGGTGCGGCTGCGCCGGTGGAAGATGACGCTCCACAGGATCAGACCCCAGACCAGGACGCCCGTGGCGAGCGCTGCCGCCCACGAGCCCTGCCAGAGGGAGAGAATCCGCGGAGCCTCTTCCGTTACCGGGGTGGGCATTCCAAGGCGGGGGAAATCCTTGTATGTGCAACCGGTGGCGGTCGCAAGGATCAGGCCCGCAGTCAGCACCTGCGGCAGCTTCCGCCGCATCGGGCGCCGCGACGAGCGGTCGGAGCCGTTGGGACTCACGTAGCGCCTTCCCGAGAGTCTCGCCCGCGCGATCGGCTGCGGCCTTCACGCTGGTAGGTCGCCGCCCTGCGTCGGGCAGGGGTTTGGATGTTTATGCGGACCAAACCCTACTGGACGCTATTTGGGGTCGCGCGGGGAGGGTGCCTAACGCGCCGCGGGTCACTCCGAAGGGTGGGACGGCCGCCCGTCGACCGGTTTCTGACGGATGCTCGGAGCGCCCACCGGGGCGGCGGAATCTGCTGGTCCGCGGGTGCGGGTGCGCTGTGGCCGGGCGCGCAGTTCCCCGCGCCCCTGGGCAGCGGCCCCTTCGGGGCGCTCCCTCGGGGTGTCCCGGTGCGCCGACGTCTTAGCGTTGGGGCGTGTCCTATTTCGATGTCGCTTCCTCCGCCCCGCTGCATCCCGTCGCGCGGCAGGCCCTCCAGGCCTCCCTGGACGAGGGGTGGGCCGATCCCGCCCGGCTGTACCGGGAGGGGCGGCGGGCCCGGCTGCTGCTCGATGCCGCGCGCGAGGCGGCCGCCGACGCGGTGGGCTGCCGGCCGGACGAGCTCGTCTTCACCACGTCCGGCACTCGCGCCGTGCACGCCGGAATGGCGGGTGCGCTCGCGGCGCGTCGGCGCGTCGGAGACCACCTGATCGTGTCGGCCGTCGAACATTCGTCGGTACTCCATTCGGCCGAGTACCACGAGCGCGGCGGCGGCACGGTGACCGAAGTGCCGGTGGACCGCGGGGGCGCGGTGGCCCCGGACGGGTATGCCGCCGCGCTGCGCGAGGGCACCGCGCTCGCCTGTCTGCAGTCCGCCAACCACGAGGTCGGCACGGAACAGCCGGTCGCCGAGGTCGCCGAGGTCTGCCGCGCCGCCGGGGTGCCGCTCCTGGTGGACGCCGCCCAGTCGCTGCCCTGGGGTCCGGTCGACGGGGCCTGGTCGCTGCTGACCGCCAGTGCCCACAAGTGGGGTGGTCCGGCCGGGGTCGGGCTGCTCGCCGTGCGCAAAGGGGTGCGGTTCGCCGCGCAAGGGCCCGCCGACGAGCGGGAGTCCGGGCGCGCCGCCGGGTTCGAGAACATTCCGGCGGTCGTGGCGGCGGCCGCCTCGCTGCGGGCGGTGCGGGCCGAGGCCGCCGCGGAGGGTGCGCGGCTGCGGGAGCTGACGGAGCGGATCCGGGCGCGGGTCCCGGCGCTCGTGCCGGACGTGGAGGTGGTGGGCGATCCGGTGCGGCGCCTTCCGCACCTCGTCACCTTCTCGTGTCTCTATGTCGACGGGGAGACTCTGCTGCACGAGCTGGACCGGGCGGACTTCTCCGTGTCGTCCGGGTCCTCGTGCACCAGCTCGACGCTGACGCCCAGCCATGTGCTCAAGGCGATGGGCGTGCTGAGCGAGGGCAACGTACGGATCTCGCTGCCGTCCGGTACCGCGGCGGCGGAGGTCGAGCGCTTCCTCGATGTGCTGCCGGGCGTGGTGCGCGGTGTGCGCGAGACGCTGGGGGCCCCGGTGGCGGGCGGGAGCGGGGCGGAGGAGGCCGTGACCGTCGACGCGCTCGGGATGGCCTGCCCGCAGCCGGTCATCGAACTGGCCAGGGCGATCGGGCGGGTACGGGTGGGCGGCACCGTCACCGTGCTCGCCGACGACGAGGTGGCGGCGGTGGACATTCCCGCCTGGTGCTGGACCCGGCAGCAGGAGTACGTGGGTGAGCGGCCGGCGGACCAGGGTGTCGCCTACGTGGTCCGCCGGAGCTCGTGACCGGCTAGCCGAGGTGCGGCTGGACCTCGGCGGCGGCCTCGTGGCCGTACGCCTTGGTGAAGCGGTCCATGAAGTTGCTGCGGCGCAGCTCGTACTCCTGCGTGCCGACGGTCTCGATGACCAGGGTGGCGAGCATGCAGCCGACCTGCGCCGCGCGCTCGTGGGAGACGCCCCAGGCGAGGCCCGAGAGGAAGCCCGCGCGGAACGCGTCGCCGACGCCGGTCGGCTCGACCTTCGCCTCCTCCTCCGGGACGCCGACCTCGATCGGGTCCTTGCCGACGGACTCGATGCGCACGCCGCGCGCGCCGAGCGTGGTCACGCGGTGGCCGACCCGGGAGAGGATCTCGGCGTCGGTCCAGCCCGTCTTGGACTCGATGAGCCCCTTCTCGTACTCGTTCGAGAAGAGGTACGTGGCGCCGTCGAGGAGCGTGCGGATCTCGTCGCCCTCCATGCGCGCGATCTGCTGCGAGAAGTCGGCGGCGAAGGGGATCTCGCGGGTACGGCACTCCTCGGTGTGCCGGAGCATCGCCTCGGGGTCGTCGGCGCCGATCGAGACGAGGTCGAGACCGCCGACGCGGTCGGCCACCGTCTTCAGCTCGATGAGGCGGGCCTCGCTCATCGCGCCCGTATAGAAGGAGCCGATCTGGTTGTGGTCGGCGTCCGTGGTGCAGACGAAGCGCGCGGTGTGCAGGGTCTCGGAGATCCGGACCGATGCGGTGTCCACGCCGTGGCGGTCGAGCCAGGCCCGGTACTCGTCGAAGTCGGAGCCCGCGGCCCCCACGAGGATCGGCTTCGTGCCGAGCTGGCCCATGCCGAAGGTGATGTTGGCGGCGACGCCTCCCCTGCGGACATCGAGGGCGTCGACGAGGAAGGACAGGGAGACCGTGTGCAACTGATCGGCGACCAGCTGGTCGGCGAAGCGGCCGGGGAAGGTCATCAGGTGGTCGGTGGCGATGGAGCCGGTGACTGCAATACGCACGGCTGGATGCTCCTGTGGAGGAGAGGCGGGATTGACAGTTCACGCTACCGGGTCGACGCACCGTCCCTGAAGTGCCAAAACTACCCAATAGTAGGGCTTTTTCGGAGGCGACCTGATGCATACGGTGCCGTTATGACCGTTATCCCGAAGGATGTCGTCCTGCAGCGCCGTGCCGCGTTCTCCACCGAGGCTCCAGAGAGCATGGAGTCGCTGCGCGGGGACTGCGCCCGCATGGCGCCGCACTGGGTGGTCCCCGCCGTGGCGGCCACCGCCCCCGTACCGCCCTCGCTGATCCACGGAATCAGCGTCCCGCCCGCCTCCGCGCGCCTGATCGACGGCATGTCCGAGTACGGGGACTGAGCCCGGCGCACAGGCCCTGAGGGAACCGTGCGCTCCCCTGCTGCGTCCCATCGCCGTCCCCCGTAAAGGGGAACCCGGATACGACGAAGCCCACCTGTGGGATGTCAGGGACAGCAGTCAGTCGAAGGAGCGATGCGGTGAGCACCGAGCGATCCGATCTTGAGGCGACCGAGCCGCAGCGGCGGCGGTCCCGCCTCGCCGTCGTCTCGGTCGCGGCCACCGTGCTGCTGGTCGGCGGCGGTGGCGCGTACTTCGCGGCGACCGCGTCCGGCGGTGGCGGCAACGGCGGCGGCGACGGGGCGCCCGTGGGCGAGGGCGGCACCCCGCCGCCGCTCGCCCTGGACGGCTATCCGGCCGGCGACCGGCAGAGCGGTGACGGGGGCGTCGGCGGCGACGGCGGTACGAGCGGTATCGCGCCCGGCGAGCCCGACCCGAACGGCGCCAGGTACAAGGCGACCGGCAAGCTGCCCGATGGCCCGAAGTCGGCCGCCGTCTACCACGCGCGCGGTGAGGTCACCCGGGCCGAGGTGACCGAGCTTGCCGAGGCGCTCGGCGTGAGCGGCACGCCGACCTCGCAGGACGGCGCCTGGCGGGTGGGCCCGCACAACGACGGCTCCGGCCCCCTGCTCCAGGTCGACAAGCAGGCACCCGGCACCTGGACCTATGCCGCGCACGGCACGGGCGGCACCGACAACTGCCCCAAGAGCAAGCCCTGTTCCAGTACGTCCACCGCGCCGGGCGGCGAGCTGGGCGACGCGGTGAGCGAGAAGGCCGCCAAGGACGCCGCGGCCCCCGTCCTGAAGGCGCTCGGCCAGGACGACGCCAAGCTGGACGCCCGCCAGCTGATGGGCGCCGTACGGGTGGTGAACGCCGACCCGAGGATCGGCGGCCTGCCGACGTACGGCTGGGCGACCGGCGTCCAGATCGGCTCGGACGGCGAAGTGGTCGGCGGCAGCGGCAAGTTGAAGGCTCCGGACAAGGGAGCGACGTATCCGGTGATCGGCGCGCGGGCGACCCTGGACCGGCTGAACAGTTCGGGCAGCGAGCTCGGAGGCGGCGGCATCGCCGGGTGCGCGACGCCGGTGCCGCACGCCGACGACTTCACCGAGTCCGAGGGCGGCAGCGGGTCGGAGCAGGCGCCCTGCGACCCGTCGTCCACGCGGCCGAAGCCGCAGCCGGTCGCCGTCAGCGGCGCCACGTTCGGGCTCGCGTCGCACTTCGTGGACGGCAAGCAGGCCCTCGTACCGTCCTGGCTGTTCGATGTGAAACCGCAGGGCGCGCAGGAGCCCTTCACGGTGACGCATCCGGCGGTCGACCCCGCGTATCTGACGTCACCGACGGCCCCCGGCACGCCCACGCACACCGGGAAGCCCACCGACAAGGGCGACGGAAACGACCGGAGCACGGCCCGCGTCGAGTCCTACAGCGCCGACGGCACGTCGCTGACCGTGCACTTCTGGGGCGGGGTGTGCAGCAAGTACGCGGCGTCCGCCACGGAGGGCGGCGGCCGCGTGGCGGTCGAGGTCACCGAGACGCAGGAAAAGAGCAAGCTCTGCATCGCGGTCGCCAAGAAGCTCTCGCGGACGGTCACCCTCGACAAGCCGCTCGGGGACCGCAAGGTCGTGGACGCCACGGGCGAGACGGTACGGCGGAAGTAGCGCGGAACCGGTCCACGCGTACGAAGGCGGCGGCCCCCCGAGAGTTCGGGGGGCCGCCGCCTTCGTACGTCTGTGCCTACAGGCTTAGCTGAAGGAGTCGCCGCAGGCGCAGGAGCCGGTGGCGTTCGGGTTGTCGATCGTGAAGCCCTGCTTCTCGATGGTGTCCACGAAGTCGATGGAGGCGCCGCCCAGGTAGGGAGCGCTCATCCGGTCGGTGACGACCTTGACGCCATCGAAGTCCTTGATGACGTCGCCGTCGAGCGCGCGCTCGTCGAAGAACAGCTGATAGCGCAGGCCCGAGCAGCCACCGGGCTGAACGGCGACGCGCAGCGCCAGGTCGTCCCGGCCCTCCTGCTCAAGGAGGCCCTTCACCTTGGCCGCGGCGGCGTCCGACAGGAGGATGCCGTCGCTCACGGTGGTGGTCTCGTCCGATACGGACATCTGCTTCTCTCCCGGGTTGTACGGAGACTGCTTGCCGACGGTTGCAACCGGCGGGGCCGCGGATTCATTCCGGGCCGGGCGTGTTCGTCCTTGCCCCTTCATGCTCGCACACGGCGCCGGGTGGGACAGCGGTCCGGGGAACCGCGAATGCGTCACATCGACACAATGGCCATCGTCAAACTGACGTGAAGCAGTTATGATAGATAACGTCAATTAGACGAAAAGGGTCTCCGGTCCAAGCACCGGCTCCTGGAGCGGCCGTCGCCGCGCTCGTCAATCCCGAAGAAAGGGTGCGTGTCTCGTGACCACCGCCCAGTCCCCCGTGGACCTCGATGTCCAGCCCACGCCCCTCGCCCTTCTGCTGCTCGGCCGCGAGGCCGACCCGAGGAGCGAGCGCGGCGTGGAGTGCCCCGGCGACCTGCCGTCCCCTTCCGACCCGGACCTGGTGGAGCGCGCCCGCGCCGCCAAGGAGAAGCTGGGCGACAAGGTCTTCGTGCTCGGCCACCACTACCAGCGCGACGAGGTCATCCAGTTCGCGGACGTCACCGGCGACTCCTTCAAGCTGGCGCGTGACGCGGCCGCGCGGCCGGACGCGGAGTACATCGTCTTCTGCGGCGTGCACTTCATGGCCGAGTCCGCGGACATCCTGACGACGGACGACCAGAAGGTCGTCCTGCCCGACCTCGCGGCCGGGTGCTCGATGGCCGACATGGCCACCGCCGACCAGGTCGCCGAGTGCTGGGACGTGCTGACCGAGGCCGGGATAGCCGAGCAGGTCGTGCCCGTCTCGTACATGAACTCGTCCGCCGACATCAAGGCGTTCACGGGCAAGCACGGCGGCACGATCTGTACGTCGTCCAACGCCAAGCGCGCCCTGGAGTGGGCCTTCGAGCAGGGCGAGCCCGATTCGACGAAGGTCCTCTTCCTGCCCGACCAGCACCTGGGCCGGAACACCGCCGTGCGCGACATGGGCTTCTCGCTCGACGACTGCGTGGTCTACAACCCGCACAAGCCGAACGGCGGTCTCACCGCCGAGCAGCTGCGCGACGCGAAGATGATCCTGTGGCGCGGGCACTGCTCGGTGCACGGACGCTTCTCGCTGGAGAGCGTGGCGGACGTGCGCGCGCGCATCCCCGGTGTGAACGTCCTGGTGCACCCGGAGTGCACGCACGAGGTCGTCGCCGCGGCGGACCACGTGGGCTCCACGGAGCACATCATCAAGACCCTGGAGGCGGCGCCCGCCGGTTCCAAGTGGGCCATCGGCACGGAGCTGAACCTCGTACGCCGCCTGGCGAATCGTTTCGCCGCCGAGGACAAGGAGATCGTCTTCCTCGACAAGACGGTCTGCTTCTGCTCGACCATGAACCGGATCGACCTGCCGCACCTGGTCTGGACCCTGGAGTCCCTGGCCGAGGGCAAGCTGGTCAACCGGATCGAGGTCGACCGCGAGACGGAGCGGTTCGCGAAGCTGGCGCTGGAGCGGATGCTGGCGCTGCCGTAGCCCGGTTCTGACGCACGCGTAAGGGGCGTCCGCTCTCGCGGGCGCTCCTTCGGGGCCTCCCGCGTCACTCCACCCGTGGACGTACCAGACCCGATTCGTACGCGATGACGACGAGTTGGGCCCTGTCGCGTGCGCCGAGCTTCGCCATCGCGCGGTTCACATGCGTCTTCACGGTGAGCGGGCTGACTTCGAGACGCTCGGCGATCTCGTCGTTCGAGTGGCCGCCCGCGACCTGTACGAGGACCTCGCGCTCACGTCCCGTCAGTGCGTCGAGCCGCTCGCCGCGCACCGGTGCGTCGCCGTCCATGCCCTCGCCCTGCGCGAGGAACTTGGCGATCAGGCCCTTGGTGGCGACCGGGGAGAGCAGCGCCTCGCCTGCCGCCGCGATGCGGATGGCGCCGAGCAGTTCGTCGGGCTCCGCCCCCTTGCCGAGGAACCCGGAGGCGCCCGCACGGAGCGACTGCACCACGTACTCGTCGACCTCGAACGTCGTCAGCATCACCACGCGGACCTGGGTCAGGGTGGGATCGGCGCTGATCAGGCGGGTGGCGGCGAGGCCGTCCGTGCCCGGCATCCGGATGTCCATCAGGACCACGTCGGCGCGCTCCGACTTGGCGAGCCTGACCGCCTCCGCCCCGTCGGACGCCTCACCGACCACCTCCATGTCGGACTCGGAGTCGACGAGCACCCTGAACGCGCTGCGCAGCAACGCCTGGTCGTCGGCGAGCAGTACGCGGATCGTCACGCGGTTCCTCCCTTTGCCGTGGTGACGGGCAGGATCGCATGGACGCGGAACCCGCCTCCGTAGCGGGGCCCCGCCGTGCAGCTGCCGCCGAGGGCGGTGACGCGCTCCCGCATGCCGAGGAGGCCGTGACCGCCGCCGGTGTGCCGCCCGTCGATGTCCCGTTCGCCGTCGGCCTCTTCGTGGCCCGGACCGTCGTCGATGACGGTGACCTCCACGTTCGGACCCACGCGCACGACGCTCACCTCGGCCGTGGCCTCCTGCCCCGCGTGCTTCTGCACATTGGTCAGCGCCTCCTGGATGATCCGGAACGCGGCGAGATCGACGGCGGCGGCCAGCTCGAGGCCGACCTGACCGAGGGCCACCTCCACGGGCAGGCCCGCGTTGCGGAACGTCTCGACGAGCTCGTCGAGCCGGTGCAGGCCCGGGGCCGGTTCGGTGGGCGCCTCGGGGTCGCCGCTCTGCCGCAACAGGCCGACGGTGGCGCGGAGTTCGTTGAGCGCGGAGCGGCTGGCGTCCCGTACGTGCGAGAGGGCTTCCTTGGCCTGGTCGGGCCGCTTGTCCATGACGTGCGCCGCGACCCCGGCCTGCACGTTGACCAGGGCGATGTGGTGGGCGACCACGTCGTGCAGATCGCGGGCGATGCGCAGCCGCTCCTCGGCGACGCGCCGCCGGGCCTCTTCCTCCCTGGTGCGTTCCGCCCGCTCGGCACGCTCTCTTATGGCGTCCACGAAGGCGCGGCGGCTGCGCACCGCGTCGCCCGCGGCGGAGGCCATGCCGGTCCAGGCGAAGATGCCGAGGTTTTCCTGCGCGTACCAGGGCAGCGGGCCTGAGAGCATCGCCACGCCCGTGAGGCCCGTCATCGTGACCAGGCCGATCCGCCAGGTCGTGGAGCGGTCCGTGGTGGCGGCGACGGTGAACAGCGCGATGACCGCGCACATCACGACGGGGGCGCGGGGCTCGCCGGTCAGCAGCTCGACGATGGAGGCGGCGCAGGTCGCGGCGAGCACGGACCAGGGGGCGCGGCGGCGGAAGACGAGGGCGAGGGCGCCGAGCGCCATCAGGAGCAGGCTGGGGGCGTCGGGGGTGCGGGTGCCCCAGGTGGGGCCGTGCTCTCCGTAGGGCTCGGCGAAGGAGCCCACGACCATGCAGACGAGGACGGCGGTGGCGAGGACGGCGTCAACCGCCAGCGGGTGCGTTCTGGCCCAGCCGCGGCCTCGCACGAGAGTGGTCACGTTCTCAACGTTACGGGGACTGGCCGGGGGCCTTGAGCGGAATCGGGTTTCGGTTCTGACTGCGCCGTCGGCTGCGGGGCTGCTGGGGTTTGGGTCAGCCCGGGATCAGGCCGTCGTCGCTCAGCATGTCGCGGACCTCGTCCAAGGAGGCGTCCGGGGCGGGGAGGATCAGTTCCGAGGGTTCCAGGGCGTCGTCGGGGAGGGGGGTGCCCAGCTCCCGGACGCGGTCCAGGAGCGCGTTCAGCGTGCGGCGGAAGCCGGACTCGTCGCCGCTCTCCATCTCCTCGAGCAGGTCGTCGTCCAGCTTGTTCAGCTCGGCGAAGTGGCCGTCGGCCAGCTTCACCTGCCCCTCCCCCATGATCCGTACGATCATGTCGTCCTCCTCGGACGTGAGCGGTATCCGCGTGATACCTACGTAGGGCTACTGCTTGTCGAAGCGCGGGGTGTCCTGCGGCTGCTGCGACTGGGGCTGGCCCTTGCCACCCTCGATCGCCTGCTGCTGGCTGCTGGAGCCTCCCGCGAGCTCCGCCTTCATGCGCTGCAGTTCCAGCTCTACATCTGTACCACCGGAGAGCCGGTCCAGCTCGGACTGGATGTCGTCCTTGGCGAGTCCGGAGGAGTCGTCGAGGGCACCGGAGGCGAGCAGTTCGTCGATCGCGCCGGCCCGCGCCTGGAGCTGCGCGGTCTTGTCCTCGGCGCGCTGGATCGCCATGCCGACGTCGCCCATCTCCTCGGAGATGCCGGAGAAGGCCTCGCCGATCCGGGTCTGGGCCTGGGCGGCGGTGTACGTCGCCTTGATCGTCTCCTTCTTGGTGCGGAAGGCGTCGACCTTGGCCTGAAGTCGCTGCGCCGCAAGGGTGAGCTTCTCCTCCTCGCCCTGGAGGGTCTGGTGCTGCGTCTCCAGGTCCGTCACCTGCTGCTGGAGCGCGGAGCGGCGGGACAGGGCCTCGCGGGCCAGGTCCTCGCGCCCGAGGGCGAGCGCCTTGCGGCCCTGGTCCTCCAGGGTCGAGGACTGCTTCTGGAGCTGGGTCAGCTGCAGTTCGAGGCGCTTGCGGGAGGTCGCCACATCGGCGACGCCCCGGCGGACCTTCTGCAGGAGTTCCAGCTGCTTCTGATACGAGTAATCGAGGGTCTCGCGCGGGTCCTCGGCCCGGTCAAGGGCCTTGTTCGCCTTCGCGCGGAAGATCATCCCCATACGCTTCATGACACCGCTCATGGGCTTCGCGCGCCCCCTTCTGACGGACTTCCAGCTCCAGGTACTGCTCAGAACCCACAGTACGGGCCCTGCATCCATTACCGCACTGTTCGCGGGCGGATGCGCTCATCCCCAAGGACGACTGCTTCCGGCACCGCTCCGGCGTAAGGAGTAGGTGCACCCCTGTGAACCGACCCTCAGGACGTCCGGGGCGGCGGCCTTCGCGGCCACCTCATACCGACCGCTACGTCCCCTTAGTCACATAAATCAAGACGCTCGGCGTTGCCGGATCGTTCCCCGCCCGGCCGACCTCCATGCGTCCACACCCCGTACCCTTGGATTTTGTGTTCCGTAGCCGATCCAAGGAAGAGAAGGCCCCGGCCGCGCAGGCGCCGGTGACCGACTCCAAGCAGCCCCGTAACCCGCAGGCCCCGAAGGGCCGCCCCACCCCCAAGCGCGCCATGGCCCAGTCGCAGCGCCGCAGCGTGACGAACAAGCCCGCGTCGCGCAAGGAGGCCGCCAAGCACCAGCGCGACGCGCGCCGCACCCAGATGGCGAAGCAGCGCGAGGCGCTCGCCAGCGGTGACGAGCGGTTCCTGCCCGCCCGTGACAAGGGTCCCGTGCGCAAGTTCGCCCGCGACTTCGTGGACTCGCGCTTCTGCATCGCCGAGTACTTCCTGCCGCTCGCGGTGATCATCCTCGTCCTGAGCATCGTCCGCGTGGCTCAGCTGCAGAACATCGCGCTGCTGCTCTGGCTCTTCGTGATCGTGCTGATCATCGTCGACTCGGTCGTCACCGCGTTCCGCCTGAAGAAGCGGCTCGCCGAGCGCTTCCCGACGGAGAACCGGAAGGGCGCTGTCGCGTACGCCCTGATGCGCACGCTCCAGATGCGCCGGCTGCGGCTGCCCAAGCCGCAGGTCAAGCGCGGAGAACGGCCCTGAGCGGATTCACCGGCGGCGCCGGCGCCTGGCTGGAGAAGCTGGGCGGCCTGCGCGACGCCGTCCGCCAGGAGCTGGTGGCCCGCCAGCTCGACGAGCAGATAGTCGCCCGCTTCCCCGTGGGGCAGCGGCTTCGGATACTCGACGTCGGCATGGGCCAGGGCACGCAGGCGCTGCGGCTCGCCCGTGCCGGGCACAAGGTGACGGGCGTCGAGCAGGACCCCGTCATGATCGCCACCGCGCGCACGGCGCTCGCCGGCGAGCCCGAGGGCATCCGGGGCCGGGTGCGGATCGTCGAGGGCGACGGGCACCAGACCGGGGTGCACTTCCTGCCCGGCAGCTTCGACGTGGTGCTCTGCCACGGCGTCCTGATGTACGTGGAGGAGCCCGACGCGCTCCTCGCCGGGCTCGCCCGGATGCTGGCGCCCGGCGGGCTCCTCTCGCTGCTCGTGCGCAACGCGGAGGGTCTCGCCATGCGGCCCGGCATCGCCGGGGACTGGGCGGGGGCGCTCGCCGCCTTCGACTCCGCCACGTACCGCAACCGCCTGGGGATCGACGCCCGCGCGGACCGGCTCGACGTGCTGACCTCCGCGCTGGCGGGGATCGCGGCACCACTACAGGTCTGGTACGGGGTGCGGGTCTTCACCGACACCGTGGCGGACGGCACGGCGCTGCCGCCCGAGCGGGAGCTTCAGGCGCTGCTCGCCGCCGAGGAGCGGGCGGGACGGACCGACCCCTACCGGCGGGTCGCCGCGCTGCTTCACCTCTGCGGGGTACGGGACTGAGCGCTCCGGCGCCCACCCGTTTACCCCGCACCACGGGCGCCGGGTACGGACAAAAAGCACACTCGGCGCATGACTGCCTCTCGTATCCGTGCCGTCTCCGTCCCCCTCGCCGCCGCCCTCACCGCCGTCGCGCTCGCCGCCGGCTGCTCCTCCTCGGATTCCGGGGACTCCGGCAGGTCCACCACGCGGGCCGCACCCGCCGCCGCCGGTGATCTGCAGGACGACTACCAGCGAGTGATCAAGGACGTCCTCCCGTCGGTCGTCCAGGTCGACGCCGGCGACAGCCTCGGCTCCGGCGTCGTCTACGACGGCAAGGGGCACATCGTCACCAACGCCCATGTCGTGGGCAAGGAGAAGCGGTTCAAGGTGACGACCGCCACCGGCGAGCAGCCCCTGACCGCCGAGCTGGTCGCGACCTACCCCGAGCAGGACCTCGCCGTCATCAAGCTGGGCGACGTGCCGAACGGGCTGAAGGCCGCGGAGTTCGGCGACTCCACCAAGGCCGAGGTCGGACAGATCGTGCTGGCCATGGGCTCCCCGCTCGGCCTCTCCTCCAGCGTCACCCAGGGCATCGTGTCGGCCATCGGGCGGACCGTCAGCGAGGGCCGCAGCGGCGGCGGGACCGGAGCGACCATCGCCAACATGGTGCAGACGTCGGCCGCGATCAACCCGGGCAACAGCGGCGGCGCGCTCGTCGACCTCGACGGGAAGGTCATCGGCATCCCCACGCTCGCCGCGAGCGACCCGCAGATGGGCGACAGCGCCGCGCCCGGCATCGGCTTCGCCATCCCGTCCTCGATGGTGAAGACCGTCGCCGACCAGATCGTCAAGGACGGCAAGGTCACCGACTCGGGCCGGGCCGCGCTCGGCATCACGGGACGCACCGTCCTCGACGACGACTACCGGCCCGCCGGGGTGGCCGTGGCCGAGACCCGCAAGGGCGGCGCCGCGGCCGGGGCGGGCCTGCGGTCCGGCGACATCATCACCAAGCTCGGCGGCACCGCGATCAGCACGATCAACTCCCTCTCCGAGGCGCTCGCCGCGGCCGAACCGGGCCAGAAGAAGCAGGTCACGTACGTGCGTGACGGGGCGGAGAAGACCGCGGACGTCACACTCGGCGAGATGTAGCGGCAGGGAACGTGGCCCCGGCGGCGGGGCGCGGTGACGTACGGGAGGCGGCGGCCGGAATCCGGCCACCGCCTCCCGTGGCGTGCGCTGTGCACTGTGCGACGCGTGACGTGCGACGCGTGACGTGCGACGCGTCACGTGCGACGCGTCACGTGCGACGCGTCACGTACGGCTTACGCCGACGCGTCCTCCGTGTCCTCCGTGTCCCGCGCCTCGTCCGCGTGCAGGCTCATCGGCCCGTAGATCTTGTTCGCGTCCTCGAAGAGGCTCACCTGGTCGGCGCCGCCCGCGGACAGCTCCTTCCAGTACTCACCGACCCAGGACTCGGCGTCCCCCTGGGTGGTGAACTCCTCGGGCTGAACCGCGGGCTGGACCTCTGTCCCGTCCGCCTTCTCGAACCGCCACGTCCATGCCGCCATGTCAGCCTCCCGAAGGTTCCGTAGCGGTGTGTGAACCGCCTGAATCCGCTTAGAGCCTAGCCGGACGCGCGGTGCGGGACCCGACGCGGGAGGATCTTCGTGTGGAACTGACTCTGCTCGGCACCGGCGCCCCCGGCGGACTGCCCCTGCCCGACTGCCCCTGCGCGGCCTGCGCGACCGCGCTCGGCGCTGCGGCGCGCGCCGCCACCGCGCTCCTCGTGGACGGCGTCCTGCTGCTCGACCTCACCCCCGGCGCGGCCTTCGCGGCCGCCCGCGCGGGGCACTCGCTCAGCGGAGTGCGCCAGGTCCTCCTCTCGCATCCGCACGACGGGCCCGCAGTCGAGGTGCCCGCGGGCCTGCCGCAGCCCGGCCGGGTCGCCGACGGGCGCGAGCTGGCGCTGCTCACCGGTCACCGGGTGCGCACGGTGGCCCTTGACGCGCCCGGCTCCGGGTACGAGGTGACGGGGCCCGGCGGGGAGCGGCTGCTGTATCTGCCGCCGGGCGGGGCGCCCGCGGGGCTCGCCGAGGGCAACGGCGCCAGCGGTCAGGTCCCGTACGAGATGGTCGTCCTCGACGCGGTCGGGCGTCCCGACGGGCTCGCCCGGCTGCGGGCGGCCGGGGCCGTCGGGCCGACCACCGATGTGATCGCGGTGCACATCGGCCACGAGGCGCCGCCGGGCGGGGAGCTGACGCGCCGGCTCGCCGCCGCGGGGGCGCGGGCCGTGCCGGACGGCTCGACGCTCGTGATCGGCGCCTACGAGGACGTACCGGACGTGCCGCGCCGCACCTTCGTCCTCGGCGGCGCCCGCTCGGGCAAGTCGGTGGAGGCCGAGCGGCGCCTGGAGGCCTTTCCCGACGTGCTGTACGTGGCGACCGGCGGGACCAGGAGCGGCGACACGGAGTGGGCCCGGCGGGTGAGCCTGCACCGCGAGCGGCGCCCCGGCTCCTGGCGGACCGCCGAGACCTGCGATCTGGTGCCGCTGCTCGTGCGGGACGGGCCGCCGCTGCTCATCGACTGCCTTTCGCTGTGGCTGACCCACGTCATGGACGAGGTGCTGGCGTGGGACGACGCCGAGTGGGCGGGCGGCGGGGAGCGGAAGCTGCGCGGGCGGGTCACCGAGCTCACGGACGCGGTGCGCGCCACCCGGCGCACGGTCGTCGCCGTCTCGAACGAGGTCGGCTCGGGAATCGTCCCCGCGACCGCGTCGGGCCGCCGCTACCGCGACGAACTCGGCCGCCTGAACGCGGCGTTCGCAGCCGAGTGCGAGCACGTGCTGCTCCTTGTGGCGGGACAGGCGCTGACGCTGCGCGGCTGACTGCCCGCTGTCCCTGCGGGGCGTGCCTACGGGGTGTCCCTTCGGGCGATGACCCGGTAGGTGTTGGCGAAGCCGGTGCGGGTGAGCAGCGGTGCGAGGACCGTGTCGAAGGCGCGGGCGAGCGCCACCAGGGGCACGGACGCCGTGCGTGCGGCCCTGCGCGCCTTGAGCTGGAGCGGCGGCGCGGGCTTGGCGCGCCACGGGACGTCGGGCCCCGGCATGCGGCTGTTGAGGAAGAGCGCCACCGCCGCGCTCAGGTCGACGGGGACGTGCGGCGCGCGGCGTTCGACGGCCACGACCGTGAAGCCGAGGTCCGCCAGTTCCGCGCACAGGTTGGCGAGCGGCAGGAGGTGCAGGTGGCGCGGCTGGTGGTACGAGGCCCACCACTTGCCGAGCAGCCCGGCGTAGCGGCACTCGGGGTCGGGGGCCTCGATCAGCAGGTGTCCGCCGGGGCGCAGTACGGTCCTCGCGGCCCTGAGCTCGGCGCGCGGGTCCGGGCTGCGCGGCAGGCTGTGGAACATGCTCATCGCGTCGTAACGGCCCGCGAGCCGCTCCGCGAGTTCCGTGAGGGAGCCGCGGTGCCCTTCCTCGATACGGCCGCACCGCACGCCCTTCTCGACGCCCGCGCGCCGGTCGAGCCCGTCGAAGGAGGTGTACGGCAGGACCCGCTTGGCCAGCGCGGCGAAGTGGGCGGCGCCGGTGTCGACGTCGAGCCAGCACTCGGGCTCGTCGAAGGCGGCGAGGGCGCGAGCGGCGGCGAGGCGGCGTCTCGTGCCGGATCCGGCGCCGAACGGCGTCACCGGTTCCCTGCCGTCGAACCCGTCCCCGACGTCCCGGCGGTAGAAGTCCAGGCCCTCGGCGGTCAGCCGCGGATTCTGGAAGGAGTGGGCGCAGTCCGCGCACCGGACGACCGTGAAGCTGCCCGGCTTGCGCTGGATCAGGTCGGTGGTGCGCAGCCGCACCCGCAGCCGCTCGGAGCCGCACCAGGGGCAGTCGGTGCGGCGCGGCTCGTGGAACCGCTCGGTGCCCTGGGCGAGTTCGGCGAGGTAGGCGGGGCGCCGGGCGGCGACCTGCTGGGCTGCGGCATCCGTGGTCATGGTCGTACTCCTGGAAGAAGCCGAGACAAACGAGACGTAAAGGACCATTCCCTCGTGGACGGTGCTGCCATGCGGCGATGGCGTGCCCGGCTCGGCCCGTAGGGCCGTTCGAGCGACACCCGCACCGCTCCCGGTACTGTTCGACGAATGAGCTCGCTGAATCTCGACGACTTCACCGACCTGATCGAGCGGCCCGACGGCGGAGTCCGCCGCGACGCCGAGGTACGCAGGGAGCGGCAGACGGTGCCGCCCGGGTCACTCGGCCGCCTCGACGAGCTCGGCGAGTGGCTCTCGGCGGCCCAGTCGGCGGTGCCGGTGCAGCCGGTCGAGCGGCCGCGCGTGGTGCTGTTCGCGGGCGACCACGGCGTCTCCGAGCTCGGTGTCTCGGCGCGGCCCGCGGGGAGCGCCGCCGCTCTCGTGCGCTCCGTACTCGCCGGTGAGAGCCCGGCGGCCGTTCTCGCGCGCCGCCTCGACGTGCCGGTCCGGGTCGTCGACATGGCGCTGGACTGCGCCCTGGAGGAGCTGCCCGCCGAGGTCGCGGGGCACCGGGTGCGGCGCGGTTCGGGGCGCATCGACATCGAGGACGCGCTGACCTCCGAGGAAGCGGAGCAGGCGGTGCGCGCGGGCATGGCCGTCGCGGACGAGGAGGCCGACTCCGGCACCGATCTGGTCGTGCTCGGCGATGTCAGCGTGGGCGGTACGACGGCCGCCGCGACGCTGGTCGCCGCGTTGTGCGGGACCGACGCGTCCGTCGTGACCGGGCGGGGCGGCGAGCCCATCGACGACCTGGCGTGGATGCGCAAGTGCGCGGCGGTGCGGGACGCGCTGCGGCGGGCCCGGCCCGTGCTCGGCGACCAGCTGGAGCTGCTCGCGGCGGTGGGCGGCGCGGATCTGGCCGCGATGACGGGCTTCCTGCTGCAGTGCGCGGTGCGGCGCACGCCGGTGATCCTCGACGGCGTCGTGGCGTCGGCGGCCGCGCTCGTGGCCCAGCGGGTCGCCTTCAGGTCGCCGGACTGGTGGCTCGCGGGGCACGACAGCGGGGAGCCCGCGCAGGCCAAGGCCCTGGACCGGATGGCCCTCGACCCGCTGCTCTCGCACGGCGTGAAGGTCGGCGAGGGCGCCGGGGGGCTCCTCGCGCTGCCGTTGGTACGGGCGGCGGCGGCACTGTCGGCGGAGCTGCCGGAGCGGGAGCCTGCGGCGCCGGATGCGGAGTCTTCGGAGGACAAGGCTTCGGAGACGGGCTCTGCGGAGCCGGAGTCTTCGGTGCCGGAGTCTTCGGTGCCGCCCAGCGAGTAAGTACCCCGCGCTCGGGCGCCGATTGACGCACCGTCAACGGCACCCGGCACCGGCGCCCGGCCCGCCCGCAATGCGGAGGGCCACCCCTGTTGCCCATATGATCCCTTTTCATGGGAGATGAGCAGGTCGTCGCCGGACGACAGAAAACACACACCGTCATACAGCGCCGTGCCGCCGGATTCGCCGTCTGGTATCTCCGGGCCGTCACGTTCATCAACTTCCTGAGCGCGGTCTGGGTCTCCCTCGGACAGGACCTGCGGCAGCACAACACGGAGAACTACTTCACTCCGTACCTGCTGACCGCCGGCTTCGCCTCGGGGGCGTTCACGCTCTTCCTGGCGATCACCATGCGGCGCCGCAAGCGCGCCGCATGGATCCTCAACACCGTGCTGAGCGGGCTCTTCCTGCTGCTCTTCGCCTTCGCGATGGTCTTCCCCGAGATGCGCGGGTACGCGCAGAACTGGATCTCGCTCGTACTGACCGCCGCGTTCGTCGCGGCCCTCGTCGTCGGGCGCCGGGAGTTCTACGCCAAGGGCGACCGATCCAACCCGAAGCTGGCCTCGGCCGTCGCGGTCGGCGGGCTCCTGGTGGCCTCGCTGCTCGCCACGCTGCTCGTCACCGTCACCAACACCGCCCACGACGACTACCGCTCGACCTTCCTGGACCGCTGGCGGTACGGCACCATGCGGCTGGTCTCGCTGGCCGCCGACGACAAGCGCTTCGAGGGCATCACCACACCCGGCTGGGTCAACGTCGCCGTCAACATCCTGAGCGCGCTGCTGCTCTGCGCCGTCCTGTACGCCGCCTTCCGCTCCCGCCGCGCCGTCGACCCGCTCACCGAGGAGGACGAGGAGCGGCTGCGCGCCCTCCTCGACCAGCACGGCGACCGCGACTCGCTCGGCTACTTCGCGCTGCGCCGCGAGAAGAGCGTCGTCTGGTCGCCCACCGGCAAGGCGGCCGTCGCCTACCGCGTCATCGGCGGTGTCTCACTGGCCTCCGGCGATCCCATCGGCGACCCGGAGGCCTGGCCCGGCGCGATCGACCCCTGGCTCGCCGAGGCCCGCGAGCACGGCTGGATCCCGGCCGTGATGGGCGCGAGCGAGGAGGCGGGCACGATCTACGCCCGGCACGGCCTCGACGCCCTTGAGCTGGGCGACGAAGCGATCGTGGAGATCTCCGAGTTCACCTTGGAAGGACGGGCCATGCGCACCGTCCGGCAGGCGTACAACCGCGTGAAGCGCGCCGGGTACACGGTCCGCATCCGCCGTCACGAGGACATCCCGCAGGAGGAGATGGCCGAGCTGCTCCGCCGCGCCGACGACTGGCGCGACGGCGCGACCGAACGCGGCTTCTCGATGGCGCTCGGACGGCTCGGGGACCCGGCGGACGGGCAGTGCGTGATGCTCGAATGCACCGACGGGGACGGCGCGTTGCGAGCGGTGCTCTCCTTCGTGCCGTGGGGGCCGCACGGCCTCTCCCTCGACCTGATGCGGCGTGACCGCGACTCCGGGAACGGCCTGATGGAGTTCATGGTCATCGAACTCCTGCAGCACGCCCCCGAGATCAAGATCACTCAGGTCTCGCTGAACTTCGCGATGTTCCGCTCGGTCTTCGAACGTGGCTCGCGGCTCGGCGCGGGGCCGGTCCTGCGCCTGTGGCGGTCGCTGCTCAGCTTCTTCTCGCGGTGGTGGCAGATCGAGTCCCTGTACCGGGCCAACGCCAAGTACCGGCCGATCTGGGAGCCCCGCTTCCTCCTCTTCGAGAAGAGCGTCGACCTGCCGCGCATCGGCATCGCGTCCGCCCGCGCGGAGGGCTTTCTCGAGGCGCCCGGTCTGCCGAAGTGGCTGCACCGTAAACACCTGGAGTCCAGACGATGAGACCGTCGGCCCGCTACGCCCGCGCCGAGTGGGGGCCACTCTTCTCCACCGTGCGCAGGGCGCTCGTCGCCCGACGATGGCGGGCCGTCCCCATGACGCTGGCCGCGGTCTGTCTCACCGCGCTCTGCCAGTACGTGCAGAACCAGCCCTGGGGCTATCAGTTCATCCAGAACGTCGGCTGCGTGCGCGCCGAGGACCCGCTCTGGCTCTCCCTGCTGCGCACCCCGCTCTCCCTCTTCGTGCCCGCCCTCGACCTGCCCGTGTGGGGCGCGCTCGTGCAGATCCTGCTCGTCTTCGGGATCGCGGAGATCTGCCTGGGCCGCTGGCGCGCGCTCCTCATCGGGTACGCGGCCACGCTCGCGGGCACGCTCTACGCGCGCGTGGGCATCGAACTGGGCCCCGGCAACCCCTTCGGGCTCCCCGCCTCCGACGCACAGGTCGTCGACACCGGCCCCTCGGCCGCCGTCGTCGCCCTCGCCGTCTACGTCTGCTGGCGCTACCGGGCGTACTTCACCGCGGCCCTGGTCAGCGCCCTGATGGTCGTCGAGGTGCTCGTCAAGAACAACCTCGCGGGCAAGGAGCACATCGCCGCCATCGTCGTCGTGCTCGTGCTGTGCGTGGTCCGGGCCCCGCGTCACCGGGACGGCGGCGAGAAGCCGCCGATCCAGTCCTGAAGCTTGCGGCGCGGGCCCGCCCAGCGCCGGTCGTGCCTGAAGGCGCGCAGCCCCGCACGCGCGCGTGCCCGGTGCCGGTTGCGGTAGAACCGCCGCGCCCACGCCGAGCCCGGCCGGGCGAGCCGGATCGCGCCGACCAGCGCGACGAACGGGACCACCATGCCGATCAGGGCGGTCCGCAGCTTGCCCTTGAGGAGCGCGACCAGGGAGAAGCCGCAGTTGATGCCGACGTTCAGCGCGAACAGGGCGCGGTTGTGGCGCTCCATGGGCGTCAGGTCGTTCACCCCGAACGGCGTGAAGCCGGTGAGCACGAGCACCACCAGGGCCGCCGTGAGCATCACGACCTCGACGCTCTTGCGGCCCTGCTCGCTCCAGTAGACGTCGTCGAGGTGCAGGATCAGCGCGAACTCGTCGAGCACGAGCCCCGCGCCGATCCCGAAGATGACGGCGGCGTACAGCGGCCCCGCGCCGTGCCGCCCCGCGGCCACCGCCCAGAACCCGCCGACCAGCATCAGGAAGATCCCCGGCACGACGTGGTGGATGTGCACGTCGCCGGTGCTGATGTTCCTGAACGGCCCCTTGCCCGCCCGGATCAGCCGCGTGATGGTCCGGGTGACCACAAACGAGCCCACGAAGGAGAGCAGCGCGAGCAGCAGCGGCAGCTTCCCCGGCTCGACGACGTTCCGGTACCACCAGTCGTTCATGCGGCCCACCAGTCGTTCATGCGGCCCACCAGTCGTTCATGCGCCCATCCTCCGTCCCTGAAGAGTGATCCGCAGGGCGGCCGGTTCCGCCGGGGTAGCCTGCCGCGGTGTCCAGAACCTCCCCCGCCGACGGCATACGTTTCGCCTTCGGCACCCTCACCGCGCTCCCCGTCCGGGTCACCCGCTGGGACCGCGAGGCCGCGCGCGGCGGCATGCAGTGCGCTCCCCTCGCCGGTCTGGTGACCGGGCTCTGCGCCGCGGCGCTCGGCGGGGCGCTGACGCTGCTCGGCGCGGGCCCGCTGCTCGCCGCCGTCGCGACCGCCGCCGTACCGGCCGCCCTCACCCGCGGCCTGCACCTCGACGGCCTCGCCGACACCGCCGACGGCCTCGGCAGCGCCAAGCCCGCCGACGACGCGCTGCGCATCATGAAGCAGTCCGACATCGGCCCCTTCGGCGTCATCACCCTGCTCTTCGTGCTGCTCGCCCAGGTCGCCGTGCTCTTCCAGCTGTACGAGGCGTCCTGGCTCCGCGGCGCCGTCGCCGCCGTCGTCTCGGCGACCGCGGCGCGCCTCGCCCTCACCCTGGCCGCGCGCGACGGAGTGCCCCCGGCCCGCCCCGAGGGGCTCGGCGCCGCCGTCGCCGGGGTCGTCCCGCGCGGCCGCGCGCTCGGTGTCGCCGCCGTCGTCGTGTGCGGGGCGGCGGCCGTGAGCGTGCCGCTCGGGGCGGCCGACGCCGTACGGGGCGCCGCGGCCGTCGTGCTCGCCATCGGCGCCGCGGAGTTGCTGCTCCGGCACTGCGTACGGCGGTTCGGCGGGGTCACCGGAGACGTGTTCGGCGGGCTCGCGGAGACGGCGGCGACCGCCTCGCTCGTGGTGCTCGCGCTCGGCTGACGCCCCGGCCCCGCGGAACCCCGGCCGTCCTTCCACCGCGCCGAACACACACAGTGAGGCGCACCGCAGCGCTCACGGGCGTAGGCTCGCGACGGGCTCACCACCCCACAGCCCGCCGAAACTCACTGAAAGAGGACCTCACCACCGTGACTGCTCTGACTCTCAGCACCGCCGCCGCGACCGGCCTGCGCGCCGACGCGATCGTCGTCGGTGTCGCGAAGGGCGCTGGATCCAAGGGGGGCCTGGTCGTCGCCCCCGGCGCCGAGGCCGTGGACAAGGCGTACGACGGCAAGCTCGCGTCCGTCCTGGAGACCCTCGGCGCCTCGGGCGGCGAGGGTGAGGTGACGAAGCTTCCCGCGCCGTCCGGATTCAAGGCCCCGGTCGTCGTCGCGATCGGTCTCGGCGAGGTCCCGGAGAAGGACGAGACGTACGGCACGGACGCCCTGCGCCGCGCCGCCGGTGCCGCCTCCCGTGCCCTGACCGGCTCGAAGAAGGCCGCGTTCGCGCTGCCCGTCGAGGACGCCGAGGGCCTCGGCGCCGTCGCGGAGGGCGCGCTCCTCGGCGCGTACTCCTTCGACGCCTACAAGGACCAGGGCGACGCCAAGCCCAAGAAGAACGGCAAGGACGCCAAGGCGCCGCTCGCCGAGGTCGCCCTGCTCGGCGGCAAGCCCCGCGACAAGGCGCACAAGGCCGCGATCGAGCGCGCCACCGCCGTGGCCGAGGAGCTCAACCGCGCCCGCGACCTGGTCAACACCCCGCCGAACGACCTGAACCCCGAGGCCTTCGCCGCCGTCGCCCAGGCCGCGGGCAAGGAGCACGGCATCAAGGTCCAGGTGCTCGACGAGAAGGCGCTCGCCAAGGGCGGCTTCGGCGGCATCCTCGGCGTCGGCGTGGGCTCCGACGCCCCGCCGCGCCTGGTGAAGCTCTCGTACACGTCGTCCAAGGCGAAGAAGCACCTCGCCTTCGTCGGCAAGGGCATCACGTACGACTCGGGCGGCATCTCGCTGAAGCCCGCCGGTCACAACGAGACCATGAAGTGCGACATGGCCGGTGCCGCCGCCGTCTTCGCGGCCGTCGTCAGCGCCGCGCGCCTGGGCCTCGAAGTGAACGTCACCGGCTGGCTGGCGCTCGCCGAGAACATGCCGTCCGGCTCCGCGACCCGCCCCGGCGACGTCCTGCGGATGTACAGCGGCAAGACCGTCGAGGTCCTCAACACCGACGCCGAGGGCCGCCTGGTCCTGGCCGACGCGATCGCCAGGGCCTCCGAGGACCAGCCCGACGCGATCGTCGACGTGGCGACGCTGACCGGCGCCATGATGATGGCCCTCGGCAACCGCACCTTCGGCATCATGTCCAACGACGACGCCTTCCGTACGTCGGTCCACGAGATCGCCGAGGAGGTCGGCGAGCCGTCCTGGCCGATGCCGCTCCCCGCCGACCTGCGCAAGGGCATGGACTCCCCCACCGCCGACATCGCCAACATGGGCGAGCGCATGGGCGGCGGCCTGGTGGCCGGTCTCTTCCTGAAGGAGTTCGTCGGCGAGGGCATCACCTGGGCCCACCTGGACATCGCGGGCCCGGCCTTCCACGAGGGCGCCCCCTTCGGCTACACCCCCAAGGGCGGCACCGGCTCCGCGGTCCGCACCCTGGTCCGCCTCGCCGAGCACACCGCCGCGGGCGACCTGGGCTGATCCCGGTCTGATCCGAGCACGTCGGGACGGGGTCCCGGACGCTCACGCGTCCGGGACCCCGTCCGATTTCGCCCTCGACGAAATCCGTATGTTCGAACACAGCGGAGACCTGTCGGGACGGTGGATCAGACGTCTCACAGCCTGGCCCGGCGTCCCGTCTCCCGTCGACAAGTGCGAAGATGGGTTCTCGGCAGGACAGGGCCCCCACCACAGGGCCGAAAAAAGAGCGGCCGAACACCAGCCGACCGACCGGTCGACCCCCTCGAAAAGGGGTCCGGCGTACGGCGCACATGCATGGAGGACGTGACGTGGCGAACGACGCCAGCACCGTTTTCGACCTAGTGATCCTCGGCGGCGGTAGCGGCGGTTACGCCGCGGCGCTGCGCGGAGCGCAGCTGGGCCTGGACGTCGCCCTGATCGAGAAGAACAAGCTCGGCGGCACCTGCCTGCACAACGGCTGCATCCCCACGAAGGCGCTGCTGCACGCCGGCGAGATCGCCGACCAGGCGCGCGAGGCCGACCAGTTCGGCGTGAAGGCCACCTTCGAGGGCATCGACATGGCGGCCGTCCACAAGTACAAGGACGACGTGATCTCGGGCCTCTACAAGGGCCTGCAGGGCCTTGTGGCCTCCCGCAAGGTGACGTACATCGAGGGCGAGGGCAAGCTCTCGTCGCCGACCTCCGTGGACGTGAACGGACAGCGCGTCCAGGGCCGCCACGTCCTCCTCGCGACCGGCTCCGTGCCGAAGTCGCTGCCGGGCCTGGAGATCGACGGCAACCGCATCATCTCCTCGGACCACGGCCTGACCCTGGACCGCGTGCCGAAGTCCGCGATCGTCCTGGGCGGCGGCGTCATCGGCGTCGAGTTCGCCTCGGCGTGGAAGTCCTTCGGAACCGACGTCACGGTCATCGAGGGCCTCAAGCACCTCGTGCCCGTCGAGGACGAGAACAGCTCCAAGCTTCTTGAGCGCGCGTTCCGCAAGCGCGGCATCAAGTTCAACCTCGGCACGTTCTTCGAGAAGGCCGAGTACACGCAGGACGGCGTCCGCGTGACCCTCGCCGACGGCAAGACCTTCGAGGCCGAGGTCCTCCTGGTCGCCATCGGCCGCGGCCCCGTCTCGCAGGGCCTCGGCTACGAGGAGCAGGGCGTCGCCATGGACCGCGGCTACGTCCTCGTCGACGAGTACATGCAGACCAACGTTCCGACCGTCTCGGCCGTGGGCGACCTGGTGCCGACCCTCCAGCTCGCGCACGTCGGCTTCGCCGAGGGCATGCTGGTGGCGGAGCGCCTGGCCGGGCAGAAGCCCGTCCCGGTCGACTACGACGGCGTGCCCCGGGTGACGTACTGCCACCCCGAGGTCGCCTCCGTGGGCATCACCGAGGCCAAGGCCAAGGAGATCTACGGCGCGGACAAGGTCGTCGCCCTCAAGTACAACCTCGCGGGCAACGGCAAGAGCAAGATCCTCAAGACCGCGGGCGAGATCAAGCTCGTCCAGGTCAAGGACGGTGCCGTGGTGGGCGTCCACATGGTGGGCGACCGCATGGGTGAGCAGGTCGGCGAGGCCCAGCTGATCTACAACTGGGAAGCGCTGCCGGCCGAGGTCGCCCAGCTCATCCACGCCCACCCGACCCAGAACGAGGCGCTCGGCGAGGCCCACCTGGCCCTGGCGGGCAAGCCGCTGCACTCCCACGACTGACCCTTCAGTCACACGGGCGCGACGACCAGACTTTCCGCAAATTCGTTAAGGAGTAACAGAAACCATGGCGGTTTCCGTATCCCTTCCGGCGCTCGGCGAGAGCGTCACCGAGGGCACTGTCACCCGTTGGCTGAAGGCCGAAGGCGAGCGCGTCGAGGCCGACGAGCCGCTGCTCGAGGTCTCGACCGACAAGGTCGACACCGAGATCCCCTCCCCGGCCGCCGGCATCCTGGCGTCCATCAAGGTCGCTGAGGACGAGACCGTCGAGGTCGGCGCCGAGCTGGCCGTCATCGACGACGGCTCCGGCGACGCGGGCGGCTCGGCCGCCCCGGCGCAGGAGGAGGCCCCGGCCGCCCCCGCCCAGGAGGAGGCCCCGCAGCAGGAGGCCCCCGCCCAGGCCGAGGCGCCCGCCGCCCCCGCCCCGTCCGGCGGTCCCGCCGAGGGCACCGAGGTCACCCTGCCCGCGCTCGGTGAGTCGGTCACCGAGGGCACCGTCACCCGTTGGCTGAAGGAGGTCGGCGAGGAGGTCGCGGCCGACGAGCCCCTCCTCGAGGTCTCGACGGACAAGGTCGACACCGAGATTCCCTCGCCGGTCGCGGGCGTGCTGCTCGAGATCGTCGTCGGTGAGGACGAGACCGCCGAGGTCGGCGCCAAGCTCGCCGTCATCGGTGCGCCCGGTGCCGCCGCGGCCCCGGCCAAGGAGGAGGCCCCGGCCGCCCCCGCGCAGCAGGAGGCTCCGAAGCAGGAGGCCCCCAAGCAGGAGGCCCCGAAGCAGGAGGCCGCCCCGGCGCCGGCCGCTCCGGCCGCCCCCGCGCAGGCTCCGGCCGCCCCGGCCAAGCCCGCCGCTGCCGCCCCGGCCCCGGCTCAGCCCGCCGCCCCGGCGGCTCCGGCCGCGCCCGCCGCCCCGGCCCAGGCCACCCCGGCCGACGACGGTGCCTACGTGACCCCGCTGGTCCGTAAGCTCGCGTCCGAGAACGGCGTGAACCTCTCCGAGGTCACCGGTTCCGGTGTCGGCGGCCGCATCCGCAAGCAGGACGTCGTCGCCGCCGCCGAGGCCAAGAAGTCGGCTCCGGCTCCGGCCGCCGCCGCTGCTGGTTCTGCCGGGGGCGCTGCCGCGTCGAAGGCTCCGGCCCTGGAGGTCTCTCCCCTCCGCGGCCAGACGGTCAAGATGACCCGCATGCGCAAGGTCATCGGCGACAACATGATGAAGGCGCTGCACTCGCAGGCCCAGCTGACCTCGGTCGTCGAGGTCGACATCACCAAGCTGATGAAGCTGCGCGCCAAGGCGAAGGACTCCTTCGCGGCCCGTGAGGGCGTCAAGCTCTCGCCGATGCCGTTCTTCGTCAAGGCCGCCGCCCAGGCGCTGAAGGCCCACCCGGTCGTCAACGCCCGGATCAACGACGACGAAGGCACCATCACGTACTTCGACTCGGAGAACATCGGCATCGCCGTGGACGCCGAGAAGGGTCTGATGACGCCGGTCATCAAGGGTGCGGGCGACCTGAACATCGCCGGTATCTCGAAGAAGACCGCCGAGCTCGCGGGCAAGGCCCGTGGCGGTGGCCTCACCCCGGACGACATGTCCGGCGCCACCTTCACGATCTCCAACACCGGTTCGCGCGGCGCCCTGTTCGACACGGTCATCGTGCCGCCGAACCAGGCCGCGATCCTCGGCATCGGTGCCACCGTGAAGCGTCCGGTCGTCATCAACCACCCGGACCTCGGCGAGACCATCGCCGTGCGGGACATGACGTACCTGTCGCTCTCCTACGACCACCGTCTGGTGGACGGCGCGGACGCCGCCCGCTACCTGACCGCGGTCAAGGCGATCCTGGAGGCGGGCGAGTTCGAGGTCGAGCTCGGCCTGTAGTCCTCGGCCTGTGGTCACAGCCGCCTCCGGGCGTCTGTAACACTCGTCTCATCAGCGCGTACGCCCCCGTCCGGAGTTATCCGGGCGGGGGCGTCGCCGTATTGTCTAGGGGTCACTACGCCCTGGGGCGCCTGCCTGCCCCTGCCTGAGGAGCCCACATGACCGCGCCCGTTGTTCACTCACTGCGCGAACAGATCCGCGAGCACATCGTGGAGGGGATCGTCAGCGGGCGCTGGAAGCCGGGCGAGCGGATCGTGGAGCGCCGGATCGCCGTGGAGCTCGAGGTGTCCCAGACCCCCGTGCGGGAGGCGCTGCGGGAGCTGGAGACGCTGCGGCTGATCGAGTCGGCGCCCAACAAGGGCGTACGCGTTCGCAATCTTTCCGCCGCCGACCTGGAGGAGAGCTACCCGGTCCGGGCCGGTCTGGAAGCCATCGCCGCCGAGCTGGCGGCCGAGCGGCTCGCCGAGGACTGCTCGGCCCTCGAGCCCCATGTCGCGGCCCTCTACGAGGCGGACCGGGCCGCCGACGGCACGGCCCAGGTGCGGCACACCGTCGGCTTCCACCGGGAGCTGGTGCGGGCCGCGGACAACTCCGTCCTGCTGCACACCTGGGAGGGCCTCGGCATCGAGGTCTTCACGGCGCTTTCCATCCGCTGGCTCGGCACGGTCCAGCAGTCGTACGCGGAGGAGCACGAGGCCCTGGTCTCGGCGTTCCGGCGCCGTGACCCGGCCATCGCCGACCTGGTCAAGTCCCACGTCCTGGGGTGCGCACCGCGCCCGTGACGCCCACGCTCATCCGTGGCGCCCTGTCTGCAAACGTGCTCCCACCTGCGTAGATCCTTCAAATCAAAGGCACCGCGTGCCCGCTTTACTGGCACCGGATGCCTACTTTCTCGAGATGAAGGAGTTTTCCCCTTCAACCCTTTGATCGATCATCGATCACGGAGTTACAGTCTCCGACGGGCCTGTGGCTGAGCCACACAAATGACTCCGCAACAGCGCCTTACGCCCTGTCCTGCCAAGAACCGGGCAACCCCACCCCTTACCGAACAGGGGACCCCCTCCGACTCAGGAAGGCGGCGACATGACCGACCCCTCCGCAATCCAGCCGAGCGAGCTCGACCAGCTCCCGGACCGCGACCCCGAGGAGACCGCCGAATGGCAGGCCTCCCTGGACGCCGTCACCAAGGCGGCCGGGCCGCACCGTGCCGCATACCTGATGCGCCGCACGCTGGAGCGCGCCGAGGGCGCGGGCCTGGCGCTGCCCAAGCTCCTCGAGACCGACTACGTCAACACCATCCCCACCTCCGCCGAGCCGGCGATCGACGGTGACGAGGAGATGGAGCGGAAGATCACCGCGTGGAACCGCTGGAACGCGGCCGCGATGGTCACCCGCGGCTCCAAGCACGGCGTCGGCGGCCACATCGCGACCTTCGCGTCCGCGGCCTGGCTGTACGAGACCGGCTTCAACCACTTCTTCAAGGGCAAGGAGGGGGACGGCTCCGGCGACCAGCTCTACATCCAGGGCCATGCCTCCCCCGGCATCTACGCCCGCGCCTTCCTCGACGGCCGTCTGAACGAGGCGCAGCTCGACAACTTCCGGCAGGAGGCGGGCGGCAACGGCCTGCCCTCCTACCCGCACCCGCGCCGCCTGCCCTGGCTGTGGGAGTTCCCGACCGTCTCCATGGGCCTCGGCCCGCTGTCGGCGATCTACCAGGCGCGCTTCAACCGCTACCTCACCAACCGCGGCATCAAGGACGTCTCCGCCTCGCACGTGTGGGCGTTCCTCGGTGACGGCGAGATGGACGAGCCCGAGTCGACCGCGGCCCTCGCACTGGCCGCGCGTGAGGGTCTCGACAACCTCACGTACGTCATCAACTGCAACCTACAGCGGCTCGACGGCCCGGTCCGCGCCAACTTCCGCGTGGTCCAGGAGCTGGAGGCCCAGTTCCGGGGCGCCGGCTGGAACGTCATCAAGATCATGTGGGGCAACGCCTGGGACGAGCTCTTCCAGCTCGACACCACGGGCGCCCTGGTCCGCCGTCTGCGCGAGGTGCCGGACGCGCAGTTCCAGACGTACGCGACGCGTGACGCCGCCTACATCCGCGAGCACTTCTTCGGTGCCGAGCCCGCCCTCGCCGAAATGGGCAAGCTGCTCACCGACGACAAGATCAGCGAGTGTTTCCACCTCTCGCGCGGCGGCCACGAGGCCCGCAAGGTCTACGCGGCCTACCGTGCGGCGCTGACCCACACGGGTGCGCCGACCGTGATCCTCGCGCAGACGGTCAAGGGCTTCACCCTCGGCAAGGGCTTCGAGTCCAAGAACGCCAACCACCAGATGAAGAAGCTCACGGTGGACGAGTTCAAGGACATGCGGGACCTGCTCGAACTGCCCATCCGGGACAGCGACTTCGTCGACGGCCAGGTGCCCTACGGCCACCCGGGCGCCGACTCCCCCGAGGTCCGCTACCTCCAGGAGCGCCGCGCGGCGCTCGGCGGTCCGGCCCCGGCCCGCCGCACGCAGCCGCTCGCCCCGCTGCCCGCCGCCGCGGACAAGACCTTCGCCTCCTTCGACAAGGGCTCGGGCTCGCAGTCGGTGGCGACGACCATGGCCTTCGTACGCCTGGTCAAGGACCTCGTACGCGACAAGCAGACCGGTAAGCGCTGGGTGCCGATCGTCCCCGACGAGGCGCGCACCTTCGGCATGGAGTCGCTCTTCCCGTCGCTCGGCATCTACTCGCCGAAGGGCCAGACGTACGAGCCGGTCGACCGCGACCAGCTGATGTACTACAAGGAGGCCAAGGACGGCCAGATCCTCAACGAGGGGATCACCGAGGCCGGTTCCATGGCGGACTTCATCGCCGCGTCGTCGTCGTACGCGACGCACGGCGAAGCGATGATCCCCTTCTACATCTTCTACTCGATGTTCGGCTGGCAGCGCACGGCCGACCAGATGTGGCAGCTCGGCGACCAGCTCGGCCGCGGCTTCCTCGTCGGCGCCACCGCGGGCCGCACGACGCTGACGGGCGAAGGCCTCCAGCACGCGGACGGCCACTCGCCGGTGATCGCCGCGACGAACCCCGCCGCGCTCTCGTACGACCCGGCGTTCGCCTACGAGATCGCCGCGATCGTCAAGGAGGGGCTGCGCCGCATGTACGGCGAGGCCGCTCCCGGTGAGGACCAGAACGTCTTCTACTACCTCACCGTCTACAACGAGCCGATGCCGCAGCCCGCGAAGCCCGCGGGCGTCGACGAGGGCATCATCAAGGGCCTGTACCGCTTCAACACGGCCGAGACGGCCGGGCTCTCGCCCGCGGCCAATGCCTCGCGCGTCCAGCTCATCGGCTCGGGCACGGCCATCCACTGGACCCTCGCCGCGCAGAAGATGCTCGCCGAGGAGTGGGGCGTGGCCGCCGACGTGTGGTCCGCGACGTCCTGGACCGAGCTGCGCCGCGATGCCCTGGAGGCCGACGAGGCCCTCCTGCGCGGCGAGGAGCGGGTGCCCTACATCCGTACGGCGCTCGACGGCGCCCAGGGCCCGGTGCTCGCGGTCTCCGACTACATGCGCCAGGTTCCCGACCAGATCGCGCAGTGGGTCGAGCAGGACTACTCCTCGCTCGGTGCGGACGGCTTCGGCCTCTCCGACACCCGCGACGCCGCCCGCCGCCACTTCGGCATCGACGCGGAGTCGATCGTCGTCGCCACGCTGGCGCAGCTCGCCCGCCGCGGCGAGGTGCCCGCCTCGGCGGTCAAGGAGGCGCGGGCCAAGTACGGCCTGTAGTTCTTCGGTTCGGTTTGATGCGGGCCCCTTGTCCACTCCTCGTCGGGAGTGGGCGGGGGCCCGCTCTTGTCACTGATACCGGGCGGCCATCCGTCGGGACGCCTCGGTGAAGCGTGCTCGCAGGGACGGCGGGGACAGCACCTCCGCCTCCGGGCCGAGCGCCATGAGCTGGGTGTAGGCCACCGTCTCGTTCTCGACGGGCAGCGTCAGCGTCACCCGGCCCGCCGCGTCCGGCGCGCCCGCCTCGTCAAGCGCCGCGCGCACGGACACGGCGTCGACGGCGTACGGAAGCTGCCGTACGCCCGCCTCGGAGAGCCGCACCACGACCTCGGCCCGCAGGATCGCCCGCGCGAACTGGGCCGCCCGCTCCTCCCAGAAGCCCGGCAGGTCGAACTCCTCGTCACGTACGAAGCGTTGTGCACCGGCGTCGACCGCGGTGAAGCGGTCGATGCGGTACACGCGGAACGCGTCCGTCTCGGGCACCCGGGCGCACAGGTACCAGACGCCCGCCTTGAGCACGAGCCCGTAGGGCTCCAACTCCCGCTCCACCTCGGCGTCCTCGCGCCGGTAGCGGGCGAGGACGCGCCGGTCGTCCCAGACGGCGTCCGCCAGCGGGGGCAGCAGCTCCGGCGCGGGGATCTCCTTGAACCACCCCGGCGCGTCCAGGTGGAACCGCTGCGAGGCGTTCTGCGAGGCGTCGCGCAGGGAGGGCAGCAGCGCCGCCGACACCTTCAGGCGGGCCGCCGACGCCGCGTCCTGGAGGCCCATCTCCCGCAGCGCGCCCGGCACTCCGGAGAGGAACAGCGCCTCGGCCTCGCTGCGTCCGAGCCCGGTCAGCCGCGTGCGGTAGCCGCCGATGAGGCGGTAGCCGCCGGTCCGCCCCCGGTCGGCGTAGACCGGGACGCCCGCCTCCGAGAGCGCCTGCGCGTCCCGGGTGATGGTCCGCTCGGAGACCTCGAGCTCGGCGGCGAGCTCGGCCGCGGTCATGGCAGGCCGGGCCTGGAGCAGGAGCACCATCTTGATGAGGCGGGCAGCGCGCATGCGCCCATGATGCCGCGCGCCGGACACGCTCTAGCGGTAGCCCGTGACGTCGGCGGTCTTGCTCTCCTGGTCGACCTCCGTCAGATACCGCCAGGCGTCCGGCGCCGAGCCGTCCACGTCCGTGAAGCCGTACTCCCCGGCGAGGCCGCCGCTGGAGAGGGACGCGCCATTGTGGCGGGCCACGTCGGGGTCGGCGGCGAGGGCGACGAGCGCGCGGCCCACGAACGCGGGCGTCTCGGAGATCGCGAAGTGCGGGTTCTGCGCGGTGCCCGCCAGCCAATTCTCCTCGGTCACCTTGAAGTACGTGTCGAGCATGGCCTCGGAGCGCAGCCAGCCGGGGGTCAGGCAGAGCGCCGTGCACCCGTACTCCTTCACCTCCTCGGCGAGGCCGCGGGCCATGCGCAGCGGGGCCGCCTTGGCGAGGTCGTAGTAGAAGGGCTTGCGGTAGTTGGGGCCGTTGTACTCGGCCGTTCCGTCGGTGACCTCGACGACCAGGCCGCCGGGGTTCCTGATGAGCAGCGGCAGCGCGTACCGGCTGGTGACGATGTGGGTCTCGATGCCGAGGCGCAGGATGCGCAGCCCTTTGTCGAGGTCGTGCTCCCACATCTTCCTGTCCCACTCGACGTGCCGGTCGCCGCCCCAGATGTCGTTGACCAGGATGTCCAGGCGCCCCCGCTCGCGGTCGATGCGCTCGACGAGGGCGCGGACCTGTCCGGGTTCCAGGTGGTCGGTGGGGACGGCGACGCCCTTGCCTCCCGCGGCGTCGACCAGTTCGGCGGTCTCCTCGATGGTCTCGGTGGCGCGGCCGGTCTCGCTGACGTGCTCGCGGGTGGTCCGGCCTGTCACGTACACGGTGGCGCCCGCGCGGCCGAGCTCGACGGCCATGGCGCGGCCCGCGCCGCGGGTGGCGCCCGCGACGAGGGCGGTCTTTCCGGTGAGGTCGTGGCTCAGGGGCTGGTTGGTCTCCATGTCCTTGAGGCTTCCACCGAATGCCGACAACTCCTGTCGGTTTTTCCACGGGCATGTGCACGCATAACGAGACAGCCGCATTCCGGCGCACTCCGCGTGCGCCCCCACCCTCCAGGACCGATGCTGGACCCGTGATGGACGAGACGGAGTTCTGGGAGATCGTGGACCGCACCCGTGAGGCCGCCGGCGGCGACCCCGAGGACCACGCCGAGCTGCTCGTCGAAAGACTGCTGCAGTCCGACCCGGACTCCGTCCTCGACTTCGCCCGCCACTTCGAGGCCCGCTACAACCGCGCCTACCGCTGGGACCTGTGGGGCGCGGCGTCGGTGCTGCTCGGGGGCGCGAGCGACGACGCCTTCGACTACTTCCGGTGCTGGCTGATCGGGCAGGGCCGGGAGGTCTTCGAGGGCGCCGTGCACGACCCGGACGCGCTCGCCGACCTCCTGGACGACTTCGACGAGGAGCTCGACGGGGACGGCGAGGAGCTCGGCTACGCGGCGGACGAGGCGTACGAGCAGCTCACCGGCGACGTCACCCCCGACCTGGGCCTCTCCCCGGCCCCACCGGAGCCGACCGGCACACCGGTCGACTTCGAGGACGAAGCGCTCCTCGCACGGAGCTATCCGAAGCTCTGGGCCCGTTTCATGGGCGAGTGACGTCTCCGCCTACAGACCCCCGTCCGCGGCTCAGAAGTGCGTGCCGCCGTCGATGCGGATCTCCGTGCCGGTGATGAACCGGCCGTCGTCAGAGGCGAGCATCGCGACGACGGAGGCGACGGTCTCCGGCCCGGCGAAGCCCTGACCGAGCGCGGGAGCGAGCTTCACGAAGAGGCTCATGTCGGCGTCCTCGGGCAGGCCGGGGCCGACGCTCTGCCTGCTGGCGCCGGAGCCGTCCGTCATCCCGGAGGAGATGGAGCCGGGCTGCACGGCGGTGAAGCGGATGCCCTGCTTGCCGTACTCGGCGGCGAGGGCGTGCGTCATGGACTGGATGCCGCCCTTGCTCGCCGCGTATGCCGCCATGTACGGGTGGGCGAACATCGCGGACGTCGAGCTGAAGTTGACGACGGCCGCGCCCTCGCCCCGCAGCAGCGCCGGGATCGCCTCACGGATCATCAGGAAGGTGCCGGTGAGGTTGACGGCCATGACCTGGTTGAAGGCGTCGAGGGTGGTCTCGTGGGTGTGCGAGGAGCGCAGGATGCCCGCGGCGTTCACCAGGACGTCCAGGCCGCCGAGCGCGGCGGTGGCGGCGGCGACGCCCGCACGGACCGAGGCCTCGTCGGCGATGTTCACGACGACGGTGGTGAGGCGCTCCGCGGCGGCACCGGCCTTGGCGACGGTGTCCCGCAGACCGTCCTCGCTGACGTCGGCGGCGGCCACCGTGCCGCCCTCGGCCAGCATGCGCAGCACGGTCGCCTGGCCGATGCCGGACCCGGCGCCGGTGACCAGGGCGCGGCGCCCCTCGTAACGGTTCAGGGTCTGCACGGGGCTCTGCATGGCGTTCTCCCACTTTCACAACGGACGCGGTTACGCCTCACACGTTACGCCTGAGTGGCACGTTGTGCCACCACGACATAACGTGCCCGGTCGTCACACTCGGCGTAGGCTGCGACCGTGAACACCACCCCGCCGCCCCTCTCCCTCACGGAGCGCCGCAAGCTGGCCACCCAGCTGGAGATCGCGCACGCCGCCGCCGAGCTCTTCACCGCGCACGGGACCGACGGCACCACGGCCGAGGCCATCGCGGGCCGGGCCGGGGTCGCGCTGCGCACCTTCTACCGCTACTTCCGCAGCAAGCAGGACGCGGTGGCGCCGCTGCTCGCCGTCGGAGGGGATCGCTGGCGTGCGCTCCTTGCCGCGAGCGAGCCGGGTGCGGAGCTGCCCGACGCCCTGCGCAGCGCGGTCTCCGAGGCGCTATCGGCGCCGGACGAGGCCGCCGCGGCCGGACTTCACCAGGCCCGCGGCCTGCTCCGCGCGGCCGCCGACGACCCGGCGCTACGGGCGGTCTGGTACCGCGTGAACCAGGAGTCCGAGGACAAGCTGCGCCCGGTCGTCGCGGAGCTCGCGGGGCTCGCGGGGCTCAAAGGACTCGGGGCCGGAACCGCACAGCCCCTGGCGGTCCGCCTCGCCGCGGCGGCGGCCACGGACGCGATCCGGATCGCCCTGGAGACCTGGGCGGAGACGGACGCCGAGGTCACGGGCCCCGGCTCCCCCGCGGACCTCGCGGTGCGGTGCCTGCGACAGCTCATGGGCGGAATGGACGTGCTGACGCGGCCGTAGGGTTCTACGGGGCCTTCGGGTCTTCGGAGGCATCCGGCTGCCGCTCCGGCTCCGGCTCCGGATGCCCGTACGGCCCCGGCGCGAACACCATCAGCGTCACGTCGTCCCGCACCCGCCCCGCGTAGCCGACGACGTCCCGCCACACCCGCTCCGCGAGCCCTCCCGGGTCGTCCAGGAGCGCCGCGTCCGTCTTGAGCATGCCGACGATCCTGTCGACCAGCGGATAGAACGCGCCGAGCTCGTCCCGTGCCTCGCTCACGCCGTCGGTCAGGCCGAGCAGGCGGTCGCCGCCGAGCAGCGGAACCGTCAGCTCCTCGGGCGGGGCGAGGCCCGCGATGCCGAGGCCGAGGGGCGGTCCCGACGGCACGTCCAGCTCGGTGACCTCGGAGCCGCGCAGGAGCAGGGGCGGCGGGTGGCCGCAGGAGACGACGCGCACCACGGAGGCGTCGTCGGGGAACTCGAGGAGCACCGCCGTCGCGAACAGTTCCGCGTGCTCCTGGCCCGCCGAGTCGATCACGAGCCTGCGGTCGAGCTGGGCGGCGACCCCCACGAGGTCCGGCTTGTCGAGGACCGCCTCGCGGAACGCGCCGAGCAGCGCGGCGACCGTTCCGACCGCCGCGAGCCCGTGCCCCTGCACATCGCCGACGAGGGCACGCACCCCATGAGGCCCCCGGCGTACGTCGAAGAAGTCGCCGCCGACAAGGGACTCGTGCTGCGCCGCCTCGTACAGGCCCGCGCACCGCACCCTGCCGACCCACTCCTGCAGCGGGGGCAGGACCGCGAACTGGGCCGCCTCCGCGACCGTGCGGACCGTCACGAGCTGGGCCTCGCGGCGGCTGCGCACCCACGCGAAGACGACGCTGAGCAGCGCGACGAAGCTGATCGTGAGCTCGTCGCTGTTGCCCGGGTGGCCGAGGCCGAAGGTCGGCAGGGAGAGCAGCACGATCACGGCGCCGCCGACCACGGCGGTGGCGGCGGGCCCGTACGAGAGGGCGGCAAGCGGCGGCACGGCCGCGACCAGGAAGCTGAGGTCGACCGTCTTCGGGGTGATCAGCTGAACGAGGAAGATCGCGAGCAGGAGCAGCGGCGGGGGCCAGCGCACCCAGGCCGGGGGCGGCGTCCCACGCAGCAGCCAGTCGCGCTGCTCCGCGTCGCGCCGTCTGGCCTCAGCCCTGATCATCTCTTCACGCTCCTACGCGCACGGTGCCCCCGCACGCCGGGCCGGTCCGTCGGGTGCGGCACGCCGGGGAGGCGTACGCGCCCGTGGAAGGTCATGGAAGCTCAGAGGGCCCGCCCGTTCAGAGCGGGCGGCCCATGAGGACGTCGTCGACGTACGCGCCGCCGATCAGGAACTCGCCGGGCAGTACGCCCTCGATGACGAACCCCTCGGACTCGTAGAGCTTCCGGGCTGGAGTGTTGTGCCCAAGGACCCGCAGGGTGATGCGTCGGGCGCCCTGTCGGCGTGCCTCGTCCATGGCCGCGCGGATCAGCCGCGTGCCGATGCCCCGGCCGCGCACCTCCTCGGCGACGAGGAAGCCCTGGATCTGCCGTACATGCGCGTTGACGAGCAGCGGGGTGGGGTAGCCGAGCTTCACATAGCCGACGATCCGCCCGTCCAACTCGACGACCAGGTGGTCATGGGGCCCGAAGCGGTCGTTGAAGAACGGCTCGTAGGGGGGCTCGGGGCGGGGCTGGACCGCGTGCAGGGTGGACCAGGCGGCGCGGTCGAGGCGGGCGAGCTCGTCGTCGTCCTCGGGCCGTGCGGTGCGTATGTGCATGTCCGACATGGCGCCACTGTACGGCGGCCGGGGGACGTGCCGTTCCGGCCTCGCGGGGCAGGATGGAACCCATGGAAACCTCACAGTCACGCGTCGCCGTGGCCGGCTCCTCCGGGCTCATCGGTACGGCGCTCACCCGCTCGCTCGCCGCCGACGGGCACGACGTGGTGCGCCTGGTGCGCCGGTCGCCGCGCAGCAAGGACGAGGTGCGCTGGGACCCCAAGGAGGGGTACGTCGACACGGCCGGGCTCACCGGCTGCACGGCGATCGTCAATCTCGCGGGCGCGGGCATCGGCGACCACCGCTGGACGGACGCGTACAAGCGGGAGCTGCGGGACAGCAGGGTCCTCGGCACCTCGGCGCTCGCCACCGCCGCGGCCGCCCTCGACGAGCCGCCGCGGGTGTTCCTGAACGCGAGTGCGATCGGCTACTACGGAGACACCGGCCGCCGCGCGGTGGACGAGAACGCACCGGCGGGGACGGGGTTCCTGCCGTCGCTGTGCGTGGAGTGGGAGGAGGCGACGGCGCCCGCGCGGGAGGCGGGCATCCGGACCGTCGTCGCCCGCAACGGCCTCGTGATCGGCAGCGGGGGCGGGGCCTGGGGCCGCCTCTTCCCGCTCTTCAAGGCGGGGCTCGGCGGCCGCCTCGGTGACGGCAGGCAGTTCTGGAGCTACATCTCCCTGCACGACGAGGTGGCCGCGCTGCGCCACCTCATCGACACGGAGTCGCTGTCGGGCCCGGTCAACCTCACGGCGCCCGATCCGCTCACCAACCGTGAGGTGACGGCCGCGATGGGGCGGGTCCTGCACCGCCCCACGCTCTTCCCCGCCCCGGCGCCCGCGCTGCGTGTCGTGCTCGGCGAGATGGCGGGGGACGTCCTCGGCAGCCAGCGGGTGCTGCCGACGCGGCTCCTGGAGTCGGGCTTCACCTTCGCGTTTCCCGGGATCGAGGAGGCGATCCGGTCGGCGCTGAAGTGAACCGGCCGAGGGGCGGGGGCTGAGCGCGGGCGGCGCGGGCCGCCGGGGGAGCGGCCGCCGGGGGGCTGCGGCGGGGGGGCTGCGGCGGGGGGCTGCGGCGGGGGGCGGGTGCCACTGGGGCGGTCCCCGGCGTACGCCCCTGCCCGGAAGCGGGGGTCCGCCTCCGCCGCCTGCTCGCCGTGCCGTCTGCGTGCGACCCGTGTGCGACCTATGTGCGACCGTGCCCGGTGCATGCGCGACTGCCGCTGACCGGAACCGCTCCTACCCTCGTGCCGAACTCGGGTATTCCAGAACGCTGTCGGGGGCATCAGCCCCCCATCAGCCGCGCGACCTCGGGAGGGGCACGTGCCAGAGCCTGCGCACCATGCGGATGTCGTCATCGTGGGAGCCGGGGCCGCCGGGCTCTCGGCAGCGCATCGGCTGACCAGCGCCGGTGTAACGACCGTGGTCCTGGAGGCCGCCCCTTACGTCGGTGGCCGGATGTCGACCGAGAAGGTCGACGGATTCCGGCTCGACCGGATCGGGCAGCTCCTCACCACCTCGTACCCCGAACTGCGCCGCACCCCGGGACTCGACTCCCTCGTGCTGCGCCCCTTCGCCCCAGGCCTCCTGGTGCACAGCGACGGGCGGCACCACCGTGCCGCCGAACCCCAGCCCGGACGGAGCGCGAGGGGCGCACTCACCACAGCGCGCGCCCTCGCGAGCGCTCCCCTCGGCCCCGCGCGGGCCGCCCTGACCCCCGCGCGCGCCACCCCCGGCACGGCGCCCCGCCCCGCGCCCCTCGGCAACCCCCTCGACCAGGCCCGGCTCGGCACCGCCCTGGCCCGCCTCGCCGCGACACCCGTCGACCGCCTCCTGACCCGGCCCGAACTCCCGGCCAGGGACGCCCTCTCCGCGCGCGGACTGCCCTCCCGCACCATCGACGGCTTTCTGCGCCCACTGCTCTCCGCGCTGCTCTGCGACCCCGGCCTGACCACGTCGAGCCGGTGCGCGGACCTCGCCCTGCACGCCTTCGCACGCGGCCGCCTCTGCGTGCCCGAGGGCGGCGCCGACGCCCTGCCCGACCTCCTCGCCGCCACCCTGCCGCCCGGCACGGTCCGCACCGGCGTCCGCGTCACCTCGGTCTCCACGAGCTCCGTCGGGACCGCCGAGCACGGGGAGTTCCCGTGCCGCGCCGTCCTCCTCGCCACCGACGCGCGCGCCGCCGCCGAGCTCCTGCCCGGCCTGCGCGTGCCGCCGTTCCACGAGGTGACGGTGGTCCACCACGCCGCGTCCGAGCCGCCGCTCGATGGAGCCGCGCTGCTCCTGGACGCCGACCGCGCGGGCCCGGTCGCCCACACCTCGGTCATCAGCCAGGTCGACCCGTCGCGCGCGCCCGCAGGCCGCGTCCTGGTCTCCTCGACGATCCTCGGCCCGCCACCCGGCGAGCACGCCGTACGCACCCACCTCGCCGCGCTCTACGGCGCCCCGACGCACCGCTGGGAACGGCTCGCCGTCCACCACACCCGCGAGGCCGTGCCCGCGATGCCGCCCCCGCACGACGTGCGGCGCCCGGTCCGCCTGCTCTCCGGGCTCTACGTCTGCGGGGACCACCGGGACACCAGCACCGTCCAGGGCGCCCTGCACTCGGGGCGGCGCGCGGCCCACGCCCTCCTCACGGACTTCGGCATCACCCCCGCGTACGCCCAGGAGTCACTGCCCACCGCGGCCTGACTCAGGCGACATCACGCTCACCCGCACCGAACGGGCCGCACCCGCGTCGAGGTGAGGCGCCGCCGAGCGGGGATCCCCCTGCCCGGCGGCGCCTGCCCTGTCCCGTCCCTTCCGGCCGAGAGGCCCCGGGTCAGCCCAGCGCCGCGATCTTGTCCCGGTACCCCCGGACCGGCCCCGCGTCCCGGTACGGCTCCAGGCGCCGCTCGAATTCGCGCACGTACTCGTGGGCCCGTGCGGAGCGCATCTCCCCCGCCGCCTGCGCGGCCTCCGCGCCCAGCTGGCAGGCGTGCTCCAGCTCGCCGAGACCGAGCCGCGCGGTCGCGAGGACCACCCGGCAGAACAGACGGGAGCGCGCGAAGGCGGGGGCACGCAACTGGAGCGAGCGCTCGGCGTACTGGGCCGCGGCCCGGTACTGCTGCAGATCGCGGTAGCTGTGTCCGAACTCGTCCGCCAATTGCGCCTCGTCGAAGAACCGCGCCCAGTGCGGCACTTCATCACCGGGCCGGGCCGCCTCCAGGGACCGCTCGGCCCGCGCGAGGGACGCGGTGCAGGCCCGCACCTCGCCGAGCACCCCGTGCCCGCGCGCCTCCGCCGAGTACAGCAGGGCCTGCACGACGTGCGGCGCCGCGGAGCCGACGCCCTGCTGAGCGACCCGCGCGAGCTGCACGGCCTCGCGTCCATGCCCGAGGTAGACGGCCTGACGGCTCATCGTGACCAGGACGTACGAGCCGTACGCCCGGTCGCCCGCCGCCTGTGCGAGACGCAGCGCCTGGACGTAGTACCGCTGGGCCAGACCGTGTGCCGCGATGTCGTACGAGGTCCAGCCCGCGAGGCGGGTCAGATCGGCGGCGGCGCCGAAGAGCCGCCGCCCGGCCTGCTCCCCGTAGACGCCGCGCAGCATCGGCTCGGCCTCGTGCTCCAGGTAGCGGACCAAGGCCTGCCGGGCGTGCCCGCCGCCGTACGCATGGTCGAGCGCGCGGAACAGCTCGCCCACGGAGCGCAGCGCCGCGATGTCTCCGTTGCTGACCCGCTGCCCCGGGCCGCGCTCGGGGCCCTGCCGCTGCCGGGGCAGTACGGGGCGCCCCTGGGCGGGGACGCGGACGTGGGACGGGTCGACCTCCCCGCGCCCCACGCGTTCGTCGGCGCGGCCGATGAGCCAGTCCCGGCTGGGCACCACGAGCCCGGCCGGGGTGAACGCGATCTTCCGCAGCTCGGCATGGCTCCCGGAGTCCTTGCGCCAGAGTCCGCCGACGATGTCGACGGCCTCCTCGGGGCTGGCCGCGAACTCAAGGCCCGCGTACACCGGGGCGCACGCGTCGAGCCCGAGGTCCTGGGCGGACAGGCGCCGCCCGAGCCGTCTGGTGAAGACCTCGGCGATCAGCGCGGGTGTGGTGCCTCTGGGCTGCTGACCGCGCAGCCACCGGGTCACTGATGTCTTGTCGTAACGCAGGTCGAGACCGTGCTCGAGCCCCAGCTGGTCGACACGGCGCGCGAGGCCCGCATTGGAGAACCCGGCTTCCGCGATGAGCGCGGCTAGCTGGCGGTTTGGGGTGCGCTGCGGGGGTCGTTCCGTCATCGGCTGTGCGGTCTCCTGCCTTCCGGACCTGCCTTGAGCAGCCCTTATGGCCTCGTGAACGGCGTGAATGTAGCGGCCATCACAGCCTGTGAGCGCGCCTTCTCCCCGCATTCATCCGATCGTGTGAGGAACCCGGGTCAAGGTTGCCGTCGGAGGGGGCCCGTACAGTGGCAGAGGCGCGATATGTGCACGGTGAACGTTCAGGGAGGAACCTGCCGTGAGTGAGTTTCGGTTCGTCCGGCTGGGCTTCGGCCCGGACTTCGTGGAGTACCAAGAGGCGTGGGACGAGCAGCGCCGCGTACATGCCGCCCGCTTCGCCGACGAGGCCCCGGACACCTGCCTTCTCCTGGAGCATGCGGCGGTCTACACCGCCGGCCGCAGGACCGCGGCCAGCGAGCGTCCGCTGGACGGCACGCCCGTCGTGGACGTGGACCGCGGCGGCAAGATCACCTGGCACGGGCCGGGCCAGCTGGTGGGTTACCCCATCCAGAAACTGCCCCGCCCGGTCGACGTCGTAGCACACGTACGCCGCCTGGAAGAGGCTCTTATCCGTACGTGTGCGGAGTTCGGTCTGGAGACCAGCCGCGTCGAGGGACGCAGCGGCGTGTGGATCCTGGGCGACCCGGTGGAGCGGCGCCCCGCGCTCGGCGGACTCTCCCTGGACCTCGACCCGCGCCTGCAGGACGACGAGTTCGACGCCCGGTTCAACGGTCCGGAGTACGCCCCGTCCAACGCGGGCCAGCGCCGCGAGGACCGCAAGATCGCCGCGATCGGCATCCGCGTCGCCAAGGGCGTCACGATGCACGGCTTCGCGCTGAACGTGAACCCGGACAACACCTGGTTCGACCGGATCATCCCGTGCGGCATCCGCGACGCGGGCGTGACGTCCCTCTCGTACGAGCTGGACCGCGAGATCACCATCGCCGACGTGCTGCCCGTCGCCGAGCGGCACCTGCGCGACGTGCTGGAGAACGCGGAACTCAAGCCGCGTCTCGTCGAAAAGCCTGCGGCGAGCGGGGAGCGGGCCGCGGAACCGGTCTCCGAGCCGGCCTCCGCATAGAGCTCCGGATAGAGCTCCGGATTGACCTCCGCCCCGGGGAATGCACCCCTTTGGCCAGAGGTTGGCCGGTAGTAAGCCCAACGACATCACGGGCGTACCCTGGTGTGCGCCGCTGAATCGAAGTTTTTTTACGCCAGCTAACAGGGAGCCGATGTGTCCGCAGTCGCACCCGACGGACGCAAGATGCTGCGCCTGGAGGTCCGGAACGCCCAGACCCCCATCGAGCGCAAGCCCGAGTGGATCAAGACCCGGGCGAAAATGGGCCCCGAGTACAACGCCCTGCAGAAACTCGTGAAGAGCGAGGGGCTGCACACGGTCTGCCAGGAGGCGGGCTGTCCGAACATCTACGAGTGCTGGGAAGACCGCGAGGCCACGTTCCTCATCGGCGGCGACCAGTGCACGCGGCGCTGCGACTTCTGCCAGATCGACACCGGCAAGCCGCAGGCCCTCGACCGCGACGAGCCGCGCCGCGTCGGCGAGTCCGTCGTCACGATGGACCTGAACTACGCCACGATCACCGGCGTCGCCCGCGACGACCTGGAGGACGGCGGCGCCTGGCTGTACGCGGAGACCGTGCGCCAGATCCACGCGATGACGGCGGAGCGCGCCGAGGGCTACACCAAGGTCGAGCTGCTCATCCCGGACTTCAACGCCGATCCCGACCAGCTGGCCGAGGTCTTCTCGTCCCGCCCCGAGGTCCTCGGGCACAACGTCGAGACGGTTCCGCGCATCTTCAAGCGGATCCGCCCCGGCTTCCGGTACGAGCGCTCTCTCGAGGTCATCACCAAGGCCCGCGAGGCCGGCCTGGTCACCAAGTCCAACCTGATCCTGGGCATGGGCGAGACCCGCGAAGAGGTCAGCGAGGCGCTGCGCCAGCTGCACGAGGCGGGCACCGAGCTCGTCACGATCACCCAGTACCTGCGCCCCACGCCGCGCCACCACCCCGTCGAGCGCTGGGTGAAGCCCGCCGAGTTCGTGGAGCTGAAGGACGAGGCCGAGCAGATCGGCTTCTCGGGCGTCATGTCGGGCCCGCTGGTCCGCTCCTCGTACCGGGCCGGCCGCCTGTACCAGATGGCGATCGAGAAGCGGGGCGCGTACGTGGCCTCGCAGGCGCTCTGACGCCGGCGTAAGCCTGCGCCTCGCCGGTGACGGCGGCACATGCCGGACGCGCACGCACTGTGTGAATCCGCGCACAAGGAACTACCCGCTGGTAGAAGCCGCAACGACGCGGTCCGCACGATCCCGCAGGTGACGGGGGTGTACGGGCCGCGTCAGCGTTTTGGGGCCCGGCGTCAGGGTTTCATCGGTGTTTGACCGTCTGGACACGCCCTGGTAACACCAATCAGTGACCCTGGTACTACCGCACGTACAGCCTTACCCATAGCCGCTCCCCCACCCCGAGCCGCTCCACAGGAGGGCCCCATCATGCAGGCCGCGCCCGTTCGCGCCACCGCGATCCCGTCCGTCTCCGTAGCCCTGCGTGCCGTCGAGTCGCTGCTGTTGAGCGGCGGCCAGCGCACCGCACGGCGCAATGCCTGGACTTCCGTCCTCGAGGACCGGCGCCGCGCCAAGGACCGGGTCGACGCATTGCGCGTACTCGAAGAGGCCGTGACCACCCGCACGTCGTAGTCGCCCGCGGAGCCACGTAGACTTCACCGCATGGCGAGGAAGGAATCCACCGCGGCGGACTCGGCCGCGGAGCCAGGGCGACTCAAGCAGATCGCTCTGACCTACAAGATGACCCGGCGGGCCGACTCCAAAATCGGCCTGATCATCGCGGCTGTGGGAATCGTCACCTTTGGTGTCTTCCTCGCGATCGGCTTCTTGATCGGCCACCCGATCTACGCGGGCATTCTCGGTTTCCTGCTCGCCTTCCTCGCGATGGCGATCGTCTTCGGACGCAGGGCCGAGCGCGCCGCCTTCGGGCAGATGGAAGGCCAGCCCGGTGCGGCGGCCGCGGTGCTCGACAAGATCGGCCGCGGCTGGACGACCACCCCCGCGGTCGCGATGAACCGCAGCCAGGACGTGGTGCACCGCACCGTCGGCAAGGCAGGCATCGTCCTGGTCGCCGAGGGAAACCCGAACCGGGTGAAGGGCCTGCTGGCCGCCGAGAAGCGGAAGATGGCGCGCATCGTGGCTGACGTCCCGGTGCACGACGTCATCGTCGGCACCACCGACGACACGGTCTCCCTGAAGAAGCTGCGCACGACGCTCCTGAAGCTCCCGCGAGTCCTCACGGGCCCGCAGGTCACCGCAACGAATGACCGTTTGCGGGCGATGGGTGACCTTATGTCCAATATGCCGTTGCCAAAGGGCCCCATGCCGAAGGGCATGCGGATGCCTCGCGGCGGCCCGAAGATGTAGTACCCCGTTCCGCGGCCTCCGCGGCGGCATCGCTTCTCCCTCCCGTCTTCCGACGGGAGGGATTTTTCATGGGCGGGGCCGGTTCGCGTAGGCCATCTCAGCCAGCGGCCCTGTAGAGGAAGGCAGGCCGCTGCTGCCCGTAGGGCATTGGAGGGCTGGCCGGAGGGCGCCGTATCCCCGTCAAGGCGGTCCGGACCGCTCAGTACGAGTGCATCCCGCATCCCGCATCCCGCATCCCGCATCCCGCGAAAGGGGTATTAGATCCGTACCTGAATGGCGCGGGAGAGGCGGTCGTGCAGGCCGCGGCCGTCGCGGTCCCAGATCAGGGCCGGGATGACGAGGCACAGCAGGATGCTGCGGACCAGGACCCAGCCCGCGCCGAGCCGGCCGCCGCCCTCCGCGATGACGCGCAGGCGGAAGAGGGCCTTGCCCGGGGTGCAGCCGACCGTGCCGACGGTCAGCACGCTCACGACGAAGAAGATCCCGAGGGCCCAGTTGCCCATCGCCTGCTGGTCACCACCGGCGAACAGGCCGTATGCGATGAGCATGCACAGACCCCAGTCGACGGCGAGGGCGCCGATGCGGCGGCCGGGGCGAGCGATCGCTCCCGGCCCCTCCTCGGGCAGGCCGAGCTGCTGGCCCCGGTACCCGAAGTCGACGCCGGCGTCCTCGGCGGCCGCGCGCGGGCCGGACAGCCACGATCCGATTGCTTGCCTCTTGTCCACCCGTCAAAGGTACTGCGCCCCTTCTCCCACAGGGGCGGCCGGGGTGGCCGGGCGGCGCCGAACGGAGCCCCTGACCACCGCTGTGAGCCCCGTCACGCGGCCGCGTCGGTTAACTTCGGCGAAACAAATGGGTCACGCTTGAGAAATGCCCCGTCCCTATGGTCGGGTCCCAGCGTGTGCCACCGCACTGGCCGCACCACGAGCCGTAGCCCCGTCCCGCCCCGGGCGGGAGTAGGAGGAGTTGGATGTTGTTCCAGAACGCCGACGACGCGAAGAAGTACATCGCGGACGAGGACGTCAAGTTCATCGACGTCCGATTCTGCGACCTGCCCGGTGTCATGCAGCACTTCACGATCCCGGCGGCGGCGTTCGACCCGGACGAGGAGCTGGCCTTCGACGGTTCGTCGATCCGTGGCTTCCAGGCCATCCACGAGTCCGACATGGCGCTGCGCGCGGACCTGTCGACGGCCCGGGTCGACCCGTTCCGCCGCGACAAGACCGTCAACATCAACTTCTTCATCCACGACCCGATCACGGGCGAGCAGTACAGCCGTGACCCGCGCAACATCGCGAAGAAGGCCGAGGCGTACCTCGCGTCCACCGGCATCGCGGACACCGCGTACTTCGGTCCCGAGGCGGAGTTCTACGTCTTCGACAACGTCCGCTTCCAGACGTCGGCGAACGAGAGCTTCTACCACATCGACTCCGAGGCGGGCGCCTGGAACACCGGTGCGGTCGAGAACAACCGCGGCTACAAGGTCCGCTACAAGGGTGGCTACTTCCCGGCCCCGCCGGTCGACCACTTCGCCGACCTGCGCGCCGAGATCTCCCTCGAACTCGACAAGAACGGCCTCCAGGTCGAGCGCCAGCACCACGAGGTCGGCACGGCGGGCCAGGCCGAGATCAACTACAAGTTCAACACGCTGCTCGCCGCGGCCGACGACCTGATGCTCTTCAAGTACATCGTGAAGAACGTCGCGTGGCGCAACGAGAAGACCGCGACCTTCATGCCGAAGCCGATCTTCGGCGACAACGGCTCGGGCATGCACGTCCACCAGTCGCTGTGGTCCGGCGGCACCCCGCTCTTCTACGACGAGCAGGGCTACGCGGGCCTCTCGGACACCGCCCGCTACTACATCGGCGGCATCCTCAAGCACGCCCCGTCGCTGCTGGCCTTCACCAACCCGACGGTGAACTCGTACCACCGCCTGGTCCCCGGCTTCGAGGCCCCGGTCAACATGGTCTACTCGCAGCGCAACCGCTCGGCTGCCATGCGCATCCCGATCACGGGCTCCAACCCGAAGGCCAAGCGCGTCGAGTTCCGCGCCCCTGACCCGTCCTCGAACCCGTACCTGGCGTTCTCGGCGCTCCTGATGGCCGGCCTGGACGGCGTCAAGAACAAGATCGAGCCCCCGGAGCCGATCGACAAGGACCTCTACGAGCTGGCCCCCGAGGAGCACGCGGGCGTCGCCCAGGTCCCGACCTCGCTCCCGGCCGTCCTCGACGCCCTCGAGGCGGACCACGAGTACCTGCTGGCGGGCGGTGTCTTCACCCCCGACCTGATCGAGACGTGGATCGACTACAAGCGCACGAACGAGATCGCCCCGATCCAGCTTCGCCCGCACCCGCACGAGTTCGAGCTTTACTTCGACATCTAAAACACGTGGCCGGTTGAGCTGAGGCGATCCCTGTGCAAGGCGATCACCGTAAGCTGACTAGCCGCCAGACACCGAAAAGACCCCCTCCTGAACAAGGTGGGGGTCTCTTCGTCTGACTTGCCGCCCCCTTGACGCCTCGGCCACCGAGGCGGATACCCGCCCTATGAGGTCGTCTCGCCCACGTACCGGAGGTAGCCGAGAGAGCCTTCAGGGTGGGTCGGTCAGCCGCATGATCTTGAGGTCCGCCGTGCACAGTGGGCAGAGAAAGACGACGCGTCTAGCCGTGCTCGCCACATGCTCCAGGGCGACCGCGACCGCGTCGTCGACCACTTCGCCGCACTCGCGGCAGGCGCGGGTCACGACGGCTTGCACGGCGGATCACACACCCACAGCTCTGCGGTGTACTTTCTGCCGAGGTGGTCCCGATACGTGGCTGTGCCCAGCAATCGATCGCGGTACAGTCGCGCACCACACAGGACGCACGCCTGCTCGGTCAGCTGAAGATTGCTCAGCGTCTTCGGGTCGGGCAGTACCTCCGCCGTCATGACGCCTGCCCCTTGGGCGCCTGGCTGATCTCCGCGACGCTCGCGTGCAGGATCTCGTCGCCCCTGGCTTCGCGGATGTACTCAGGGCTGACGTCCCACTCGCAGCCACCCGCCGGGGGGCGAAGCTGGGCACGGGCGCCCACATAGTCCATGACGCGCCCCAGTCTCATCCTCGCCATGTCGATCACCAGGGTGCCGACGCCGGGCCGCTCCGTGCTCTCGGACGCCGTTCCCTCAGCGCCGGGGGTGTGGTGAGTGTCGTTCATGCTGGCGCTCCTCGAAGCGTGAGCCATGCCCCCGGGGCGCGTGCGAGCCGTCACGGGGGTCTGTCTGCATAGACCCTTACGACGGATACGTGCCGCTCCCATCCCACGGCTCTATAGGACCGCCCTATATTCGGGACATGGACAGGGAACCGGCCCTCGACCTGTGGTCTCACCCGCAGTTGCTCGCCGCGCTTACCGGGCAGGACTGGGGGGCCGTCTTTCGTACGTACCGAAAGCTCACCGGACTCAGCCAGACGAAGATCGGGGAACGCGTCGGCCTCGCACAGTCCGACCTTTCCGACATCGAGCGCGGACGGCGACGGGTGACCTCAAGCGAGGTGCAAGCGCGGATCGTCGCGGGACTCGGAGCGCCCGAACGGCAGGGCACTATGGGGCCGTACACCCCAGCCCCGGTAGCTGGTCTCCACTTCCTTGGGCCGGGGCCGGACGAGGATCTGTTGGCCCGGGTCACGAGCGTGGTCGACTCCGACAGCCGCGTCGACGCCCCGACGCTCGACTGGCTGGACCGACTCCTGGCTGAGCACCGCCGCGCCGAGGACGTCATCGGCTCGCGCCCCCTCGTCGACGTGATGCGCCAGCAGCTCCGCACCGTCGTCGACCTGTACGGCAGCGCGCGCGGCCCCCTCGCCGACCGCGTCGTCCGACTGGCCTCCGAGCACGCGCAGTTCCTGGCCTGGATGGCCCAGGACCAGGACCAGACTGCGGCGGCGCTCACCTGGTACGACCGCAGCCATGAATGGGCGCTCGAAGCAGGCGACGCCAACATGGCAGCCACCACGTTGAACATGAAGGGGCACTTGGCGTGGTCCAAGGGACGCGCCACCCGCTGTGTGCGCCTCGCCGAAGCCTCCCGCTGGTCAGCACCGGGCACGTCCCTTGGAGTGCAGGGGATGGCTACGCAGATGGCAGCCCGGGGTCACGCTCTCAACGGCGCGGCCGACGACGCGCACCGCCTCCTCGACGAAGCGCAGGAGATCATGTTGCGGGCATCCGAGCACCCTGAGGACGAGCCGCCGTGGATGTACTTCTACTCGACCGGCTGGTTCACATTGCAACGCGGGATGGCGACGCTGCACTTGCGCGGCTGGCGGACAGCCGTAGATCAGCTCATGGTCGGCCTCTCCGGAATGCCGGATCAGTACCGGCGCGACAAGACGTGGTTCCGCGCCTGCCTCGCGCACGCACTCGCAGGAGCCGGGGAGGCCGCTCAGGCGCTGTCGGTGGCTACAGCGATCGTCCCGGACGCCGCGGCCGTCGGACGCCCACACTCCTGGAACGAGCTGCACACGGCGGCGGCCGTGCTGCTTCGGCGCGGCGCCGGGGAAGGTCATCAGTTAATCGCCGCGCTACGCGAATTCGACTGACGATCCTTCAGCCGCAAGGGACGGGCGGTGACGCCGTGACCGTGCGTCACGGACCGTCGTCCGATCGTGCGTTCACATCATGTTGATCCTGTGCATCTTTGCCGTCGGCGCCATGGAAGACGGACGAGGGCGCCCATCTTGATGGGGGGCGTCTGCGACCGTCTGACGGCACGGAGTGATCGCTTCAGGAAGTTCGAAAGAAGGTACGGCCCCATGGGCATCTTCAGCCGTCGCCAGACCGCCAGTGCCGGGCCGACGCCGGGTGGTGGGCTCGGCACGCTCGACCGGCAGGGCGGGGCCGGTGATGCCGGGCTCGATCCGGCGTTGCGCGCGCTGGATGGGCAGTGGACCATCGACCGGCCGCACAGCCGCATCGGGTTCTCCGTGCGGCACGCCATGGTCACGACCGTCCGGGGTGCCTTCACCGATTACGACAGCACGCTCTACTTCGACGGCGATCGGCCTTCGGAGTCGCGGGCCGAGCTCGTCATCCGGATCGGCAGTGTCGACACCGGCGTCGAGCAGCGGGACGCGCATCTCATCGGCACCGACTTCTTCGACGCGCGGCGTTATCCGGAGATGACGTTTCGCAGTACCGCCACCGTGCACGAGGGCGGGGAGACTTTTCGGATGGCGGGGGATCTGACCATTCGCGATGTCACCCGGCCCGTAGAGCTGCAGCTCGATTATCTCGGTTCGGTCGTGGATCCCTTCGGGTTCGAGCGCGTCGGCTTCGACGGCACCACCACCATCGACCGTACGGAGTGGGGGCTCGTCTACAACCAGCGGCTGGCGGCGGGCGGCACGATGGTCAGTGAGAAGGTGCGGTTGCAGTTCGACATATCCGCGATTCGGGCCACGGCCGGCCCTTCCTGATTCCGGCCCCCGCCCGCCCCCGACGCCGATCCCTGGGTCGCCACCTTCCGGTGAGCCTTCCGGTGAGCGGAGCGGTCAGGCCGTGGGGAGCGGGGCCGGGACCGGGCGGAAGTGCGTGGTCAGGCGGCCCGAGGCGTCCAGGGCGTGGAAGGCGACGGCCGGGGGCAGGTCCCGGTGGACGTGGTGGGACGGGGACGACTGGTGTTCCCACGGGAGGCGGAGCGTGGAGACCACGCCGGGGGCCACGAGCAGGGGGCGGCCCGCGAACGTCGTCGCCACGGGTGTGTGGGCGTGGCCTGCCAGGAACGCCGTGACGTTCGGGTGCCGTGCCGTCAGGTCAGCCAGGCGGTCCTCGTCGAACTGGCGGATGCCGTCCACGTACGGCGTGTGCAGCGGGACCGGCGGGTGGTGGAAGGCGATCAGGACCGGGCGCGTGGGCGGGGTGTCGGCCAGGAGGGCGGACAGCCACGCCAGCGTCTCGTCCGCCAGTCTGCCGTGGTCCTCGCCGGGGACCGAGGTGTCGCACAGGGCCAGGACGAAGCGGTCGGTCGTGTGGGAAATGTTGATCGGCGCCGTGCTCGGGGGTTCGCCCAGCAGGTGCTCGCGGTACGCGGCGCGCTCGTCGTGGTTGCCGGGGCAGGTCAGCAGCGGGTGCCGGGACGTGAGGAGCTTGCGGGCCGCCTCGTACTCGGACGGGGTCGCGTGGTCGGCGATGTCGCCGGTGACGATGACGGCGTCCAGGTCGTACGGGAGGTCGTTCAGGTAGTCCATGACGGCCCGGGTGCGGGCCACGCTGCGTCCGCCGTCCTCGGCGCCGGTGTCGATGTGGATGTCGCTCACCTGGGCGATCACAGCGGCCACCGCGCTACCCGGAATCGGCGGGTTCGCGGGGGGCTCGGGCGGTAGTGGTTCCGCTGGCCTTGCTGATGGTTCCGGCATCCCTGTGGGTCCTCATTCCTTGCGGTCCTCGCGGGGCCTTCGTCGGCGTCGGCCCTTCCCTTGAACCTAAGGCGGTCGGCGGGTTCCCAGTAGGGCCATTTCCGTGCGTCTGGCCTGGTCCCGGCCCGCGGCTCAGCTCCGCAGGAACCGCACCGAAGGGCGGCCGCCCGGCAGGCCGCTGTCCTCCTCCCCCGGCGTCACCACCGCCCGCACCCCGTAGACCTCCGCGATCAGCTCCTCGGTGATCACCTCGGCCGGGGGCCCCGCCGCGTACGCCGTGCCCTCCCGCAGGACGAGCAGGTGGTCGCAGAACATCGCCGCCAGGTTGAGGTCGTGCAGCGCGATCACGCTGGTCACCGGGAGCTCCGCCACCAGGGAGAGGAGGTCCAACTGGTGCTGGATGTCCAGGTGGTTGGTCGGCTCGTCGAGGAGGAGTTCGCGGGGTTCCTGGGCGAGGGCGCGGGCGATCTGGACGCGCTGGCGTTCGCCTCCGGAGAGGGTGTGCCAGGCCTGGGCGGCGCGTTCGGTGAGACCGGTGCGCGCCAGCGCGTCGCGTACGGCCCGCTCGTCGTGGGGCGTCGGGGCCGACCAGGCTCGACGGTGCGGGATACGGCCGAGTCGTACAACGTCCCGTACGGTCAACTCGACCTGTGTCGCAGCATGTTGCTCGACCACGGCGATCCGGCGCGCCACCGCCCGGCGGCCCGTGTCGGTCAGCGAGCGGCCGTCCAGGGTGACGATCCCCGAGGCCGGGGCGAGGACGCCCGCGAGGATGCGCAGGAGCGTGGACTTGCCGGAGCCGTTGGGGCCGAGGAGCCCGACGGTGGCGCCGGTGGGCGGGGCGAGGCTGACGCCGTCGACGACGAGGCGCCCGCCCGCCTCCCGGCTGACCCGGTCGGCGCGCAGCCCCGTCGTCCCCGGCGTTCCCGGCGTTCCCGGCGTTCCCGGCGTTCCCGGCGTTCCCGGCGTTCCCGGCGTTCCCGGCGTTCCCGGCGTTCCCGGCGTCGCGTCCGCGGGGAGTATGTCGTGGTTCATGACACCCTTCCCGTACGTCACGACACTCTCCTCGTACGTCATGACACCCTCCTCGTCCGGTACAGCACCGCCACGAACGCCGGTACGCCGATGAGTGACGTCACCACGCCGACCGGGACCTCCTGCGGGTCAAGGGCCGTGCGGGCCAGCGTGTCCACCCAGACCAGGAAGACCGCGCCGGCGAGCGCCGTGACCGGAAGCAGCCGGGCGTGCCCGGAACCGACGAACGCGCGGGCCGCGTGCGGCAGGACCAGGCCGACGAAGCCGATGGCACCCGCCGAGCTGACCAGGGCCGCGGTCAGCAGTGCCGTCGTGCAGAGCAGGATGAGACGGGTGCGGGCCACCCGGACGCCCAGCGTCGCGGCCGCCTCCTGGCCGAACGCGAACGCGTCGAGCGTGCGGGCGTGGGTGAGGCAGACGAGCAGCGTCACCGCGAGCACCCCGCCGCACAGCCACACGTCCGTCCAGCCGATCCCGCTGAGCGAGCCGAGGAGCCAGAACAGCACGCCACGGGTGGTCTCGGCGTCGCCTGCCGTGAGCACGACGAACGAGGTCAGTGCGGAGAAGAGCTGCATGGCCGCGACGCCGGACAGCACCACCCGGTCCGTGGTGTCGCCCAGCGTGTGGCTCAGGAACAGCACAAGGGCGAAGGAGCAGACCGCTCCGGCGAAGGCGCCCGCCGAGATCGACACCGCTCCCCCGCCGACCCCGAGGACGACGACCGCGACGGCTCCCGTGGACGCCCCGGACGACACCCCGAGCACGAAGGGGTCCGCGAGGGGGTTGCGGAGCAGGGACTGCATGACCACCCCGCAGACCGCGAGGCCCGCGCCGCAGACCGCGGCCAGCAGGGTGCGCGGCATCCGCAGGTTCCAGACGATGCCGTCCCTGATCGGGGTGAGCGGGGTCTCGCCCCAGCCGAGGTGGGCGACGACGGTCGACCACACGTCGGGCACGGAGATGTCCGCGGGGCCGATGGTGACGGCCACGGAGACGGAGAGGAGGAGCGCGGCGACGCCCAGCGACCAGAGCAGGCTCAGGCGCAGGCCCACGCGAAGTCCCGGGCGAAGCCCCGGGCGAAGCCCCGTACGCAGGCCGTGCGGCGGCGGGGCGGGAGGGTGTACGGCGCCGGGCGCCACGTCCTCCGTGGCGGGTGCCACGTCCTCCATGCCGGGTGCCACGTCCTCCATGCCGGGTGCCACGTCCCCCACCCGCGTCACGTGACGAGTCCGAACTTCCGCAGCGCTGCCGCGACCTGTTCGATGCCGTCGGCCGTGCGGATCGTGGGGTTCATGGCCTGGCCGCTGAGCAGCACGTACCGCTTCTTCTTCACGGCGGTCAGGTTCTTCGTCGCCGGGTTGGACTCCAGGAACTCGATCTTCGCCGCGGCGCTCTCGGCCGACTGCGACTTGCGGGTGAGGTCACCGAGGACGATGACGTCGGGGTCGCGATCGGCGACGGTCTCCCAGTTGATCTGGGGCCACTCCTCGCGGGTGTCGTCGAAGACGTTCTTCGCGCCGAGTTCGCGGGTGATGATGCCGGGGGCGCCGCAGCAGCCCGCCATGTACGGGGCGTCGGAGTTGGCGAACCAGTACATGAGGCGCGCGTCGGAGGCGTCGATGTCCTTCGTGGCCTTGTCGACGCGGCTCTTCATGTCGGCGATCAGCTTCTCGCCGCGCTTCTCGACGTCGAAGACCTTCGCCAGGTCGCGCACCTCGCCGTAGACGCTGTCCATGGTGAGGGTCTTCACGCGCTTGCCGTCGCCGGAGCCGCCGTTGTCCTTGCCCGCGCAGTCGGTGGGCGAGACGTAGACGGGCACGCCGAGTTCGGTGAACTTCGCGCGGTCGGCGACCCCGCCCTTGCCGACCGTGTAGAGGAAGGAGGCGCTGACGAAGTCCGGCTCCTTGGCGAGGACCTTCTCCAGCGACGGGTAGCGGTCGGCGAGCCGCTCCACCTTCGCGTTGTCCTGCGCCAGGTTCTTCAGGACCGGGTCGGTCCAGGTGCCGGTACCGGCCATGCGGTCGGCGAGGCCGAGGGAGAGCAGGATCTCCGTGGATCCCTGGTCGAGGGAGACGGCCCGCCGCGGCGGCGCCTCGACCTTCGCCTCCTTGCCGCAGGAGCTGACCGTGACCGGATAGCCGTCGGCGTTCTTGCCCCCGGCGGTACCGGACTTCTTCCCGGAGCCGTCGCCGCACGCGGTGAGCGCGAGCAGGCAGGCACAGAGGAGGGCGGATATACGGGCTGTCGAGGACACGGGATCCCTTGAGTCTCACGGCTCATACGCGGAGCCTGGCCTGCGTCACGGCCTCCGCCGCCCGGTGTGCGAGCGGAGGCGCCAGCAGGTCTTCGGACTCGGGATCGACCGGGCGGGGCGCCTTCCCGGGTGTCCTGAGACGCCCAGTGGCCGTGGCCCCGCCCGTCCCCCTCACCGCTGCGCGTCAGTTCCGGTTTTTCACCGGATTCCCTGGCCCAGGTGTGGGTTTGACTGGCTTGCGCAAGTTATCACGCACCCGGCGGCCCCTCACGCGGTCGGTGCGGGCCTCGGCTCGCCGCGGTAGGTGCCGAACGACCAGCGGTTTCCCTCCGGGTCCTCGATGCCGAATTCGCGGCTGCCGTACGGCTTGTCCTCGATCTCGGCGGTGATCTTCACGTCCGCCGCGACGAGGCGGCGGTAGAGGTTGTCGACCCGGGCGGTGACGACGTAGGCGCCCGCGGTGCCGGGTGTGCCGCAGGTGGCCGCGGCCTCCGGGTCGTACGAGCCGAGCATGATGCCGCCGCCCTCGGGCCAGTCGAGCTGGGCGTGGGCGACGCGGCCCCCGTCCTCGTAGACGGCGGTGCGCAGGAAGCCGACGGTGTCGACGAGGAAGTCGATCAGCGCGGGGGCGTCCTGGGCCTGCACGCCCGGCCAGATGGCGGGTGGGGGCGTGGTGAGGTGCTCACCCGCGGCCGGGCTCGGCTCAGGGTTCGGGTCCGGGTTCGGATCAGGGGTCAGGTTCGGTGTGGTGTGCGGTGTGGTGTTCATGCCTTCGAGTCTTCGCCCGTACCGTGCGCCCCGGCTTGGATATTCCGGCACTCTTCGGCCAGCCAGCCGGTGGGGCTCACCCCTGTGTATTGCCGGAAGTCGCGGACGAGGTGCGAGTGGTCGTAGTAGCCGGTGTCGGCCGCGACCCGGGCGAGGTCCGGCGGGCAGCCCCGCGCGACGGCGCGGGTCACGGTGGCCTTCGCGTGCTGGAAGCGCATCAGGCGCGCGGCCTGTTTGGGGCTCAGGCCGGTCTCGGCGCGGAACAGCGCGGTCAGCCGGCGTTCGCTGAGCGCGACGTGCCGGGACAGGCCGTCCAGGGTGCCCGCACCGTGGTGCCGGGCCAGCCACGCCCAGGCCTCGGCGACCTCCGGGCGGACGGGGCTCGCGGCACGGTCGTCGGACGCGAGCCGCCGCAGATAGGCGGAGAGGTGGGTGAACCTGTCCGCCCAGTTGTCCAGCTCGCACAGCCGTTCCCGGACGTCGGCGGCGCGGTCGCCGAACACGTCCGTGCCGTCGACGACGAGCTGTCCGGTCAGATCGGCGGCGGGCAGGCCGAGGAGCGCTCGGGCCGCGAGGGGGTGCACGGCGAGCTGGATGCCCGCCTCGTGCTCGGCCTGTACGACGTACGCGGGGCTCTGGTGCAGGCCGCCCACCACGATCTCGGTGCGCGCCGCGTCCGGTCCTGTCGCCCGGTCGGGGGTGCCGCCGGTGGCGATGGGACCGTCCAGCGAGAAGATCACCGTCAGGTACGGCGAGGGCAGGCCCCGGTGCAGGGCGGGGCGCTGCCCCGCGGTGCGGTAGCCGACGGCGGAGACGACCATGCCGTCGAGCCGCGGCGCGGCCCGGACGAACTCACGGGAGCCCATGGAAACCAGTATGCGCGGTGGGTACCGGGCGGTCACGGCGACAGGGGTGACGACACGGGTGACGACACGGGTGACGCCGGGAGCCAGGGTCCGGGGCCGTCCCGGCGTCAACCTCGCCTACCCGCGTTCACTTCCCCCATGCCCCCGGGACCCGGTGACTTCGATCATGGGAAATGTCCGCCGTGCCCCATAGCATTGCGCGCCGCTCCGGACGGGGCCGCGCATCGCTCTCAGGAACGGCAGGGACGTAACAACATGGCAGTACGGGCAAAGGGCAAGCTGGCCGTCATCGGCACCACGGGCGCGCTGGCCGCCGCCGTCCTCGCGGGCAGCGCGCTGTGGCCGACGAGCGAGGCGAACGCCGCCGACACCTCGGCGGCCACCGCCCGCGAGCTGTCGCACTGGCCGAAGCCCGTGGCGAAGAAGCTCGGCAAGGTCATCGCGAAGAACGACCACAAGGGCGCGTACGCGGTCTTCGACGCGGACAACACCACGTACCGCAACGACCTCGAAGAGGCGCTGCTGCCGTTCCTGGAGATGAAGGGCGTCCTCACCCGCAAGACGATGGACCCGTCCCTGAAGATCATGCCCTTCAAGGACAAGGCCGGTCACAAGGAGAGCCTCTACAGCTACTACCTGCGGCTGTGCGATGTGGACGACCAGGTCTCCTACCCCTGGGCCGCGCAGATCTTCTCCGGCTTCACGCTGAAGGAGCTCAAGGGGTACGTCGACGAGCTCCTCGCGTACAAGAAGCCGATCCCGGCCGAGTACTACGAGGACGGGAAGCTCACGAAGACCGAGGTGAAGCCGCCGGAGTTCTCGCGCGGCATGCAGCAGCTCTACAAGACGCTGCGCGCGCACGGCGTCGAGGTGTACGTGGTCAGCGCGGCCAGCGAGGACCTGGTGCGCATGGTCCTCGCCGACCCGAAGTACGGCTACGGCGTGAAGCCGGAGAACGTCATCGGCGTCTCCGCGCAGCTGAAGGACCGCAAGACCGGCGCAGTCACCAGCTCCCGCAAGGAGATCGCCGAGGGCCGCTTCGGCGAGAAGGACCGCGCGAAGCTCGCGAAGCGTGAGCTGACGCCGAACCTGTGGGCGCCGCTGACCTGGTACGAGGGCAAGCCCGCGGCCATCAACACCTACATCGACGAGTGGAAGAAGCCGATCCTCGCCGCCGGTGACACACCGTCGAGCGACGGCCCGATGCTGTTCCACTCCGCCGATGTGGACCACGGCGGCGTGCGCGTCTGGGTCAACCGCAAGGACTCGTACATGAAGCAGCTCGACGGGATGAAGAAGAAGAACGCCGAGCGCCAGCGCGAGCTCGGTCAGAAGGTGACCGCCGACAAGCGGTGGCTGACGGTCACCCCGGACCAGATCGGTTAGTTCACCGTCCCGCCGGTTCACCGACCCGCTAGTTCACCAACGCGCGGAAGGCGTCGGCCACTTGGGCGTGGTCGGCGCCGTCCGCAAGCAGCGCGTGCAGCAGGAGCCTGGCCTTCGGCGCGTCCAGCGGACCCGCGGAGAGCAGGCCGCGCCCGAGCATGTCGTACTCGGAACCCGGACCCTTGTACGTCTCGCTGAGCAGCGGGCCCGCGCCCGTGCGGGAGGCGAGGACCACCGGCATGCGGGCGGCGAGCGCGGTCAGCGGTTCGACGAGCCAGGTGGGGACGTGGCCCGCGCCGAACGCCGCCACGACCAGGCCGCCGAAGCGGTCGTCGACTGCGTCGAGGAGTTCGCCGCGGTCGCCGAGCGCGAGCGTCACCAGGGCGACCCTGGCCGGGCCGCGCAGGCTCAACGGGCGGGCCACGGTGGGCCCGGCCGGGCGGAGCAGGACGCGCGGCCTGCCCTCGACGACCCGGCCGAGAGGGCCCGCGCCCGGCGACGCGAAGGTCGCGACGGACGTGGTGTGGCACTTGCGCACGTGCCGTGCCGCGTGGATCTCGTCCGCGAGGACCGCGACGACGCCGAGCCCCGCGCACTCCGGGTCCGCGGCGACGGCGACCGCCGCGGCCAGGTTCGCCGGGCCGTCGGCGCCCGGCAGGTCAGGGCGGCGCATCGCGCCGGTGACCACGACGGGGGTGCGGGGCGCGCAGGCGAGGTCGAGGAGGAAGGCGGTCTCCTCCAGGGTGTCGGTGCCCTGCACCACGACGACGCCGTGCCCGGCGGCCGCCGCCTCCTCGACCCGCTCGGCGAGGGCGGCCACGTCCTCCACGCTCAGCGAGGAGCTGGGCAGCCTGCGGACGTCGTGGACCTCCACCTCGACGCCGGGCGGGATCGCGCCGGTCGCCGCGAGGACCTCGGCCCCGGACAGCCGGGCCGAACCGCCGCCGCCTCGGGCGGAGATGGTGCCGCCGAGGGTGAACACGGACACGGTCGTCGCCATATGCCTCATCTTCCCGTTACGCGCCCCACGGCACGGGGGCCCGGCCGAGGATAGGCGGCATGACTCAGGACTCCCTCGCCACGCCCGCCTCTTCCACCCCCTCCGCTCCTTTCACCCCCGCCACCCCTTCCACTCCTTCCACTCCTTCCACTCCTTCCACTCCTTCCACAGCCGTCTTCTCCTTCGTCTGTGACGGCGAGACGCTCAGCTGCTCGGAGGCGGTGCCCGGCGCCGTGCGGGACCCGGCCGACCCGGCCGACCCGGCCACCACCGTCGTCCTCCTGCACGGCGCGGGCGCCGGAAGCAAGGTGCGCCTTGCCGCCCTCCAGGCCGACTTCGCCGCGCGCGGCTGCCGGGCGCTCACGTTCGACTTCTCCGGGCACGGCGAAAGCTCGGGCGAGCTGCGGGAGTTGAGCCTGCGGCGGCGGTTCGAGCAGGCGGTCGCGGTGGTCGAGGAGCGGATGCCCGGCTCGGACGGGCTGGTGTTCGTCGGGTTCAGCATGAGCGGGCAGACCGTGGCTGACCTGGTGGCGCACTTCGGCGCACGGGTCACGGGCATCGGCCTGTGCGCGCCCGCCGTGTACGCGACGGCGGCCTGGCCGCTCCCCTTCGGCGACGGCGACGGCCGCTTCACGGAGATCATCCGTACGCCGGGCCGGTGGCGCGAGTCCGCCGCGCTCGACATCTACCGGGACTTCCGCGGCCGGGCGGTGCTCGTGGTGCCCGGCACCGACGCGGTGATCCCGCCCGAGGTCACGGCAGCCATAGACGAGGCTCTCGGCACCCGCGCACGGTTCACGCGCCTCGAACTGCCGGACGCGGGCCATGCGTTGGGCGCCTGGCTACGGGACCACGCGGCGGACCGGCGACGCCTCGTGGACGCCCTGCTCGGGTGACGGGAAGCAGCCGGGACGCACTCCGCCGACACACTCCGCTCGCCTCAGCGGCCGGTGACCGCCGTCGTGCCGGGCCTCTCCTCGTCCGCCGTCCACGCCGCCACCCGCTTGGCCAGCGTCGCGCCCGCCCGGGTCCACGCGAAGTGGTCGAGCCGTCGGCCCGCCTCCTGCGTCGTGTAGTGGCGACGGGTGAGGCGGGCTTGCGGGACCTTGCCGAGCAGGTGGTCGAGGGCGGTGACGGGGGCGTAGCCGTCCTGCTCCACGGAGACCGCGAGCACGGGCAGCTCCAAGGCGCCGAGCGCCGCTTCGTAGTCGAGCGCGGAGCCCTTGGCGCGGTAGCGGCCGGTGCGCACCTGCCTCGCCCAGTCGCGCATGACGCCCTTGGGCTGATCGCCGCCGAAGCCGAGCCGGGTGCCGGGCCAGCGGCCGAGCACGGTCACCGCGCCGGTGACCAGGAGCTGGAAGAGGAACAGGCCGACGCCGCGCAGCGGGCCGAACGCGCGGTACCAGACCGAGCCGGTGGCGACGAGCGCCACTCCGTCAACGCCGGGACGACCGGGACGACCGGGACGACCGGAGTGGCCGGAGCGGCCGGGGGTTCCCTGCGCCACCGCCGCGTACACCAGGCCGAGTTGGCCGCCGAGGCTGTGGCCGAGGAGGTGCAGGGGCGGTTCGGGGCCGAGCTCGTCGCGGATCGCCGCGACGACCGCGGGGAGGTCCTCCTCCACGATCGCGCGGTAGCCATGGTCGAGCGCTCCGTGCCGGGTGTCGGCGGGGGCGCCGGGGGTGCCGGTGGCGCCGGGGGCCGACTCGCCCTGACCGCGCAGGTCGACGGTGAGCACCGTAAGGCCCTCGTCGTGCAGTTGGCGTGCGAAGCGGCGGTAGTAGCGGGCGGCGGTGCCCATCGCGGGCAGGATGAGCACCGCGGGGGCCGGGGGCGGGCCCGGCGCCGGACCCGAGCCCGACGGAAGGAAGCGTTCCGGTGCGGGGGCGCGCAGGCCGCGCACGGGAAGGCGGGTGCCGTCCGGGAGTTCGGCGGTCAACAGGAGCGGCAGTTCGCCGACGGGTTCCGGCAGGGTCATGGGGCCCAGCATGTCCCATCGCACACGCGACCGCACAGGCCCGTGCGGAAACGGGGCCCGCGGCGGTCAACTGCCGCCACAGGCCCCGTACTTGCTCAGCGGCTGTACCGCATCAACGCCCGCACCATATGGCAGGTGATGTCGGACGGCGGATGGATCCCGACATCCTCGGCCATGCGCCGTATCGTGCTGTTCTTCGCCTGGTTCGGCAGATAGACGCCGGAGTCGAGCAGGGCGATGGCAAGGCGCATCGCCTTGAGTCGACGGTTGTGGTTGACGTACCACTCGCGCGGGCGCCCGGCGGGCAGCGCCTTCTTCTCCAGCGGTACGTACGGCAGGTCGATCAGGACGGGCTTCGGTACGGGCTTCGGTACGGTCTTGGACACACGCTTCGATGTGAGTGCGGCAGCGGGCACAGGCATCCTCCTGTCGCGGTCAGGACCCCCCGTCGGGCGCCCTCGAACACTACTGTGATTCTACTGCGAGGCACTGACAATCGCCGCTGGCCAGACGGCCTTTGGGCTATTCGAACAGAGGCGCTCGCGAACGCCCGGAACGGGTGGGGCTGGGGGTACCGTACGGGCATGGAGATCTGGATCAACCCCGCCTGTTCGAAGTGCCGGAGCGCCCTCTCGCTGCTCGACGCGGAGGGCGCCGACTACACCGTGCGCCGCTACCTCGAAGACGTCCCGACCGAGGACGAGATCCGCGCCGCGCTCGACCGCCTCGGCCTCGAACCCTGGGACATCACCAGGACCCAGGAGCCGGAGGCAAAGGAGCTGAACCTCGCGGACCGCGCGGCCTGGCCCCGCGACGCCTCGGCCCGCGACCGCTGGATCACGGCGCTCGCCGGTCACCCCAAGCTGATCCAGCGCCCGATCATCACGGCGGACGACGGCACGGCGGTGGTGGGCCGCACGGAGGAGGCGGTGCGGGACGCGCTGTCGCGCTGAGCTGACCCCGGAGCCGAGATGACCTGAGCGCCGCGATGACCCGGGTGCGCGCCGAGATGACCCCCGACCGATGGCCGAAGTCCGGCAAACCGTTACATATGCCTGTCTAGGGTAGGGGGCTCCACACGCCGTCGCCCGGACGAAGGATCCGGCACACGGAGAGGAGCGCGCCGTGCGGAGCTGGATGTTCGGGGGTGTATACGGAACGGTCCTCGCGAGCGCGCTGCTCGCGGCGCTGCACTCGGAAGGCACCCCCTACACGCCGTACTACGACGCGGCCTGGGTCATGGTGACCGCGGGCACGGCCGCGCTCGCGCACGGCTACGCGCACCACATGTCGACGCACCGGCCGGGGCACGGCACCCACCGCTGGCGCCAACTGCTCTGGGCGCTGGTGAACGAGTGGCCGGTGATCGTCGCCTGCTGGCCGACCGTGCTGCTGCTGATCCTCGCGGGCGCCCTCGGCTGGCCCGAGAGCCGCGTCACCTACGGCGGGCTGCTCCTGAACGCCGCCCTGCTCTTCGCCTGGGGCACCGTCGCCGCGCTGCGGGTCGGCTACCGGCGCCGCTCCGCCGTCCTGATCGGCGGCGCCGACGCGGCCATCGGCCTTGCCATCGCGGCCGCCAACGCCGTCATCAAATGACCGCGCCGACACGGCCCTGAGCGACGGGCGCCCGGTGACGTGGGACCGGTGACGTGGGACCGGTGACGTGAGCCACACCCACCGCAGGTAACACGGGGTTCACACAAGGGCAACGGTCGGGAAATCGCGGATTGCCAGGCTGCCGCACATCACCACGGCACCGCAGCACCCGCACGTTCTGCGCCGTACCGAGCGTCAAAGGATGAGGCCCCCGTGACCTTCAAGGCTGAGTACATCTGGATCGACGGCACCGCGCCGACCGCCAAGCTCCGTTCCAAGACGAAGATCCTTGCGGACGACGCGAAGGGCACCGAGCTGCCGCTCTGGGGCTTCGACGGATCCAGCACGAACCAGGCCAAGGGCCACGCGTCGGACCGCGTCCTCAAGCCCGTCTACACCTGCCCGGACCCGATTCGCGGCGGCGCGGACGTACTCGTCCTGTGCGAGGTCCTCAACACGGACATGACGCCGCACGAGTCCAACACCCGCGCCGAACTCGCCGAGGTCGAGGCCCGTTTCGGAGCGCAGGAGCCGATCTTCGGCATCGAGCAGGAGTACACCTTCTTCGAGGGCGACCGCCCGCTCGGCTTCCCGGTCGGCGGCTTCCCCGCCGCGCAGGGCGGCTACTACTGCGGCGTCGGCTCGGACGAGATCTTCGGCCGTGACGTCGTCGAGGCGCACCTGGAGCACTGCCTCACGGCCGGCCTCGGCATCTCCGGCATCAACGCCGAGGTCATGCCGGGACAGTGGGAGTTCCAGGTCGGCCCGCTGGCCCCCCTGGAGGTCTCCGACCAGCTGTGGATCGCCCGCTGGCTGCTCTACCGCACCGCCGAGGACTTCAAGGTCTCCGCGACCCTCGACCCCAAGCCGGTCAAGGGCGACTGGAACGGCGCGGGCGCCCACACCAACTTCTCCACCAAGGCGATGCGTGAGGGGTACGCCCCGATCATCACCGCCTGCGAGTCCCTCGGCGAGGGCTCGAAGCCGCTCGACCACGTCAAGAACTACGGCGCGGGCATCGACGACCGCCTCACCGGTCTGCACGAGACCGCGCCCTGGGACGAGTACAAGTACGGCGTCTCCGACCGCGGCGCCTCGGTGCGCATCCCGTGGCAGGTCGAGGTGGAGCAGAAGGGCTACATCGAGGACCGCCGCCCGAACGCGAACGTCGACCCGTACGTCGTGACGCGGCTGCTCGTCGACACCTGCTGCACCGCCCTCGAGAAGGCCGGCCAGGTCTGATCCGTCCGACCGTCACCGACGGGGGCGCCCACCGGTACCGGTGGGCGCCCCCGTCGCCATCTGATTCAATGGAGCCATGGGCAGCCACCGGATCACCGCGACAGGTCGTCATGACCTCGAGCCCTTCTGGCCCTCCCGGCAGCATCACGACTTCGACCGGGTGTGTTGCCGCGCGATGAACGCGCGGGCCCTCTAAAGCCGTTCACGCGGCCTTCGCCTGACGCGCACGACGTACGTCTCGTTTCTGACGACTCCTTCGCGCGAAAGAGCTGATCCCACCATGGCGAACACCCGATCCTTCTCCGCCACCGCCCCCACCGCCCTCACCCCTCCCCCGGTGCCGGGCCGCGGCCGACTGCGAGCCGTCGCCCCCGACGAGGTGGCGCAGATCTCCGACTTCCTGCCGCCGGGCGCCACCTGGCTGCCCGCGCCGCAGCACACCCTGCCGACCCTGCCGGGGCAGCCCCCGATGGTCGGCTACCTCGTCCTCGTACCGGCGGGCCAGGAGCCCGTCGCCGCCGCCCCCGCACCGCCCGAGCCCCGGCCCGCGCCCGCCGCGGGACCGGTCAGGATCGACGCCGGACAGCGTGCCGCCGAAGTCGACGGACGCCTCCTCGACCTCACGTACCTGGAGTTCGAGCTGCTCGCCCACCTCGTCGCGCACCCCCACCGGGTGCACACCCGCGACCAGTTGGTGACCACGGTGTGGGGGTACGGGCACGTGGGCGACGGCCGGACCGTCGACGTCCACGTCGCCCGGCTGCGCCGCAAGCTCGGCGCCGAGCACCGCAGGACGATCCAGACGGTGCGCCGGGTCGGCTACAAGTACGCGCCGCTGACACCGCGCTGACCTGGAGCGCAGTACGGGTCCTTGCTCTGCTGCGAGCAGAATCCGGTTCCCCCGGCACAGGTCGTCCGGGCAGAGTCGCCCTCATGAGACTTCTGATGCTGGGCGGTACCGAGTTCGTGGGACGTGCGGTCACCGAGGCGGCCCTCGCCCGGGGCTGGGAGGTGACCGTCTTCCACCGCGGCCACCACGCGGCGCCCGAGGGGGCCACGGCCGTGCACGGCGACCGCACCGCCGAGGGCGGCCTCGCGGCGCTCGCCGACGGCGAGTGGGACGTGGTGGTCGACACCTGGTCGGCGGCGCCCCGGGTGGTGCGGGAGTCGGCCCGGCTCCTCGCGGGGCGGGCCGGCCGGTACGTCTACGTCTCCAGCGGCTCCGTCTACCGCTACCCCGGCGAGGCCGGGTCCGACGAGAGCTTCCCCGTGGTGGACGGCGATCCGGACGCGGACGCGACGGAGTACGCGCAGGACAAGCGGGGCGGCGAGCTGGCCGCGGTCGCCGAGTTCGGGGCCGGGCGGACGGTGCTGGCGCGGGCCGGGCTGATCCTCGGGCGCTACGAGAACATCGGGCGGCTGCCGTGGTGGCTGAACCGCGTCGCGCGGGGCGGGCCCGTCCTCGCCCCCGGCCCCCGCGACCTGGACATCCAGTACATCGACGTGCGGGACCTCGCCGAGTGGATCCTGCACGCGGCGAGTGCCGGGCTGCACGGCCCGTACAACCTGGTCAGCCCGATGGGGCAGATCACGATGGGCGAACTGCTCGACGCCTGCACGGCCGTGGCGGGGCCGGACGCGTCGCTGCGCTGGACCGATCCGGAGACGGTGCTCGCCGCGGGCATCGAGCAGTGGATGGAGCTGCCGGTGTGGCTTGCGCCGGGCGAGCTGCACGAAACGATGCACCGGACGTCCTCGCGGAAGGCGATCGACGCGGGGCTCGGAACGCGGCCGGTGACCGACACGGTGCGCGACACCTGGGAGTGGCTGCGGTCCATCGGCGGGGCGGCGCCGCAGCGCCCCGACCGCCCGGTGGTCGGGCTCGCCCCGGACAAGGAGGCGAAGGCGCTGGGCCTCTAGCGAGAGGCTGGCAGGACGCCCGGCAAGGTGAACGGCATGACACGGCCCCGGTGCGGAGGTTCCGCGCCGGGGCCGTGTCATGCCTGGCCCGCCTCCGTCAACGAGTGCTCGGCACCGGGGCGTTGGGCCACCCGGGCTGCTGCGGGGCGGCCGGGGCCTCCTCCTCGTGGGAGATCTCCGGGAGCCACCGCAGGTAGCGCGGCGTGTGCCAGTTGCGCTCGCCGAGGAGGCTCATCAGGGAGGGCAGCAGGATCATGCGGACCACCGTCGCGTCCAGGAGGACCGCCACGCCCAGGCCCACGCCCATCTGCTGCATGTCCTGCATGGACAGCGTGCCGAAGACCCCGAACACCGCCACCATGATCACGGCCGCCCCGGTGACCGCGCCCGCCGTGCGCGTGATGCCCTCGCGGATCGCCGAGCGGTTGTCCATGCCCCGGTCGCGGAACTCGCGGATCCGCGAGACCACGAACACGTGGTAGTCCATGGAGAGGCCGAAGAGGACGACGAGGACGAACAGCGGCATCCAGTTCTCGATCGCGCCGACCTTCTCCGAGCCGATCAGCTCCGCGCCCCAGCCGTGCTGGAAGACGGCGGTCATGACGCCGTAGGCGGCGCCCACCGACAGCAGGTTCAGCGCGATCGACGTCACCGCGATCACCACCGAGCGGAAGCTGAGGAGCATCAGGAGGAACGTCACCGCGGTGATGAAGACGAAGACCGGCACGATGCCCTTGCCGAGCTGGTCGCTGAAGTCCTCCGAGGACGCCAGGTCGCCGCCCACGTACGCCTCGGCGTCCACCCCGTCGAAGGCCGCGGGCACGGTGTCCTCCCGCAGTTCGTGCAGGGCCTCCTTCGCCTCCGCGCCCGTGCCGTCGCCCGGCAGCGGTACGGCGATCTCCGCGACGCCCGCCGTCTTGTGGACGGTGAGTTCGGCGCCGTCGCCCGCCTTCCGCGTCAGCGAGCCGAGGGCGTCCCGCACCGGCCCGGCGTCGATGTCGTCGGCCTTGACGACCACCCGGGCGGGGGCAGGACCGCCGGGGAACTTCTCGGTGATCTTCTTGTACGAGACGGAGAGCGGGGCGTCCGAGCCGAACTGCTTCTCCAGGCCGAGCTGTTCGGTCTTCATGCCGAGCGCGGGAGCGGCGAGGGCGAGCAGGAGCACCGCGGCGCCGATGGCGAAGAACTTTGGGCGGGCGAGGACGGGCTTCAGTACGGTGCCCGCGAAACCGCCACTGGCGTGCACCCCCTTCTTGGCTCGGCGGTTGAGGAACGGGATACGGCCCGCGTCGATCCGGTCGCCGAGCCCGGCGAGCAGCGCGGGCAGCACGGTGACCGAGCCGAGCATCGCCACACAGACCACCAGGATCGTGGCGACGGCGAAGCCCTTGAAGAGGAGCAGTCCGGACAGGAACATGCCCGCCATCGCGACCATCACCGTGAGCCCCGAGACCAGGACGGCGCGTCCGCTGGTGGCCGCGGCGATCCGCAGGGCCGTGTCGGCGTCCCGGCCCGCCGCCCGCTCGTCGCGCTCCCGGCGCAGGTAGAACAGGCAGTAGTCGACGCCGACCGCGAGGCCCATCAGGAACATCACCGAGTACGTCGTCTCGAAGAGGTGCAGCTGATGGCTGGCCAGCGAGAGCAGCCCGAAGGCCGCCACGCACGCGGTGAGGGCGAGGCCCACCGGGAGCAGCGCCGCGACCACGGCGCCGAAGGCGACCAGGAGGATGCCGAGCGCCAGCGGCACCGCCGTGAACTCGGCCTTCTTGAAGTCGTCGGAGAGCAGGTCGGTGAGGTGCTTCTCGGAGCTCGCGTCGCCGAACTGGTGGACGGATACGCCGTGTTCCGCCCCGTCCCGCGACGCCTTCGCCACCGCGTCGAGGACCGGCTCGACACGGTCAGCCGCGTCCTTGGACTCGCCCTTGATCTCGAAGCGCAGCAGCGCGTCCCTGCCGTCCTCGGAGGGCAGCGGCGCCTTCAGCCCCCGTACGTCACCGGTCGCCGTCAGCGCCTTGGACAGGTCGGCCGCCGCGTCCCGCCACCCGTCGGGGGTCCGGGCGGTGACCATGACCAGCTCGCCCGCGGGTTCGTCGATGTCCGCGTCGTCGAGGATCTTCGTCGCGCGGGCCGAGTCGCCGACCCCCATCTCGTCTTCGGAAGCGGTGACCATGCCGGAGGCCCCGCCGATGACCGTGGCGAGAACCACGAAAACCAGCCAGCCGAAGATGGCCGTCTTCCGGTGGTGTGCGCTCCACACCCCGAGTCGTGCCGCGAGGTTCCGCCTCATGGCGATCCGCCCCCATCAAGTCTGCGTGTATGCGTCGGATAAGACGTGCTCCACGCTAGAAATCGGGGGCCGCCCGCCCCAGCCGCCGAGGCCCCCTCTCTCCGAGGCACAGGGCGAGGCCGGGGGGTGTCGTCAGGTACACCCCCGCTCGGGTGCGGGACCCAGTGCTCCGCACCGGTGCGACCAGCGAGAATGGTCGGGTGCCGGACGCGGGGAGCGGCCGGACGACCTGACGAGAGGGGCTCACGGCCATGACGAGGCTACGGAACGCGGTGATCGCCGCAGGGCGGGGGCACTATCTGGCGACCGTCTCGGTCTCGGTCTCGGTCACCCTCTTCGTCCTCACCGTCCTCTCGCTCGCCTTCATCCCGCTCGGCATCGGCCTGTTCACCACGCCCGTGGCCCTGACGGCGGTCCGCGGCTGGGCGACCTTGCGGCGCCATCAGGCCCTGCGCTGGTCGGACGTCCGGATCCCGGTCCCCTACCGGGCGCTCCCCGCCGACCCGCGCAGCGGTGTCACCGGTCAGGTGGAGCGCTGCATCTTCATGCTCAAGGACCCGGCCACCTGGCGCGATGTGCAGTGGCTGCTCGTCGACATGACCGGCGGGCTCCTCACCGCGATCTTCGCTCCCGCGCTGCTGCTCTACTGGCTGTACGGCTGGGTGCTCGCCCTCGGCGTCTGGAAGCCGATCTACGACGCGGGCGGCGGCGAGTGGTACGGCTTCATCCACGTCACCTCGCAGTCCACGGCCAACCAGGCCGCCGCCCTCGGCACCGCGCTCCTGGTGCTCGGCGTGTTCGTCAACCCGGCCCTGATCCGCGGCCACTTCCTGCTCGCCCGTACGCTCCTGGCGCCCACCACGAGCATGCGCGAGCGCGAACTGGCGCTGCGCGTCGACCGGTTGACCGAGACCCGGCACGACGCCGTGGACAACTCCGCCGCCGAGCTGCGCCGCATCGAGCGCGACCTGCACGACGGCGCGCAGGCCCGCCTGGTCGCCATGGGCATGGACCTCGGCACCGTGGAGGCCCTGATCGACGCGGACCCCGCCAAGGCCAAGGAGCTGCTCGCCAAGGCCCGGCAGAACTCCGGCGAGGCGCTGACCGAGCTGCGCGACCTGGTCCGCGGCATCCACCCGCCGGTCCTCGCCGAGCGGGGCCTCGGGGACGCGGTGAAGGCCCTCGCGCTGCGGCTCCCGATCGCCACGGAGGTCGACGTGGAGCTGGCTTCGCGCGTCGGGGCGCCGGTCGAGTCGGCCGCGTACTTCGCGGTCAGCGAGACCCTCACCAACGCGATCAAGCACGCGGGCGCCGACCGCATCTGGGTGGACATGCACCACGCCGACGGCATGCTGCGCATCGCCGTCACCGACAACGGCAAGGGCGGGGCGGCCGTGGGTGCGGGGTCCGGGCTGACCGGGGTCGAACGCCGACTCGGTACATTCGACGGCGTACTGGCCGTCAGCAGCCCCGCGGGCGGCCCGACCATGGTGACCATGGAGATCCCTTGCGAGTTGTCCTAGCCGAAGACCTCTTCCTGCTGCGCGACGGCCTGGTGCGGATGCTGGAGGCGTTCGACTTCGAGATCGCGGCTGCCGTGGAGAGCGGGCCCGAACTGAGCAAGGCCCTCGATGAGTTGCAGCCGGACGTCGCCGTCGTCGACGTCCGGCTTCCGCCGTCCCACACGGACGAGGGCCTGCAGTGCGCCCTTGCCGCCCGCCGGGCCCGGCCGGGACTGCCCGTCCTCGTCCTCTCCCAGCACGTGGAGCAGTTGTACGCGCGCGAGCTCCTGGCCGACGGCAACGGCGGCGTCGGCTATCTCCTCAAGGACCGGGTGTTCGACGCCGCGCAGTTCATCGACGCCGTGCGCAGGGTCGCGGGCGGCGGCACCGCGATGGACCCGCAGGTGATCCAGCAGCTCCTGTCGCGGCACTCCGCCGAGGAGCCGCTCGGCGCGCTCACCCCGCGCGAGCGCGAGGTCCTCGAACTCATGGCGCAGGGCAGGTCGAACGCGGCCATCGCGGCGCAGCTCGTCGTCACCGAACGGGCCATCGCCAAGCACACGTCCAACATCTTCGGAAAGCTGGACCTGGCGGTCTCCGACGACGACAACCGGCGGGTCCTCGCGGTCCTCGCCTATTTGGACCAGGGGCGCTGAACGCTGAACACGCCGGGCCACTGATGCGTATGTAGCCCCATGGGACGCACTTCACGAAAACGATCGAAGCTCGCGCGGCGCATGGTCGCCGCCTCCGCGGCGTTGCTGCTGGGCGGCGGCGGTCTCGTCGCCGTGAACGTCTACGCGAACGCCGAGGAAGGCTCGGACCGGCCGCCGCCTCCGCAGAACGCCGCGCAGCAGGTGTCCACCATCAGCTGTCCGGACGTGGGGAACCAGCTCTCCGAGGTGCCCGACGCGGCACGCGGTGAGGTGGACCGCGGGCTCGCCGAGCTGGACACCCAGATCACCCGGGCCTACACCCGCTTCGGCCAGGTACAGGACAAGGAATCCGTGCTGCCCCCGCTGGAGGAGCAGCGGCGGGAAACCATCGGCCGGATCGACGACGCCCTCGACCAGGCCGGTGACCGGCCCGAGACCCCCGAGAACATCGCCGGCATGGCGCCGTGCACCCTGCGCGCCGACGACCAGCAGCAGCAGCAAGGGCAGGAGCAGGGCCAGGAGCAGCAGGGCCAGGGCGGCGGCAGCAACAACGGCAACGGGCCCGCGGCCGGTGACTTCGTGCGCATCCAGTCCGTCCGGCCCGACGCCGACCGCCCCCGCGACGGCCGCAACGCCTCCCGCGGCACCTTCACCACGAGCTGCGGCCGCAACGAGAACGGCAAGTTCAACCCGGACAACGTGATCGCCGCGCCCGGCGTGCGCAACGGCGCGCACCACATGCACGACTATGTGGGAAACCAGGCGACGGACGCCTTCGCCTCCGACGACGACCTCGCGAACGGCCGGACCACCTGCCGCAACCAGGGCGACAAGTCGACGTACTACTGGCCCGTCCTGCGGCTGCAGAACGGCAAGGACGAGAACGACGCCCAGGCCGACGGCGGCGGCAAGGACCAGAACGTCGGGGAGATCCAGACCCCCGCGTCGGTCACGCTGAAGTTCGCCGGGAACCCGGTGAGCAAGGTCTCCGCGATGCCGCGCTTCCTGCGGATCATCACCGGTGACGCCAAGGCCCTCACCAACGGCGACGCCAACGCCAACGCCTCCTGGAGCTGCACCGGATTCGAGAACCGACAGCTGAAGGACAAGTACCCGATCTGCCCCGAGGGCAGCAAGGTCGTCCGGACGTTCAGGTTCCAGAGCTGCTGGGACGGCCGGAACACCGACAGCGCCAACCACCGCACCCATGTCGCCTTCGCGGACCCGCGCACCGGCGCCTGCCCGCAGGGCTTCCGCGCCGTCCCGCAGCTCGTGCAGCGCATCGTGTACGACGTGCCGCCGGGCCCCGGCTTCGCCGTCGACTCGTTCCCCGAACAGCTGCACAAACCGGTCACCGACCACGGCGACTTCATCAACGTCTTCGACGAGCGCCTGATGCGGCGCGTCGCGAAGTGCGTCAACGCCGGACAGCGCTGCACCTGACCCCGCGCCCGGCCCCGCGGCTGTTCGAAGACGGGCTCTCAGCCCATGCGGTGACCGTGGTGGCCCCCGCCGTGCTTGCCCGCGGCGTCCACCACGGTCCCGCCGAGCCTGCCGCGCAGCGCCGCGATGTCCTCGGCGCCGCCGACCGCCACCCAGCTCCCGCCGACGAGGTACGTACCCCCGTAGTCGTTCGCCTCGTCGAGCCATTCGGCCTGGCCACGGCTGTTTGTAAAGGTTACGAGGAGGTAGCGCCGGGCACCGTTCTCACAGGTGGCCTGGCGCAGTTCGGCCGCGTCCGTCTGGACGTCGGGCCTGCACCCCGCCTCCGCCGCCAGCTGCTCCAGGCTGCCGCTCGCCGTGTCCGGCGGGCCGTCATGCCCCGAGCCGCACCCCATCAACGTCAGCATCAGCACCCCACCCACAGCCATGCCCGAAAACGCGCTCCGTGCTGCCCTCATCGTCACACCAGCCTCACCCGGCGACTTGAACACGCCATCTCCCTCTTCACCGTTGAGCACGGGGTGCGGCACGGATACCGTGCGCCGCAGCCTTCACCCCAGGGGGTACACATGTCCGAACTGTCCCGACGTTCCGTGCTCGGCACCGCCGGCGCGCTCGGCCTCGGCGCCGCCGCGAGCGCGGTGCCGCTGCCCGCTCACGCCGCCGACGGCCCCACTCGCCCCACGGAAACCACCGGGGGCCCCGCCTTCGATACGGATTCCGCGCGCTCGGCGCTCAACAGACTTCTGCCGCATCACGCGGAGCAGATCCGTCTCAGACTCGTCCCGGTGCGGGACGGCGAGGACCGCTTCCGGGTCACCGGCACCACCGGGCGGATCCAGGTGACCGGCACGACGCCCGCCGTGCTGCTCACCGGAGTGCACTGGTACCTGAAGTACGTGTGCGGCGCGCACATCACCTGGAACGGCAGCCAGTTGGACCTGCCGCGCAGGCTCCCCGCACCGGCCCGACCGCTGGAGCGGTCCACCTCGCTCCCCCACCGGTTCGCCCTCAACGACACCAATGACGGGTACACCGCGCCGTATGCCGACTGGGCCTACTGGGAGCGGATGATCGACGTACTCGCGCTGCACGGCTGCAACGAAGTCATGGTGATCGCGGGCGCGGAAGCCGTGTACCACCGGGTACTTCAGGAGTTCGGCTACTCCGACGCGGAGGCCAGGGCCTGGCTGCCCGCCCCCTCGCACCAGCCCTGGTGGCTGCTGCAGAACCTCTCCGGGTACGGCGGCCCGCTGGCGCGGCAACTCATCGACGACCGCGTCCAGTTGGGCCGCCGCATCGTGGACCGGCTGCGCGGACTCGGCATCGCACCGGTCTTCCCCGGCTACTACGGGCACGTGCCCGACGGCTTCGTCGAGCGCAACGGCGACGACGCCCGGGTCGTGCCGCAGGGCGTCTGGCACGGCTTTCCGCGCCCCGACTGGCTGGACCCGCGCACCACCGCGTTCGCGAAGGTCGCCGCCTCCTTCTACCGGCACCAGGAAGACCTCTTCGGCCCCGCCGACCACTTCAAGATGGACCTCCTGCACGAGGGCGGAACCGCGGGCGACGTGCCCGTGCCCGCGGCCGCCCGCGGCGTCGAAGCCGCCCTGCGGAAGGCCAGACCCGGGGCCACCTGGGTGATTCTCGGCTGGGAAGCCAATCCGCTGCCCGAGCTCCTCGACGCCGTCGACAAGAAGCGGATGCTGATCGTCGACGGCGTCTCGGACCGGTTCAAGGGCGTGACGGACCGGGAGAAGGACTGGGGCGGCACCCCGTACGCGTTCGGCACCATCCCCAACTTCGGCGGGCGCACGACGATCGGGGCGCGCACCCACATCTGGAACGAGAAGTTCTTCGCCTGGCGCGACAAGGCGAACAGCGCGCTGACCGGCACCGCCTTCCTGCCGGAGGCCACCGACCGGGACCCCGCCGCCTTCGAGCTCTTCTCGGAGCTGGCCTGGACGGAGGACCGCGTGGACCGGTCCTCGTGGTTCTCCTCGTACGCCGACTTCCGGTACGGCGGACGCGACCGCGACGCGCGGGCCGCCTGGCAGGCCCTGAACGACACCGCCTACCAGCACACCGCCGTCGAGCGCAGCGACCCGCACGACTCGCTGTTCGCCGCCCGGCCCGACCTGGCGGCCGCCCGCGCCGCCGACTTCGCGCCGCGCGCCCTCACCTACGACCCGGGCCGCTTCGACGCCGCGCTCACCGGGCTGCTCGGCGTGGGCACCGCGCTGCGGGCCAGTGCCGCCTACCGGTACGACCTGGTCGACGTCGCCCGGCAGGCCCTCGCGCACCGCAGCCGCCAGCTCCTGCCGCAGCTGCGGGCGGCCTACGCACGCAAGGACCGGGAGACCTTCGCCGCCCTGTCGACGCTGTGGCTGCGGCTCATGCGGCTCTCGGACGACGTGACGGGCACCGACCCGGCGTTCCTCCTCGGGCCGTGGGTCGAGGCCGCCCGGCGGATGGGCACGAGCGAGGCCGAGGCCGCCGAGTTCGAGCGGACCGCCAAGGTCCTGATCACCGTGTGGGGCGAGCGCGCCACGGCCGACCCGGGGCGGCTGCGCGACTACGCCAACCGCGAATGGCACGGCCTCATGAACGACTTCTACGTGCCCCGCTGGCAGACGTGGCTGGACGAGCTCGCCGACGCTCTCGCCGCGGGCCGCGCGCCGAAGCCGGTCGACTGGTTCGCGTTCGAGCAGCCGTGGACCCGGGAGCGCAAGGACTACCCGCTGCGGCCCGTCGGCTCCGCGTACCGCACCGCGTCCCGCGTCCGGGACGTCCTGGCCCGTGCGCCGTACCAGGGCGACCTCAAGGTCACCGCGGAGCCGCCCGCTCTGCCGCCGGGCGGCCACGCCCGCCTGGAGGCCGTCTTCCGCAACGTCAACGGGCTGCGCGCCACGGGCCGCGTCGACTTCGCGTTGACCGGCATCGACGCCGAGCCGACAGGGCCCGTGTCGCTGCCGAGGGTCCCGCCCGCGGGCACGGCGAAGGCCGCCTGGCGGGCCGACGCGCCGGACACGCCCCTGGACCGGCCGCTGCGCCCGCTGCCGTACGAGATCACCGTCGAGTACGGCCCCGCGGGCGAGCGCCGGGTGCGGTCCGTCCACGAGGGCACCCTGTACGAGGCCGGGCCCGTGAGCGGCGTGTGGCGGACGTACACGAACAACGGTGCCGTCTTCGGGGAGCTGGAGAAGCGGTACGCGATCGACGGCGGCGGCGCGGATCTGTGGAAGGGCACGACGGAGTTCGGCGCGCTGTACCGGGAGGGGGCGCTGCGGGACGGGGTGTCGGTGACGGTACGGGTCGACTCCCAGACGGTGTCGGGGCCGTGGGCGCGTGCGGGCATCATCAGCCGCGCGGCGCTCGGCACGCCCGGCTCGCACGGGATCGTGAATCTCGCCGTCACACCGGCCAACGGCGTCGTCCTGTCGTACGACACGAACGGCGACGGCACGCTGGACACGTACAAGCGGCTCACCGGGATCAAGGCGCCGGTGCTGCTGCGGCTTTCGCGCGAGGGGAACTCCTTCACGGGGGCCTGCTCCACGGACGACGGCGCCTCCTGGCGGACCGTGGCGACGGCGGCCGTGGCCGGTGCGGTGGCGGCGCAGGACGTGGGGATGTTCATGAGCGCGACGAACGGGGGCGACGGCGGGCGCGGGACGGTGGAGTTCAGCGGCTGGAAGGCCGACGCGTAGCGCCCCGGGGCCGAGGCGGTGCGGGAAAAGGAGTGACGTGAGGGGGTCCGCGGTGCGAGGGTGAGGGAATGGATGACGACTGGGAGAAGCGGCTCGCGGCGACGTGGGACACACAGGACGACTACGGCGAGGAGAACGCCGGGGAGTTCCGCGCCGCCATCGACGCACTCGCCGCCGAACTCCCCGAAGGGGACCCCGTCGGCCTCTTCGAGCGGGCCTGCGCCTTCGACTCCACCGGCCACTCCGACCGCGCCGTGCCCCTTTACCAGGAAGCGCTGGAGCGCGGCCTTCCGCAGTACCGCAGGCGGCGGACCGCGGTCCAGCTGGCCAGCTCCCTGCGGAACGTCGGGCGGGCCGAGGAGGGCGTCGCCCTGCTCACCCCTGAACTGGTCGCTCCGAGCGATGAGCTGGACGACGCCGTGCGGGCCTGCCTGGCCCTGTGCCTGGCGAGCCTCGAGCGCGAGCGCGAGGGCCTCGCCCTGGTGCTCGGCGCCCTCGCGCCCCATCTGCCGCGCTACCAGCGGTCGATGGCCAACTACGCCCGCGCGCTCGTGGAGGACGCCCCGGCCTGAGGTGACCACAGGTGACCATCCGACGATTCGCTCGTTTTGCTGAACGTGTCGTCGAATGTGCAGTCTCACCCGAAGCCCCCGAACCCCAGCGGCCCCGCGGCCGTCGTCGACGTGGAGCAGGCCGAGGCCGCCCTCGTCGAGCACTACCCGCGGCTCGTCCGGCTGGCCTACCTGGTGCTGCCGCCGAGCCTCGGCCGCAACCGCCGGGTCCTGACCGCCCACGCCCTCACCCAGCGCGCCCTGCCACGCAGCCGCAAGAGCGCCGACGCGGCCGCCGTCCCCGCGCAGCGGGGCTCCGGCCCGCACGGCGACCCCGGGTACGCGTACATCCGGCTCCAGGTGCTGCGCAGCGCCCTGGACGCCGGGCTGCCGCTGCGGTGGACCTCCTGGCCCAAGCGGGCCCAGCTGCCACCACTGTTCCCCCAGGTGCGGGGGCTCAGGCTGTTCCCGCGCTCGGGCGGCGCCGATGAACTCGCCCTCGACCAGCGGCTGTCCGCCCTGTCCGGCGCCGCGCGCGCCGCCTACGTACTGCGCGGGCTCGACGGGCTCGACGACGCGGCCGTGGCCGCCGTGCTCTCCGCCGCCGGGTGCGACGACCCCGAGGACGCCCTGGACGAGGCCGACGACGTCGAGGAGCGGTACGACCTGCTCGCGTCGCCCGAGTTCGACCCCTGCTCGCTGCAGGCCAGGCCGACCGACCTGATGCGGCGCAGGCAGCACATGAAGGCCGCGGGCGTCGCGGCCGTCGCCGCGCTGGTGTGCGGGGCGCTCCTTGGCCTGCCGGGCGAGGGCTGGGGGCCCGACGGCGCCGCCGCTCCCCCGTACGCGCGGAACCCGGCGGGCCAGGCCGCCCTCGACCCCGGGCGGCTGACGGTGGCCACCGCCGCGGCCTGGAAGCGGTCCGCGCGCACCGACTTCTCCGTGTGGCCCGCCCGCGGCAACCTCGTCGGCGACCGGGCGCTGCTCCGCCGCGCCCTCGCCGTCTGGGCGCGGCCCGGCGAGTCCGTGCAGGTCTCCGCGACCCCGGGCACCGCGTCGGGGGCGCCGCCCGGACCCGCCCAGCTGCTCTTCGCCGGTGACGTCGACTCCGCGCGCGTGGTGCTGCTCCACGACGGCCTGCGCATCGTGCGGTACGCCGAGCCGCGGGAGGGCACGAGCGGCGCGGCGCTCGACTTCGCGCGGGTGGACGGCGCGGGCGGCACCGAGGCGAACGCCGTCGTCGTGGACCGCGCCGACGGGAACATCCGCTATCTGACCGCCCCGTGGGTCACGGCCGCCTCGGTGCAGGACCTGCTGAAGCCCGCCGCGAGGCCCGCCGCCCTGCACCGCTCCAAGGACGGTGTCACCGACCCGTTCGCCGGGCCCGCGCAGAGCGGGCAGTGCACGTCGTGGAACGCGCTGCGGCTGCGTGACGAATCCGGCTCCGTGTACATGTCGAGCGACCTCGGCGAGCTCGTCCCGGCCCATCTGACGGCGGGCCGCCCCGAGGACCCGCGGGAGGCCACGCCCGCGGAGTGGTCGAAGTCCGCGTGCTCGCTCGCGACGGTACGCTCCAACGGCGTCCGGGCCGTGAACTCCTGGGCGTACGCGCGCCAGACGCTGCCCGAGGGCAACGGCGCGGCGCAGTGGGTCTGCACCCGCGCGGAGACCTGGCGGGGCGGCGGCAGCCGGACCCTCGCCCAGTTCCAGACGGCCGACGGGCCCGCGGGCGCCGTCGCCGCCAAGGCCGAGGACACCCCGGCATGCGGCAGCCGCGACCCCCAGGTCCTCGCGGGGGTCCGCTGGAAGTCGCGCGGCGGCAGCTGGTACCTGCTCGCGGCCGGCAGCAAGGACGTGGCGTCGATCACCGCGACGGGCGGTGTGCGGGTGCCCGGCCATGTCCTCGCGACGCGGACGGAGCGGGACGCCGAGCTCAGCCTGACCGGCACGTTGCCGGACGGCAGGAAGCTGAGTCCGCCGCGGTAGCCACCGAAGTTCCTCCCGCAGACCCCTGTACCGCCGAACTACCGCTCAGTACATTGACGCCATGTCTAATACGCAGAGCCGGGTGCCCGAGCCCGTCGCGTCCGAGCACATACCGCTCAAGGCACGCAACGTCTCCTTCTCCTGGGAGAACACCCCGCTCCACTGGCTCCCGGACGACCCGTTCACCACGCACACCATCAACGTGCTGCACCTGCTGCTGCCCGCCGGTGAGCGCTGGTTCGTGCACGTCTACAAGCAGGTCCTGCCGCTCATCCGCGACGAGAGACTGCGCGAGGACGTCATCGGGTTCATCGGCCAGGAGGCCATGCACTCGCAGGCCCACGACGAGGTCCTGCCGCACCTCAAGGAACAGGGGCTCGACCCGACGCCGTACACCGCGCAGGTCGACTGGCTCTTCGAGAAGCTGCTCGGCGACCGGACGCTGCCGCCGGGCAAGCCGCGCCAGTGGTGGCTGATGGAGCGCGTCGCGATCATCGCGGCCATCGAGCACTACACGGCCTTTCTCGGGGACTGGGTGCTCAACGCCGGGGAGCTGGACCGCAGGGGCGCCGACCCGACGATGCTGGACCTGCTTCGCTGGCACGGCGCGGAGGAGGTCGAGCACCGCTCCGTCGCCTTCGAGCTGTTCATGCACGTCGACGGCGGCTACCGGCGCCGGGCCAGGACCTGGGCGACCGCGTTCAGCGCCTTGGTCTTCCTCTGGCAGCGCGGCACGCGGTTCTTCATGGAGAACGACCCGACGCTCGTCGACGGCAAGGCGTCCTTCAAGGACTTCCACCGCAGCGGCAAGGCGGGCACGCTGCCCACCGCGGGCGACATGATCCGCTCCATCCCCCGCTACCTCAGCCGGAACTACCACCCCTCGCAGGAAGGCAGCACGGAACAGGCCGTCGCCTACCTCGCCTCATCGCCCGCGGCCGTCGCCGCGCTCGCCGCCGAGAAGGGGGCCGCCTGACATGCCCCGCATCCGCACCGTCGCCCTCGTCGCGGGCGCCGCCCTGCTCACCCGGCGGGCCCTGCGCCGCCGCATCGGGGCCTCCCCGCTGTGGCCGCTGCCCGCCCTGGAGGAGCCGGTCTCCGGGCAGCCGCGCTCCCGGGCGCTCAGGCTCACCGTCGCCCGGCACGAGAGCGTCGCCGACGGCGTCGTCCAACTGCGCCTGGAAGGGCGGGACTTGCCCGCGTGGGAGCCGGGCGCCCACCTCGACGTCGTGCTGCCCTCGGGGCTCGTACGGCAGTACTCGCTCTGCGGCGACCCCGAGGACACCTCCTCGTACACCGTCGCGACCCGCCTGATCAGCGCCGAGCAGGGCGGCAGAGGCGGCTCGCGGGAGGTGCACGAGCGGCTCCGGGAGGGCGCCGAGGTCGAGGTGCGCGGGCCACGCAACCGCTTCCCGCTCGCCGGCGCCCCGTCCTACGTCTTCGTGGCGGGCGGCATCGGGATCACGCCGGTCCTGCCGATGCTGCGGGCCGTCGAGGCGGCCGGGGCGGACTGGCGGCTGCTGTACGGGGGGCGTTCGCGCGGCTCGATGCCGTTCCTGGAAGAGGTCGAGAAGCTCGGCGGCGCGGGGCGGCAGCGGGTCACCGTCGTGGCCGAGGACGAGGCCGGACTGCCGGACCTGGCCGCCTTCCTCGACGGCACCCCGCGGGGCACCGCCGTCCACGTGTGCGGCCCCGAGGCCCTGATGGACGCCGTCGACGCCGTCCTGCCCGAGGGGTGCACGCTGCACCTGGAGCGCTTCTCGCCCCGCACCTCCCTCGACGGCAACGCACCCTTCGAGGTCGAACTGCGGCGCAGCGGGCGCACGGTGGCGGTCGCCGCGGACACCACGGTGCTCGCCGCCGTCCGCGCCGAGCTGCCCCATACCGCGTACAGCTGCGAGCAGGGTTTCTGCGGGACGTGCCAACAGCGGGTCGTGGAAGGGGAGATCGACCACCGCGACGAGCTCCTTAACGACGGCGAGCGGGCCACATCGATGCTCATCTGCGTCTCGCGGGCGCGGGGCGAGCGGCTCGTGCTCGACATGTGACTCGTGCTCGACACACGGACCGGCCCTCCGTAGGGCCGGTTCTGCTCGGTAAGGTGTTCGCATGACAACCGGGGTGCGCCGCAGGATGGGTGTGGAGGAGCGGCGGGAGCAGTTGATCGGGGTCGCGCTCGAACTGTTCAGCCACCGCTCGCCGGACGACGTCTCCATCGACGAGATAGCAGCGGCCGCGGGCATCTCCCGCCCGCTGGTCTACCACTACTTCCCCGGCAAACTCAGCCTGTACGAGGCGGCGTTGCGCCGGGCGGCGGAGGATCTGGCCGGCCGGTTCGTGGAGCCGCGCGAAGGGCCGCTCGGCGCGCGGCTGCTGCGGGTGATGCGGCGCTTCCTCGACTTCGTCGACGAGCACGGGCCCGGCTTCTCCGCGCTGATGCGGGGCGGCCCCGCGGTCTCGGCAGGCGGTGCCTACGCGCACGAGGCCGCGTCGACGACGAACGCACTGATCGACTCGGTGCGGCAGGCGGCGTACGACCAGATCCTTAACCATCTGGGCATCACGGACGCGCCCGCCCGGCTCGAACTCGTGGTGCGCTCCTGGATATCGCTCGCCGAGGCGACGGCGCTGATCTGGCTCGACGGCCGCCGCATCCCGCGCGCGGAGCTGGAGTTGCAGCTGGTGCACGACTTCGCCGCGCTGACCGCGGTGAGCGCCGCGTACGACCCGGAGATGGCGACGCTGCTGCGCGGCATCCTCGCCTCGGAACCGGCCGACGGCCCGTTCGCCGAGCTGATCGAGCGGCTGGTGACGCTCGCCCCATGACCACCGCACCGCTCACCGTCCGCCCGGCGACGGACGACGACCTCGGCACGCTCGTCTCCCTCTACGACGGCGCGGCCCGCTGGATGCTGGCGCAGGGCATCACCCAGTGGACGCCGGGCGGCAGGGACGAGCGGCACTTCCGCCGGCTGCTCCGGTCCGCCTCGGCAGAGGTGTGGCTCGCCCACGACGGGCCGGGGAACGCCCTCGGCGCGTACGAACTGTGGTGGTCCGACGAGCAGGCGTGGGGCGTGCAGCCCCCGGTGGCCGGTTACGTGCACCGGCTGATGACGCGCCGCGGCGCCCCCGCGGGAACGGGCCGCGGACTCCTCGCGGACGCCGAGCGGCGGATCGCCGCGGCGGGCCGCTCCCTGTCCCGGCTGGACTGCGTGGAGACCAACCCGCGGCTGCGCACGTACTACGAGAAGGCGGGCTACACGGTCGTCGGAAAGCTGCCGGACAAACGCGCCGCGGACGGAAGCCTGTACGCGGTGCTGCTCCTGGAGAGGCCGCTCGGCTAGAGCGCCTCCGCGCGCAGCCGCATCGCGAGCAGCGCGATGTCGTCCTCGCGGTCGTGGCCGAGGCAGGTGAGCAGCGTGTCGCAGAGGGGCGTGACGCCGGGCGGCGCGTCGGCCGCGACCGTGCGCAGGTGCTCCATGGAGACCGCGAGGTCCGTGCCTCGGGTCTCGATGAGCCCGTCGGTGACCATGAGGAGCCGGTCGGTGGGGCGCAGGACCGTCTCGGTGGGCTCGGGCCTGTCCAGGCCGAGGCCGAGCAGCGGGCCGCTCGCGCGGAGGTAGGCGGCGGTGCCGTCGTCGCCGACGACGAGGGGCGGGATGTGCCCGGCGTTGGCGACGCGGGTGCGTCCGTCGGCCGGGTCGGTGAGGGCAAGGCAGAGGGTGGCCGTCACCTCGGGGTGGTAGCGCTGGAGCATTCTGTCGAGGCGGCTCGCGAGCCTGCCGGGGTCGGGGTCCTCGACGCAGTAGGCGCGCAGCGCGTGCCGGATCTCGACCATCACGGTGGCCGCCTCCAGGGAGTGGCCGACGACGTCGCCGATGCCGGTGAGCAGGCCCTGGGAGGTGCCGAGAGCGGCGTAGAAGTCGCCGCCGATCTCCGTGTCGCGGGAGGCGGGTTCGTAGCGGACGACGACTTCGGTGCCGGGCGTCTGCGGCACGTGTGCCGGCAGGAAGCTGCGCTGCAGGGTCAGGGCGATGTGCCGCTCCATCTCGTACATGAGCAGGCGTTCGGCGGCGACCGCGGTGGCGTGGGCGAGGCGCGCCACGAGCCGCCCGGTGTCGGGGAGGAGCCTTCGGGCGTACGCGGGGGTGGCGAGGCAGACGGGCGCGCAGCCCTCGCGGGCGCGGGCCAGGGTCAGCCGGGCGTCCTCGGGGAGGCGGGGGCCCGCGGACGGCTCGGCGTGGAAGAAGCCGGGCGGCCACAGGGGCGCGGGCACGACGGTGTCCCGCACGCCGACGCGGCCCGACATGCCGCGCTCGATCAGGTGGACGACCGCCGTGTGCGCGCCGTCGTCGGGCAGCGCGACGGCGGCTCTGCGCCGCGACAGGCCCCGGTGGAGCTCGCCGTCGTCGCCGAGGACGAACGCGGCCGCCGGGCCGTGGGTGAGGCGGGCCGTACCGGCCGCGGCGGCCTCGGCGAGCTCGCGCGGGCAGCGGGCCGACTGCACGTCGACGATGGTCTCCGCGAGCCGGGTCAGGTGTCCGGCCTGTGCCTCGGCGTCGCAGCGGTGGCGCGCGCCGCGGGCGGCCGCGCGCACGACGGCCTGGATCTCCTCCGGTTCGGCGGGCACCATCAGATAGGACTCGCCGCCCGCGTCGAGGCCGCGGCAGCGGTCGGCGGGGGCGGTCCACGCCGCCGAGAAGTGCACGACGGGCAGGGCGGCGAAAGGGGGCGTCTCCTTCATGCGGCGGCACAGTTCGAAGCCGCTCATGTCGGGCAGCCCGACGTCGACGAGCGCCACGTCGGGCAGTAGCCCGGCCCGCCCGCGCACGTCGAGCTCGATGAGGGCCTCGCTCGCGGTGGCGGCGAGAACGACGCGGTGGCCGTCCCTGCGCAGGACCGCGCCCAGTGCGTACCGGCTGGCGGCGACGTCGTCTACCACCAGGATCGTGGTGCCTGCCTTGCCGTGGACGCTCACGCGGGGCCCCTTTGGGGCTGGTGGGACAGACCCCCGTTGGGCCTGTCCGACCAAATTAGCGCTCCGACGGGCGCTGCGGGAGGCGACGAGGCCGCTGCGACCGGGACCGGTGAAGATCCCGGAACTTTCGCCGTGGGCCGTGTGCTTGACGATAGGATCTGCGCCCGAGCGGCGCCCGGGGCGCCAGGTGCCCGTGTTCCCGCGGCCCGCCCGCGCGAAGGCACCGGACCACTACCGCCGGTGCGGCGGACACGTTCGTGACCTTCACGTTCCGCTTCGTGACCTTCACGTTCCGCGCGGCGTTCACCAGCGTGTCCGGTCCGCCACCGGCGCCGCCCGCGGCGCCGGACCCCACCGCGGTCCCCGGCCGCCTCCGGCCCCTTCGCCCACGTAACTCCCCGCATCTCCAAGGGACTTCATGACGCAGAACGTGACCGCCGCGCCCGCCGCCCCCGGCTCCGCTCCCGCACCGCAGTGGTGGCGCGACGCCGTCATCTACCAGGTCTATCCGCGCAGCTTCGCCGACGGGAACGGCGACGGCATGGGCGACCTGCCCGGCATCGCCGCCCGCCTGCCGCACCTGCGCGACCTCGGCGTGGACGCCGTCTGGCTCTCCCCCTTCTACGCGTCGCCGCAGGCCGACGCGGGGTACGACGTGGCGGACTACCGCGCCGTCGACCCGATGTTCGGCACCCTCACCGACGCCGACGCCCTCATCCGCGAGGCGCACGCCCTCGGTCTGCGCGTCATCTTCGACATCGTGCCCAACCACTGCTCGGACCGGCACGAGTGGTTTCTCCAGGCGCTGCGGGAGGGCCCTGGCGCACCGGTCCGCGACCGCTTTCATTTCCTCCCCGGCAAGGGCCCCGACGGCGAACTCCCGCCGAACGACTGGGAGTCCGTCTTCGGCGGCCCCGCCTGGACCCGCGTCGAGGACGGCGAGTGGTACCTCCACCTCTTCGCGCCCGAGCAGCCGGACTTCAACTGGGACCACCCCGCCGTGCACGAGGAGTTCCGCTCCGTGCTGCGCTTCTGGCTCGACCTCGGGGTCGACGGATTCCGCGTCGACGTCGCACACGGCCTGGTCAAGGCCTCGGGCCTGCCGGACATCGGCCACGGCGAGCAGGTCAAGCTGCTCGGCAAGCAGGAGGTGCCCTACTTCGACCAGGACGGCGTGCACGCCATCTACCGCGACTGGCGCCGGATCCTGGCGGAGTACGGCGGTGCGGAGCGCATCGCCGTCGCCGAGGCGTGGACCCCGACGGTCGAGCGCAGCGCCCGGTACCTGCGCCACGACGAGCTGCACCAGGCGTTCAACTTCGAGTACCTGACGACGGACTGGGACGCCGCCGCGCTGCGCGCCGTCATCGACCGCTCCCTCACCGCGATGAACGCCGTGGACGCGCCCGCCACCTGGGTGCTCTCCAACCACGACGTCGTACGACACGCCACGCGCTTCGCCGACGGCGACGGCGACGGCGACGCGGCCCGCGGCCTGCGCCGGGCGCGGGCGGCCACGCTGCTGATGCTGGCGCTGCCCGGCTCCGCCTATCTCTACCAGGGCGAGGAGCTCGGCCTGCCCGAGGTCACCGAGCTGCCCGACGAGGTGCGGCAGGATCCGGCGTTCTTCCGCGGCGCCGGGCAGGACGGCACGCGGGACGGGTGCCGGGTGCCGCTGCCGTGGTCCGGGCGGCGGGCGCCGTTCGGGTTCGGGCCCGCCGAGGGCGGCCCGAGCTGGCTGCCGCAGCCGGACTCCTGGCAGGGCCTCTCGGTGGCGGCGCAGACCGGCGACCCGGATTCCACGCTGGAGTTCTACCGGCGCGCGCTCGCCGTGCGCCGCGCCCACCCGGCCCTCGGCGCGGGCCGCGACATCGTGTGGCTGCCCTCGCCCGAGGGCGTGCTCGCCTTCCGCCGCACCGGCCGGGGCGGCTCGTTCGTCTGCACGGTGAACCTCACTGCGTCGCCCCTGTCGCTGCCCACCCCCGGCACCCTGCTGCTCGCGAGCGCGGACGTCGGGCCGGGCGCGGGCAGGACCGTCCTCCCGGCGGATACGACGGTCTGGTGGGCGGCCTGAGCCACGGCCGGTGCGGTCTTCGGGCCCCAGACGCCCCAGGCGCCCCAAGGGCCACACGCGGATGGCGGCCTCGTTCCTGTGGCGTAGACAATGCGGCCCGAACCCGACCAGGGGATGATCGGTCGAAGGATGTGGATCTGGCAGACTCTGTCCCTATGGGTGAGAAGACCGTGACGACACTGGAGGGCCGACAGAGCCCCGCTTCATCACCCGTCGCGGGCGAGCGTGACGCCCGCAATGGGCGGAGTTTCGCACGCCGTCTCCGCCGCCTCCGTACGCCCCGCCGCCCCCGCCTCTGGTTCGAGATCCTGCTGATCGCGGTGAGCTACTGGACGTACTCACTGATCCGCAACGCCGTGCCGGAACAGAAGTCGCAGGCGCTGGACAACGCCGACTGGATCTGGCGCGTCGAGCACCACCTGGGCATAGCGGTCGAGCAGAGCGTCAACCATGCCGTCGACTCGGTGACATGGCTCATCGTCGGCATGAACTACTACTACGCGACGCTGCATTTCGTGGTGACGCTCGGCGTTCTGGTGTGGCTCTTCCGCAAACACCCCGGCCGGTACGCGGCGACGCGCCTGGTCCTCTTCGCGACGACGGCGGTGGCCCTGGTCGGCTACTACCTGTACCCGCTGGCGCCGCCGCGCCTGATGAACGGCACGCACTTCATCGACACCGTGGTGTTCCACCAGACGTGGGGCTCGATGGCGTCGGGCGACCTCAAGAGCATGTCGAACCAGTACGCGGCGATGCCGTCGATGCACATCGGCTGGTCCCTGTGGTGCGGCCTGACCATCTTCGCCCTGGCGTCGGTGCCGTGGGTGAAGGTCCTCGGCCTGCTCTACCCCACCGCGACGCTCATCGTGATCGTCGCCACGGCCAACCACTTCTGGCTCGACGCGGTCGGCGGCATGATCTGCCTGGCCTTCGGGTTCCTGGTGGCCCGCCTCTGGTACGGCGCGATGCCGTACGCGCTGGCGCGCGAGGTGGCCGTCGAGGACGCGGAGACCATGCCGCCGGCCGACGGGCCTAGCTGAACGACTCGTCGCCGTCCCACTTCACGTGGACGACCTCGGGGGCGAGGCCGTGGACCACCGCGCGGCCGACGTCCTTCTTGAAGCCGTCGATCAGTCCCTGTATGCCGCTCAGCGGGTACTTGGCCTCCAGCGTGGCGATCAGCGCCTCCGCCGAGACGCCGACGCCGCGCGCGAGCTCCGCGGTGTTGCCGGACCGGTTGTTCCAGCCCTTGGCGTTGTTGCGGCCCACGTGGATGGACTCCTCCGCGGTGAGGCTGGAGGCGCCGGCCTCGTGGATCCGGTTCTGGCCGGCCACCGGGCGGGCCGTCAGGTGGAAGAGCGAGCCCTTGATCGTCGCCGAGGATTCGCCCGTACTGCGGTCCCTGACCTCGCCGCCGCTGGTGAGCATGACGTTGAGGTGGACGGCCAGTTGGGCCGTCGTGCCGCCGTCGCTCACGGTCACCGTGACGGGCCGGGAGATGAGGTTGTTGCCGCCGTTGTTGCGGCAGTCGGAGCCGAACTGGAACCCGCCGAGGCTGCGGTCCTGGCCGACGATGATGTTCAGCAGGCGGTCCCAGTCGACCCGGGGCCCGAGCTGGGTGTCGTTGACCCGCTGGAGGGCGGTCGCGCGCTGCACGTCGGGCGCGTGCGAGGAGGCGGTGGCGCGCTGGACCGCCGCTTCGGCGTGGGCCTCGGGCGCTGGTCCGGACAGGACCCGGTGGGCGTTGGCCTCGGCCTCGCGCTCGAAGCGGTCGGACGGGTCCGACACCCGCAGGCCGCTGCCGTTGTCGGTGCCGGCGACGGGGCCCTGCCGCTGCTGGATGACGTGCGTCAGCTCGTGGGCGAGTGTGTGCCGGTCCGCCCCGCCGTCGCCGATGACGACGTGGCTGCCGGAGGTGTAGGCGCGGGCGCCGACCTCGGCCGCGGAGTCCTTCGCGGCGCTGTTGTCGTGGATGCGGACGTCGGAGAAGTCCGCGCCGAGGCGCGCCTCCATGTCGGTACGGGTACCGGCGTCGAGGGGGCGGCCGCCGCTGCGGAGCACGTCGTGGACGGCGGAGCGCTGCACGGCCTCGACGACGGCGGCGTTCCCCGCCGTGCGCTGCAGCGCACGGACCTCCTCGGCGGACATGGTCCCCACGCTCGCCGGGGCCCCGGCGGAACGGGCCGGTACGCGGCCGGCCCTCTCCCCATCAGCAGGTCGGGCGGTTTCGCGGGCACGCATGGCGGCCTCCAGGCAGACGGACTCGAACTCTTCCTGGATACGTCACGGAGCGGGTGCCGGGCCAGGTGCGCAAGGGCAGGGTTCGGTGCACGATCAGACAGCCGGGGCGCCGGGCGGCCCTGGTGACGCGCTCACGCGGCCCTGTGCGACCGGGCTCACGCCGCCCCGTAGAACCGCTCCTCCACCACTGCCCGCGCCCGCCGCGTGATCCGCCGGTAGTCGTCCAGCATGTCACCCACGTGTCCCGTGTCGTACCCCAAGTACCGTGCGACGGCGGCCAGTTCACGACCGTCGGAGGGGAACGTGTCACCCGCCCTGCCGCGCACCAGCATCACCGCGTTGCGCACCCGCGCGGCGAGGACCCACGCCTCGTCGAGGATCGCCGCCTCGTCCGTCGGGATCAGCTCCGCCGCGCAGGCCGCCGCGAGGGCCTCGCGGGTACGGGTCGTGCGCAGCCCCGGCTCGGCCCAGCCGTGCTCCAACTGCAGGAGCTGGACGGTCCACTCGACGTCGGAGAGGCCGCCGCGGCCCAGCTTGGTGTGGAGCGTCGGGTCCGCGCCGCGCGGCATCCGCTCCGCCTCCATACGGGCCTTGAGGCGGCGGATCTCCCGGACCGCGTCATCGCCGAGCCCCTCCACCGGATAACGCAGAGGGTCGATGAGCTCGATGAAGGCGCTGCCGAGCTCCGCGTCGCCCGCGACGGGTTCGGCCCGCAGCAGCGCCTGGGACTCCCAGACGAGGGACCAGCGGCGGTAGTACGCCCCGTACGAGCGCAGGGTGCGCACCAGCGGGCCGCTCCTGCCCTCCGGGCGCAGATCCGCGTCGATGAGCAACGGCGGGTCGGCGGACGGGAGTTGGAGCAGCCTGCGCATCTCGGAGACGACCTTGGCCGCAGCCTTCGCCGCCTCCTGTTCGTCGGCGCCCTCGCGCGGTTCGTGTACGAACAGGACGTCCGCGTCCGAGCCGTAGCTCAGCTCGTGGCCGCCGAAGCGGCCCATGCCGATGACCGCGAAGCGAGTGGGGAGCGTGTCGCCCCAGCCCTCCCGGACGACCGCGCGCAGGGTGCCCGCGATGGTGGCGGCCGTCAGGTCGGAGACCGCGTCGCCCACCCGGTCGACCAGCGCGCCGGGGTCGGCCTCGGCGGGGCTCTCCTCCGTGCCGTACGAGCCGATGATGTCCCCCGCGACCGTACGGAACAGCTCGCGGCGGCGCACGCCGCGCGCCGCCGTCACGGCCTGCTCCGCACCGTCCGCGCGGCGCACCGCCGCCAGGATCTCCTGGTCGAGGGGGCCGCGGCCGCGGGGTTCGAGACCGCGGGAGTCGCCGAGCAGGGCGACCGCCTCGGGGGCGCGGAGCAGCAGGTCGGGGGCGAGGCGCCCGGCGGACAGGACACGGGCGAGGTTCTCGGCCGCCGCGCCCTCGTCCCTGAGCAGCCGGAGGTACCAGGGGGTCTTGCCGAGCGCGTCGGACACCTTGCGGAAGCCGAGGAGCCCGGCGTCCGGGTCGGCGGAGTCGGCGAACCAGCCGAGCAGGACGGGCAGCAGGGTGCGCTGGATGGCCGCCTTGCGGGAGACCCCGGAGGCCAGCGCCTCCAGGTGCCTGAGCGCGGCGCTCGGGTCCGCGTACCCGAGGGCGACGAAGCGTTCGCGGGCCGCCGCCGTACTCAACCGGGCCTCGCCCGGGGCGAGTTGGGCGACGGCGTCGAGCAGCGGGCGGTAGAAGAGCTTCTCGTTCAGGCGGCGCACCACGGAGGTGTGCCGCTTCCAGGCCCGGCTGAGCTCGGTGATCGGCTCGGTGCGCATGCCCAGGGAGCGGCCGATGCGCCGCAGGTCCGCGTCACCCTCGGGGACGAGGTGGGTGCGGCGCAGCCGGTAGAGCTGGATGCGGTGTTCGAGGGAGCGCAGGAAGCGGTACGCGTCGTCGAGCTGGGCGGCGTCCACGCGCCCCACGTAACCGCCCGCGCCGAGCGCCTGGAGCGCCACCAGCGTTGAGCCGCTCCGGATCGAGGGGTCGCTGCGCCCGTGCACCAACTGCAGCATCTGCACGGCGAATTCGACGTCCCGCAGCCCGCCGGGCCCGAGCTTGAGCTCGCGGTCGACCTCCCCCGCCGGGATGTTCTCGATCACCCTGCGGCGCATCTTCTGCACGTCGGGCACGAAGTTCTCGCGCTCGGCGGCGTGCCAGACGAGGGGCGCGAGCGTGGCGACGTACTCCTCGCCGAGCGCGAGGTCGCCCGCGACCGGGCGGGCCTTGAGCAGCGCCTGGAACTCCCAGGTCTTCGCCCAGCGCTGGTAGTACGCGAGATGGCTGGAGAGGGTGCGCACCAGGGGGCCGTTCCTGCCCTCGGGGCGGAGGTTCGCGTCGACGGGCCAGATCGTGCCCTCGACGTTCGTCTCGGAGCAGATCCGCATCATGTGCGAGGCGAGCCGGGTCGCCGCCCGGATCGCCTCGTCCTCGTCGGCGCCGTCGACCGCCTCGCCGACGAAGATGACGTCGACGTCGGAGACGTAGTTGAGCTCGTGGCCGCCGCACTTGCCCATCGCGAGGACCGCGAGCCTGCACTGCGCGGCGTCGCCGGGCGCCGCCGCGCGGGCCATGGCGAGCGCCGCCCGCAGCGTCGCCGTCGCGAGGTCCGCGAGCTCGGCCGCCGCCTCGGCGACGTCCGTCGTGCCGCACACGTCGCGCGCCGCGATGGAGAGCAGGCAGCGACGGTAGGCGACGCGCAGCGAGACCGGGTCGCCCGCCTCGCCGAGACCCCGCTCGAACTCCGCCACGCCGGGGTGCAGATCGGCCGATTCGTACGTGACGAGGGCCCGCCAGTCCCTGGGGTGCCTGGCCAGGTGGTCGGCGAGCGCCTCGGAGGCGCCGAGGACGGCGAGGAGGCGGTCGCGCAGGGGCTTCGCGGTGACGAGGGTGTCGAGCAGCTCCCGCCGGTCGAGGTCGCCCTCCTGGCCCTCCACGAGCCGGACGAGGCCGAGGAGCGCCAGGTCGGGGTCGGCGGTGGCGCCGAGCGCGTCCAGGAGCAGCGGGTCGTCGCGCACGGCGCTCAGCGCCGGGTCGTCGAGGAGCCGCTCCGCGGTGGACGGGTCGGTGAAGCCGTGCCGCAGCAGCCGGGTGAACGTACTGCTCCGTCGTCCTTGCGGCACCGTCATGCCGAGCCTCCGTTCGATCACTCCTCGGCCCGAGCCTACGGCCTGACCCACGCACTCGGCGCGTGCGGAGCCTCCTTGCGCGGGGACACCGCGTCGGGGGCGCTGACAGGGGCCCGGCGCCCTGGTGTACTGCGGGTCATGGAATACACACTCGAAGTGATCCCGCTGCCCATCAGCGACATCGACCGTTCCATGGAGTTCTACCGCGACAAGCTGGGCTTCCACGTCGACATCGACACCGAGGTCATGCCGGGCATGCGCATCGTCCAGCTGACCCCGCCGGGTTCGGGCTGTTCCATCGCCCTGGGGGACACGATCTGGGAGTCGGTCCGCGGGCCGCGTCCGGCCGCCGGGAGCTATCAGGGCCTCCAGCTGTGCGTGCCCGACGCCAAGGCCGCGCACGCCGAGCTCGTCGCCCGCGGCCTGGACATCACCGAGCCGATCGAGCACGCCCCGCAGGACGGCGCCACGTTCATGTACTTCTCGGACCCGGACGGCAACGGCTGGTCGATCCAGGAGTACCGGGTCCGCGCGACCACATCGCTGCGGGAGGCGATCGTGCCGAAGCTCTGAGTCCGAGCACCGGGGCGCCGCCATGCGGCGCTCACCGATTGCGTGGCATCGCGAGACCCACGGAGGGATAGGGAAGGCTCCGGGGCTCCCAGTGGGTCGGGGCGCTCCGGGCCGCGGGGTCCTGGTCGCGGGCGGTTCGGCGGCTGCGCGCCGACGCCTCGTGCAGCCGGGCCAGGCGCCGCCCCATCCGCTCCACCTCCTGGTGCCGGCTCGCGCGGTGCCAGGCACTGCGCCAGCGCCCCCATTCGACGCCGTCGGTCACATCGCACACCCGCAGAAAGGCCACGAGCTGGGAGAGGTCGAACATGGACTTGCCCGACAGCATCCGCAGCACCGTGCTGTGCGGCAGCTCTCCGTGCGCACCGGCCCGGCGCTCCATCTCGTCCACGGGGATCGCCCCCGCCTTGTAATAGAGCTCCTGCAGCGCGTGGTTGAGACCGTTCCGGTCATAGACCCGGTCCGGTCTGGGGACGCCCGCCCGCGGGTACTTCCGCCGGTGCTCGGCGTACCGGGCGGCCTGCCACAGCCGCCGCGCCTGCCCGACCGGAGCCCCGCAGGTCCGTGCGTACGCCTCCACCACCGGCAGGCGGGGGATCCGGTTCCCGCTCGCGGCACGGGAGTACGTGGTGGCGGAGAAGGCGTACCCGGACTTCTCCGCCATCTCCCGGTGGGTCAGACCCACCGCCCGACGGTGGGCACGCAGCCACTCCACGAGCTTCGCCAGGCCGGGATTGGAGGTGGAGACCGGCTGCTCCGGGCGCGCCACGGCCCGCCCGGTCACATTCCGGTCGGCGCGGACTGAGCGCGGCGAGCCAGTTGGGCGCCGATCAGACCGCAGGCCGTCAGGGTTTCGGCCAGGACGGCGACGGGCGTTCCGGCGAGCGCCAGGGCGGCGCCGAGGACCAGAACCACGATGACGATGACGGTCTGGCGGCCGTCCGGACGGATGGAGGGCTTCGGCCTGATCGGCGTGGCACAGGTCGGCCGCCGGTGTGTGCGCATGAGGTACCTCTGGATCTCGAAGTGCCCGGGATGTCGCGCCCGGTACAGTCATGGACTGCAAGGTCAACTGGGCGCCGACAGGCACCCGTTGGGACATCGTGGCACTAGATCCGAGGCGCCCGCGGGGTTGATGCACTCCTACCCCACTCACACGGCTCCGGCGCGGTTCAGCCGCGACCGGGGCCGCCCCGGAACCCCTCCCCACCTGCACGGACACCAGGCGCCCGAACGTATGTGCCGCATGTGGGCGGCAGTTGATGCACGCTCGGACCCGACACGTCTGCGCCCCGCCTACAGCACCGGCAGGTTCTTCCGCAGCTCGAAGGCCGTGACCTCGGAGCGGTACTCCTCCCACTCCTGCTTCTTGTTGCGCAGGAAGAAGTCGTAGACGTGCTCGCCGAGCGTCTCGGCGACCAGTTCGGACTTCTCCATCAGGGCGATCGCCTCGCCCAGGTTCTGCGGCAGCGGCTCGATGCCAAGGGCGCGGCGCTCCGCGTCCCGCAGCGCCCATACGTCGTCGTCGGCGCCGGGCGGGAGTTCGTAGCCCTCCTCGATGCCCTTGAGACCGGCGGCGAGCAGCACCGCGTACGTCAGGTAGGGGTTGGCGCCGGAGTCGATGGAGCGGACCTCGACGCGGGCGGAGCCCGTCTTGCCCGGCTTGTACATCGGGACGCGGATCAGCGCGGAGCGGTTGTTGTGGCCCCAGCAGATGTACGAGGGGGCCTCGCCGCCCGCGCCCGCCGTGCGCTCGGAGCCGCCCCAGATGCGCTTGTAGGAGTTCACCCACTGGTTGGTGACGGCGGAGATCTCCGCGGCGTGCTTGAGCAGGCCCGCGATGAAGGAGCGGCCGACCTTGGAGAGCTGGTACTCGGCGCCGGACTCGTAGAACGCGTTGCGGTCGCCCTCGAAGAGGGAGAGGTGCGTGTGCATGCCCGAGCCGGGGTGCTCGGAGAACGGCTTGGGCATGAAGGTGGCCTGGACGCCCTGTTCGAGGGCGACCTGCTTCATGACCAGGCGGAAGGTCATGATGTTGTCCGCCGTGGAGAGCGCGTCCGCGTACCGCAGGTCGATCTCCTGCTGGCCCGGCGCGCCCTCGTGGTGGCTGAACTCCACCGAGATGCCCATGGATTCGAGCATCGTGATGGCCTGGCGGCGGAAGTCCATGCCCACGTTCTGCGGGGTGTGGTCGAAGTAGCCGGAGTTGTCGGCGGGGGTGGGCCGCGAGCCGTCCAGCGGCTTGTTCTTCAGGAGGAAGAACTCGATCTCGGGGTGGGTGTAGAAGGTGAAGCCCAGGTCGGAGGTCTTGGCCAGGGCGCGCTTGAGGACATAGCGCGGGTCGGCGAAGGACGGGGAGCCGTCCGGCATCAGGATGTCGCAGAACATGCGGGCGGTGCCGGGGGCCTCCGCGCGCCAGGGCAGCACCTGGAACGTCGACGGGTCCGGCTTGGCGATCATGTCCGATTCGTACACCCGGGCGAAGCCCTCGATCGCCGAGCCGTCGAAGCCGATGCCCTCGTCGAAGGCCTGTTCCAGCTCGGCAGGGGCCACGGCCACCGACTTCAGGAAGCCGAGGACATCCGTGAACCACAGGCGTACGAACCGGATGTCGCGCTCCTCCAACGTACGGAGCACGAATTCCTGCTGCTTGTCCATCTTCCGCTTCCACCCATCCTTGCTGGTCAGGCCACCTTCACCCGGCTCCCGGGACGCACCGGGCACACGAGCATCCCATTACTCGGTTTCGTGCGCGTTGCGGAGACCGCGCCGCGGCGTCCCGAGCCGTACCGCGGCGTTCCGAGCTGTGCCACGTGCCGCTCCCTGCCCATAGTGCCTGCTCGACGGCGCGGCTGTAACGGCGGCGGGTGCCTCGTCCGGTCCGCGCCGTCCGGCGCCCCCTCGCTATAACTTGCATCTCAGATGCTAATTTGGAGCCCGAAACAGACAACGGGGGCGCAAACCCCCCGTACCTCTTCGCCCTTGAGCCCTTTAGCCCTTTAGCCCTTGAGCCCTTGAGCCCTTTGGCCCTTTAGCCCTTGAGGAGTCCACGTTGCTGTCCGAGCAGTCAGCCGCGACCGTCCGCGCCACGCTTCCCACCGTCGGAGCGGCCATCGACGAGATCACCGAGCGCTTCTACGACCGGCTCTTCACGGCGCATCCGGAGCTCCTCAAGGACCTGTTCAACCGCGGCAACCAGGCAGCGGGGACCCAGCGCCGGGCCCTGGCGGGATCGATCGCCGCCTTCGCCGCCCACCTGGTGGACCACCCCGACGAGCGGCCCGACGTGCTCCTGAGCCGCATCGCGCACAAGCACGCCTCGCTCGGCGTGACCCCCGGCCAGTACGAGACCGTGCGTCACCACCTCTTCGCGGCCATCGCCGAGGTGCTCGGCGACGCGGCCACGCCCGAGGTGGCCGCCGCCTGGGACGACGTCTACTGGCTCATGGCCAACGCCCTCGTCGCCATCGAGGCCCGGCTCTACGCCGCGCACGGCGTCACGGCGGACGCCCCCGGCCCGCGGGAGTGGGAGGTCGTCGAGCGCGTCGAGGAGACCGCCGACGTCGCCACCTTCAGGCTGCGCCCCCTGGACGGCGCGCCCGCCCCGGACTTCCGCGCGGGGCAGTACGTGTCCGTACAGGTCCAACTGGACGACGGGGCACGGCAGATACGGCAGTACAGCCTGTCCGGCGGCGTCGGCCGAGGCTCTGAGGTGCGGCAGATCAGCGTGAAGCGGGTGCGAGGGGTCGCCGGGGCCCACGCGGCACCCGAAGGGGAGGTCTCGAACCACCTGCACGCGCGCGTGCGGGCCGGCGACGTGCTGCGGCTCTCCCCGCCGTACGGGGACCTCGTCCTCGACGCGGCGGACACCGACGTTCCGCTGCTGCTCGCCTCCGCGGGCATCGGCGTCACTCCGATGATCGCCATGCTGGAGCAGCTCGCCGACGCCGGGCACCGCGCGCCCGTCACCGTCGTGCACGCCGACCGCTCCCCCGCCGGGCACGCGCTGCGCGCCGACCACGAGGCGTACGCCGCCAAGCTCCCGGACGCCCGCACCCACTTCTTCTACGAGCGGCCGGACGCCGGGCACCCCGCCGCCCTGACGGGGCGCGTGGACCTGGCGGCGCTCCCGGCGGTTCCGGCGGGCACGCGCGCGTACCTGTGCGGGCCGCTGCCCTTCATGCGGGCCGTACGGGCCCAGCTGATCGGGCGTGGGGTCGCTCCCGCCGACATCCACTACGAGGTGTTCGGGCCCGACCTGTGGCTCAGTTCGTGCCCCGGACCGTGATGTCCAGCAGGAGGCCGCCCGTCGGCGCCGCCACGATGTCCGCCACCGTGAGCGGGTCGAGCGAGGCGTAGAACGCCTCCTGCGCCCTGCGGAGCGCGTCCCGCAGGCGGCACGCCGAGTTCAGCGGGCACGGCGTGCCGCCCTCGCAGTCCACCACGTCACCCGTGCCCTCGAAGGACCGCACAAGGGCGCCGACCGACGCGGTGCGGCCCGCCTCCGTCAGCGCGAGCCCGCCGCCCCTGCCCCGGCGGGCCTCGAGAAGGCCCAGCTTCTGGAGCTCGGCGACCACCTTGGTCTCGTGGGTGTAGGGCACCGCCATGTCGGCGGCCACCTCACGCGTCGTGGGGGCCGCCCCCTTCGCCACGGCCAGGCGCATGAGCGTGCGCAGCGCCAGGTCGGTCGATCGCATGAGCCGCATGCCGTCGAGCGTAGGTAATGCGCATCTCCGGCTCAAATCATCCGGCGCCATGAATGTCGAGGACGCTCCGCAGGGAGGACGCCCTGTAGTACCGCCCTCCCTCGCATTACGATCAGCGGACTCGTTCGTCGTCCCGTCCGTCCCTTTCCGCAGAAGGACACACCATGGGTTCCGCCAAGAACACGAGCAACGCTTCCCGCAAGGCCCGGATAGAGGAGATGCGCCGGGCAGAGCGCGCACGTGATCGCCGGGGCCGGGCCCTGACGATCACCGTCAGCGCGGTCGTCGTCGCGGCGCTCGGCGTGGGCGGCTTCTTCCTCTTCGACAAGGCGTCCGACGACTCGGGATCGACGGACGACGCGAAGGGCTCGAAGTACAAGGTCACCTCCGACGGCGAGAAGGTCTGGGGCAAGCTCGGCCGTACGCACGTCACCAAGAAGGTGGACTACCCCATGACGCCGCCCGTCGGCGGGGACCACAATCAGGTGTGGATGAACTGCAACGGCGATGTCTACAAGAAGGCGATCCCGGAGGTGAACGCCGTGCACTCCCTGGAGCACGGCGCCGTCTGGGTCACGTACAACGCCAAGGCGAAGCCGGCCGACCTGAAGAAGCTCGAGGCGAAGGTCAAGGCCACGCCGTACTCGCTGATGAGCCCGGTCGAGGACCAGAAGGACCCCGTCATGCTGAGCGCGTGGGCGCACCAGCGGACGGTCTCGGGCGCGGACGACCCGAAGGTCAAGGAGTTCTTCTCCACGTACGTCCAGGGCAAGCAGACCCCGGAGCCGGGGGCGGCGTGCACGAACGGCCTCGCGCAGTGAGCACGGTGAAGGCAGTGGGCGCGGTGGGCGCGGTGAGGTGGGGTGTGACGTGAGGCGGCGTACGAACTGGCTGGTCGGTGGCGTCGCGGCGGCGGTCGTCGCCGCGGGCGGCATCACGGCGGCGGTGGCCGCCACGGACTCCGACTCCGGCGGCTCGCCCGCGACGTCGTCGGCCGACGCGGGCTTCGCGCAGGACATGGCCGTCCACCATCAGCAGGCCGTGGAGATGTCGTACATCGTGCGGGACCGCACCGAGGACGAAGAGGTGCGGCGCCTCGCGTACGACATCGCGCAGACCCAGGCCAACCAGCGGGGCATGCTGCTCGGCTGGCTGGACCTGTGGGAGCTGCCGAAGGTTCCGGAGGGCGCGCCCATGGAGTGGATGGGCATGGGCGACATGCCGCCGGGCGAGGACGGGGCGCTGATGCCGGGGATGGCCACGGGGGCGGAGCTCAAGCGGCTCGGGAAGCTGAGCGGTGACAAGGCCGAGGTGCTGTACCTGCAGTTGATGACGCGGCACCACCGGGGCGGGGTGCACATGGCTCAGGGCTGCGTCGACCGGTGCGAGGTGCCCGCGGAACGGCGCCTCGCCCGGGGCATGGTGGAGTCGCAGGAGTCCGAGATCGAGCTGATGGCGACGTTGCTGAAGGCCCGCGGCGCCAAGCCCTGAGGCGGCGCCAAGCCGTGAGGCGGCGCCGGGCCGGGGGTTCGAGAACAGGCTCTCAGCGCACCGGGAAGCCGAAGGTGTGGCCCTGCTCCTTGAGCCGCGGGATGAGCCGGCGCAGGGCCTCGACGGTCTGGGTGCGCTCGCCGCCCGCGTCGTGGAAGAGGAGCGTGGGTCCGTTGGACAGCTCCCGCTCGACCGTGGCGACGATCGCGTCCGTACCCGGGCGTTCGAAGTCCTTGGTGTCCACGTTCCAGCCCAGCGGGCGCATGCCCCGGGAGGCGGCGAGCTTGCGGCTGTAGGGGGTGAAGGCGCCACCGGGCGCGCGGTAGTACATCGGCCGCACGCCACCGGACGCCTTGGTGATCATGCGTTCGGCGTCGAGTATCTGCTGGGACTGGTAGGCGTTGGTGTCCTTGTCCATGCCGGTGTTGTGCGACACCGTGTGGTCGCACAGCCGGTGGCCCGCGGCGACGACCTTCTTCACCATGTCCGGGTGGGCCTGGGCCTGCCCGCCCACCATGCAGAACGTGGCCTTCACGTCGTACTCCCGCAGCACGTCGAGCACTTGAGGGGTCCATCTGGGGTCGGGGCCGTCGTCGATGGTGAGGTTGACGGCGCCCTTCCCCTTCTCCGAGGCGTGCGCGATGGCCGTCGAGACCGGCTTGGCGGCGCTGCCCGGCGCGGGCGCGGTCGCCTCCGACGAGGCGTCACCCTTCGAACCGGCCTGCGCGGTCCACACGGAGGCGCCGGTGGCGAGCATCGTCACCCCCAGCGCCGCCCCGATCATCTTGCCGTACCAGCCCCGCCCACCGCTGTGCCGTGCCATGCCCCGCCCCTCTCGCCCTGTCCCTCGCCGATCCCCGGTCACCCTGTGACCACCTGGCAGGACGAGAGATGAGGCCCGGGGGATCCGCCTGTTACAGATCACGGACAATCCCGGGAAGATCTCCGGACAAGCGCCCCGGGGCGAGGCCCCCACACGGCGGAACTCCGCCCGGCGGACGGCCCCTACGCCAGCCGCGCCAGTTCCTCCCTCAGGAGCCGCCCCCGCAACTCCGCCCCCGCCACGAACCGCTCGACCTCCGCCACCGCGTACTCCCCGAGGCGGCGCACCTCGCTCCCCTGCGCCCCCGCGATGTGCGGGGTGACCAGGACGTTCGGCAGGCGAAGGAGTGCGTGGTCCGGCGGCAGCGGCTCCGGGTCCGTCACGTCGAGGAACGCGTCCAGGCGCCCCGTCCCGCACTCCCGCGCCAGCGCCTCCGTGTCGACGAGTGAGCCCCGCGCGGTGTTGATCACGGCTCCGCCGTCGGGGATCAGCTTCAGCATCTGTTCGCTCAACAGGCCGCGCGTCTCGGGTAGTTGCGGTGCGTGCACCGTGACGATGCTGCTGCGCTCGCACAGCTCGGGCAGGTCCACCAGGTCCACGCCGAGCGACGCCGCCTCCGCGGGGCTCACGTAGGGGTCGGTGAGCAGGACGCGGCACCCCGTGTCCGACGCCCGCAGCGCCGCGATCACCCGGCGGCCGATCCGGGACGCCCCGATGACGCCGATCGTGCGGGCGTCCGCTCCGGCCCGGCCGGTGAACGGCGGCCACCCGGCCGCGTACCGCGCCGCGGTCGAGAGCGCTCCCTTCGCCGCGAAGGTGATCGCGGCGATCGTGAACGCCACCACCGGGTCGGCGTTGGCGTCCGCCGCCGACGAGACCACGATGCCGCGGTCCCAGACCGCGTCCGTCACCATCGGCTTGACCGAGCCCGCCGCGTGGACGACCGCGCGCAGGCGGGGCGCTCCGGCGAGGATCTCCGGGGTCAGGGGCGGGCACTCCCAGCCCGTGACCAGGATTTCCGTCTCGGCAAGGACCGCCCGCGCCCCGGGCGTGGTGAGCGTGCCCGACAGCAGGAGCGGGGACAACTCCACGCTGCGGGCGAGCCGTTCGCGCAGGTCCGGCGCGAACACGCGGTCCGCGACCTCGATGCCCATGGCCAGGGCCGTGATCGGCGGCCCTTCACCGGCCCGCTCCCGCCGATCCGCCCTCCGCCGATCCACCCGCTCCCGCCGATCCACCCGCTCTGCCTGATCTGCCACGCGTGACCGTCCCTCGTAGTAACCGGTTACCAACCAGCGTCTGGAGGCTAGGACCAATCCGGGAGCGTGGTCAAGAGACAGCGAGGCGAGGGGGGTTGACCGGGCGCAGTAACCGCTTTAGATTCCGGGCACCTTATTCCGACGACGGAGGGGTTGCCGTGCCGACGGTGACGAAGGACCGGGCGAAAACCGAGGCGGTGAAGCCGCCCGGCAGGCGCGAGAGTGGGTCAAGTGGTGAGAAAACGGGCCGTGGTGAGCTGTGGAAACGGTTTCAGCGCACGCGTGTCCTGGTGCTGCTCATGGTGCCGGGGCTCGTGTACTTCCTGGTCTTCCACTACGGCGCCTTCGTCGCCAACGCGGTGGCCTTCAAGGAGTACGTCCCCTTCGACGGCCTGTGGGCCAGCCCGTGGGTCGGCACCGAGAACTTCTCGCGGATGTTCGGCGACCCGGACTTCTGGCACGCGACGTGGAACACCCTCTTCATCGCCGTGCTGCAGCTGGTCTTCTTCTTCCCCGCGCCGCTCGCCATCGCGCTGCTCCTGCACAGCCTGACCTCGGACCTGCTGCGCCGCTTCACGCAGTCCGTGATCTATCTGCCGCACTTCCTGTCGTGGGTCGTCGTGGTCGCGCTCTTCCAGCAGGTGCTCAGCGACACGGGGTTGCTGAACACCTTCCTGAGCGACTCCGGGCTGCACACCGTCGACATCATCGGCAATCCGGACGCGTACAAGCCGCTCGTCGTCATCGAGGTGATCTGGAAGGACGCAGGCTGGGGGACGATCATCTTCCTCGCCGCCCTGATGCAGGTCGACGAGCAGCTGTACGAGGCCTCGGCGATCGACGGGGCCGGGCCCTGGCGCCGCTTCTGGCACGTCACGCTGCCCAGCATCCGGCCCATCGTCATCCTGCTGCTGATCATGCGGCTCGGCGACATCCTCTCCGTCGGCTTCGAACAGATGCTGCTGCAGCGGCAGTCGGTCGGCCCGGAGGTCGGCGAGGTGCTCGACACCTTCGTCTTCTGGCAGGGCATCGTCGGCGGCGACACCGGATACGCGGCGGCCGCCGGTCTGTTCAAGGGCGTCGTCGGCGCCGCGCTCGTCTTCACCGCCAACCGGATCGCCCACCGGCTCGGCGAACAGGGGGTCTACAAGTGAGTACCGGTCACGTCACCAGGCCCGCCTGGATGGAGAAGCCCCGGTTCGCGACCAAGGCCGCCAAGGCCGTGGCGGTCCTCGTCATCCTCGGGCTCGTGCTGATTCCCTTCCTCGTCATCGTCTCGACGTCGCTCGCCTCCAACCGGGAGGTCGTGGACAACGGCGGCTGGGTGCTCTGGCCGAGCGATCCGACCCTGCGCGCCTACCGGACCATCCTCGACGGCGGCATCGTCACCAAGGCGCTCGGCATCAGCGTCGGCCTCACCGTCGTGGGCACGCTCTTCTCGCTCGCGTGCACCACCTTCCTCGCGTACGCCCTGGCCCGCCCCGGCGTCTTCGGCGGCAAGCCGGTGCTGCTGCTCATCCTGTTCACCTTCCTCTTCCCGCCCGGCATGATCCCCGCGTTTCTGCTGGTCAAGGGGATGGGGATGATGGACACGTATGCCGCTCTCATCGCGCCCGTCCTCATCAACGTCTTCAATCTGATCGTGCTGCGCGGCTTCTTCCAGGGGATACCCGAGGAGCTGTACGAGGCCGCCAGGCTCGACGGGGCCGGTGACTGGCACATCCTGTGGCGGATCGTTCTCCCGCTGTCCAAGGCGGCGCTCGCCGTGGTCTCGCTCTTCTACGCGGTGAGCTACTGGAACGCCTGGTTCCATGCCTCGGTCTACATGGAGTCCGGCCACTGGCCGCTCTCCCAGGTCCTGCGTACGTACGTCATCGGCGGCTCCCAGATCGCCGACACCGGACTGAGCGAGGCCGGTCTGGTCTCCGCCCCGCAGACGACGCAGATGGCCGTCCTGGTGATCGCCACCGTGCCGATCCTGCTCGTCTACCCCTTCCTGCAGAAGTACTTCACCAAGGGCGTGCTCACCGGCGCCATCAAGAGCTGAGCTGCCACCCGATCCGTCGTCAACCCGTCGTTCAGAAGGGCTCATTCACGTGTCCGGTTCCTCGATGTCGCGGCGCACGCTGCTCCGCTCCATAGCCGTCGGCGGCGCCGCCCTGGCCGCCCCGTCCGTCCTGACCGCCTGCTCGACCGACTCCAGCGGCGGCGGCAACGTCTCCAACGCGGGCAAGAAGGTGACGCCCTGGCCGACGTACACCCCGGCGAAGGGCCCCACCCCGGACCTCGCGCCGACCACCGAGGGCGTGCAGCCCGGGTACACGAAGTACCCGGAGAAGCTGGTGCGGGCGACGGCCGAGAAGCCGGGCACCGGCAAGCAGAAGATCAAGGTCATGACCATCACCTACGGCACCCCGCCGAAGCCGGTCGGCGACAACAAGTACTGGCAGGCCGTCAACGAAGCGCTGGGCGTCGAGGTCGAGTTCACCGTCGTGCCGGACGCGGACTTCCGCGCGAAGATGTCGACGCTGATGTCGGGCGACGACCTGCCCGACATGATCAACTTTGGCGGCGGGTACGTCCTGCCGCGCGAAGCGCAGTTCGTGCAGGCACGGTGCGCCGACCTGAGCGAGCACCTGTCGGGCGACGCGGTCAAGGACTACCCGAACCTCGCCAACATCCCCACGTACGCCTACGAGGGCATGGGCCGCATCTCCGGGCGCCTCTACGGCCTGCCGATCGAACGCGCCAAGGTGCAGGGCGCGATGTTCATCAACCGCGAGGCGTTCGACAAGGCCGGGTACAAGCCGGGCATGTCCGCGCCCGACTTCCGGTCGATGGCCCAGGACGCCTCGCAGGGCAGGAAGTCCGCGCTCGGCGGGTCCTCGGTGGGCTTCTTCGGCTACCTCTACCACGCGATGTGGCACGGCGCGCCCAACCAGTGGCAGATCAAGGGCGGCAAGGCCACCGACATGTTCGGGACCGACGCGTTCAAGGCCGCCCTGGAATATATGGCCACGCTGCGCAAGGACGGCTCGTACAACTCCGACGCCACCTCGATCTCCCAGGTGGACCTGAAGACGCAGTTCTACAACGGCACCGTCCGCTCCATGACGGACGGCTGGGGCGCCGTCATCTCCAACGCCCAGGGCATCAAGGACGAGTTCACCCTGGACGTCGCCGAGCCCTACGCGGTGGATGGTGCGACACCCGTCTACCAGCAGAACCGCGGCTGTTTCGGCTACACCGTCATCAAGAAGGCGTCCAAGGACCGCGTCGAGCTGATGCTGCGCGTACTGAACTGGCTCGCCTCGCCGTTCGGCTCGAAGGAGTACGAGCTGATGCACTACGGAGTCGAGGGCACCCACTTCACGTACAACAAGGACGGCGACCCGGTCGCCACCGAGGTCGGCCTGGTCGACTCCAAGACCAACCTGCCCTTCCCCTACCTCATGGACGCGCCGCAGCCGCTGTACTTCCCCGGCTTCCCCGACCTCACGAAGCGGCTGCACGCGTGGGAGAAGAAGGTCGTCCCGCTCCTCGTGCCCGACGACCACTGGGGCCTGATGTCACAGACGTACAACCGGCAGGGCGCCACGATGCAGCAGATCATCGAGGACGGCGTGACGGCGATCGTCTCCGGCCGCAAGAAGCTCTCCGACTGGGACGGCATCCACCAGAAGTGGCAGGCGCAGGGCGGCAAGCGGGCCGCCGAGGAGTTCCTGAAGGAGTACGAGGCCGCGCACTGACGCGGGGCGCGGGCGCGCGATGATGGTCCGGGGACGGAGTGCCGTGGGGGCAACTCCGCCCCGGGTACGGCGGGTTGGCTGCCGGGCGATCAAGGGCCGGCCGACGGCCGGGTGAGGGAGACACAGTGGGTGAGCGGGTCACCATCCGCGAGGTGGCCGCGCGCGCGGGCGTCTCGGTAGCGACCGTCTCGCGGGTCCTCGCGGGCAACTACCCGACGTCCACGGCGTCGCGCGCCAAGGTGCTGCGGGCGGTCAAGGACCTGGACTACGTCGCCAACGCGCACGCGCGCGCGTTGGCCGGCGCGGGCCGCAAGACGATCGCGGTCCTCATGTACGACGTGGTGGGGGCCTTCTACGCGCAGGTCGCCCAGGGCGTAGAGGTGGAGGCCGCCCAGCGCGGCCGCCTCACCCTCGTCGCGTCCACGGGCAGCGATCCGGCCCGCGAGCTGGCGCTGGTGCAGATGATGCGCGAGCAGGCCGCGGAGGCCGTCATGCTGGTGGGCGGCGCCGTCCAGGACGACGAGTACCGGCAGCGGATGGCGCGGTACGCGGAGGCGCTCGCGGCGGCGGGCTCCCGGCTCGTGCTGTGCGGGCGCCCCGCGCCGACGCCCGACATGCCCGCGCTGGTCGTCGAGTACGACAACGAAGCGGGCGCGCACGCCGTCACCAGCCACCTCCTGGGCGCAGGACACCGCCGGATCGCCCTGCTCGGCTACGAGCCCGGCAACACCACCGGCGAGGACCGTCTCGCCGGTTACCTCCGGGCGCTCGACGACCACGGGGTGCCCCGCGGCGAAGCCATCCTGCACGGGACCGGCTTCGGACAGAACCACGGCTACCGGGCGATGCGCGAACTGCTCGACGAGGCGGCAGGGAAGCCCCGCTTCACCGCGGTCTTCGCGGGCGACGACCGGGCCGCGGCGGCGGCGATCATCGCCCTGCGGGAGTACGGCCTGCGGGTCCCGGAGGACATGTCGGTGGTCGGCTACAACGACGACCCGGTGGCCGGGGACATCACCCCCGGCCTGACGACCGTCCACATCCCCGCCGAGGAGATGGGCCGCACGGCGGTCCGCCGCGCCCTCTCCGGCGGGCCTCTCACCGGCCAGGAGCGCCATGTCCTGGGCACGCACATCGTGATCCGGGAGAGCGTGCGGCCGGTCCGGGGCGCGCAGGGGTGAGCCGGGGGCGGCTGTGCGGTGCGGGGCTTCAGGAGGCGGCCCGTGCCCCCGCGAGGACCGCCGCCGCCACGTCCGCGGGGCGGTCCCGCATCACCAGGTGACCCGACGGCCACGTCACGCGGTACGTGCCGCCCAGGGCGGCGGCAAGGCCCCGCTGCCGGTCGAGCCAGCGCCGCGAACCCCCGGCGTACGCGGCGAGCACCGTCACGGGCACCTCCTCGCGCAGGGGCAGGGCCCGCCGCAGCCCGGCGAGTTCACGCGCCGCGTCGCCGTACGTCGCGTACTCCATGAGCGCGCCCCGCCACATCCGGCTGCTCCCGTAGAGCCACGCCCAGGGGGTCGGCGCCGTCAGCCTCCGCAGCGCGGGCCCCACCGCCCGCGGCAGCCCCACCGCGCGGAGCAGCACCCCGCACGCGCGCGTGCCCGCCACCCGCGCACCTCGCGGCAGCGGCACGAGCCCGCGAGACCGCTCCTCCACACTGGAGTCGACCAGGACGAGCCCCGCCGTACGTTCCGGATACAGCCGCGCGAACGCCTCCGCGTGGAAACCGGCGAGCGAGTGGCCGACCACCGTCGCCCGCTCACCGCCGCGTCCCGCGCCGCCGCGCCCCGCACCCTCGCGCCCCGCCCCGTCGAGCACCGCGTCAAGGACCCGCAGAATCCGTTCCGCCTCGCCCCGCAGAGTGGGCGCCACGCGCGTGTGCCCACTGAGTCCGGTGCCCGGCCGGTCGAAGCGGACCACCGTCCGGTGCGGGGCGAGGAGCGGCACCACCGGGTCCCAGTCGAACCAGCCGAGCCCGAGACCGGCGCTCAGCACGCACACGGGCCCGCTGCCGGTCACCGCGACGTGGTGCGGCACTCCCCCGACCCGTACCCGTACGAAGGTCATCCCCGCCCGGTCCCCGACGAGCGATTCCGGGCGGGCGGCTCCGCGGCCGTCATCAGCGACCGTGCGAGGACCACGAGCCAGACCGCGATGAACAACACCTGAAGCCGCTGGCCGATGCCGAGGCCCCAGGTGCCCCGCCCGGCTTCGAACGCGGCGATGGAGGCCAGCGTCCAGCAGGTGGCGGCCAGTTCGAGGGCGACGACGGCGGGGCCGGTGCGCGCGAGTACCGGCCAGCTGGCGGCGTGGCGGCGCGCGACGGCCGTGAGCAGCACCATGCCGGTCAGCGCCGCGGTGGCGGCCAGACCGCTGCTGACCACGTGCGCGGAGTGCGTCCAGGGGACGTCGCCCGCCCGCTCCCGCGCGATGCACCCGGCGTCGGCGGTCGCCACGCAGCTCAGCGGCAGCCGCGAGTCGGCCGCGGTGGCCGCCCCGAACAGCGCGATCCCGGCCCAGCCCGCCGCGGCCCACCGCCCCCGGCCCGGCAGCCACCGCAGCGCGCCCGCCGCGCCCGCGAGGACGAGGAGCCCGGCAAGCAGATCGGCGGCGCGGAAGAACGTCCCGTACGGCTGGTCCTCGGCGGCGAGCGCGCTGACGTACACCGTGCGGGGTGAGAGCCCGGTCGGCAGGAAGATCTCGCTCACCCAGGTGGTGTACGCGAGGGCACCGGCCAGCAGAAGGACCGTCAGGACGCGGGCGAGGGCGGGCCGCGGTCGCTGCGGGGCCATGGGGGCGGTTGCCGTCGTCGGGGGCGGTGCCGGGCGGGAGAGGCTATTCGGGCACATGGGCAGACCGATGCTCGGGATGGATCCAGCCGGGTTTGCGGTACTTGAGGAAGGCCGCGGGCGCCAGGACACCGAGCACGAGGAGACCGCCGCCGACGATCAGCAGATAGCGCCACAGCGGGCCCTTGCCGAACTGGTCGGGCGGCACGAAGCCGATGGCGAGGGCGGCGAGCGAGGCGACGAACCCGACGGACGCGACGAGCGTCACCGCGGGCACCACGAAGCCCCGCGGTACCTCGGGCCGCACCGTCCGCAGCCGCACGACGGCCACGAACATCAGCAGGTACGCGATGAGGTAGATCTGCACGGTGATGACGGAAAACATCCAGTACGCACTGGAGACGTCGGAGCTGAAGGCGTAGAGAACGCCGATCAGGGTGGTGACGACGCCCTGCGCGACCATGATGTTCCGGGGCACGCCCGCCTTGTTGAACTTCTGCAGGAAGGGCGGCAGATAGCCCTCCTGCCGGGACAGCGTCACCAGCCCCTTGGCGGGCCCCGCGAGCCAGGTGAGCATGCCGCCGAGCGCGGCCATGACGAGCATGACGCCCACGACCTTCGTCAGCCAGCCGACGTGGAAGTGGTCGAAGAACGCCTGGAAGGCCTGCATCAGACCGGCGGTGAGGCTGAGTTCCTCCGACGGCATGACCCAGCTGATGGCCAGCGCCGGAAGGATGAAGATCAGCAGGACGAGGCCGGTGGCGAGGAAGATCGAGCGCGGGTACTCGGCGCGGGGGTGGCGCAGCGACGACACGTGGACGCCGTTCATCTCCATGCCCGCGTAGGAGAGGAAGTTGTTGACGATGAGGACCAGGCTGGCGAGGCCGGTCCACGGGGGCAGCCAGTGGCCGGGGTCCATGGGCGCGGCGGACGCGTTGCCCTGCCCCAGGAAGACGATGCCGAGGACGACGAGGACGACACCGGGGATGAGGGTGCCGATGATCAGCCCCAGGGAGGAGAGACCGGCGACCGTTTTGGTCCCCCGGCAGGTGACCCAGACGCCCGTCCAGTAGATGACGACGATGACGATCGCTACGTAGGGGCCGTTCTCGGCGAGGCTCGGGTGGATGACGTACGCGAACGTCGAGGCCACGTAGGCGAGCAGGCTCGGGTAGTACGCGATGGTCATGGCGAACTGGCACCACACGGCGACGAACCCGAGCGGCTTGCCCAGCGCCTCGCTCACCCACCGGTAGATGCCGCCGGACCACCCGGAGGCGAGCTCGGCGCCGACGAGGGCGGTGGGCAGCAGGAAGACCACGGCGGGCAGGAGGTAGAGGAAGACGGCTGCCAGTCCGTAGATGGCCATCGACGGCGAGGGGCGCAGGCTGGCCACGGACGCGGTGGTCATGAGGGCGAGCGTCACCCAGGAGATGAACTGGCGCGGGATGGCGGGGTCCGGCTCCGGAAGCTGCCCTTCGAGCCCTTCGAGCCCTTCGCCGGTATGTACCGGTACGTCCTTACTCGTCATGCGCTCATGATCGTCGCAGTGCGAGGGGCCCGCACGTCGGTCCGATACCCGGTGGGGGTAGGGTTTCCCGCATGGCGAGGACGCGGAGCCGTACAGGACGCCGTACGGGACGCCGTACGGGACACGGGCAGTTGCTGCTGCTCGCCGCGCTGCTCCTCGGGATCGTGACCATGCATACGCTGGGGCATCCGTCGGGCGGCCACGAGAGCGGTTACGAGGGCGGCCACGGCGGTGGCTCCGCCGCGTCGGCGCCGATGCGGCACGACATGGGCGCGGCGCCCGCCGCCCCGCACGACGCGGGGCCCGGTGCGGTCCTCGGCCCGGCCACCGACTCCGGCACCACCGTCACGGAGACGGCCGCGTCCGCCCCCGAGCCGCACGGCGCCATGAGCATGGATCCGCTGTCCGTGTGCCTGGCGGTCCTCGGCGCCTTCACCCTCCTCGTACTCCTCGTGCTGGTGCGGGCCGGGCTGCTGCGGCCGGGCGGCACCCTCGCCCACCTGCCCCCTCCCGGCCGCCTCCGGCACGCCCCGCGGCCCGAACCGCCCCCGCTCCGGATACTTCTCGCCCGCCTGTCGGTGCTGCGCATCTAGGCCCGCGCACCGGCTGCTTCGCGCTGCCCGCGCAACCCGCGCCAACCCGCACCGGAAGCAGCAGACGCGCCCTCTGCACGCACACCATCGGACGAGGTGTCACTCAGTCATGCGTAAAGAAACTCCGCACTCCCCTTCGCGCCGCGCGGTGCTCGGCGCGGCGGCGGCCGTCGCCGGGACGGGAATCCTGACGGCGTGCTCCGGCTCGGAGCCGAGCGACGGTCACAGCGGCCACAGCGGTCACAGCGGCCACAGCCGGGGCGGCGCGGCCGGTCCCGAAGGCTATGTGGATCCGGCGGGCCAGGAGGTCGCGGCGGCCGAGAAGAAGCGCGCCCGGGGCGGCCGGGTCCGCGAGGTCAGGCTGACGGCCGCGGAGACGCGGCTCGACCTCGGCGGCCCCACGGTCAGGACCTGGGCGTACGGGGACCGCCTCCCCGGCAAGGAGGTCCGGGTCACCGCGGGCGACACGCTCGCCCTCACCCTCGCCAACCACCTCCCGCGGGCCACGTCCCTGCACTGGCACGGCATCGCCCTGCGCAACGACATGGACGGCGTCCCCGGGCTCACCCAGAAGGCCATCGCCCCCGGAGGGGACTTCACCTACCGCTTCGCGGTGCCGGACCCGGGCACGTACTGGTTCCACCCGCACTCCGGCACCCAGCAGGACCGCGGCCTGTACGCCCCCTTGATCGTCGACGACCCGAAGGAGCCCCTGCGGTACGACAAGGAGTGGGTGATCGTCCTCGACGACTGGGTCGACGGAGTGGACGGCTCGACACCGGACGGCGTGCTCGCGGAGCTCAGCAAGGGGATGGCCGACCACGACATGGGCGGGGGCCACGACATGTCGAACATGTCCCACGCGGCGGCACGAAAGGCCCCGTCGCCGACACCTTCGGGGCCTTCGGGGCCGCCGTCCGGGCCGTCCCGGATGATGATGGGCGCCGAGAGCGACCTGCTCGGCGGCGACGCGGGCGACGTCGCCTACCCCCACCACCTCATCAACGGCCGTACGGCGACGGCGCCTTCGCAGTTCCGCGCCCGCCCCGGCGACCGCATCCGCCTGCGCATCATCAACGCGGGCGGCGACACGGCCTACCGCGTCGCGCTGGGCGGCCACGAGATGACGGTGACGCACACGGACGGCTCTCCCGTGCGGCACGCGAAGACCGACGCGCTGCTCCTCGGCATGGGCGAGCGGTACGACGTACTGGTCACCGCCAAGGACGGCGTCTTCCCGCTGACCGCGCTGGCCGAGGGCAAGAAGGCGGCGGCCCTGGCGCTGCTTCGCACGGGCGGCGGCACCGCGCCGTCCGCCTCGGCCCGTCCCGAGGAGCTGACGGGCCGCCTCCTCACCGCGGACCGCCTCAGGGCGCACGAGTCCGTAGCCCTGCCCGCCCGCAGGCCCGACCGCACGATCAAGCTCCGGCTGACCGGCGGCATGGCCGCGTACGACTGGGCGTTCGACAAGAAGCCCTACTCCCCCGGACAGCGCCACCCCGTCCGCGCGGGCGAGCGGGTCCGCCTCACCTTCGCCAACGCGACCACGATGTGGCACCCGGTCCACCTCCACGGCCACAGCTTCACCCTGGCGAACGTGGCGGACGGCCCCCGCAAGGACACCGCGATCATCCTGCCGAACGGCACCCTGTCGGTGGACTTCGAGGCGGACAACCCGGGCCTGTGGATGATCCACTGTCACAACGTCTACCACGCGGAGGCGGGCATGATGACGGTGCTCGGCTACCGCGGCTAAGGCCTTCGGGGCGCCCCGCGTGGGGCGCCCCACACCGTCCCGCAGGGCATCGCGTCGCTCTGACGATTACACTGGGCCGCGTGCCTCAACTACGCCTCGCTCTGAATCAGATCGACTCGACCGTCGGCGATCTCGCCGGGAACGCCGAGGCGATCGTCCACTGGACCCGGCACTCCGCCGAGCAGGGGGCGCATCTCGTCGCGTTCCCCGAGATGGTGCTGACCGGCTATCCCGTCGAGGACCTCGCCCTGCGTTCGTCCTTCGTCCACGCCTCGCGGGAGGCGCTGCGCGCGCTCGCCGTGCGGCTGCGGGACGAGGGGTTCGGGGAGCTGCCGGTCGTCGTCGGCTATCTCGACCGCACCGAGGAGGCCAAGCCGAAGTTCGGCCAGCCCGCGGGCGCCCCGCGCAACGCGGGCGCGGTCCTGCACCGCGGCGAGGCCGTCCTGACCTACTCCAAGCACCACCTCCCCAACTACGGCGTCTTCGACGAGTTCCGCTACTTCGTGCCGGGCGAGACCCTGCCGGTCGTGCGCGTGCACGGCGTCGACGTCGCGCTCGCCATCTGCGAGGACCTCTGGCAGGACGGCGGCCGCGTACCGGCGACCCGCAGCGCGGGGGCGGGGCTGCTGCTCTCCATCAACGCCTCGCCGTACGAGCAGAACAAGGACGACGAGCGCCTGGAGCTCGTGCGCAAGCGCGCGCAGGAGGCCGGGTGCACCACCGCCTACCTCGCGATGATCGGCGGGCAGGACGAGCTGGTCTTCGACGGCGACTCGATCGTCGTCGACAAGGACGGTGAGGTCATCGCGCGCGCCCCGCAGTTCTCCGAGGGCTGCGTCGTGCTCGACCTGGAGCTGCCTGCCGCCGCGCCCGCGGCGCCGTCCGGCGTCGTGGACGACGGGCTGCGCATCGAGCACGTCACGCTGTCGGAGGAGCCCCTCGCCGCGTACGAGGGCGAGCTCACCGGCGGGTACGCCGAGCGGCTCGACGACGACGAGGAGGTGTACTCGGCGCTCGTCGTGGGGCTGCGCGCGTATGCCGCGAAGAACGGTTTCGGCAGCGTCCTGATCGGCCTCTCCGGCGGCATCGACTCGGCGATCACCGCCGCCATCGCCTGCGACGCGCTCGGCGCGCAGAACGTGTACGGCGTCGCCATGCCGTCCCGCTACTCGTCCGACCACTCCATCGGCGACGCGGAGGAGCTGGCCCGCCGCACCGGCCTCAACTTCCGCACCGTGCCGATCGCGCCGATGTTCGACGCGTACATGGGGTCGCTCGGGCTCACCGGGGTCGCCGAGGAGAACCTCCAGTCGCGGCTGCGCGGCACGACGCTGATGGCGCTCTCCAACCAGGAGGGGCACATCGTGCTCGCGCCGGGCAACAAGTCCGAGCTGGCGGTCGGCTATTCGACGCTCTACGGCGACTCCGTCGGCGCGTACGGCCCCATCAAGGACGTCTACAAGACGGCGATCTTCCGGCTCGCGGAGTGGCGCAACCGCGCGGCGCGGGAGCGGGGGCAGACGCCGCCGATCCCGGAGAACTCCATCAGCAAGCCGCCGAGCGCCGAGCTCCGCCCCGACCAGGTCGACACGGACTCGCTGCCCGACTACCCGGTCCTCGACGGGATCCTGGAGCTCTACGTCGACCGCGACCAGGGCGCCGACACGATCGTGGCCGCCGGGTACGACCGGGAGCTCGTCACCAAGACGCTGCGCATGGTCGACACCGCCGAATACAAGCGGCGGCAGTACCCGCCGGGGACGAAGATCTCCGCGAAGGGCTTCGGCAAGGACCGCCGCCTGCCCATCACCAACCGCTGGCGCGAGACCGCCTCCAGTTGAGGGGTGGCGGTGTACTGAGCCGCCGCGTCGCGGCGGAATTCTTCCCACCCACCACCCACCCGTTTGCCCCGCACCGGACTGGACCGCAGGGGCACGGGTGGGTGGGAGCCCGTGTCAGTGGTGGGCCGGTCGGCGCTGCTCGGTCGACGTCGCCACCACCCGCTCCGCACCCGGCACGGGACCGCGCCGCAGATCCACCGCGTACGCCAGGCCCGCCACCGCGAGGCCGAGCACCGCGAGGACCGCGCCGGTCACCGCCGGGGAGGTCACACCGAAGCCCGCCGCGAGGGCGAGGCCGCCGATCCAGGCGCCACCCGCGTTGGCGAGGTTGAACGCGCCCTGGTTCGCGGACGAGGCGAGCGAGGGGGCGGCGGCCGCCTTCTCCATGACCATGAGCTGCAGCGGCGAGCCCGTCGTGAACGCCGCCATGCCGAGCAGGAAGACGGCGATCGGCGCGCTCCACGCGGCGGTCATGAGCAGCGGGAAGAAGGCCAGGACCACGGCGAGCGCGATGAGCCCGCCGAAGAGCGTGCCGCGCAGGGAGTGGTCGGCGAGGCGCCCGCCGAGCAGGTTGCCCGCCGTCGCGCCCACGCCGAACAGCGCCAGGAGCAGCGTGACGCTGGACTCGGCGTAGCCCGCCGCGTCCGTGAGCATCGGCGTGATGTAGCTGTACGCCGAGAAGAGCGCCCCGAAGCCCGCGACGGTCGTGCCGAGCGCCAGCCAGACCGGGACGCTGCGCAGCGCCCGCAGCTCGCCGCGCAGGCCGACCGCGTTCTCGTGGCCGTGATCGGCGGGGACGAGCAGGGCGAGCGCCGCGATGGCCGCGAGCCCGATGGCGCTCACCGCGAGGAAGGTGGCGCGCCAGCCGAGCTGCTGCCCCATGGCCGTGGCCACCGGCACGCCGACGATGTTGGCGACGGTCAGGCCGAGGAACATCAGGGAGACCGAGCGGGCCTTGCGCTCGGGGGCGACGAGCCCGGTGGCGACGACCGCGCCGACGCCGAAGAAGGCGCCGTGCGGCAGACCGCTGAGAAAACGCGCGGCCATCAGCAGGTGGTAGTCGGGGGCGGCGGCCGACAGGGCGTTGCCGACCACGAAGAGCACCATCAGGCCGATCAGGACGCGGCGGCGCGGCAGCTTCGCGGTCACGGCGGCGAGCAGCGGGGCGCCGATGACGACGCCGAGCGCGTACGCGGAGACCAGGTGTCCGGCGACGGGGATGGAGATGTCCAGGTCGTCGGCGACGTTGGGCAGCAGGCCCATCATCACGAACTCGGTCGTGCCGATGCCGAAGGCGCCCACGGCGAGGGCGAGCAGGGCCAGGGGCATGAAGAAGTACCTCTTACGGAAGCAGGGGGAGCCCGGGGGGCGGAGGGGGGACGGGGGGAGGGCAGCGCGGGGCAAACCCGTAAGTTCATGTACGGAACAAAGCCGCGCCCGCCGAGTATTCCGCCTGCTCCGAGTATTCCGCTTGCTCCGAGTATTCCGTGCGGCCGGAAAGACCGAGCGACGCGGACGTTACGAGGAGAGGTCGACCCGCGCCGCGATCGGCAGGTGGTCGCTGCTCGTCTTCGGCAGTGTCCAGGAGGAGACCGGCTCGACGCCCTTGACCATGATCTGGTCGATGCGCGCCATCGGGAACGACGCGGGCCAGCTGAAGCCGAAGCCGTCGCCCGCCGCGCCCTGCGTGGACCGCAGCTGCGCGGTGACGCCGTTCAGGGCGCGGTCGTTCATGGTGCCGTTGAGGTCGCCGAGGAGGACGATCTTGCCGGTCTTCTCGTCGGAGATGGCCTCGCCGAGCGCGTCGGCACTGTTGTCCCGCTGGTTGGCGGTGAAGCCCGCGTCGAGCTTCACGCGCACCGAGGGCAGATGCGCGACGTAGAAGGCGACGTCGCCCTTGGGGGTGTGCACCGTGGTGCGCATCGCACGGACCCAGCCCAGCTTGATGTCGACGGGCTTGGTGTCGGCCAGCGGGTACTTGCTCCACAGGCCCACGGTGCCCTTCACCGAGTGGTACTTGTACGTACCGGCCAGGGCCTTCTCGTACGTGGGGACGGCGTTCGCGGTGAGCTCCTCCAGGGCGATCACGTCGGCGCCGGAGGCCGCGACGTCCTGGGCGGTGCCGGTCGGGTCGGGGTTGTCCGCGTTCACGTTGTGCGTGGCCACCGTCAGGTCGCCGCCGGTGGCCGACTTGCCGGTGATCAGGCCGCCGAAGGAGTCGATCCAGATGACCAGGGGCAGCAGCAGGGCGATCAGCGCGGTGGCGGACTTGCGGACCACCGCGACGACGAGCAGCACCGGGATGAGGAAGCCGAGCCAGGGCAGGAAGGTCTCGGTCAGGCTGCCGAGGTTGCCCACGTTGTTCGGGATCTGCGCGTGGAAGAGCATCACCAGGGCGAGGAGGACCGCGACACCCGTAACGACCAGTCCGCGCCGCCAGATGCCCGGGTCGCCCCGCCAGCCGTCGAGCAGGCGGCGGAGCCGGGATCCCGGACGTTCGGGGCCCGAGCCGCCGCTGCCCGTCTCCGTCATGTACGCCTGCGCCATGCTCTCGTCGCCTCACTGCCTGCCGTGCACACCGTCTGTTCCCGCCCCCTGAAACCCTAGGCGATGATCGGGTGTCGTCCCTGCCGTCTCGCGACGGCCGTACAGGCTCCAGGACGAACGGCGCGGCGCGGCAGGTTCCTGATCGGCCACGGAGAGCGCACTCTGTGACGAAATGCGCATATGCGCGGCGGCGGTCTCCGGCGCGTCACTTCGGGGCGTCCCTTCGGGGCGTCACTTCGAGGCGTCACTTCGAGGCGTCACTTCGAGGCGTCACTTCGAGGCGTCACTTCGGGGCGCGAAGTCCGCTCAGGACCGTGTCGACGATCCGCTCCGCGAGATTCTCGTCGAGCGGGGCGCCGGGCCGCAGGATCGTGCGCAGCAGCATGGGCCCCACGAAGAGGTCGTTGGCCGTCTCCACGTCGACGTCCGCGCGCAGGTCCCCATCGGCGACGCCCTGCCGCAGCACGTCGAGTATCCGGCGGCGGCGGGGCGCGACGACCATCTCCTGGTAGGCCTCGGCCAGCTTGGGCAGGGCCTTCATCTGCGCGAAGACGTTGTGCAGCAGGGCCGAGGAGCGCATGGTCAGGCCGCGGCGGCGCAGGCTCTCCAGGATGCAGATGAGGTCGTCGCGCGTCGAGGTGCCGGGCAGTTCGGGGTCCGGCTCCTCGAAGACGCGCAGGACGTCGACGAAGAGGGCCTCCCTGCCGTCCCAGCGCCGGTAGATGGTGGCCTTGCCGACGCCGGCCGTGCGGGCGATCCGCTCGATGGAGAGCTCGGTGAGCGGGACGCCGTCCTCCATGAGCTGGAGGACGCCCTCGATGATCGCCTGCTCCACGGCCTCGCTCCGGGGCCGCCCCCGGCCGGCCCGGGCGGCGGGCACCCCCTCGGCGGTGCCGACCTTGCCCGCGACCCGCACGGCTTTGTGGACCACGTCGTCTCTCCCTCGCTCACGTCGGCTGCGGGGCCGACCACGTCGGCTGCGAGGCCGATTCTGCCTCAGCGTCCGGCGGCTCCCACCGGCTCGGTCGTCTCCTGCTGCGGCCCCTCGTCCCGGGGCGCGCGGCCCGGCAGGAAGAGGAAGACGATCACTGAGCCGAGCACGGCGACGCCCGCGCCGCACAGCGCCGTGACGTGCATGGCGTGCAGGAACGAGTCGTTGGCCGCCGTCACCAGGGGCTCACCCCTGGGGCCGAGCTTCGCGGCGACGCCGAGGGTCGCCTCGATGGACTCGCCCGCGGTGTGCCGCGCGCCCTCGGGCAGCATGTGCAGCTTGTCCTCGACGCCGCCCCGGTACGCCGTGGAGAGCACGGAGCCGAGTACGGCGATGCCGAGGGCGCCGCCGACCTGCCGGAAGGTGTTGCTGAGCGCGGACGCGGAGCCGGCCTTCTCGCGCGGCAGGGCCTGCATGATCACGACACTGGTCGGCGTCATGATGTGCGCCATGCCGGTGCCCATCAGGAAGAAGACGACCTCGAGGAGCCAGATCGGCGTATCGGACTCGAAGAGCGTGAAGGCCGTCAGGGTCGCCGCCACCAGGAGCAGCCCGCCGGTGCACACGGCCCGGACGCCGAACCGGTCGACGACGAGGCGGGCGCGCGGCGCGAAGATGAGCTGCGCCACGGCCAGCGGCAGCATCAGCAGGCCGGTCTGCAGCGGCGAGTAGCCCCGCACGCTCTGGGTGTAGAAGACCGAGAAGAAGGTCACGCCCATGAGCGCGAAGAACACGAGCGCGATGGCGCAGATCGCCGCCGAGAAGACGCGGTTCTTGAAGTAGGCGATGTCGATGGAGGGGTGGTCGCTGCGCTTCTCGTAGAGCACGAAGGCGGCGAGTACGACGACTCCCGCGACGACGGTCCCGACGACGGCCGGGTCGGTGAAGTCGGCGAGCTGGCCGCCCTTGATGATGCCGTAGACGAGCAGGACAAGGCCGACGACGGAGAGCGCGACACCGAAGAGGTCGATGCGGCCGGGCTCGGGGTCGCGGGAGTCGGGCACGAGCCAGACCATCAGGGCCAGGGCGATGAGCACGATCGGCACGTTGACCAGGAAGACCGAGCCCCACCAGAAGTGGTCGAGCAGCACGCCACCGGTGATGGGTCCGATGGCGATGGCGAGGCCGACGCCGCCCGCCCAGATGCCGATGGCCTTGGGCTGTTCGTCGCGCTCGAAGACGTTCATCAGGACGGCGAGGGTGGCCGGCATCACGAAGGCGGCGCCGAGGCCCATGACCGCGCGGAACGCGATGAGCTGGACGGGCGAGCCGGACATCGCGGCGAGCGCGGAGCCGATGCCGAAGACGACGAGGCCGCCGAGCAGGACCTTCTTGCGGCCGAGCCGGTCACCGAGCAGGCCCGCGGTGAAGAGCAGGCCCGCGAAGACGAGCGTGTAGGCGTTGATCGCCCACTCCAGCTCGCTCTGGGTGGCGCCGAGACCGGTCGGTGCGGGGGTGGAGATCGTCTTGATGGCGACGTTCAGGATCGAGTTGTCGAGCACCACGATCAGAAGGCTGAGCATCAGCACCCCGAGGATCACCCAGCGGCGCCGGTGGACGGCTTCCGGGATCCGGGTCGGGGTGGGCATGGCGGGGGAAGACATGCCCCTCACCCTAGACCCATTTCGATACGAGACCGTCTCGTATTGAAAAGGCCTTGGGGGGTGGCTGGCCAAATCTTTGCCGAAGGGCTCGTCAAGCGTGGCTCGTCGAGCGCCGCACTAGCTTCGAACGGGTGCGTGATGCCACCATGGAGGTGATCCGGGGACGCCGTCAGGGTGCCTCGAGATGACAGAAGGAGCCGTTGCGATGACGCAGCTTTCGGCTGCCCAGAAGAGTGCCGACGCCCCGCGGAGCCCCGACAGCAGCAAAGCGCTGTACGGCGGCAAGGGCACCCGGCGCATCACTGTGCGCGACATCAACGCCGCCAAGGAACGCGGCGAGAAGTGGCCCATGCTCACCGCCTACGACGCGATGACCGCGTCCGTCTTCGACGAGGCGGGCATCCCCGTCATGCTCGTCGGCGACTCGGCGGGCAACTGCCACCTCGGGTACGAGACGACCGTGCCCGTCACCCTCGACGAGATCACCATGCTGTCGGCCGCGGTCGTACGGGGCACCTCGCGCGCCCTAGTCGTCGGCGACCTGCCGTTCGGCTCGTACCAGGAGGGCCCGGTCCAGGCGCTCCGCTCGGCCACCCGGCTCGTGAAGGAGGCGGGCGTCGGCGCGGTGAAGCTGGAGGGCGGCGAACGCTCCCTGGCGCAGACCGAGTTGCTCGTCCAGTCCGGCATCCCCGTCATGTCCCACCTCGGCCTCACCCCGCAGTCCGTGAACACCATGGGCTACCGCGTGCAGGGCCGCGGCGACGAGGCCGCCCACCGGCTCCTGAACGACGCCAAGGCGGCACAGGACGCGGGCGCGTTCGCGGTCGTCCTCGAGCTGGTCCCCGAGGAGCTGGCCGCCGAGGTCACCCGCTCCCTGCACATCCCGACCGTCGGGATCGGGGCGGGCGCCGCGTGCGACGCGCAGGTCCTGGTCTGGACGGACATGCTGGGCCTGACCGGCGGGAAGATGCCGCGCTTCGTCAAGCAGTACGCGGACCTGCGGGGCGTCATGTCCGGCGCGGCCAAGGCGTTCGCCGAGGACGTGGTGGGCGGGGCGTTCCCGGCGCCCGAACACGCGGTCCACTGAGGCCGTGGGGGCGGACCGGCATCGCTTCCGTCCGCCCTCCCTCCCTCCCGCCCTCCCTCCCTCCCGACCATCGCGGCACCATGGCAGCCCGCCGATTTCCCCCGTCGGCGGGCTGCCCTTTTCTCGCCCCTGGGCGGTTGGACGGGCGGCTGGGGCCGGGCCTCTCCTCGCCCTCGGGCGAGTGGGTCTGGGCGGGCGGATGGGGCCGGGCCGCTTCTCGCCCTCGGGCGGGTGGGTCTGGGCGGGTGGATGGGGCCAGGTCGCTTCTCGCCCTTGGGCGGGTGGGTCTCAGGCCCGCCGCTGCGCGGCGGATTCTCCCCACCCACCCACCCGTTTGCCCCGCGACGCAGGGTGGGGGTAGGGCCCCTACGGTCCCGTCCGGTGCGGGGCAAACGGGCGGGCGGGGGCATCCGCCGCGCAGCGGCGAGCAGGAGCTCCTACAGGCCCGTCCGATGCAGGGCAAACGGGTGGGTGGGTGGGGGGCATCGCCGCGCAGCGGCGGGCAGGAGCCCCTACAGGCCCGTCCGGTGCGGGGTGAACGGGCGGGTGGGTGGGAGCATCGCCGCGCAGCGGCGGGCAGGAGCCCCTACAGGCCCGTCCGGTGCGGGGTGAACGGGTGGGCGGGTGGGGGCATCGCCGCGCAGCGGCGGGCAGGAGCCCCTACGGCCCCGTCCGGTGCGGGGTGAACGGGCGGGCGGCATCCGCCGCGAAGCGGCGGGCAAGGGCCCCTACAGGCCCGTCCGGTGCGGGGTGAACGGGCGGGCGGCATCCGCCGCGAAGCGGCGGGCAAGGGCCCCTACAGGCCCGTCCGGTGCGGGGTGAACGGGTGGGCGGCATCCGCCGCGAAGCGGCGGTTCAGGACACCGCCGACGCCCCCGCGAAGGCCCGCTGTCGGCGGCATGTCGGTGGTTTGTCGGTGGCACCTGGCATCTTGAGGGCATGAAGCGAATCGACATGAACCCCGGCGGCGCAGGGAGCGCGGTCACCGTAAGGGGACTGGTCAAGCACTACGGCGAGACCAAGGCACTGGACGGCGTGGACCTCGACGTGCGCGAGGGCACCGTCCTCGGCGTGCTCGGGCCCAACGGCGCCGGCAAGACGACCCTCGTACGCTGCCTCTCCACCCTCGTCACCCCGGACGCGGGCTCGGCCCTCGTCGCCGGGTACGACGTGGCGAGCCAGCCCCGCCAACTCCGCCGCGTCATCGGCCTCACCGGCCAGTACGCGTCGGTGGACGAGAAGCTCTCGGGGCGCGAGAACCTCTACATGATCGGGCGCCTGCTCGACCTGTCCCGCAAGGAGTCCAGGTCCCGCGCCGACGGCCTCCTCGAGCGGTTCTCCCTCACCGAGGCCGCCAAGCGCCCCGCGAGCACGTACTCCGGCGGTATGCGCCGCCGCCTCGACCTCGCCGCGTCGATGATCGGCAGCCCGGCCGTCCTCTACCTGGACGAGCCGACGACCGGCCTCGACCCCCGTACCCGTAACGAGGTGTGGGCCGAGGTCAAGCGCATGGTCGGCGACGGCGTGACCGTGCTGCTCACCACCCAGTACATGGAGGAGGCCGAGCAGCTGGCCTCCGAGCTGACCGTCATCGACCGCGGCAAGGTCATCGCCAACGGCGGCATCGACGAGCTCAAGGCGAAGGTCGGCGGCCGCACCCTGCGGGTCCGCCCGGCCGACCCGCTGGAGCTGCGCCCGCTGGCGAACGCGCTCGACGACCTCGGCCTGACCGGCATCGCCACCTCCACGGTGGACGCCGAGTCCGGCACGGTCCTGGTGCCGATCCTCAGCGACGAGCAGCTCACCGCCGTGGTCGGCGCGGTCACCGCGCGCGGCATCACGATCGGCTCCATAGCCACCGAACTGCCCAGCCTGGACGAGGTGTTCCTGTCGATCACCGGCCAGAAGGCCAGTGCTCCGCAGGACGCCCGCCCCAGCGAAAACGAACTCGAGGAGGTCGCCGTATGAGCGCCACCACTCTCGCGGCCCCCCTCAAGCCGGGGGCGGCCGACGCCCGCATCGGACTGCGCGGCCACGTCCGGCACACCGGCGCCCTGGTCCGCCGAAATCTGCTCTGGATCCGGCAGGACCCGGAGTCGATGTTCGACGCGGTCCTGATGCCGATCGTCTTCACCCTCCTGTTCGTGTACGTCTTCGGCGGTTCGATCGGGCAGGCGCTCGGCGGCGGTCAGGACCAGTACGTGCAGTATGTGGTGCCCGGCATGATGGCGATGATGAGCATGAACATCGCCATGGCCGTCGGCACCGGCTTCAACCAGGACTTCCAGAACGGCATCATGGACCGCTTCCGGACCCTGCCGATCGGCCAGGGCTCGGTCCTCTTCGCCAAGATCGTGGTGGAGCTGATGCGGCTGCTCATCGCGACGACGATCATGATGATCGTCGGTGTCCTGGTGGGCTTCGACATCACCAACTGGGGCGGACTCTTCGCCGCCGTGGGCCTCTCCGCCCTGTTCGGCACGTCCATCATGTGGATCTTCCTGGTGCTCGGCGTCTCGATGAAGAGCGCCCAGTCCGTCCAGGCGATGGGCTTCCTGGTCCTGATGCCGCTGCAGTTCGGCTCGTCGATCTTCGCGCCGACCCAGTCGATGCCGGGCTGGCTGCAGGGCTTCACCGACTACAACCCGCTCTCCGCGCTCGCGGACTCCGCGCGCGGCCTGATGGTCGGCGGCCCGGTCGCGCACGACCTGTGGGTGACGGTCGGCTGGTCGGTGGGGCTCACGCTGGTGATGGCGCCGATCGCGATCCACAAGTTCCGCACGAAGAACTGATCACGACGAACTGACCACGACGGACTGATCGCGACGGACTGATCACGACTGACCACGACCTCACGCGGTGCACAGGGCGGCGGCCTCCTCCAGGGAGAGGCCGCCGCCCTGCGCGTACGCCGATGCGTACGCGGCGCCGCCCAGCACCGCACGGGACAGCCGCTCCGCGTCCTCGCGGACGCCCCGCTCCATCGTGCTCGCGATATGCGCCGGCGGCAGCTCCCGGTCGGCGACGCCGAGGAGCCGCGCCGCGTCGTCCGCACGGGCGCCGTCGGCGGCCTGGGACAGGGCGAGAGCGGCGATCCACAGATGGACGGAGACCATCTGCGGGGCGACCATCCGCGAGAGCGGGTCGAGGGCCTTCTCGAAGGCATCGCCCACGCGGGCGACGCTCTCGGCGTACCGCCCCTCCAGCGCGTCGAGCCAGGCCGTGAGGCCGAGCACCGCACTGTCGAACACCGCGTAGCCGATGGGGTTGAACTCCAGGCGGAGCAGCCGCAGATGCTCGCGCGCCTCGGCGATGCGGCCGGTGCGGCCGAGCGCGTACGTGAGGAACATCCGGGCGGCGGGCATGGCCTCGCCCGCGTGCTGGCGGCCGGGGTTCTCGATGACCTCCCGCAGCATCGCCTCGCCCCGCGCGAAGTCGTCCGTCCGCTCCGGCGCGTCCGTCAGGAGCGAGCCGAGACGCGCCTTGAGCAGAACCACCTGGGCCTGCGCGCCGACCTGTTCGGCATACTCCACGGCTGCCCTGAAGTCCTGTGCTGCCAGCGCCAGTTCGCCCCGCCGCTCTCGCGCCTCGCCGCGCGCGGAGAGCGCCTCGGCGACGCCCCACACATCTCCCAGGCCCTGGAACACGCGCAGCGCCTCGTCCGCGTCACGGATGGCGTCGCCCGACCAGTCGGTGCGGTTGGCGAGCAGGTTGGCGCGCATCTGCAGGGCGGCGGCGAGCTCCCACTCGTAGCCGAACTCGCGGCAGGCCTCGACGGTCTCGTCGATGGTGACGCGCAGCATCTCCATGTCGCCGCCGAGCATCACCGCGAAGAACCAGAGGTTGCCGGGCGTCCGGCAGGTCTGCGGCAGTCCCGGCCGGTACGCGGCCCTGATGCCGCGCATCTTCTCCTCCGCCTCCGCCGCCTGCCAGTCCCGCACGTCCATGTCCATGCAGGACAGGTGGAGCAGGTGCGCCCCGCGGCGGGCCTCCATCAGGACCTCGGGGCTCATCGGCGGGGGCGCGGCCGTGCACGGCTCGTACATCGGGGGCGCCGGGGCGACGGGCGGGGCGAAGGGATCGGGGCCGAGCGCCATGACCTCGCCGGCCCAGTTGCGGGTCTCCATGCGCAGGCCGCGGATCTGCCAGTACCAGCAGAGGGACAGGACGAGACAGAGCGCCTCCTGCTCGTCCCGCGCGGCGATCGCGTGCCGCAGGGCGGTGCGCAGGTTCTCGTACTCGGCCTCCAGGCGCTCCACGGCCGCGTGCTGGCCCCTGCCGCGCAGCTCGGGATCGGTGGTCCTTGCGACCTCCCGGTAGTGCACGAGGTGCGCGCGCCCGGCCTCGCCCCGGTCGCCCGCCTCGTCGAGGCGCTCGCCCGCGTACTCCGCGACGGTCTCCAGGAGCCGGTAACGCATGCCGCCGTCGGACGTCGGCGAAGGCGCCGCGACGACCAGGGACTTGTCGACGAGCGAGCCCAGCACACCGGCCACGTCGGACGCGCCCCCGGCCGCCCCGCACACCTCTTCCGCCGCCCTCAGATCGCAGCCTCCGGCGAAGACCGAGAGACGGCGAAGCACCGCGCGTTCGGCCTCGTCGAGCAGGTCCCAGGACCAGTCGACGACGGCCCGCAGGGTCTGCTGGCGGGGCAGCACCGTACGGGCGCCGCTGGTCAGCAGCCGGAAGCGGTCGTCGAGGCGGTCGGCGATCTGGCGCGGGGTGAGCATCCGCAGCCGGGCGGCGGCCAGTTCGATGGCGAGCGGCAGTCCGTCGAGACGGCGGCAGATCTCGGCGGCCGCCGCCGGGTCGCCGTCGACGGTGAACCCCGGCAGGGCGGCGGCGCCGCGGTCCGCGAAGAGCCGCAGCGCGACCGGCTCGGGCAGCGGCTCCACGGGGCGCAGCAACTCCCCCGGTACGCCGAGGGGTTCGCGGCTGGTCGCGAGGACCGTCAGGCCCGGACAGCGGGCGAGGAGCTCGTCGGCGAGGCGGGCGGCCGCCTCGATGACGTGCTCGCAGTTGTCCAGGACGATCAGCATGCGCCGCGCGGCGCAGTGCTCGACGAGCCGGGCGACGGGGTCCTCGCCGTGGTGCTCCGAAATGGCCCGCAATTCCTCGGCACCGGCGCCCCGCAGCACGGTCTCGCGGGCGCCGAGCGCGGTGAGCACGGCCGCGGGTACGTCGACGGCGTCCTCGACCGGCGCGAGCTCCGCGAGCCACACCCCGTCGGGGGCACCGGCGGCGACCGCCTCGGCGACCTCCTGCGACAGCCGCGTCTTGCCGGAGCCGCCCGGTCCGAGCAGGGTGACGAGGCGGGCGTGCGCGAGGTCGCCCCGCAGCGCGTCGATGTCGTCCTCCCGGCCGACGAAGGACGTGAGCCTGGCCCTGAGGTTTCCCGGTGTGCGCGGGCGGGGCGGGGGCTCCCGCAGCAACTCCTCGTGCAGGGCCCGCAGTTCGGGCCCTGGGTCGACGCCGAGCCGGTCCGCGATGCCACGCCGTACGCCGTCGTACGCGGCGAGGGCTTCCGCCGGACGGCCCGTGTCGCGCAGCGCGCGCAGCCGCAGGGCCTGCAGCGGCTCGTCGAGAGGGTGCGCGTCGCAGAGCTCGGCGAGCTCGGGCAGCGCCTGCTCCGCCCGGCCGAGGGCGAGGGCCGCGGTCACCCTCGCGCGGCGGGCGTCGAGGTGCCTCGCATGCCAGCGGGCCGCTTCCGCGGTGTGCTCCGGCAGGTCGGCGAGGGGTTCGCCCGTCCACAGGGCGAGCGCGTCGTCCAGGAGTACGGCCGCCTTCGCCGGGTCGGCGTCCGCGAGGGCGCGGCCCGCGTCGGTCACAAGGCGGTCGAACCGGAACACGTCCACGTCGTCCGGGCTCGCGCGGAGCCGGTACCCGCCGTCCACCGAGACGACGGCGTCCGCGCCGAGGGCCCTGCGGAGCCGGCCGACCAACGCCTGCAGCGCCCCCGCCGCGTCGGCGGGCGGCCCCGCGGTCCACACCTCGTCGACCAGGGCCTGGGCGGGCGCGGTGTGGCCTGCGCGGAGGGCGAGGGCCGTCAGGAGGGCGCGGAGGCGGGCGCCGCCGACGGGGACGGGGGTTCCGTCGGGGCGGGTGGCTCGGGTCGAGCCGAGGAGGCGGTATCGCACTGGCCTATTGTCCCTGTACGGCGGGGCGGGGGGCATGAGCGTCCCTCAAGGCGGTCCCACCCCGCCTCCTACCTCCGGCCCACCCCGCCTCCTACCTCCGGCCCACCCCGCCTCCTGCCTCCGCCTCCTACCCCGCCTCCACCTCCACCTCCACCTCCAGCGAAATCAGCACGCCCGTCTCGTCCCTGCGGTACTCCCGGCCCTTCCGGGTCCCCGTCGACACCGCCCGCTTGAACCACTTCGGGCATGCCTCCACCGGGCGCAGCCACCGTTCCCCCGCCACCCGTTCCGCATCCACGTAGCCCTGCTCGACGATCTGGATGCCCCGCACCACTCCCACCGTCTCCGGCCACTTCCCCCCGTGCCGTTCCACGCACAGCAGCCCCCTGAGACGCAGCCGGGGAGGCCACGAGCCCTCGCCCGTCCACGGGACCGTCACCCCGTCGACACACACCACGGGGCCGCCGCCCGCCGACTCCACCGGGCCCTCGATCTCGCTGAGCTCGGATCGCCACTCGCGGCCCCGCTCGTCCACGTCGATGAGGAGCGGCCACGCCACTCGGTCCCCCACCCGGAACGGCTTGCCGCAGCATTCCATCTGCCAGTCCTGGTACATCACGTTCCACAGCGCCATGCCCCCAGCCTCCCCGGAACTCCCCGTCCGGTGCGAGACGTTTTCGCCGTACGCCCTATACGGTCGGGCACGCAAGGCCGTCGGACCCCAGGAGCCCCGCCCCATGACCACCGCCCCCATCCGCCGCAGCGACCGGCGGATCAGCCCCGTCTTCCTGGGGATCGCCGCCGTGACGGCGGTCTCCGGCTGGGCCGCCTGGACCGGATTCGCCGACAACCCCGGCGTCGCCGTCTTCCTCTTCGTGACGGCCGCCTGGATCGTCTCGCTCTGCCTGCACGAGTACGCGCACGCGCGCACCGCCCTGCACAGCGGCGACATCTCCATCGGCGCGAAGGGCTATCTGACCCTCAACCCGCTCAAGTACACGCACGCCCTGCTCAGCATCGTGCTGCCCGTGCTCTTCGTGATCATGGGCGGCATCGGCCTGCCCGGCGGCGCGGTCTTCATCGAGCGGGGCAGGATCAGGGGCCGCTGGAAGCACAGCCTGATCTCGGCGGCGGGCCCGCTGACGAACGTGCTGTTCGCGGTGGTCTGCACGGCGCCGTTCTGGCTCGACGCCCTCGACGGCGTCCCGGACGCGTTCCGCTACGCACTCGCGTTCCTGGCGCTGCTCCAAGTGACCGCGGCGATCCTGAACTCGCTGCCCATTCCGGGTCTGGACGGCTACGGAGTGATCGAACCCTGGCTCTCGCACGGGATCCGCCGCCAGGTGGAGCCGTTCGCGCCGTTCGGTCTCATCGCGGTCTTCGCCGTCCTGTGGATCCCGGAGGTCAACCACGCGTTCTTCGACGCGATCGACGCGATCCTGCGCGGCCTCGGCGTCAGCGAGTGGGACAGCTACTGGGGTCAGCGGCTGTACCGCTTCTGGGACGGTTCGCAGGAGGTCCCGCCCGCCCTGGGGCTCAGTTCCTGAGCGCTTCGGCGCCGCGCACCGCGTCCCGCTCGGCCTTGGCACGTCGCAGGTAGAACCAGGCCATGTTCGAGGAGAGGCCCGCGAGCAGGACCCACACGATGCCGAGCCAGCTGCCCTGCACGAAGGAGATCACGGCGGCGGCGACGGCGAGGGCGCAGACGACGAGGGCGTACACGGCGAGGCGGGGCATGGAGGTCGGCTCCTGTCGGGGTGAAGCGTGCGGGTGCGTAGTGCGTGCGTGGTGCGCGCTGCCCGTCCAGTGTCCCCCATGCCCCTGCCGCGGCTATACGTCGGTGACGCGAAGGCCCGCGTGCGCCTTGTAGCGGCGGTTCACGGAGATCAGGTTGGCGACGAGCGATTCGACCTGGTGGGCGTTGCGGAGCCGGCCGGCGAAGATGCCGCGCATGCCCGGGATGCGGGCGGCGAGCGCCTGCACGACGTCGGTGTCGGCGCGCTTCTCGCCGAGGACCATGACGTCGGTGTCGATCTCCTCGACGGCCGGGTCCTGGAGCAGGACGGCCGAGAGGTGGTGGAAGGCGGCGGTGACGCGGGAGTCCGGGAGCAGGGCGGCGGCCTGTTCGGCGGCGCTGCCCTCCTCGGGCTTGAGTGCGTACGCGCCCTTCTTGTCGAAGCCGAGCGGGTTCACGCAGTCGACGACGAGCTTGCCCGCCAGCTCCTCGCGCAGCGCTTCGAGGGTCTTGCCGTGACCGTCCCACGGCACGGCGACGATCACGATGTCGCTGCGCCGCGCGCACTCCGCGTTCTCGGCGCCTTCGACGCCGAGGCCCAGCTCGTCGGCTGCGGTCCGCGCCCGCTCGGCCGCGCGGGAGCCGATGATCACCTTCTGGCCCGCGCGGGCAAGCCGGTAGGCGAGGCCGCGCCCCTGGTCGCCGGTGCCGCCGAGGACGCCGACGACGAGGTCCGAGACGTCGGGCAGCTCCCAGGGGTCCTTGGCGGGGGCCTTGGCGGGGGCGTTCTGCGCACTGTCTGTAGAGGTCATGGGGCGACCTTACTCACCGCTCGTCCCGACGAGGTCCGCCACCGGTACCCGCCGGAAGGAGACCGTCTCGTACGCGCTGAAGTCCCCTGTCTCGTAGAGGAGTCCGACGGTCTCTCCGTCGACCCGCACGAGGTCGGAGTACGCGGCCGGAAGACCGTCGACCGTGTGGACGGTCCGCCAGGTGGTGCCGCCGTCGGCGGAGCCGCGCACGGTCATCAGGGCGCGGAAGCCGGGGTCGGCGGGTCCGGAGAAGAGGAGCAGGTCGGGGTCGCGCAGTTGCAGGACGCTGCCCTCGACGACGGGGCCGGTGAGGCAGGCCTGTGGGCGGAAGGGGCGCAGGAGGCTCTCGCCGCCGTCCGTCGAGTGGGCGTCGGCGCGGTTGCCGGGCGCCGGGGAGTCGTTGCGGGTGTTGAAGTAGAGGCGGCCGTCGGGGAGTTCGGAGGCGGTGGTCTCGTTCACGTTGATGTAGCCGTCGGTGTTGTCGTCGACGTAGCCGATGCGCCAGGTGTCACCGGCGTCGTCGCTGAGCAGGCAGTGGCCGCCGTTGTACTTGCCCTCGGTGCCGTTGTCCGTCCCGGTCGGCGGCAGGGAGTGGTTGGCGGGGACGAGGATGCGTCCCGTGGTCAGCCGCACGGCGTGGCCGGGCGTCGTCGCGTACCAGCGCCAGGCCGCCCTCTTCACCTGGCCGGTGATCTCGCGCGGCGCCGTCCAGATGAGGCCGTCGTCGTCGCTGTGCTGCAGCCAGACGCGGCGCCCGTCGGCGGCGGGGACGGTGCCGCGGCGGATGGCGTCCTCGGTGGCCGAGGCGGCGTTCCTGACCTGGACGAGGAGGAGGCGCCCGGTGTCGAGGACGACGGGGGCGGGGTTGCCCGCGAGGTCGGTGCCGTTCTTGGCGACGACCTGGAGGGGGCCCCAGGTGCGGCCGCCGTCGGCGGAGCGTCTGAGGACGATGTCGATGTTGCCGAAGTCCGCCTGGGAGCCGACGCGGCCCTCGCAGAAGGCGAGGACGGTACCGGACGCGGTCACCACGACAGCGGGGATGCGGAAGCTCGCGTATCCGTCTCGGCCCGCGCGGAAGGGAACAGATGTCTCAGCAGTCATCCTCCGCCCTTCCCCAGCCCGGGGGAATTCCCCGTGAACACCCGGTGACGAGTGGCATGTTGGGGCAGGATGCGACGCCATGGACGCCGTACGGGTCGCGCTGCTGCGCGAAGTGCTCGCCGGGACCGAGTGGCTCGGTGCCACCCGCCGCTTCGCGGGGACGCTGCGCTCCTCCGTCGTGCCGCACGGCGGCGGGCTGCTGCTCGTGGGCACGGCGGCGTACGAACCGTGGCACCTGGCCGCGCACCTGGTCGACGAGGCGGCCTGGTCGGGCACGCCGGAGCTCACCCCGACGCTGGTCCGCCACCGGGTCCTCGGCACGGAACCGGCCCACCTGTCGACCGGCCTCGGCAGGATCGAGGCCGCGCGGCGCGGCGAGACGCTGCTCGTGGTGGCCCCGGACGCGCCGGACCCGGAGCTCCTGACGCGCGTGCACGACGCGCGACGGGCGGGCGCGACGGTGCTCGCGCTCGGCTCCGGGGACCGGGACCTGGGCGCCCTCTCGCACGAGGCACTGACGGTGCCGGAGACGCCCGACCTCGACCTCGACACGGTCCAGCACCTGGTCAGCGCGGCGGCCGGGGAGAACGCGCTGCCGCAGGCCCGCGGCCCCCGGCGGCTGCGCGACCGGCTGTCCCGGCTCGCCGACCAGCTGACGTCGCCGCCCCCCACGCGGTGGTGAGAAATGGTGAGAAATTCGGTTGCCTGCTACACGGTCAGCGCTGAGCATGGCTTCTCGTGCCTCTCTCCGCGATACTGCCCGACCTCTCCCCCTGGCGGTCCACCCGTGACTTCCGGCTGCTGTGGGTGCAGGGTCTCGTCACCACCTTCGGCAGTTTCATGGCCCTGGTCGCCCTGCCGCTACAGATCAAGGATCTGACGGACTCCCCGATCGCCGTGGGCGCGATGGGCGCGGTGGAGCTGGTGCCGCTGATCGTCTTCGGTCTGTACGGCGGGGCGCTCGCCGACGCCGTGGACCGGCGCAGGGTGATCCTGCTGACCGAGGCGGGCCTCGGGCTCCTCGCCGTCGTCCTCCTGGTGAACGCGCTGCTGCCCGAGCCGCTGCTGTGGCCGCTGTACGTCGTGGCGGCCGGGGTCTCCGCGCTCGCCGGGCTGCAACGGCCCGCCCTCGACTCCCTGATGGCGCGGATCGTGCCGCACCACCAGCTGACGGCGGCCGCCGCGCTGAACTCGCTGCGGTGGAACGTGGGCGCCATCGCGGCGCCGTCCCTCGCGGGCATCGTCGTGGCGTACGCGGGTCACGCGTCGGCGTACGGGGTCACGGCCGTCTGCTTCGTGCTGTCGGTCGCGCTGTGCACCCGCCTCTCGCCCGCGCCCGCCGCGCACGACGCGGAGAAGCCGTCGCTGAAGGGTCTCGCGGAGGGCGCGCGGTACGCGTGGTCGCGGCCGGTGCTGCTCGGCACGTACGCGATCGACATGGCGGCGATGTTCTTCGCCTTCCCCAATACGATCTTCCCGTTCCTCGCGGACGACCTGGACGCGGAGTGGGCGCTCGGCCTGATGTACGCGGCGGGCGCGGTCGGTTCGCTGGTCTTCAGCCTCACCAGCGGGTGGACGTCGCGGGTGCGGCGGCACGGGCTGCTCGTGGTGTTCGGCGCGGCGGGCTGGGGGCTCGCGATCACCGCGGCGGGCTGGTTCTCGAACGTCTGGGTGGTCCTCGTGTGCCTCGCCCTCGCGGGCGCCGGGGACATGGCGAGCGGGCTCGGCCGCTCCACGATCTGGAACCAGACCATCCCGGACGAGCTGCGCGGCAGGCTCGCCGGGATAGAGGTCCTCTCGTACAGCGTGGGCCCGCAGCTCGGCCAGGTCCGCGCGGGCGCGGCGGCGGGCTGGACGGGCACCCGCTCCGCCATCTGGTCCGGCGGCATGGCCTGCGTGGCCTCGGTCGGCGTCCTGGCGGCGGTGCTGCCGCGGCTCATCACGTACGACGCGACGACGGACCCCGACGCGAGGCTGCGGCGGGAGCGGACCGAGGAGCGGGCGGCGGCACTCTAGCGCGGCCTCCGCGCTCCAGCGCCGCCTCGCCCCGCCCCGCCCCTCCCCCCACGTCCGCCCCGGGAGGGCCGGGGTCTACTCGTCCTCGGGCCGTGCGGTCTTGTCGTGCCACCTGGGGTCGGTCTCCCACTCCAGGTTCCGGTCGGCGGCCGTCTGCATCGCGTGCTGCGCGTCCTCACGGGAGGCGTAGGGGCCCATGCGGTCCTTGCCGGGGCAGTCGGGGCCCTCCTCGACCTTGTTGTGCTCCAGGCAGTAGAACCACTCGCCCGGCTTGCCGACGGTCTTCTTCTTGAACAGCGCCATGACCCGCTCCTTCCGTCCTCGGTGACGTGCCGCTCTCCGGGACCATGCTGCCCCACGACGGCTGGCTAGACTCGCTGGCATGTCTGGCCAGTCACTGCTCGTCCCAGGGGAGCTCTCCCCCATCCGTTCCGTACCCGGCAACATCAGGCGCCCGGAGTATGTGGGGAAGCCCGCGCCGACCCCGTACACGGGGCCCGAGGTCCAGTCCCCCGAGACCATCGAGTTGATGCGCACCGCGGGCCGCATCGCCGCCCGCGCCATGGAAGAGGCCGCGAAGCACATCGCGCCCGGTGTGACCACCGATGAGCTCGACCGCGTCGCGCACGAGTACATGTGCGACCACGGTGCCTACCCCTCGACGCTGGGGTACCGCGGCTTCCCGAAGTCGCTGTGCAGCTCGGTCAACGAGGTCATCTGCCACGGGATCCCCGACTCCACCGTCCTGAACGACGGCGACATCATCAACCTCGACGTCACGGCGTACATCGGTGGCGTGCACGGCGACAACAACGCCACGTACCTCGTCGGCGACGTCGACGACGAGTCGAAGCTGCTCGTCGAGCGGACCCGCGAGTCCCTCGACCGCGCCATCAAGGCCGTCAGGCCCGGCCGTCAGATCAACATCATCGGCCGGGTCATCGAGTCGTACGCGAAGCGCTTCGGCTACGGCGTGGTCCGTGACTTCACCGGCCACGGCATCAACTCGTCCTTCCACTCCGGCCTGATCGTCCCGCACTACGACAGCCCGCACGCCACGACCGTCATCCAGCCGGGCATGACGTTCACGATCGAGCCGATGCTGACGCTCGGCACGTACGAGTACGACATGTGGGAGGACGGCTGGACCGTCGTCACGAAGGACCGGAAGCGGACCGCGCAGTTCGAGCACACGCTGGTGGTGACGGATTCCGGGGCGGAGGTCCTCACGCTGCCCTGAGGGGCGTGCCGAGAAGGCTGCCCTGAGGAAGATCGGGTCCTTACGGTTCCTTGAGCCGGAGGCGGGTAGCGTTTTTACCGACAGGACGTCGGGAACCAGTTGACTTAGGTAAGCCTAACTTGCCATGATCTGAGAGGTCGCAAGTCGCAGGTCGCAGGTCGCAGGTCGCACTGGTTCCCGCCATCCCGTCATCCCTAGGAACCCAACCCCATCCCTAGGCTCCCCAGGCTCCCTTTGGAGGCCCCGCATGGACACGGCGCCCACGCCCTTCTCGACGGTCATCCGCACCGCGTCGCACGAGCAGCACACCGAGGCCGAGACCTCGACCTTCATGAGTGACCTGCTCGGCGGCAAGCTGGGTGTCGACGCCTACACGCGCTACACCGAACAGCTGTGGTTCGTGTACCGCGCCCTGGAGGACGGCGCGCGGGCCCTGCTTCACGACCCCGTCGCGGGACCTTTCCTCCAGCCCGAGCTGGCGCGCGTGAGCGAGCTGGAGCGCGACCTCGCGCATCTGCGGGGCGCGGACTGGCGCACCGGCCTCACCCCGCTGCCCGCCACGGCGGCGTATGCGGCACGGATCGAGGAGTGCGCCCGCACCTGGCCGGGCGGCTATGTCGCCCACCACTACACGCGCTATCTCGGCGACCTCTCCGGCGGCCAGATCATCCGCGGCAAGGCCGAGCAGACCTGGGGCTTCGACCGCAAGGGCGACGGCGTGCGGTTCTACGTGTTCGAGGGGATATCCAACCCGGCCGCGTTCAAGCGGGGGTATCGGCAGCTCCTTGACGGGATTGACGGGGTGGTCGTGGACGAGTTGGAGAGGAAGCGGATCGTCGACGAGTGCAAGCGCGCGTTCGCTTTGAATACGGCGGTGTTCCGGGAGCTGGGGGATGAGTTTCCGCTGAGCGCCTGATGTGTGGACGACTCGGGGGCGCTGCCCCCGGGCCCCCGCTCCTCAAACGCCGGAGGGGCTGAAATGGCTCACGCCGGAGGGGCTGGTACCGCTCAGGCGGACCCTGCCGCCCACCTCGATCCAGTCCTCCGGGCCCGGTGCCGTCAGGAGTTGTGAGCCGTGGCCCTGAGTGATGTTGAGGGCGCGGTTCAGGGCGTGGGTGAGCAGGAGCGCCGCCGCGCCCGTCGCCTCGTCCTCGTCGATGCCGTCCCCCCGGCCGGGGAAGCCCCTCGCCCGTACGCGGCCCGCCGCCTCGTCCTCCCAGGCCCAGGCGTAGATCCACTCCCCTTCCGGCGGCACGTCGAGCGCGTCGACCTCCGCCGCCGACCCGTACCGCCGCAGCGTCCTCGGCGGCGCCCAGTCCGCCCGTCCCGCGATCCAGCTGAACTCGCCGTCCTGACGGGCCTCGACCACCCCGGCTGGCGTGACGAGTTCGGGTACGTCGAGGAGCCATGCCGTACCGACGCAGGGGTGGCCCGCGAAGGGCAGGCGCAGCGTCGGCGTGTAGATGTCGATGACGCCGCGCTCGGGGTCGTCGACGAAGACCGTCTCGCTGAAGCCGAGCTTCGCCGCGAACGCCTGCCGGTCACCGGGCACGCGCATGCGGGCCCCGTCGCGCACGACACCGAGTTCGTTGCCGTGCCGACCGTCGGGCCCGCAGAAGACGCGCAGCACGTCGAGTGCGTCCAGCGCTTCGCGTACGTCGTCGAGTGCTTCAGTCACCCGGATATTCAAACATCACGCTGTTTCCGCGCCCCGTCGCCGCCGTGCCACGACGACCGCGCCCGCGCCCGTCGCCAGCGCCGCGCCCGCCACGCCGATGAGCGCGGTGGAGGGGACGGAGGAACCGGTGGCCGCGAGGGCGCCCGCCCCGCCGACCGAACCACCGCCGACCGAACCACCGGCGCCGTCACCACCGCCCACAGGGCCGGACCCCGCCGCGTCGTCGCCCGCTTCCCCGCCGCCCGAGGAGAGCCGGGCGCCCGCCGATGAGGACAGCGCGACCGTCACCGGGTCGAGCTTCTCGCCCTTCTCGTACGGGGAGCCGTTCCGCTCGCTGGCGAACTGCCGCGCGCCCGCCGCGGTCAGGGTCGCGGGCAGGTTGTCGAGCCGTACGACACCGCCCCGGGGCTCGTACGAGGCGCGGGAGAGGTCGAGCGTCGCGAACTTCACGTCGTTGTGGGTGCCCTGGGGCGTGGTGACGTCGGCGAGCAGCGTGCCTCCCGTGCCCTTCGCCCGCACCTTGAGGTCGCTGAACTTCATGTCGATGCCGTGGGCCTTGTACGTGAAGCGGACGGTGCCGCCGAACGAGGCGTCGGCCTTCTTGGCGCCGGAGTCCAGGTCCGCCTCGGCGTACGGGAAGTCGTAGCCGGTGGAGGTCTTCGTGGCGCCGCCTCCCACGGTCGCCCCGCCGCCGGTGGAGATGTACTTGCGGAAGCTCTTCTTCAGCCCCCAGGACAGCCGGCCGTCGACGACACCGGCCGACTTCGCGGGCTCGGCGGGCTTGGCGGGCTTCGTGGGCTCGGCGGGCTTCGAGGGCTCGGCGGGTTCAGCGGGCTCGGTCGGCTTCGGCGGCGCGGGCTGCTCCGTCACCGGGTCGCCCGGCGTCACCGTCAGCGTGGCCGGGTCGAGCTTCTCGCCCTTCTCGTACATGCCGTTGAACGCCTTCGCGCCCTTCGCGGTCAGCGTCGCCGGAATGTCCTTGAAGACCATCGCGCCGCTCTCGCCCTCGCCGGGGCGGACCGCGCTCAGGTCGAGCTCGGCCAGGGCGATGTCGTTCTGGGTGGCGCCGTTGAGGGTGACGTCGGCCTGGATGGCGCCGCTCGTGCCCTTGGTGCGGACCTTGACGTCGCCGATGGTGATGTCGAAGCGGTGGACCGTGGAGACGAAGCGGACGCCGCCCTTGAAGGCGGTGTCGGTGGCGTGGGTGCCGGGCTCGTACGTCCCCTTGCCGCCGGGGAACGTGAACACCCCGTTGCCCGCGGCCTGTTCGGCGCCGCCCTTGGTCTCGATCCTGCCCCGGGCCATGCCCGTGACGTACTTGCGGAAGGATTCCTTCACGCCCCAGTCCAGCGTCCCGTTCTTGAGCTCCACCTTCGGCGGGGCGGCCTTGCCGCTGTCGGCGGCGAGCGCGGGCGGTGTGAGGACGCTCGCGCCGAGGGCGACGGCGGTCGCGACGGCTGCCGCGAGGGTGATGGGGCGACGAGTGGCGGCCATGATCAGGCTTCTCCTTGGGGTGAGAGATGAGCACGGAGGGACACGGAGGGGAGAGGAAGGAGGGAGGGGGTTGGGGTCAGGAGGGGGTGAGGTCGGTGGGGGGCGTGGCGGTGTCCTCCGTGGCCGTCCGCGTCGCGCGCTTCTTGCGGACGACGCCGAAGGTGACCGCCGCGGCGAGCAGTACCGCGACTCCCGCGCCGACGCCGATCGGTACGGCATTGGACGTCGAGCCGGAGGAGTCGGCGGACCGTGCCGCGTTGCCGGTCCTGGGGTCCGCGGAGGCCTCCGGACCCCCCGCTCGCTTCGGGGACGAGCCGAGGTCGGGCAGCGCGGGGAGTTTCGCGTCGGCGTCTAGGGTGACGGCGAGCGAGAGCGGGTCCATGGCGGAGCCCGCCTTGTACATGCCGCCGAACGCCTCGGCGCCCTCGGCGGTGAGCTTCGACGGCTCCTCGGTGAGCCGGACGAGGCCGTTCTTCGGCCCCAACCGCCCGGCAGGCGCGGGGAAAGTGACCAGCGGGGCCCGCTTGGCGCTGCTCACGCCGTCGACGTCCGCGAACAGCGTGCCCTTGCCGTCCTTCACCTGCACGGCGACCTTGCCGAGCGCGAGGTCGAGGCCGTGCTTGCCGGTGAAGCGGACGGTTCCGGCGAAGTCCGCGTCGAGGGTGTGCTTCTTCTCGTCGTACGTGCCCTTGCCCGCGGGGAAGCGGAAGAGCGCGCCGCCGTCCTGGGCCCCGCCGGTCAGCTTCCATTCGCCCTTGGCGACGGTGCCGGTGACGTACTCGCGGAACGTGCGCCGCACGCCCCAGTCGACGGCGGCGTCCTCGATGCGGCCCGCCTCCGCCTTCCTGCCCGGCTCCGGGGGTTTCGGCTTGGGCTTCTTCGCGGGCTTGCCGGGGCCGGACTTCGCCGCGAGGTCCGCCGACAGGCTCACCCGGTCGAGGGCGGTGCCTGCCGTGTAGTACCCGGCGAAGGCCTTCGCGCCCTGTGAAGTCAGCTTGGCGGGCAGGTTGTTGAGGGCGATCGGGCCGGTGCCGCCCCTCATGTCGATGCCGGAGATGTCGAGCGAGGCGAGCGGCACCTGCGGCGTCGAGGTGACCTTTCCGGTGCCCTTCGCCTTGCTGACCATGTCGGCGTAGAGCGTGCCGGAGCCGCCGGAGACCTTCACCGTGGGACGGCTGACGGTCAGGTCGAGCTCGTAGGAGCCGCCCTTCTTGTGCCCGGTGAAGTGCACGCCGCCCGAGAACCCGGCGCTGAACTTCCCGCTCTGCGGGTCGTACGAGCCCTTCGCCGAGTGGAAGCGGAACTGGCTGCCGCCGACCGTGGCGGCGCCGTCCTCCAGCGTCGAACTGCCGCGGGCGATGGGCCCGGTGACGTAACTCTGGAAGGAGGATTTGATGCCCCAGTCGAGCCGTCCGCCCTGGACCGTGCGGTCCTCGGCGTGCGCGGCGGCCGCCGGGAGCAGCGCTCCGATCAGTGCGGTGAGCACGGCCACGGCGCCGGTGCGGCCGACGGCTCGCACCTTTCCAAACGACCGCATGGACGACGGCATGGACGACGGCATGAGGGACCCCTCCAGGCCTAGCGAATTAGGTAAGGCTAACCTAAGCTACGATCGCTCTGAACTGGAACCCCGCAAGCTGGGCCCCCTCAAGCTGAACCCCCCAAGAGCTCGACAGGACGGTGGACTTCGGTGCGTATGCCGCGCTCACTCCGTATCGCAGGCGCATGGGCCGCCGTGCTCGCCCTCGGCCTCACCGGATGCGGGACGACGGACGACGGCGGTGGGCAGCCGAAGCCAGGGACGAAGGCGGGGGGAGCCGCCGCCGCGCCCGATCGGGTCGAGCCCCTGAAGACCCGCCCGAAACCCGAACTGCCCGCCACCGTCACCTCGACCGACGGCCACAGAGTGACGGTGCGCGACACCAGCCGCATCGTGCCGCTCACCGGCAGCCTCAACGAGATCGTCTTCACCCTGGGGCTCGGCGAGAACGTCGTCGCCCGCGAGATCACCGCCACGTTCCAACAGGCGGCGAAGCTCCCCGTGGTGACGCGGGCCCACGACGTCTCGGCGGAGAGCGTGCTCTCGCTCAAGCCGACTGTCGTCCTCGCCGACACCACCACAGGACCCGCCGAAGCCATCGACCAGATCCGTGACGCGGGCGTCCCCCTCGTCGTGTTCGACCCCGCGAAGAGCCTCGACGACGTGAGCCCCCGGATCAAGGCGGTGGCCGAGGCGCTGGGCGTCGGCTCGTCGGGCGCCCGGCTGACCGACCGTACGGAGCAGCGGATCGCGAAGGTCCGCGAGGCGATCCCGGCACCCGCTCGCAAGACCCGCACGCCGCGGGTCGCCTTCCTCTATCTGCGCGGCTCGGCCTCCGTATATCTCCTTGGCGGCGCCGGGTCCGGGGCGAGTTCGCTCCTGGAGGCGGCGGGCGCGGTCGACGCGGGCAAGGAGTCCGGGCTGACGAAGGACTTCACGGCGATCACCAGCGAGGCGCTCGCCAAGGCCGCGCCGGACGCGATCCTGGTGATGACGAAGGGCCTTGAGTCGGTGGACGGCGTCGACGGCCTCCTGAAGGTGCCGGGCGTCGCCGAGACCCCCGCGGGCCTGGACCGCCGCGTCGTCTCGATCGACGACGGCGTGCTCCTCAACTACGGGCCGCGCACCGACCAGGTACTGAAGTCCCTGGTGACACAGTTGTACGGGGACGCCGAGGGAGCCGAGTGAGCCTGCTGACCAAGGCCGGGCGCCCTTCCGTCCCCGTGGCCCCCGACCGGCCGCCCCGCCCCCGCCGCGGCGCCGCCCTCCCTCTCACCGCGGGCCTCACCGCGGGCCTCGCCGCCGCCCTCGTCCTGCTCTGCCTGCTCTCCGCCGGAATCGGCGCGTACGACATCCCCCTCGGCGACGTCCTCTCCTCCGTCCGGCACCGCGCCGGTCTCGGCGGGACCGCGCTCGACCGGGTCGGCGAGAGCGTGCTGTGGAACGTGCGGCTGCCGCGCGTCGTGCTCGCGCTGCTCGTCGGCGCCTCGCTCGGCTGCGCGGGCGCGCTGATGCAGGGCGTGTTCGGCAATCCGCTCGCCGAACCGGGCGTCATCGGCATCTCCTCGGGCGCGGCGGTCGGCGCGGTCGCCTCCATCGCGCTCGGCCTGAACTTCTTCGGGAACTGGACGGTCACGGTCTGCGCGTTCGTCGCCGGGCTCGCGACCGTTCTTCTCGTGTACGCGATGTCGCGCGAGGGCGGCCGGACGGAGGTCGTCACGCTGATCCTCACCGGCATCGCCGTGAACGCCTTCGCGGGCGCCCTCATCGGCCTGTGCGTCTTCTTCGCGGACAACGCGCAGCTCAGCCAGATCACCTTCTGGCAGCTCGGCTCGCTCGCCCAGGCGACCTGGCCGAAGGTGCTCGCCGTGCTGCCGTGCGCGGCCGTCGGACTCGTGGTCGCGCCCCTCTCCGCGCGGAAGCTGGACCTGCTCGCGCTCGGCGAGCGGCCCGCCCGGCACCTGGGCGTGGACGTCGAGCGGCTGCGGCTCGTCCTCGTACTCGTGGTGGCCCTGCTGACCGCGGCCGCCGTGGCCGTCGCCGGGATCATCACCTTCGTCGGCCTCCTCGTACCGCACCTGCTGAGGATGGCCGCAGGCCCCGGGCACCGCTTCCTCGTGCCCGGGAGCGCGCTCGGCGGTGCGCTGGTCCTCGTCGCGGCCGATCTGGCCGCGCGCACGGTGGCCGCGCCCGCCGAGCTGCCGCTCGGTGTGCTCACCGCGCTCTTCGGCAGCCCGTTCTTCTTCTGGCTGCTGCGCAGGACCCGTCGCAGGCAAGGGGGTTGGGCGTGATCGGGCAGCTCGGCAGGCGGCTCTTCGCCGGGCGCGAGCGGGAACTGCCCGCCCCGCCCGTCCGCGGCGACGCCCTCGCCGAGGCCGTGGGGCTGCGGGTGCGGCTCGGCGGACGCGAGGTGCTCGCCGGGGTCTCGCTGGCGGCACGGGCGGGCGAGGTCCTCGCCCTGGTCGGGCCGAACGGGGCAGGAAAGTCGACCCTCCTGGCGGCGCTTGCCGCCGATCTGGCGCCCGCCGAAGGGGCCGTACGCGTCTGCGGCAGACCGGCCACCGACTGGAACGCCCCCGAACTGGCCCTGCGCAGGGCCGTATTGCCGCAGTCCGCCGCGCTCTCCTTCCCCTTCCCCGTCGAGGACGTCGTCCGGATGGGCCGCGCGCCCTGGGCGGGCACCCGTCCGGCGGACGACGACGACCGGATCGTGCGCGAGTCCATGGCGGCCACCGAGGTGGGCGCGTTCGCCACGCGCTCCTTCGCCGCGCTGAGCGGCGGTGAGCGGGCCCGGGTCGCGCTGGCCCGCGTCCTCGCCCAGCGGGCCCCGCTGCTGCTGCTCGATGAGCCGACCGCCGCGCTCGACCTGCGCCATCAGGAGCTGGTGCTGCGGATCTGCCGGGAGCGGGCGGCTGCCGGGGACGCGGTCGTCGTGGTCCTGCACGACCTGAGCCTCGCCGCGGCGCACGCGGACCGGGTGGCGGTGCTGTGCGACGGGACGGTCGCCGCGGCGGGCGCCCCCGGCGACGTGCTCGGTCAGGCGCTGCTCTCCGAGGTGTACCGGCAGCCCGTGGAGGTCTTCCCGCACCCGCGCACGGGCGTCCCCGTGATCACGCCGCTGCGGGGCCGCGAAGATCGGGATTGACCGGTGCTTTACCTGGTCATGGGCCGTCCATCGGTTGCCCGTGATCGGCCCGTGAGCAGTCGTACGGCATGAGAGCTGAATCACTGCACGGGCGGGTATTACCGAGGTAAGGCTCGGTTAAGTTAGGTCGGCCTCACCGGCTTGCGGTGGGGCCGGAGCCCGTCCGTGACCCGTCTTGGAGCCCCTATGCGACCCGTGCGCCCCGCACGCCTCACCGCCGTCACCGCTGTCGCCGCCGTGGCCGCCCTGACCGCCGTCACGGGCTGCACGGAGAAGAGCGACGGCAAGGGCGGCGGGAACACCGTGCGAGTGACCGCCACCGACGACACGTGCGAGGTCTCCGAGAAGAAGCTCTCCGCCGGGCACGTCGAGCTGGCCATCGAGAACAAGGGCTCCAAGGTCACCGAGGTCTACCTCCTCTTCCCCGACGACCGCATCGTCAGCGAGCGCGAGAACATCGGCCCCGGCACGAAGCAGAAGCTCACCGCCGAGGTGAAGGCGGGCTCGTACGACATCGCCTGCAAGCCCGGCATGAAGGGCGACGGCATCCGCCAGAAGGTCACCGTCACCGGCGGCGGCAAGACCGCGAAGCGCGACCCCCGCCTGGACAAGGCCGTCGCCGCCTACCGCGAGTACACGCAGGAGCAGGCCGACGCGACGCTGCCGAAGGCGAAGGCCTTCACCGACGCCGTCCGCGAGGGCGACCTGGCCGCCGCGAAGAAGGCGTACGCCGACTCCCGCATCGGCTGGGAGCGCACCGAGCCCGTCGCCGAGTCCTTCGGCGACATCGACCCGAAGGTCGACGTGCGCGAGGACGGCCTCGAGGAGGGCCAGGACCCGGCGAAGGACTGGACGGGCTGGCACCGCCTGGAGCGCGCCCTGTGGAAGGACAAGAAGATCGGCGCCCGCGAGAAGCAGCTCGCCACGCTGCTCGACAAGGACCTCCTCGCCTGGCAGAAGCGGGTCGGCAAGGCCGTGATCACGCCGACCTCGATGGCCAACGGCGCCAAGGAGCTCCTCGACGAGGTCGCCACCGGCAAGGTCACCGGCGAGGAGGAGCGCTACTCGCACACCGACCTCGTCGACTTCAAGGCCAACGTCGAGGGCGCCCAGAAGTCCTACGAGCTGCTCAAGCCCGTCGCCGCCGAGAACGACGCGAAGCTCGCCAAGGAGCTCGACAGGCAGTTCGCGGCCCTGAACAAGCTCCTGGACAAGTACCGCGAGGGCGGCGCCGGCTCCTACGAGTTCACCTCGTACGAGAAGCTCGGCAAGGCCGACACCAAGGAGCTGTCCGACGGCGTCAACGCGCTCGCGGAGCCGCTCTCGAAGCTGGCCGCCGCCGTCGTCAAGACCAAGTGACCGGCGGGGAGAAACAGGGAGAGACGATGACCGAGGGCAACTCCCGCACCACGTCCCGGCGTTCGCTGATCGGCTGGGGCGGTGCCGGGCTCGCGCTCGGCGCCGCCGCGGCGGGCGGCGCGGTGGCGATGGCCCGTTCCGACGACGAGACGGCGCCCGCCGCCGAGTCGGGCACCGCCGTCCCCTTTTACGGCGCGCACCAGGCGGGCATCGCGACCGCCGTCCAGGACCGCCTGCACTTCGCGGCGTTCGACGTGAAGACGGCCGACCGCGAGGAGTTCGTACAGCTCCTCAAGGACTGGACGGACGCGGCGGCGCGGCTGACGGCGGGGCACGCGGTCGGCGAGGGCGCGTTCGGCGGGCTCACCGAGGCGCCGCCGGACGACACCGGCGAGGCGGTCGGCCTCAAGCCGTCCCGGCTGACGCTGACCATCGGCTTCGGGCCCTCCCTGTTCGAGAAGTTCGATCTCGCGGACCGGCGCCCCGAGGCCCTCGTCGACCTGCCCAAGTTCCCCGGCGACAACCTCGACAAGGCCCGCAGCGGCGGCGATCTGTGCGTGCAGGCCTGCGCGGACGACCCTCAGGTCGCCGTGCACGCCATCCGCAACCTCGCCCGCATCGGCTTCGGCAAGGTCGCGGTGCGCTGGTCCCAGCTGGGCTTCGGCAAGACCTCGTCGACGACGCCGGACGCGCAGACCCCCCGTAACCTGTTCGGCTTCAAGGACGGCACCCGCAACGTGTCGGGCCGGGACTCCGCCGCGCTCGACGGCCACGTGTGGGTCGGCGAGAAGGACGGGCCCGGCTGGATGACCGGCGGCTCCTACCTCGTGGCGCGCCGCATCCGCATGAACATCGAGACGTGGGACCGGACCTCGCTCGGCGAGCAGGAGGACGTGTTCGGGCGCGACAAGGGCAAGGGCGCCCCGGTCGGCAAGGCCAAGGAGCACGACGAGCCGTTCCTGAAGGCGATGAAGCCCGACGCGCACGTGCGGCTCGCGCACCCCGACGCCAACCACGGGGCGACGATCCTGCGCCGCGGCTACTCCTTCACGGACGGCACCGACGGCCTCGGCCGCCTGGACGCGGGGCTGTTCTTCCTCGCGTACCAGCGGGACGTCCGCAAGGGCTTCATCCCGGTCCAGCGCGGCCTGTCGCGCTCCGACGCGCTCAACGAGTACATCCAGCACGTGGGTTCCGCGGTCTTCGCGGTCCCGCCGGGCGTCCGCGGCAAGGACGACTGGTGGGGCAAGAGCCTGTTCACCGGGAAGGCGTGAGCCGATGTTCGGCAACTATCTGATCGGCCTGCGCGAGGGTCTCGAGGCCAGCCTGGTCGTCTGCATCCTCATCGCCTACCTGGTGAAGACCGGGCGGCGGGACGCGCTCCTGCCCATCTGGATCGGCATCGGTGTCGCGGTGGCGCTCGCGCTCGGCTTCGGCTGCGCGCTGACCTTCGGCTCGCAGGAGCTGACGTTCAAGGCGCAGGAGGCGCTCGGCGGTTCGCTGTCGATCGTCGCCGTGGGACTGGTGACGTGGATGGTCTTCTGGATGCGGCGCACCGCGCGGCACTTGAAGACCGAGCTGGGCGCCAAGCTCGACGCGGCCCTGCAGATGGGCACGGCCGCGCTGGTCGCGACCGCGTTCCTCGCGGTGGGCCGGGAGGGCCTGGAGACGGCTCTCTTCGTCTGGGCCTCGGTACGGGCGTCCAACGACGGCTCGCACGGTCCGCTGGTCGGCGTGATCCTGGGGCTGCTCACCGCGGTCGCGCTCGGCTGGCTGTTCTACAAGGGCGCGGTCCGCATCAACCTCGCGAAGTTCTTCACCTGGACCGGCGCGATGCTGGTCGTGGTGGCGGCGGGCGTCCTCGCGTACGGCGTGCACGACCTCCAGGAGGCGGAGTTCGTCGGCGGCCTTCGGGACAAGGCGTTCGACATCAGCGCGACGATCCCGCCGGACAGCTGGTACGGCACGCTCCTCAAGGGCATCCTCAACTTCCAGCCTGATCCGACCGTGCTGCAGGTCGTGGTGTGGCTGCTTTACCTGGTGCCGACGCTGGCGTTCTTCTTCGCGCCGGGACTCTCCGCCTCGCGGGGGCCCCGGGAGGCGGCGAAGGCAACAGTTCCGGAACAGGGCTGACCGGGCTGCGGCGGGCTCGAACTCCCGTGCCTATGATCGACGTTCATCCTGTTGATCGACACCTGAGGACTCCCCCCATGCGAACGTCCCGTTTCGGGAAGAGCATCGCCACGCTGACCGCGGCGACCGCCGTGGCGCTCGGCGCCTCGCTCATGACCGCCCCCGCCGCCTCGGCGGTCGGCGGCAGCGCCTGCACCAAGAACGTCAAGAACCACAACATGATGGTCATCAACGTGGGCGCCACCGCGTACTCGGGCCCCGGCTCCAGCTACAGCAAGCGCAAGCGCCTCGAGTGGTTCGACAACGTCTACGTCCGCTGCTACACGGTGAAGCGCGGCACCCAGTGGTACTACGGCGACCTGCCGCGCAGCAGCAAGCGCGGCTGGGTCAACGCGCAGCTCCTGCAGGAGATCTGACCCGCACCGCACGGCCTCTTCCCGGGCCCGATAAGGTTCGGGCCCGGAAGGGGTAGGTGAAGGAATTCCGATGAGCAGAGTTCGCAGGGTTCGCGGTGCCCGTCGGCCCGTCCTGGCGTCGGCGGCGGTGACGGCTCTCGCGCTGAGCGCGAGCGGCTGTGTGACCGTGCACGGTGAGCGGGAGGTCGTCCCCGCGGCCACCACATCCGAGGCCGCCCGCGCGCTCAAGGACTTCCTCGCCGCGTACAACAAGGCCGACAAGACCTACGACCCCGCCGCGGACGCCGCCCGCATCACCGGCCCGCTGGGCGCCATCAACCAGGGCGGCCTGAAGTCCCGGCGCGTGCAGCACCCGGACGGCAACTCCCACCACGTCCCGCTCGACCTCACCGACGTGTCGTACGCGATCCCGAAGAAGGCCGGCTGGCCCCGCTACTTCATGGCCGACACCCGGGCCAACCGCCGCTCGGACCTGCGCTGGCTGTGGGTCTTCACGAAGGGCGGCCCCGACGAGCTGTGGCGCGCCACCTATCTGAACCTGGTGTCGCCCAAGAAGATGCCGGAGCTGAAGAAGGACAAGGACGGCTTCGCCGAGCCGGTGGACGTGGCCGCGAAGGATCTCGCGCTCGCCCCCTCGGCCCTCGGCAAGGAGTACACGTCGTACTTGAAGTCGGGGGGTGACGCCTTCGCGCCGGGTGACCACACCTCGGGCTGGAAGGCGTACCGCGACAAGAACTCCGAGCGCGCCGGGCTCGCCGTGCAGTACGTCGACGAGCCGCAGAACGGCGGCGCGTTCGCCCCGCTCGGGCTGCGCACCGAGGACGGCGGCGCGATGGTGTTCTTCTCCACGCACCACTACGAGAAGCAGACCGCGTTCAAGGGCCTGAGCCCGAAGGTCGGCCCGGACGCCAAGGCGCTGCTCAAGGGCGAGGTGCGGCAGTCCCTGCTCCTCGACCGGGTCTCGAACCAGGTGGTCGTCGACCCGAAGAAGCGGGGCGGCGAGAAGGTGGCGTTCCTGGGCCGCATCCAGGGCCTGACGGCCGCCAAGGGCGCGTAGCCCCCCTGGTCGCGGCTCTCCCCCGACCGCGCGGCTCAGCCCCGCAGCGGCCAGGCGGCGACGTCGTGCTGGGGCTCCCCCGCGACCCGCGCGCATTCGTCGGTGAGCGTCTCCAGGAGCGTCAGCGGGTCCGGCAGGGGATGCTCGGGGCCACGCAGCCAGCGCACCTCCCGGTCATCGGGGAGCCGGGCGGGCGGCACCAGTACGTACGAACCGCGGCAGTGCCAGCGCAGGCCCGGGTGCTCGTCCATCGTCTCGGGGTGGCAGTCGAGCTCGCAGGGCCACCACTCGTCCTCGTCCTCGGGGGTGCCGCGGGTCGCGGTGTAGAAGAGCGCCCGGCTCTGGCCGTTGCCGGCGCCCGACTCGGCGACGGGGCCGACCTCGATCCCGGCGGCGAGGAGCCGCTCCAGGGCTTCCAGACCAGCGTCCAGCGGCACGTCGAGGACGTCGTGGATCATGCCGGTCGCGGTGATGAAGTTGGCCTGCGGCTGGTGGCGTGCCCACCGCTCGATCTGGCCGCGGTCGGTCGTGGACTGCGTCTGCCAGGCGAAGGAGACCGGGTGCCGGGCGGGTGTAGGGCAGCCGACGCGGTCGCAGGAACATCGGTACCCCGAGGGATACGCGGCCGGGGCGAGCGGCAGCCCGGCCCCCGCCGCGGCAAGGAGCAGGTCCTCGCGGGCCCGGTCCTCCGCCGCCGTGTCCTTCGGACGGCGGCGAAGCCACTGGGAAATCCTGCCCTGTCCGCCGGACCGGCTGCCGAACTCCGCGCCCATCTAGCCCCTCACCTCGCCGTTGTGCCGAAAGCTTGACCTCATGGTCCCACCATCCTGCGCCCCGGGGGGCCGGAGTTCACATCCGGGGTGGCCGGGGCGATGCCAGCCGCTGGGGGCCAAATCGCGCCATTGGGAAGTAAGGAGTGATTTTTCCCCCTACCGTGGTCGTCATGGTCATTAAGACTGTGCTGACAGGCCTCACGGCGCTGACCCTCACGGCACCGAACGGCTTCCTCGCCCCGATCGAGTGGGGCGGCGGCCCCCTGACCGTGGAGGCGCTCCCCCGCGTCGTCTACACGGCGCACCGCGGCGGCGCCCTGGAAGTCCCGGAGAACAGCATGTCGGGCCTGCTGACGGCCTACCGACGCGGCACCGCGCAGGTCATCGACTTCGATACGCGGATACTGCGCGACGGCACGCTCGTGGTCATGCACGACGACACCCTGGACCGCACCACGTTCTCCACGGGCCCGGTGCGCGCCCTGGACCGCTGGGACTGGCTGGGCGTCCGGCTGCGCCCCGGGGTCACGCTGCCCGGCAACTGGCGCCCGGAGCGGCCGCCGACGGTCGCGGAGGTCCTCGACCGGTTCGGCGGCCGGATCATGCTGATGCTGGAGGCCAAGGACCCGCAGAGCCTCAAACCGCTCGCCCGGCTGCTGCGCGCCCGCGGTCTGACCCGCTCGGTCTTCGTGAACAGCAACAGCCCCGCGGTCGCCATGCGCGCCCACGAGCTGGGCCTGCTCGCCCAGCTGTGGCGCTCCAAGACCCAGATGCGCACGGACCGCCCGGAGGGCTGGGCGCCCTACGTGGACGTCCTGGACGTCGACTACAAGGCGCGCGACAGGGATCTGGTGCGGGCGGTGAACTCGGGCATCCCCCGCGTGTGGGCGCACACCGTGACCTCGCCCAAGCAGCGCGACCGGGTGCTGTGGCTGGGCTGCAACGGCGTGATCACCGACGCCCCCGGCCTGCTCTCGCGCACGCCGGTCAAGAAAGTCAAGAAGGTCAAAAAGGTCAGGATTCCGTCGGGCGCGGTGTGATGCCGTAGAGCGCGTACTCGACGAGCGTGTCAGCGTACGCGTGGGTGAGGGGGCCCGAGCGCATCAGCCACCGCTGGGCGAGCGGGCTCGTCCACATTTCGAGCGCGATACGGGGGTCGATGGCGGGCCCGACCTGGCCCGCCTCCTGGGCCTGCCGCACGCGCTTCACGTAGAGCTGGAGCTGGGGCTCAAGGAGCTTCTCGACGAACTCGGCGCCCAGCTCGGGGTTGAGCAGCCCTTCGGCGGCGAGCGCGCGGTAGGGGGCGTCGTACTTGGCGTCGTTGAACTCGTCGACGGTGGCCCGCATCACGTACTTGAGGTCGGCCTCCAGGTCCCCGGAGTCCGGGATCGACGTCGCGATCTCGTCCTGGCCTGCCTTCTCACTGACCTCCCGGGCGGCCTGGTCGGCGAGGTCGAGGAAGGCGTCGAGGAGGACGGCGCCCTTGGACGGCCACCAGCGGTAGATCGTCTGCTTGCCGACGCCCGCGCGGGCCGCGATGGCCTCGATCGTCAGTTTGGCGTAACCGACCTCGTCGACGAGGGCGAGGGCTGCGTCGTAGATCGCGTGGCGCGAGCGTTCGCTGCGGCGCGTGGAGTCAGGGGCGGTCTTCTGGGCCATGCCTTCGAATGTAGCAGCGAGCCGAACCGATACGTACCGTCTCATCGCCGCCGGTGAGCCGCCCCGGTGGCGGCGAGATGACCATCTCTGTAACCACCCGTTCGGTTCACAGCGGCGAGGGCTCCTCAGACCGCACTATGGGCTTCAACTGCCCCACCAAGGGCGGCAGCTGACCCTGCGGTCGTGAGGAGCCTTCTTTGTCCCGTAATCCTCGCTCTCCTCGGCGCGCCACACCCCGGCGCTATCTGATGTGCCCACCGGCACACTTCAAGGTCACCTACTCCATCAACCCCTGGATGGATCCCGCCAAGCCGGTCGACGTCCCCCTGGCCATCGCCCAGTGGGAGGACCTGCGCGACCGGTACCGGGCCCTCGGCCACACCGTCGAGGAGCTCACCCCCCGGCCCGACCTGCCGGACATGGTCTACGCGGCGAACGGCGCGACCGTCGTCGGCGGACGCGTGCTCGGCGCGCGCTTCGCCTACCGCGAGCGCGAGCCGGAGGCCGAGGCCCACCTGGAGTGGTTCCGCGCGCACGGCTTCACCGAGATCCACGAACCCACCCACATCAACGAGGGCGAGGGCGACTTCGCCGTCACCGCCTCCTACGTCCTGGCCGGACGCGGCTTCCGGGCCAGCCCGCTCTCGCACGGCGAGGCCCAGGAGTTCTTCGGCCGCCCGGTGATCGGCCTCGACCTGGTCGACCCCCGCTACTACCACCTGGACACCGCGCTCGCCGTCCTGGACGACGCGGCGGACGACGTCGTGTACTACCCGCCCGCCTTCTCGCCCGGCAGCCGGGCGGTGCTGCGGCGGCTCTTCCCCGACGCGTTGATCGCCGAGGAGCCCGACGCCGCGGCGCTCGGGCTCAACGCCGTCTCCGACGGGCTCCACGTGGTCCTTCCGCAGGCCGCGGTGGGCCTCTTCGGACCGCTGCGCGAACGCGGCTACGAACCCGTCGGGATGGACCTGAGCGAGCTGCTCAAGGGCGGCGGCAGCGTGAAGTGCTGCACACAGGAGCTGCGGGCCTAGCTAGCTCCGGTGCAGCTTTGCCGGGCAGAGCCGGCGCGGCTCGTCGTCGCCCTTGAGGCGGGCGTCGACGCAGCCGCCCGGCAGCCCGTCGTGCGCCTTCGTGCCGAAGTTGGCCGTGACGGTCAGCGTGCCCCTGCCGAACACCGTGCGCTGGACGTCGTGGTCGGCGCCGAGGCGCCGGTAGGAGGTGAGGGGCTCGGTGCCCGCGGCCTTGTGCAGGGGCGCGAAGTACTTCTGCAGGGCGGCCAGTTCGGCGCCGTGCTGCTTCAGCGACGGGCCGTCGAGGACGTAGTTGAGGGGGGTGTTGTAGAGCATCGCGAGCAGGGCGCGGGTGGTCTTCTGCCGCGGCAGCTTCTCGTAGGAGATCTCCCAGCGCTCGGTGTTGACCAGGGAGCCGTGCAGCGCGGTCTCGTAGAGCGGGACGCGGTAGCGCGGGTCGTACATCGCCTTGGCGAGGTCGGCGGGCAGGTCGACCGGCTTGAAGAAGAACTTCGGCCCGGCCTCCGGGTAGTAGGCGCCCCACTTCTCCTTGTCCTTCTGGAGTGCCCAGATGCCGTCGGCCGGGGGCGTGCCCGCGCCGTGGTCGAAGGCGACGGCCTTGTTCGCCCAGGCCTGGGCGGTCTCCGAGCCGAGGACGAGGCCGTCCTTGCCGTACTCCTCGATGCGCTTCATGCGCGCGAGGCGGTTCTTCCTGTCCTGCGCCTTGGTCATGGGGTGGCTCTTGGCGTGGTCGCGGAAGAGCTCGCCGGTGGCGTCGACGTCGAGGAAGAGGCTGTCGGCGCCGTTGGCGACGACGGAGCGGGTCCGGTCGGCGAGGTAGTGGTGCTTCTTCTCCGCCTGCTCGAAGGCCTGGGAACTCATGTAGCAGCCCCGGTCGCCGAAGCCGGTCTGCGGCTTGCCGTCGGCGCGGCGGACGCAGAAGTCCGGGTAGAGGGTGCCGGGCCAGGCCGACGCGGGGTTGTCGGCGTCGGCACGCGGCTGGCCGTTGTCGAAGGAGTCATACGGGCCGACCAGGTATCCGGCCTTCTTCGCGGCGCTCACCGCGGCCTTGTCCATCGGGTCGGGGCCCGCGTCGTAGCCGAGCCACATCCGGTCGACGCCGAGCTTCTTGAGCTGCTCGACGGCGGGGGCCTTGCGGGCGTCGCCCCAGGTGTAGGCGTGGAAGGCGCCGAGGAGCCGGCCGGTCGCCGGGTTCTTCGCGATCTTCCGCTTCAGACTGCCGAGTTGGCCGCGCTCGGCGAGGTAGGAGCGGTAGTCGGCGGCGGGCGCGACCGCGTTGCCGTCGGTCAGGGCGAAGGTGACGGAGTAGTCGCGGGTGCCGTCGCCGCCGTCGAAGGCGTGCTTCGCGGTGGCGCGCAGCCGGCCGCCGGGGGTGGTGAAGCCGAGGGTGGTGCCGATGTCGGTGGGCGTGAGGTAGCTGACGCCGGTCTTCTTGCCGAGGGAGTAGCCCCACAGCGGGAGGGTCAGGTCGGCGCCCACATCGACCGTGCTGCCGCCGAGGCCGCCCTTGCCGGTGGTCCAGAAGGCGTCCTTGACGGGGATGTCGAGGCCTTCGCCGCGCGGCAGCTGGAGGGCCGAAGCGGTGGCGTCGGTGCCGGTGACGGGCCAGCTGACGGAGGTGTCGCGGTCCGCCTTCAGCGTGAGGGAGAGGCGGCCGTGGTCGGTGCGGGCGGTGACGTCGATGCCGCGCTCGGGATAGCTCCAGCGGGCCCGGCCCTTGCCGGAGCGGGTCACGGGGCCCGGTGCGCCGAGGTCGGTGCCGGAGGCGTCGGAGAGGGTGAGGTCGCGGCCTTCGCGGGTGTGGGCGCGGACGGCGAGGGTGCCGGTGTCGACGAGGGCCGTGCCGCCGTCGACGGCCAACTCGACCTGCTTTCCGTGGGGCTGCTCGGCGCCGGCCGTGAAGGCGTACGTGGTGGCGCCGGCCGCGACGACCGCGAGCGCGATGGACAGGGAGAGGAAACGGGTCTCCGAACGCCTGCGGGCGTGGCCTGGAGAGCTGCTCTTGGTGGGCATGGGAACTGAATAGTCGGCGGGGTTAAGAACCTTCTAAGAACCGGAGGGAACCTTCTGAAAAGTGGAGGGCCCGGTGAGGCGCCCCGCTAAAAGGAGGGGCAGTTCAACCACCTGTCTGACAACGTGCTACCAATACGTGCGCACAGGTACACAGGTGCACAGACCGGCCTGTGCGAACGCATCGCCACAACCAAACAGTTGGGTCCACAGGGGCCCAGGGGGAAGAAGAGGTATCAGCGCAGTGAATCGCATGCGCACGTCCGCCGCAGTTCTGGCCACCGCGGGGGCCCTTACCGCCGCTCAGCTCGGCCTGGCCGGTTCCGCCTCCGCGGCATCCGGACCGACCGCCGTGAAGACGGCGCCGCGCGCCGTCGCCGGCTGCCCGATCAACATTGTCTACCCGAAGCGCTTCTACTACGACGCGCACGGCAATGTCACCAACGGCGGCCTGTACTTCGGCATCAAGAGCAAGACGACGAAGAGCATCAAGAAGGTCACTTTCACGGTGACCAACACCAAGAACATCCGCTTCAAGAAGGCGACGCCGACGGGCGGCAAGATCACCCACCGGACGACGAAGACGGTCTCCGTCTACGACAAGAGCCTCAAGGGCAAGGCGAAGCTCGGCTTCAAGGTGCAGACCCGGCTGCTGAACACCCGCTCGTTCGGGGTGAAGTTCACCCTGCGCGGCACCGGCTGGAACTGCTCGGTCAACCAGGGGACCTGGGGACCGGCGTAGCCGGTCAGCCCGCGGATTCCGCGGACCGGGGCGGCCAGGCGTCGCCCCAGTCCGCGTCGCGGGCCGCGCGGTAGAGGGGACCGTGGCGCTTGGTCACGGTCTCCTTGCGCAAAGCCTCCTCCGCCCCGCACAGGTCGAGGAGGACCTGACCCTTGCGGATCTGCGGGCGGCGGACGACCCGGGAGGGCGCCGGATCCGGCGCGAAGCGGACCGCCGCGACATAGCTGAACTTCTCGTCCTCGTACGCCAGTGAGCCGCCCTTGACCTGGCGGTGCAGGGACGACCTGCTGACCCGGGCCGAGAAGTGGCACCAGTCCGTGCCGGGCTCGATGGGGCAGGCCGAGCTGTGCGGGCAGGGCGCGGCGATCCGGAAGCCCGCCGCGATCAGCCGGTCGCGCGCCGCCATGATCCGCGCGTAGCCGTCGGGGGTGCCGGGCTCGATGACGACGACGGCCTGCGAGGCCGCGTCGGCCGCCGCGTCGACGACCGAGCCGCGGTCGGCCTCGGTCAGCTCCCCGAGCACGTACGACACCGTGACGAGATCAGCGCTCTCGATGGCGAGCGATGCTCCGATACGAGAGCGCTGCCACCGCACGCCACTCAACTGCCGCTCCGCGTCCGCCAGTTCGCGCCCCAGGGCCAGCGCGGGCTCGGCCCAGTCCAGGACCGTCACGGGCCGCTCCCCCGCCCACGTCGCCGCGACCGCCCAGGTCGCCGCGCCGGTCCCGCCGCCCACGTCCACCTGGCTGCCCGGCGCCCACCCCTCGGGCGCCGCGTCCGCGAGCGCGGCAAGGGCCGAACGGACCGCCTCGAAGGTCGCGGGCATGCGGTACGCGGCGTACGCGACGACGTCCGCGCGGTCGCGCAGGATCGGGGCGTCGGTCGGGGTGCGGCCCCGGTAGTTGGCGATCAGCCGGTCGACGGCCTGGGTCGCCTGCCGGGGCGGAAGGCCGTCCAGGAGCCCGGCGAGGGCGGTGCGCAGCGTCTCGGCCGGAGAGGTCGGAGAAGTCGGGGGGAGGGGGGCGTTCACCCCGTGATTCTACGGGGGTAGGAGGGTGGCAGGAGCAGACGGTGAAGTGGTGAACGGTGTGGAGAGGGAGCGTCATGAGCACAGAGCTGCGTCGGGCCCGGGTGTCCGACCATCCGGCGATCATCGAGCGCGTACAGACCTGGTGGGGCGACACCCACTCCCCCGAGCAGTCCCGCGAGCTGTCGCTGCTGCTGCCGAAGCTGTTCCTGCAGTTCTTCTCGCACACGAGCCTGGTCGCGGAGTGGGACAGGGAGCGGGGCGGGGAGCGGGACAGGGAGATCGGGGCGTTCCTCGTGGGGCTCCACTCCACCGACAACGACAGCGACGCCTACATCCACTTCGTCGGCGTGGCCCCCGCGCTGCGCGGCCGGGGCGTGGGCCGCGACCTCTACACGGAGTTCTTCCGGCGGGCCGCCGCCGCGGGCCGCAAGGAGGTGCGCTCGGTCACCTCGCCGCGCAACACCCGCTCCATCGCGTTCCACCGCGCCATGGGCTTCTCCCTCGAACCGGGTGACCGGGAGGTGGACGGTCTTCCGGTGCACAGCGACTACGACGGCCCCGGGCACGACCGGGTCTGCTTCCACCGGACGCTGTGAAGCGGGCCCCGTGAACCGGGCCGCGTGAACCGGGCCCTTTACGCCTCAGGCGTCAGCGACCCCGCGCCGCCCGCGCGAGCCGCGTGCCCGCCGCCGCGCGGGGCCCGCTGTCCGCGGCCCCGCGCCGGGGGTGCACCGTGTTCGCGAGCAGCACCAGGAACGTGTCCGTCGCCGGGTCGAGGACCAGGGACGTGCCGGTGAAGCCGGTGTGCCCGGCCGCGCCGCGTCCCGCCAGCTCTCCCATGAACCACGGCTGGTCGATGCGGAAGCCGAGACCCGGCTCCGCCAGCATCAGCTCGACGAAGTCGGGGCCGAGTATGCGGGCCCTGCCGTACGAGCCGCCGCACAGCAGCGTGCGGCAGAACACCGCCAGGTCGCGGGCGGTGGAGAAGAGGCCCGCGTGCCCGGCGACCCCGCCGAGCGCCCAGGCGTTCTCGTCGTGCACCACGCCGCGCAGCATCCCGCGGTCGGCCTTCGCCCACGGCTTGCGCTGGTCCTCGGTCGCGGCGGCGTCGGGGCGCGGCCCGAAGCCGGTGGCGGTCATCCCGAGCGGCCGGGTGATGCCGTCGCGGACGAGGGCGTCGAGGGGGCGGCGGGTGAGGCGCTCCAGGATGCGCTGGAGCAGCAGCATGTTCAGGTCGGAGTAGACGTAGTCGCCCGCGACGGTGACCGGGGCCTCCGCGCGCAGGGCGGCGAGGCGCGCGGCGTCGTCGGGGCGGTCGTACAGCGGCAGCTCGGGGCGGAGCCCGGAGGTGTGGGTGAGGAGCTGGCGGACCGTGATGCCGTGCTCGGCGGCGGCCGTGAACTCGGGGACGTACGCCCCGACGAGCGCGTCGATGCCGAGCGTGCCGCGCTCGAGCTGCTGCACGGCGGCCACCGTGGTGAAGAGCTTGGTGAGCGAGGCCAGGTCGAAGGGGGTGGTGGTGCGCATCGGCACGCGCCACTCGCGGGGCAGCTCGACCCCGGTGTCGGTCTCCGGGTCGTACGCGGCGTAGCGCACCGCCCAGCCCGCCGCCTCCTGGGCCGCGATGACGGGTCCGCGGCCCGCGACGACCACGGCGCCCGCGCACCAGGGGCGGGGGCCGCGGGTCAGGTCGCGCACCTCGCTGACGAGGTGGCCCATCTCGTCGGGGTCGAGGCCTGCCCGCTCCGGGGAGCCGGGGCGCAGGAGTCTTGGTGTGCTCAGTGGTCCGCCTCCTGCGTGGGCGGATGGGTGGGCGGATGCGTGGGCGGACGCTGCCAGGGGCGGCAGAGTCCCACGAAGCAGGCGATGGCCGCCAGCGCGCAGACGAGCTGGACGACAGCCATGGGGACGGCCGTGTCCTCGCCCGCGATGCCGACGAGCGGGGACGCGACCGCGCCGACGAGGAAGGAGGTGGTGCCGAGCAGCGCCGACGCCGAACCGGCCGCGTGCGGGGTGCGGATCAGCGCGAGCGACTGGGTGTTGGGCATGGCGAGGCCCATCGACGACATGAGGACGAAGAGCCCGGCGGCGACGGGGAACAGGCCGACGTCGCCGAAGACGCCGGTGGTCATGAGCAGGAGCGCGGTGGCGGCGGCCGTGATCATCGCCAGGCCGATGCCGAGCACCTTGTTCAGGCTGGTCCGGCCGACCAGGACCTTGCCGTTGAGCTGGCCCGCGGCGATGAGGCCGACGGAGTTGACGCCGAAGAGGAGGCTGAAGGTCTGCGGGGAGGCGCCGTAGATCTCCTGGATCACGAAGGGCGAGGCGGAGATGTACGCGAAGAGCGCGGCGAAGGCGAAGCCGCCCGCGATCATGTAGCCGGTGAAGACGCGGTCGGCGAGGAGGGACTTCATGGTGCGCAGCGCCTCGACGGTGCCGCCGCTGTGCCGCTTCTCGGGGGCGAGGGTCTCGGGCAGCCGCCGCCACACAAGGAGGGTCAGCGCGGTGCCGACGACGGTGAGGACGACGAAGATGCCGCGCCAGTCGGTGAAGCGGAGGACCTGGCCGCCGATGAGGGGGGCGGCGATGGGGGCGACGCCGGAGATCAGCATCAGGGTGGAGAAGAAGCGGGCCATCTCCACGCCGTCGTACAGGTCGCGGACGACCGCTCGGGCGATCACTATCCCGGCCGCGCCCGCGAGGCCCTGCAGCAGCCGGAAGCCGATGAGCAGCTCGGCGGTGGGCGCGAAGGCGCAGGTGGCGGTGGCGAGGACGTAGACGAGCAGGCCGATGAGGAGGGGGCGGCGGCGGCCCCACTTGTCGCTCATGGGACCGACGACGAGCTGGCCGAGTGCCATGCCCATGAGGCAGGCGGTCAGGGTCAGCTGGATGGTCGCGGCCGGGGCGTGCAGGACGTCGGTGACCTCCGGCAGGGCCGGCAGGTACATGTCCATGGAGAGCGCGGGGACTGCGGTGAGGCCGCCGAGGACGAGCGTGACCAGGGCGCCGGTACGACGGAGGGCGGCGGGGCCGTTCGGCTCCGCCGCCTTCGTTGCCTCCGCCGCCTCCGCCGCCTTCGTTGCCTTCGTTGCCGGATGTGCTGTTGTGGCCTGCCCGAGCTCAGGCATCGTGCCCCTCCCATGCGCTGCGTGTACGTCACCATGGTCGCAGCTATGGGCTTCGCCCCGGAACGCGGTGCACGTGGCTCGGTCAGTCACCGGGTTCGCCGGGTTCGCCGGGTTCGCCCTCAATCGCCGGACGGGCTGGACCCGCCCGGGGCGGTTACGCGGGCTTCAGCCCCGGATCGCCCGCCTCCGTCACGAAGGACGCCGCCGTCCTGATGGGGGCACCCGGCGTGGTGACCGCGGAGACCGTCTTGAAATCGGCCCTGGCGGAGTCCTTGCCGTAGCCGACCGTCACGTAGCCGCGGCGGCCGTTGTAGAACTTCATGTGCGGGTTGGCCTTGGTGTACGTGTCCCAGTTGGCCGGCTTGTCCGCGCCGTCCTTGCCGCTCGCGATGGACGTCGCGACGATCTCCGTACCGACCGTGCGCGAGGACGGGTCGTCGAAGTCGGCCTTGATGTCGAAGGCGTAGCCGACGTGCACGTCGCCGGTGAGGACCATGAGGTTGTCGAGGCCCGCGGCCTTCGCGCCCGCGAGGACCCGCTGCCGGGAGGCGCGGTAGCCGTCCCAGGCGTCCATGGAGAGCTTGGCCTGCGCGTTGAGGTCAAGGCGCCGTTCGGAGAAGGTGACCTGCTGCGGGACGACGTTCCACTGGGCGCGCGAGCGCCGCCAGCCGTCGAGGAGCCAGCGCTCCTGGGTGGCGCCGGTGATGGTGCGCGCCGGGTCGTCCGACTCGGCCCCGGGGACGTGGGCCCCGTCGCCGTACGCCTGGTCGGAGCGGTACTGGCGGGTGTCGAGGATGTCGAACTGGGCGAGCCTGCCCCAGGTCAGGCGCCGGTAGAGCTGCGCGTCGGGACCGCTCGGCAGCTGCTTGCGACGCAGCGGCTGGTTCTCCCAGTACGCGCGGTAGGCGGCGGCGCGGCGGAGCAGGAACTCGGCGGGCGGGTCGTCGTTCTCGGAGACGTCGCCCGCGTAGTTGTTCTCGGCCTCGTGGTCGTCCCAGGTGACGACGAAGGGGTGCGCGGCGTGGGCGGCGCGCAGGTCGGGGTCGTGCTTGTAGAGGGCGTACCGCAGGCGGTAGTCCTCCAGGGTCTTGGTCTCCTTGTTGAAGTGGGCGGGCAGCGTGCGGTCGGTGTAGTTGCGGGCGCCGCCTGCCGCGTTCACGGCGTACTCGTAGAGGTAGTCGCCGAGGTGGAAGACGACGTCGACGTCGTCCTGCGCCAGGTGTTTGTACGCGGTGAAGTAGCCGTCGTGGTAGGCCTGGCAGGAGACGGCGGCGAGGGTCAGCGCGCCGGGGCGGCTGCCCGCGGGCGGCGCGGTGCGGGTGCGGCCCGTCTCGCTCACCCACCGGCCGGTCCTGAAGCGGAAGTAGTACGTGCGGCCCGCGTCGAGGTGGTCCGCCTCGACGTGCACGGTGTGGCTGAACTCGGGGTGCGCGGTGACCGTGCCGCGTCTGGCGACGCGCCGGAAGCGGGCGTCGTGGGCGAGCTCCCACTGGACGGTGACGCGCTCCTGGGGCAGGCCGCCGCCGGGCTCGTAGGGGGCGGGGGCGAGGCGGGTCCAGAGCAGGACCGAGGAGGGCAGCGGGTCTCCGGAGGCGACGCCGAGCGTGAAGGGGTTCTCGGTGATGCGGCGGGCGTCGAGCTCGGCGGCGCCCGCGACGCCCGCGGTGGGCAGGTTGGTGGCGAAGGCGAGCGCGGCGGCGGCGCCGGTGACGGTGAGGAAGCGACGGCGCCCCAAGTGGCGGGCGGCGGCTCGGAGCTCGGACGCGTGCTGCTGGCCTGCGGGTGTCATGGGCCCTCCCCTGACGATTGGTGTCAAGGGCATGTAAGTGGCGGGGGACGACCTGGGCCTGTCGCGTACACAACAGCCGCATGGCGGGCGGATGATGTCCGCGTGGACAGCCCTCCCGTACGCTGCGGGGCCATGAACGCTGAGCGAACTGCACCGCAGAAGACTGCCGTAGTGACCGGAGCCGGCTCCGGAATCGGCCGCTCCGTAGCCCTCGAACTGCTCGCCGCGGGCTGGTCGGTGGCGCTCGCGGGCCGCCGCACCGAGACCCTGGAGGAGACGGCCGCCCTCGCGTCGGCGGCGGACGGCGCAGCTCTGTGCGTACGTACGGATGTGTCGCGCCCCGACGACGTGGCGGCGCTCTTCACCCGCGTACGCGAGGGCTTCGGCCGCCTGGACCTCCTCTTCAACAACGCCGGTACGTTCGGCCCCGGCGGCGTGCCGGTCGAGGAGCTCCCCTACGACGCCTGGCGGCACGTCGTCGACACCAACCTCAACGGCGCGTTCCTGTGCGCGCAGGCGGCCTTCCGGCAGATGAAGGAGCAGGACCCGCAGGGCGGGCGCATCATCAACAACGGCTCGATCTCGGCGCACGCCCCGCGCCCGAACTCGGTGGCGTACACGGCGACGAAGCACGCCCTGACGGGCCTGACGAAGTCACTCTCCCTGGACGGCAGGCCGTACCGCATCGCCGTCGGCCAGATCGACATCGGCAACGCGGCGACCGACATGACCGAGCGCATGCAGTCCGGAATCCTCCAGGCGAACGGCCAGTTGGCGAGCGAGCCGGTGATGGACGTGTCGGACGTGGCGCGCACGGTGCGGCACATGGCGGAACTGCCGCTGGGGGCGAACGTCCAGTTCGCGACGGTCCTCGCGACGAACATGCCGTACGTGGGGCGGGGTTGAGGCACCCGGGCCGACAGCTCGTGTCCGAGGGGCTTACCGGAGGGTGGGGGTTCCTCTTTTGCGTGCCTACTGCTCCAAAGGCTTAAGCCCCTCATACACCTCGCGCAAGTCCGACGCTTCCGGTAGCTGCCGAGCCTCCACAGCCGTCACGATCTCCAGGGCCCGCCAGTGATTGCTGGGCACCACCTTGCCGCTGAGAATGGCTCTCTGCGCTGATACACACGCTTCGTCCAAGCGGTCTTCCGTGACCAGGACCAAGGCGAGGTCAATGTTTGCTGACGCTACTCGCCTTGGCCAGAAGGCTGCATTGTCACTGGGACACAGCCGCTTGATGACCTCCCGCGCGTAGGGCTCCGCGGCCACGTCTCCAAGCCATGCAAGCGTCGTCGCGGTGTACGAGAGCGACTTGGCCGGGTCGTAGCGGTAATGGTGTTCTGGGCTTTCAGGCGTGCCTACAGCAGCCGAGAAGGCCTGCACCCGCCCTATGGCGGAGTAGGTCTCCTGGCGGTTACCGAGCCTCGCGTGTGCTCTGCCCTCTTGTGCAGTCGCCTGGATAAGAGCCGAGGAACCGGGCGGGGCCGCTGCCTGAGCGACGCGGGAGAGCTCCAGGGCCCGGACGTAGTCCCCGTCAGTGAGGACTCGCCACGCGTCCGTTTCGAAGCACCACGCTTCGATCTCAGAGACCGCGGCCTCGTGGGCAAGGGCAGCCGCAGACTGAAGCCGAGCCATGGCCGCCCCCTCTTGCTTCAGGTCGATATGAAGCGTGGCACCGAGAAGGCAGAGCCAGCCGCCGACAGTCAACAGGCGTCGGTGTTCGGCGAGCGTCTTCTTGGCGTCCAGGAGCTTGCCGACGTAGCCCGAGTGCCTTCGCACCTTCCTCAGCAAGTCGTCCGGGTCAGCCTTGGGGTAGGCCATGGCCAGATCATCGAAGGTGCGCTCCAGCCGACTCAGCGTCGCTGCACCTACGTCACTCGCCTGGACACGGCGGACCAACTCCCACGCGTCCATCTCGTCATCGTGCGGGCTCGCTTCCTCAACGGTGAGCGACAGCCCAAGAAGTTCGTTCACGGCTTGGATCAGTTCGGCGGAGGGTGCCTGTTTCCCGCTCATGACACGGCTCAGATAGGCAACGTCGTAGTGAAGCTCCCTGGCCGCACCCCGAAGGCTCACCCCTTGGATCTTCAAAGCCTTGCGAACTTGGTCCCCGAAGTCGATCATGTCGCCGCTCCCGTTGACTGTTGACCAGAGCGTATGTCAACGCTGGTCAACTGCCCTGTGCATACGTGAATTCGGTTGGCTTGGACAGCAGAACCGCCCGACCGCATGCAGCGTGTTCGGGCGGCCGGCCGACTGACCAGGAGTCGACAACGTGAACGCTACCGCCGCTACACCTACGCACGGAATGCCGGGCAGCCTGCCCCCTGTCGACGTGCTCATGATGCGTCGCGCAACCGCCCGTCTGCTCTCCCCGGAAGCCGACGCACCCAGCCCCGACGAGCTGGACGACCTTCTCCTTCTTCTTCGAGGGATGATCATGTTGATGATCCCTGAGGTCGAGACCGCAGCCCAGAAGTACCCCGCCGACGACATCCCCGCAACGTGTGCGAAGGCGTGCATCGGTGAGGCGCGGATGAAGTTGAATGTCCAGCCGCAGAAGCCCCTGCCCGCGCGCATCTCGCTCGGCCAGAAGCTCTCACGCGTGCTGAACGCTCTCGTGGATCATCACGAGAACCTGGGCGGTGGCCACGCATGACCGTGGCGACGCCGCGCGTATGCCGCCCTTGCGGCCAAGTGATCACCGGCCCGGCAGACGGCGTCCTGGTCCGGGTGGAGCCGAGTATCAGCGGACCACCGCGCCCCGTCTACGCGCACCTCGATCACGCGAATCTCGCCGGGCCGGACGCAGCGCGTCTTCGGCTGCTCGCCGATGTCCTGGCACGGAAGCTCGACGCACTGGGCGGCGCCGGAGGGGAGTGATACTGCGATGGAGCGTTCAGCGATCAAAGTCGGGATGCCGGTGTACGACTTTCACACGCAACTGGTGGGCCGTGTGGCCGACTTCGAGACGCACCGAGTGATCATGGTTCGTCCGGCCGGACTGACCTGGTCGGCGTCCCCGATGTCTCTCCGTGCGGCGTCCCCTGCCGAGCTACGGCAGCTCTGCGCCTTGAGTGATCTTCACCGAGTCCAGACGCGGGGGGTCCCTCCAGAAGCACTCAGGGGCCGTCACCGACTCAGCCCGTGACGAAATCAAGCACGTCAGCAGAGCCCCGGCATCGCCACCCCCTTCAGGGACCGCTGGGGGGGGGGAAGGCACCGGGGCTCTGAAGTGGCCGGATTCCGCCTGGGGTGGCGTCGGGTGGCGTGACGACTCGGGCGGAATCTTTACAAATGGAGTTTCTACTACCGCATCAAATCAGGTCAGTGCTCCCCGTATGCTCGGCTCCTCTCCACGAGAACTTCACACTTGGAGCACTCCTTGCGCATACGTACCGCGGCCCCCGCCGTCCTCGCCGCCACCGCCCTGTCGGTGTCCCTGCTCGCCATGTCCCCGGCGTCGGCGGCGACCGCGCGCCACCAGGGCGGGCTGCACCTCGGCTACATCCAGTACGACAGCCCGGGCCGGGACACCCGCTCGAACGACTCGTTGAACGCGGAGTGGGTGAACATCCACAACAGCGGCCGCTCCGCGATCCAGCTCAAGGGCTACAAGTTGAAGGACAACACCGGCTACACCTACACCTTCGGCAGCTACAAGATCGGCGCGGGCAAGACCGTCAAGGTCCGCACCGGCAAGGGCCGCGACGCCTCGGGCGTGCGCTACTGGGGCCAGGGCAACTACGTCTGGAACAACACCAGCGACAAGGCCCGTCTCCTCAAGCCGAGCGGCGCGCAGCAGGACTCCTGCTCGTGGTCGCGGCTCGGCTCCGGGCACGCGAACTGCCACTGACCACTGCCGAAGAGGAGGGGGCAGGGCGACCGCTCCGTGACGAGGGGCCCGCGGTTGGGGCCGCGGGAACGACCCGCGTCGCGGAACGGTCGCCCTGCGAAGCGCCTGTGTCCCTGAAACACCCTGTGCTCGGTGAAGCGGTCAGGCCTGGCCGGTCTCGAAGCGGGAGACCTTGCCGTCCTCGACGGTGAACCGCCACTTGGTCCGCATCTCACCCCAGGTGTCGTTGCGGAACGAGACGAGCAGCGTGCGGCCGCCGTCCGACTCCGACTCGACGTCCATATGGCCGTTGGAGGAGAAGATCTCGCGGACCGTCCAGTCGGCGATGTCCCGGTCGGACCCGTCGTCGGACATGGTCGCGCCGGGCGCGAGCAGGCTCTCGAAAGCGGACTTGTCCTGGGCGTTCAGCGCGGTGACGAAGGCCCGGACCGTGGGGTCGCCGAGCCGGTTTACCTGGATGCTCATGGGCCCACGGTCACACCGGGCGCCCCGCGGCGCCACCCGTGCCGCGCCGCGCCGGTCACCCGGACGGCCCCGCGAGCCGGGTGGCGGGCGCCGGTCCGGTGGACGGTGGAGGCGCACGCAACCGCACCCCGACCAGGGGCCGAACCGGGAGTTCCCCATGACCACCTGCACGTGCCTGGACCGACGTGACCTCGGACTGCTCCTGCTGCGCGCGGGAACCGGCGGGGTGCTCCTCGCCCACGGCGCCCAGAAGCTGTTCGGCTGGTTCGGCGGCGGCGGCATCGAGGGCACCGGCGCCTTCATGGAATCCGTCGGTTACGCGCCCGGCAGGCTGAACGCCGCGATGGCCGGGGTCGCCGAGGCTGGCGGCGGCGCGCTCCTCGCCCTCGGCCTCGCGACGCCGGCCGCGGGCTCGGCGGCCGCGGGCGCGATGGCCGGCGCCGCGGCCGTGCACGCGCCGAACGGGTTCTTCAGCCAGGGCGGCGGCTACGAGTACCCGGCGTTCCTCGGCATGGTCGCCGCGGCCCTCGCCGTCACGGGGCCCGGCCGCTACTCCGCCGACCACGCGCTCGGCCACTCCCTCAACCGCGGCTGGATGGTGCCCGCCGCGCTCGCGGGGACGGCCGTCGGAGTGCTCGCGACGCTGGGGGCCCGGAAGAAGAACGTCCGCGCGGCGGAAGAGGGCGCCGGGGAGGCCTAGTCCGGGCCAGGCGCCCTCCCCTGTCGCCCGTCCATGTCGTACCCCCGTGACAAGCTGCCCACCATGGACGATCAGCAAGGCGCGCCAGGGACCGGCCAGGACCCGTGGGACACCGTCGACCGCCTGTACGCGTGGCTCGATGCCCACAATCGCCGCACACCCCAAGAGGCCCTTCTGCTGCGGATGCTGAAGCTGTCGGAGGAGGTCGGCGAGGTCGCGCAGGCGGTCATCGGCGCCACCGGACAGAACCCGCGCAAGGGCACCACGCACACCTGGGACGACGTGCAGGGCGAGCTCTGCGACGTCATCGTCACGGCCATGGTCGCCCTGCGCACGCTCACCCCGGACGCGGCGGACGTCCTGGACACGCACCTGCGCCGCGTCGACGAGCGGGCCAAAATTCCTTTGCCGCCCTCCCTTTGAGGTTTTAGCGTCACCGCATATGACCACTGCTTCTGATCATCCCCCCCGCCTCACCCGCCTCACCTTCCACGGCCCGCTCTCCGAGCCCCGGGCCCACAGGATCGTCGAACGCCTGACGGCGACTGCTCCCCGTACCGTGCTCGACATCGGCTGCGGCTGGGGCGAGTTGATGCTCCGCGTCCTCGAAGCAGTCCCCGCGGCCACCGGCGTCGGCGTCGACCTCAAGGCCGAGGACCTGGACCGCGGCCGGACCACCGCGAAGCAGCGCGGTCTCGGCGACCGGGTCGTCTTCGCCGAGGAGTCGGCGACGGACACCGCGCGCGGCCCCGCCGATCTCGTCCTGTGCCTCAGTTCCAGCCACGCCCTCAGCTCCGCCGCGCCGCCCCGGGCGACCGTCGAGGCGCTGCGGGTGCTGCGCCGCCTGGTCCTGCCGGGCGGCCGTGTCCTGCTCGGCGAGGGCTTCTGGCAGCGCGAACCCACCGCGAAGGAACTCGCCGCGATGTGGCCGGACGCCGACGCCGGTGAGCACCTCTCCCTCGGCGACCTGGTGGACGCCGCCGTCGAGGCGGGGTTCCGCCCGCTGTGGGTGGAGACGGCGAGCGCGGAGGAATGGGAGGAGTTCGAGTCGGGCTACCGCTCGGACGTCGAGGAGTGGCTGGCCACGCACCCCGACCACCCCCTGGCCGCCGAGACCCGCACCCGCGTCGACGCCCAGCGCGCGTCCTGGCTGCGCGGCTATCGCGGGGTGCTCGGGATCGCGTATCTGACACTGGTGCCGGTCGGCTGAGGCATCAGGCGTCAGGCGTCAGGAATCCCCGCCCGTCACCGCCCGAACCACGCCTCGGCCAGCGCGTCGAGGGTCGGCTCGGGCGGGGCGGGCAGCTCCCGCAGATACCGGGGCAGGCTGCTGTATACGTGGAGCAGCGTGTACGCGAGGAGTTGGCGCGGGTCGAACGACCGGCCGTACGCCTTCGCGAAGCGGTCCATGAGCCCCGGCTCGCCGCGCGTGACGAAGAGGCCGACGCCCACGAAGTCGTACGCCGGGTCGCCGATCATGGCGGGCTCGAAGTCGAGGAGTCCGGTGAGCCGCCAGCCGTCGTCCGCGTCGACGGTCAGATGCTGGAGCATGAACTCGGTGTGCAGCAGGGCGGGTTGGCGGCGATTCTCGGCCTCGAACAGCGGGACGGCGTCCAGGAAGCCGGGGATCTGGACCAGCCAGTGCTCCGCGAGACCCCGCTCGCGCTGCCGGTCGACCGCGCCCGCGCGCTGCCCCGCGAGGAACGCGTCCCAGTCGCCGGGGCCGAGGACGTCGGCAAGCGGTCCGGGGTCGAGCGCGTGCAGCGCGGCCAGGGTCTCGGCGGTGTCGGTGACGATGCGCTCCCGGTCGGCGCGCGGGATGCGGGGCCAGGCGGCGGCGAGGTCCTCGCCGGGCAGGCGGGACATCAGGATGTAGCGCCAGCCGCTCTCGTACGTTCCCGATCCGTGCACCCGGGGCGTGGGGACGGGGAGGCGGCCCTCGATGTGGCTCAGCACGCGGGCCTCCGTGATGCCGTCCTGGGCCGCCGCGCCGGGGAAGAGTTTCAGGACGTGCTCCTCGCCGACGGCGTAGACCGGCTGGGAGCCTTCCGGGTAGCGGGTCAGGGGCTCACCGGCGAGCCCGAGCCGGGCGCACAGGTCCTCGGCCGCGGGCCGCACGACCGTCTCGTCGCCGACGACGCGGTCCCACTCTTCGTCCGTGTTCACCTCGGGCAGCATGATCGGCACCGTAGCCGCCGTCGGCGGGGCGTGGCGAAGGGTTTGTGGGTGCGGGGAGGAGGGCGCCCCACCCGCGCCCACTCCCCACCCGCGCCCACTCCCCTCCCGCACCCACTCCCCTCCCGCTCCCGCTACCGGCCCAGCGCCTCCCCCACCTCCCTCGCGAGCAGCTCCACGTACGCGGCCGTCCAGCCCTCGACCGTGGCCCGGTCCCACAGATCGGTCGAGTACTCCAGATACCCGGAGAGCACGTCGCCCGTCGGGATCAGCCCGAAGTTGAACTCGGAGCGGGCGCCCGGCACCGCGAGGTCCTCGACCGCCGTCGTCACACCCGGCAGCTCGACCTCCGTCTCCAGCGAACTCTGGTACTGGAAGCCCAGCGACAGCCGGTCCGGGATCTCGGCGCCGAGCACGGCGCTCACGTCCGCCGCCACCGCACGCAGCGGCGCCGCGTGGTCGATGGCCCCGACCGAGCTGCGCGCCACCTGGTCCACGAGCGCCCCGAACGACGCGGCGGCGTCGCCCCGGACCCGTAGCGTGAACGACGACACCGTGCAGGCCGCGAGCGCCTCGAACGCCCGCCGCTCACGGTTGGCGTGAGAGATGCCGAGCACGACGTCGGGACCGTCCCCCGCCTCCGCGACAAGCCGCGCGAACGCCGACGCCGTCACCACGAACGGTGTCGTACGGTGCCTTCGCGCCAGCGCCTCCACATCGGCGCGCGCGGCCCGGTCCACCGTGAACAGCACCACGTCACCGGCCCCGCTCAGCTCGGCGGGCCGGGGCCGGTCGAGCGGCAACGGCATCCCGAAGGTGGCCCCTGCCAACTCGCGCGCCCAGTAGTCGACCAGGCGCCCCGTGTCCTGCGTGCGGCTCTGCTCGCGCTGCCAGCGCGCGTACTCGCCCGGCTGCGGAACATGTTCCGGCAGGCCGTGCGGGACCCCGGTGGCCGCCGCCCGGTACAGCGCGGCCAGCTCCCGCAGCAGGACACTGACCGACCAGCCGTCGCAGGCCGCGTGGTGCAGGACGAAGAGCAGCACCCAGCGGTCCGGCCCTGTGCGCAGCAGGCGCAGGACCGGGCCGAGTTCGGCCTCGATGTCGAAGGGGACCGCCGCCGTGTCGGCGGCCGTGCGCTCCGCCGCGTCCTCGGCCGCCCGCACCGAACCGTGGCGCGCGACGAGGTCCTCCTCCGGCAGCTCCACCGGCCGGGGACGCAGTGCCTCCTGCCACCACTGCCCGTCGTCCTCGACGAAGCGGGTGCGCAACGCCTCGTGCCGGGCGACGAGTCCGGTCAGCGCGGTGCGCAGGGCGGTTACGTCCATGGCTCCCGTCAGGGTGAGCCGCATCGCCACGTTGTAGATCTGCGGGCGGGGGTGCGTGCGGTGGCGGGTGATGAAGGCGCCCTGCTGGACGGTGACGGGGGCGCGGCCGACGACGTCCGTCACGCCCTGTTCCGCCTCATCCGCCTGTTCCGCCTCATCCGCCTGTTCTGCCTCATCCGCCTCGTCGCCCTCGCCGAGGTCTCCCGCGAGGTACGCCGCCATGGCCCGCAGGGTCGGCTCCTCGTAGAAGCGCGCCACGGGGTACTCCGTGCCGAACTCCTCCCGCACCCCGTTCGCAAGCCGGATCGCGGTGAGGGAGTGGCCGCCGAGGTCGAAGAAGGAGGCGTCGGCGGTGATCGCCGCCACCTCCGTCTCGAACTCCTCGGCCCACAGCTGCTTCAGGCGTGCCTCGATGGCGTCACTCGCGGGGCGCGGCCGCACGGCGGGAGCTGAGGGACTGGTGGGAGCTGAGGGACTGGTGGGAGAGGTGATCAGAGTGGGGGCGGGTAGCGCGGACCGGTCCAGCTTGCCGTTGCCGGACAGGGGGAGGCGGGGCAGCACGGCCCAGGCGCGCGGCACCATGTGGTCGGGCAGCAGCCCGGCCAGCTCCGCCGTCAGCCGGTCCGCGAGCTCCCGCTCGGGCGCGCCGGGACGCGCGGGCACGACGTGGGCGACGAGCCCCGCCTCGCCCCGCTGGTCGCGGCGGGACAGAACGACCGCCTCGCCGACCTCCGCCAGGCCGTTGAGGGCCCGCGCGACCTCCTCGGGCTCGACGCGGTAGCCCCGTATCTTCACCTGGTCGTCGGTCCGGCCACGGAACTCCAGCGCGCCCGCCGCGTTCCGGCGCACCAGGTCACCGGTCCGGTACAGCCGCCCTTCCGTGCCCCGCGGGTCGTCGACGAAGCGCTCCGCGGTCAGGTCGGGCCTGCCCAGATAGCCGGTGGCCACGCCGGGGCCCCCGACGTGGAGCTCCCCCACCTCACCGGCGGGCACCTCGCGGCCGCGCTCGTCCAGAACGCGCAGCGTGACGTTGTCGACGGGGCGGCCGATCGGGATGGGGGCGTCAGTGGCGCCCGCGGGCTCCACCGTCTGGGTCGTGCAGAGCACCGTCACCTCGGTGGGGCCGTACACGTTCACCGTCTCGTACGGGGCGCCGGGGCGCGGCCGGGTGCGCAGGACGTCGCCGCCCAGGAGCAGGTGCCGCAGCGGGGGCTGCCGGTCGTCCGGCAGCGCGAGGACCGCCTCGCCGAGCGCGGTCGGCAGGATGGAAAAGGTGATCCCGTGCTCCGTGTACCAGCGGGCCAGCACGGCCGGGTCCCTGCGGGTGTCGTCGTCGGCCACGACGACCGTGGCGCCCGCGGTCAGGGCGGCCCAGATCTCCAGCGCCGAGGCGTCGAAGCCCTGGCTGCAGACGGCCGCGGCGCGGTCGTCCGCCGTGAACCCGAAGCGTTCGTGGTGCCACTGGCAGAGGTCCACCACGGCCCGGTGCGGGATCGCGACGCCCTTGGGGGTGCCGGTGCTGCCGGAGGTGTAGACGGCGAGGCAGAGGGATTCGGATCCGTGGGCCGGTGCGGCCCCGGCGGGGGGTACGGCACGTACGGCGACGGAGTCGGTGCCGACATCGATCACGGCGGCTCCGTCCGGCGGCTTCGGGCGCGCGTCCTCGCGCTCGGCACCGTCCACGACCAGGAGCCGGGCGCCGCTCTCCGCGAGGATCGCCTCGGCCCGCGCCCTGCCCTGTCCCGGGTCCAACGCCACATACCCGTGGCCGGACTTGAGGGCGGCGAGCATGGCGACGATCAGGTCGGCGCCGCGCGGCAGCCACAGGGCGACGGGAGCGCCGCCCGCGCCCCCCGCGTCACCGGCGCGCAGCGCACCCGCGAGGCGTTCCGCACGCTCGGCCAACTCCCCGTACGAGAGCGTCACTTCGCCGCTGATCACCGCGGTGCGGTGCGGGGCGACCTCGGCCCAGCGTGACGCCAGGGAGTCGACCGTGCTGCGGGTGCGCTGCCGGACGGGGCCACGACGCCACTCCTGCACCTCCGCGGCCAGCACCTCCGCGCCCCGCGCCTCCGCGCCCACCGCCTCCGTGAGCACGGCACGGAACGTCCCGAAGAGCGCGTCGACCGTCGCCTCGTCGAAGAGGTCGGTGGAGTACTCCAGGTGGCAGCGGATGCCGTCGGGCCCGTCGGTGAAGTACACGCTGAGGTCGGTCAGCGCCTTGTCGGGCCCGGCGTCGAGCGGTGTCGCCCGCACCCCGGGCAGGTCGAAGCGGAACGGGTCGCCCGTCTCGAACTCGGCGAGCGTCTGGAAGACCGGCGTCCGGCCGAGCGTGCGCGGCGGCGCGAGCTCCCGCACGACCGCCTCGAACGGCACGTCGGCGTGGTCGTACGCGTCCAGGGCCACCCCGCGCACCCGGTCGAGGAGCGTGCCGAAGTCCGGGTCGCCGGAGAGGTCGAGGCGCAGCGTCAGGGTGTTGACGAAGAAGCCGACCACGTCCTCGTACTCGGGCGTGCGGTCGGACATCGGGGTGCCGATGACGAGGTCGTCCTGGCCGGTGACACGGTGCAGCGCGGCCGCGTAACCGGCGAGCAGGGTCATGAAGAGGGTGCTGCGCCGCGCCCGGCCGAACTCGCGTACTCGCCGCGAGAGTTCGGTGTCGAGCGTGCGGAACAGGGCACGGCCGCGCGACGTCGGCACGGCGGGCCTCGGCCGGTCGGCGGGCAGCGCCAGGAGGGGCAGGTCTCCGTCGAGCGCCTTCTTCCAGTACGCGAGGTCCTCGGCCGCCTTCGGGCCGTCGAGCGAGCCGAGCTGGCCGCGGGCGTGGTCGGCGTACGTACGAGTGAGGGCGGGGAGGGCCGCGGCCGGCGCGCCCGGCAGCCGCTCGCGGTAGAGGGCGGACACGTCCCGGGCGAGAACGGCGGCCGAGGCCGCGTCCATCACGATGTGGTGCAGGGACAGGACGAGGACGTGCCGCCGATCACCGAGGCGGACGAGGCGCGCGACGAACAGCGGGCCTTGCGCCAAGTCGAAGCGGCGCTCGCTCTCGGCCTTGAGGACGTCGGCGACGGGATCGCCGCCCCGCGCGCCGTCGACGACCTCGAAGTCCACTTCTCCCGGCGGGAGCGTGAACTGCCGCGCTTCGCCGCGCACTTCACGGAAGACGGTCCGCAGCTGTTCGTGTCGCGCGGCCAGGGCGCCGAGCGCGGACCGCAGGGCGGTGGCGTCAAGCGGGCCCTCGAACTCGATGGCCTTGGTCTCGTTGTAGGCGGTGCGGCCGGGCAGCATCCGCTCCACGAACCAGATGCGCTGCTGGCCGGGTGAGAGGGGTTCTCCGCTGCCCCCGCCGCCGGGAGCGGGCGGGCTTCCCGCGGTCGTCACGTACTTGCGGCGCAGGTCGTCGAAGTGGACCAGGCCCTCCCGCAGGGCGGCGGGGGCGACCCCGAAGTCGACGAGGCCGACGATCTCGTCGGCGCCAGCCGCGTGCACCGCGTCCACCACGGACCGTACGCTCTCGGGGCTGCCGATGAGGGCCCGCTGGTCGCAGTACCGGTCGTAGGCGCGGCGGAAGACCACGTCCAAGTCGTCCTCGGTCATCGACGACAGGTCGACCTGGTGGCCCAGGCTGTTGGCGACGTTCCCGAACAGGGAAAGCGACGAGCGCATGTACCGCGCGAGTGGTTCACGTGCCTCGGCGCGCGCCGCCGCGTGGTCCTCGGCGAGGTAGGTGTGCAGCAGCACGGCCACGTGCCCCGCGTCCGGATCCAGGCCGCAGGCGGCGCGCGTTCGGCGGTAGAGCGCGACGTTCTCGTGGAGCAGCTCGACGCTCTGGGTCATGAGGTTGGTGACGATGCCCAGGTCGTGGCGTGCGGCCAGTTCGTACGACGCCGGGTTGCCGACGACGGCCGTGTACATCGGCGGGGCGTCCTGGACCGGCCGGGGGAACAGCCGCAGGTCGCTCTCGCCGTTGCCCGTGGTGCGGCGCACGGGGTCACCGCGCCACAACTGCCGTACCTGCGCGACCTGTTCGTACATCTTCTCCTTGTGCAAGCCGAAGCGTTCGGGGAAGAAGACGAAGTCGTTGGCGTGCCAGCCGCTCGCGCAGCCGATGCCGATCCGGCCGCCGGAGAGGTTGTCGACCATCGACCACTCTTCGGCGACGCGGATCGGGTCGTGCAGGGGCAGCACCACGGAGCCCGCGTTGATGCGGATGCGGTCGGTCTCGCGGGCGAGGGCGGCGGCGAGGACGACGGGGTTGGGGAACAGGCCGCCGAAGGAGTGGAAGTGCCGTTCGGGGATCCACAGGGAGTGGAAGCCGTTGCGGTCGGCGAACCGGGCCGTTTCCAGGAGGTGGTCGTACTTGCCGTGGCGGGGTGCGGAGTCGTCCTGCGGATAGTCGCCGAAGAAGTAGACGCCGAAGTCGAGGGTGCGGGGGCCCTGTCGGGCGGGACGGCGACTCTCCGGTTCGCGCTCAGGTTCACGCTTCGGCTCACGCTCAGGTTCACGCTTCGGCTCGTGCTTCGGCTCGGCCCGTGCGGCGACCGCCGCCGCCCCGTTCCATGCCATGGCCTTCACCGGTGCCCTCACCGGCGCCTTCGGCCCGCCGAGGGAGAACCCCGCCGCGCGCAGCTCCCGCAGCGACCCCTGCACCGCGTCCACGAGGAACTCGATGTCCCCGTCGGAGTGTTCGGTGGACAGGAAGAAGTTGCGCCACTCCCACACATGGACGCCGCGCAGCATGAGGTGGTGGTAGAGCAGTTCCATGTCCGCACGGTGCTCGAAGCGGAACATCGAGCCGAAGTGGCTCATGCTCAGGGCGAACCCCTCGTCCTCGAAGAAGGCGTTGAGGGTGGCGGCGAGTTCGTCCGTGCGGGCGTTCAGGCGCTCCTGGAGCCGTGGGCTGTGCTCCTTGAGGTGGGACAGCACGGCGCGGGTGGCGACCATCGACACCGGGTGCTGGATGTAGGTGCCGCCGAAGAACGTGGTGTCGGCCGCCGGGTAGCTGTCGTCCCCGTAGTTCCAGTGGCCGCCGTCGATGCCGTCCATGATGTCGGCCCGGCCCGCGATGGCCCCGATCGGGAAGCCGCCGCCGAGCAGTTTGCCGTACGTGGCCAGGTCGGGCGTGACGCCGTAGAGCTCCTGGGCGCCGCGCGGCGCGGGCCGGAAGCCGGTCAGCATCTCGTCGAAGAGCAGCACGATGCCGTGCCGCCGGGTCAGCTCGCGCAGCCTGCGTACGAAACCGGCGGGCTGGAGCGACGGATGGCGGCTCTGCACCGGCTCCACGACGACCGCCGCGATGTCGCCCGCCTGCTGCTCGATGACCGCGAGGCTCTCCTCGCTGCCGTACGGCAGGACGAGCAGGTCGGCGACGGCGTTGGGCGGTACGCCCGCGGACATCGGGACGGTGGTGAGGCCGTCGCCGCCGGTGCGCGGGGAGCGGCCGAGGACGTTGTCGTTGTGGCCGTGGTAGGCGCCCTCGAACGTGATGATGCGGGAGCGGCCCGTGGCGGCGCGGGCGAGCCGGATGGCCGCGGAGTTCGCCTCCGTACCGGAGTTGGCGAAGGCGACCCGCTCCATGCCGGTCAGCTCGGCGAGCAGCTCCGCGGCCTCGCCGGTCTCCACGTTGCGGGGGCCGAGCTGGATGCCGCGCGCGAGGTGCTCGCGGACCACCTCGGTGACGAAGGCGGGCTCGTGGCCGAAGAGCAGGACGCCGAAGCCCATGGTGATGTCGACGTAACGGTTGCCGTCGACGTCCTCAAGCCAGGAGCCGCGCGCCCGCCGCCCCGCGATGGGGTACAGCATCTCCTTCGTACTGCTGCGGAAGCCGACCGCCGCCCTGCTGTCGGCGAGCACGCGGCGGTAGCGCTGGGCGATGTTCTTCGAGGTGGGCGTCTTGGCGGTGTAGCGCCGCACGAGGTCGTCGAGGTGGGTGCGCTGCCTCTCGGACGCGTTGCCTCGGAGCATGCCGGAGCCGCGGGCCACCTCCAGGCGGGGGCCGTGCTGGGCGGGGGGCGCGTCGGTCGGCTCCGGTGCCGGTGCTGGTGCCGGTGGCGGTGCCGGTGCCGGTGCGCCCATCTGCTGGGCGATGCGCTCCGAGAGCTCGGTCATCGCGGCGAGGTCCGCGTCGACCGCGGCGGATACGGAGCGGTCGGCGGCCGCGGTCCCGGTCACCGGCCCGCCTCGGCGTCGGCGACCACGTGCGCGGTCTGCGCGGTCTGCGCGGCAAGCAGCTGGGAGAGCTGGCCCATGAGCTGGAGCTGCATCTGCGAGAGCTGATGGACCTGGCGTACGAGGTCGTCCACTTCTCGGCGGGTGGCGTACTCGGCGGGTGCGGCGGCGGCCGGGACCGGGGCCGGGGCGGGCTCGGGGGCCCGCAGAGACGCCACCACCGGCACTGACACAGGCGCAGACGCAGACGCAGACGCAGACGCAGGCAGAGGCACAGGCACAGGCACCGGTTCCCTCACCACCGGCTCCCCCGCCTCACCCCCCATCTTCCCCACGATGATCAGCGCTAGCCCCTTCGCCGACCCCGCCTCCTCGAAGAGCTCCCGCATCGACACCTTGACCCGGTGCTCCTCCTCCAACTCGCGTAGCACGCCGATCATTTGCAGCGAGTCCGCTCCCAGGTCGAAGAAGGACGCGTCCTCGGCTATCTCGCTCGTGTCGTAGCTGAGGTGCTTCGCGGTGACCTTGATGATGTGCTGGAGCACGCGCTCGACCGCTGCCTCGTCCTGTGCCACTTCCGCCCCATCCCTTGCCGTTTGTACGGGTTGTCCTGGCCGGGGAAGGTGATTCTCCGGCCCTGTCCAGTAGTCCTTGTGCTGGAATCGGTAGCCGGGCAGGGGAATCCTGCGGCCCGCCCCGCCCATGAAGATCCGCCAGTCGACCGGCGCCCCGGCCCGGTACAGTCCGGCGGCCGCGTCCCACAGCGGCGCGAGCCCGGCACCGCGCCGCAGCGTCGGGTGTGCCGCCCGCTCCGGCAGCTCCCGGCGGGCGAGTCCGCTGAGGGTCGTGTGCGGGCCGATCTCCACGAGCGCGCCCAAGCCGTCGGCCGACGACCCCACCTCCCGCAGTACGTCCGCGAATCGCACCGGCTCACGCGCCTGCCGTACGAAATACTCGGCGTCCGGCACCCAGCCCACCGGCCGGGTGCGCCCGTCGAGTCCGCTCACGAACGGCACCGCGCTCGGCCGCAGTGCGACGTCGGCCACCAGTTCGCGGAGCCCGTCGAGGGCCGGGTCCATGAGCGCGGTGTGGAAGGCCTGCCGCACCGGCAACTCCCGCGCGTGGACGCCTCGTTCGGCCAGCAGCTCCATCATGTCCTCCATGGCGGCGGCCGGGCCCGCGAGCACCTGGCTGAGCCGGCCGTTCGTGACGGCGAGGGCCACACCGGGCACCTCGGCGGCCAGCTTCTCCGCCGCGCGCTCCCGTACCGGGACCGCGACCATCGCGCCCGGCGCGCACCGCAGCCGCATCAGCCTGCCGCGCCCGGCCGTCAGGCGCAGCCCGTCCTCGGCGGACAGCACCCCCGCCGCGTACAGCGCGCCGTACTCGCCCACGCTGTGCCCGGCCACCACGCGCGGGGCGATCCCGGCCTCGCGCCACAGGCCGACGAGAGCGCACTGCAGCGCGAAGAGCGCGGGCTGCGCGACCTCGGTGTCCCTCACCTGCTCGCCCGCCTGTTGCCCGGCCCTCTCCCCCGCGGCCGGGTCCCCGGTGCCGAGCAGCGGGGCGAGGAGGCTGCCCCCGCCGGTGAGCCCGGCGAACTGCCGCTCGCAGGCGTCCAAAACCTCGCGTACGACGGGAAACCGCTCGTAGAGGACGCGTGCCGCACCCCGGTGGAGGCTGCCCTGCCCGGTGAAGAGGAAGCCGGTGCCGGTGTCGCCGCCCGCACGGGACGGCTGTCGCGGCAACCAGTCGTCCAGGGCGCCGGTGAGCGCCGCCACGGTGTCGCCCCGTACCGCGAGCCGGTGTCTGCGGTGGGCGCGGCCGAGGGCCAGCGTGGTCACGAGGTCCGCGGGGTGGGTCCCGGGGTGCGCGCGCAGATGGTCGCGCAGGGCGGCAACGTTGTCGGCGAGGGCCGCTTCGGTGTGGCCCGAGAGCACCAGGACGCCCGCGGGCCGCGAGGTGCCGGCCGGGCGCGGCGCGGGGTCGGGGGCCTGTTCCAGTACGAGGTGGACGTTCGTGCCGCCGACGCCGAAGGAGCTGACGCAGGCCCGCCGCGGTACGTCGCTCCGCGGCCACGGGCGTGCGGAGTCGGGCACGTAGAACGGGCTGGACGCGAGGTCGAGGGCCGGGTTGGGGCGGCGGAAGTTGGCCATCGGCGGGATGACGCCGTGCCGCAGTACGAGTAGGGCCTTGACCAGGCTCGCGAGGCCCGAACACACGTCGAGGTGACCGATGTTGGCCTTCACCGAGCCGAGTGCGCAGAAGCCCGTACGGTCGGTGTCGGCCCGGAACGCGGCGGTGGCGCCCTCGAACTCGATCGGGTCGCCCTTGAACGTGCCGGTGCCGTGCGTCTCCAGATAGCCGATGGTGCCCGCGTCGACGCCCGCCCGGTCCAGGGCGCGGCGGATCGCGCCCCGCTGGCCTGCCGCGCTGGGCGCCGTGAACGCCTTCTTGTCCGCGCCGTCGTTGTTGACGCCCCAGCCCCGGATGACGCCGTGGATGTGGTCGCCGTCGGCGACGGCCCGGTCGAGGCGCTTGAGCACCACCGCCACGACGCCGGTGCCGCCGACCGTGCCGTCGGCGTCGGCGTCGAAGGGCCGCAGGCGGCCGCTCTTGGAGAGGATGGAGCCCTTCACGTACCGGTAGCCGAGCACCTGCGGCACATGGAGGGCGGTGGCCCCGGCGACGGCGAGGTCGCACTCGCCGGTCGCGACCGACTGCGCGGCGATGTACACGGCCGTGAGCGAACTGGAGCACGCCGTCTGGACGTTGACGGCCGGGCCGGTCAGGCCGAGTCGGTAGGCGGCGCGGTTGGCGGTGAAGTCGGCGAAGTTGCCGATGGTGACCTGTAGCCCGGCGACCCAGTCCGCGACGCCGCCGGGCAGGACGTTGTTCTGCAGGTAGTTCTGCAGGGAGTAGAGGTGGTAGCCGGTGCTCGCGTACACCCCTATGTCACCGCCCCCGCCACCGCCGCCGCCCCCGCCACCGCCGCCGTCACCGCCGCCACCACCACCGCCGCCCGCGTACCCGGCGTCCTCCAGAGCGTGGTGCACGCACTCCAGGAACAGGCGGTGCTGCGGATCGGTGATCCGGGCCTCGTGCGCGCTCATCCCGAAGAAGCCCGCGTCGAACCCGGCGATGTCGTCGAGGACGCCGCTCGCCCCGACGAAATCGTCGGCGCGGTACTCCTCTTCGGGCACCCCGGCGGCGGCGAGTTCGGCGTCGGTGAAGCGGCGGATGCGGTCGGCGCCGTCGCGGATCGTGCGCCAGAACTCCTCCGGGGTGTCGGAGCCGGGCAGCCGGAAGGACATCCCGACGACGGCCACGGCGTCACACACTGCACCGCTCACCGGACTTCACTCCCGCTCTCGTTACGAAGTACCTGACGTTCCCGGCTCTCGCCCTTCCCCCCTTGGTGACGCACCAGGACGACGAACAACGCCAGACAGAGCACGATCGCCACCCCATGCAGCAGCCCCACGACTTGAAGGGGCGAGAGGCGGTCGAGGAGGGCGCCGCTGACGAGCATGCCGAGGCCGAACCCGGTGTTCTCGACCGACGCGGAGAGCCCGAAGAGCCTGCCGCGCTCCTCGTCGGGCGCGGCCTGGAGGCGGGTGACGTACGCGATCTCGGTGAGCCCGTCGGCCATGCCCGCCACCAGGGCGGCCGCGACCGCGACCCCCGTGGGCAGCCCGGCGAAGACCACGATGAACGCGGCGGACATCACGCAGGCCCCGACCGCGAAGGCCCGCTCCCCCGGCCCCTGCCGCCCGCCACGCCCGGCCCACCGCCCGCACACCTGCTGCATGACGATGTTGCCGATGGCCCAGGTGGCCCAGAACTGGCTGACGAAAGTGGCCGGATGGGACGGGTCGAGGTCGCTGGAGTAGACCGGCAGCGCCACGTTGTGGGACGAGGAGCCGAGTCCGTCGGCGGCTCTGAGCGCGATCATGAGGGCGAGGACGGGGGCGGCCCGCATCATGAGAAGCGCCCCGTTCCGCCCCTCCCGCCGCCCGCCGCTCTCCGCCGCGCCCGCCGCCCCGGCGGCACTCCCCGCATCACCCCCCGCGTCACCCTCGGCCTTCGCCCTCGTACGGAGGGGCAGCGAGAGCAGCACGCTCGCCGAGACCGCGAAGGTGGCGGCGTCCAGGGAGATGGCGGCGACGTAGCCCAGTTGCGCGACCACGACGCCCGCGGAGGCGAATCCGGCGATCATCGCAAGGGAACGCCCGGTCGCGAGAAGTGAGTTGGCCCGCAGCCGCAGTTCGCCCCCGACGATCTCCGGGATGCTGCTGCGCAGCGCGACGCCCGACAGGGTCGAGCAGAAGCCGGTCACGACGGCCAGCGCGTACAGGAGTCCTGCTCGCCCCGCGTCGGGAGCGATCAGCAGCGCTATCATGGCGACGCACTGCGTCAGATCGGCACCGACCATCAACCTCTTGCGGTCGTACGCCGAGACCAGCCGTCCGCTCACAAAGCCGGATACGACGCTGGTCAACAGCCGTACGGCCATGAAGAGTCCAGCGGCGAGCGCGCTGTCGGTCACCTCGTAGACGAAGACGTTGAGGGCGACCATGTTCAGGTAACTGCCGTACGCCGAAACGGCGTTGCCCACCACCAGCAGGCGAAAGTGCCGCAACCGATCTCCCTGGTCCGCGCCGGGCTCATGCCATTCGGGTCGTGCACGGCTGCGCCCAGCCGAGACCGTCTTCACACTCACCCGCCCCGAAGCGCGCCTACAGTCACTCGAATTGGGGACTTGACACGGCCGGTCGTACTCAGTACCTGCACATTCCGCCTGGGTATGCGGGGATTCCTTTCTGTTTCTTCACGACCATGGTTAGATCACGTTGCGGCTACAGCCGTCGTACGTGTTGACAGTCCCTCCCGGAGGGAAAATGCCAGGAAACAGCCGCCCGCAGAACGCACCGGCGTTGTCCCACAGGGAACGCCAGGTGCTGGCCCATATCGCGGCAGGCCTCTCACACAAGCAGGTCGCCAGGCGCCTGGGCATCAGCGTGCATACGGTGAGCACCTACCTGCGCCGGATCCGCACCAAGCGGACCGCGCCCACCGTGGCCCATCTGATCCACCTGAGCCACAGCGAGGGCTGTTAGTCCCTTTTCCCGGCCCTCCCCCTCCCCCTCCCCTTTCCCTTCCCCCCAGACGCCGGTTCGCCTGTGACAGAACGAAGACGTCGCGGGCAACCGCCTGTGACTCGGTGCGAGATACAAATACTTCAGACCGCACGCACCGCGCTCCTTCTGGGGGAAACCGTGAAGTACACCCGCATCTCCGCTCTCGCCGCCATGGGCATCGCCGCCACCCTCTCGCTCACCGCCTGTGGCGGCGGCGACTCCGGGACGGACTCGTCCGCCAAGGGCTCCGCGGGCTCGTCCTCTTCGGGCTCCTCGTCCTCCTCGTCCTCGAACGGTGGCTCCGGCGACTCGAAGTCGGAGGCCGGAAACGCGAAGGCCGGATCCGGTGAGGACACCAAGACGGAGGCAGGCACGAACAGCGCGGCGAAGACCGGCGCCAAGGTCACGTTCTGCAAGACGGAGGACCTGGCCATCAACGCGCAGGACGCCGCGCCCGACGAGAACGAGGGCCGGATCGACATCACCATGATCAACCGGGGCTCGACCACCTGCTCGGCGACGGGCTTCGCGGGCGTCGACATCAAGGACGAGGACAACACCTCGAACCCCATCGAGCGTGGCCAGGCCCAGCCGCGTGTCACGACCCTGAAGCCGGGCGACGCCGCCGTCTTCAACCTCGCCTACGACATCGACGCCTCGGGCAACAGTCTCGCGTCCCCGACCAACATCCTGGTGACGCCCCCGAACGAGACCCACAGCGTGAGCCTGGAGTGGCCCGCGAGCGCGGGGCAGATCAAGGGCGCCTACACCGACGTCCAGGTCTACCCCACGCACACGACCAAGTAGCAGGCCGCGGAATGCGGGCCGCAGGCTGCACGCTAGGGAAGGCTGTGCACCTTCGGGCCGACCGTGTTCGACCACGCGCTGCCCGCCGTCGCGTCCCAGTTCGTGGACCACGTCATGGCACCGCGCAGCGCCGGGTACGTCTTCGAGGGCTTGAAGGATCCGCAGCCGGTGCCGCGGGTCAGGCAGTCGAGGGCGTTGTTCACGACCGACGGGGCCACGTAGCCACTGCCCGCGCCACGCGTCGACGCCGGGACGCCGATCCCGACCTGTGACGGATCGAGGCCGCCCTCCAGCTGGATGCAGGCGAGCGCGGTCAGGAAGTCCACGTTGCCCTGGCTGTAGACCTTGCCGTCGCAGCCCAGCATCGAACCGCTGTTGTAGTACTGCATGTTGACGACCGTGAGGATGTCCTTCACGTTCAGCGCCGTCTGGAAGTAGCCGCCGGACGTGGACTGCATGTCGATGGTCTGCGGCGCCATCGTGAGCACCAGCTTCGAACCCGCCTTTGCGGCGAGCTGGCGCAGCGCCTTCGTCATGTAGGTGGGGTTGAGACCGTTCTCCAGGTCGATGTCGACACCGTCGAAGCCGTACTCCTGCATCAGCGCGTAGGCACTGTTCGCGAACGCCGCCGCCGAGGCGTCACTGTTGACCGAGATGGTGCCCTTCTCGCCCCCGACCGAGAGGATCACGGACTTGCCCGCGGCGTGCTTCGCGGCGATGTCCGCCTTGAAGTCCGCGGTGGAGGAGTAGCCGACGGCCGGGTCCAGGTTGAAGGTGATCTGGCCCTGTGTGGTGGTGGCGTCGGCGAAGGAGACGGCGATGATGTCGTACTGCGACGACACGTCCCGCAGCTTCTGCACGGTGGCGCCGTTGTTGAAGTTCTGCCAGTAGCCGGTCAGCGCGTGCTTGGGCACGGTGCCGCCGTCCCCGCCGCCGCCCTTGGTGGTCCGGGCGGACACCGCCGTCGACTTGGCGGACTCGCCCGCCGCGTTCGACGCGCTCACCTGGAAGCTGTACGTGGTCTCCGGCGTGAGGCCGGTGACGGTCGTGGCGGCGCCGCTGGTCGAGGCGACCTTCGTGCCGTCGCGGTAGACGGTGTATCCGGTGGCCGTGGAGACCGGGGTCCAGGACAGGTCCACCGACGTGGACGTCGCCGTGCCCGCCGCGAGGCCGCCCGGCACGGCCGGTATCTCCACCGGATCGGTGCCGCCGCCCCCGTCGGGCCCGAAGACGCTCACGTCGTCGGCGTAGTACGCGCTCTGCCCGTACCAGCCGTGCGTGTACACGGTCACGGACGTGGTGTTCGATCCGGTGGTGAAGGTGGTGGAGAGCTGCTGCCAGGACGAGTTGCCCGGCGTCCAGGTCGACACGTCGGTGGTACCGGTGCCGCGGGCGCCGAGGTAGACATAGCTGCCCTGCACCCAACTGCTCAGCTTGTACGTCGAGTTGGGCTTCACCGCGACGACCTGCGAGCACTCCGCGGTGCCCTGGCCCGACGGGGTGGCCTTGAGCGCCTTGGTGCCGCCGTGCACGGGGGTCGTGACGGCGGCACCGCTGTTCGCGGCGCAGGTCCAGTTGCTCAGGTCCGACTCGAATCCGGCGTTCTTGGCGACGTTGACGTCGGCGGCTCTGACGTCCGCCTTGGCTTCGGCTCTGACGTCGGCGGCTCCGGTGTCCGCCGACTGCGCGGGTGCGGCGAGCGCGGTGACGGCGAGTGCGGCGGACGCACCAACGGCGATGGCCGCGCCGAGTCTCCGGCGGACGCCGGGTCTGCCCTGACGTACACGGTCCACGGGGCACCTCCAGGAAGGGGTGAAGGACGGGAGTGAACGACGGTGGCCACCGCTGCTGTGCGCATCGTTGGTCCAGACCAATCAAGTTGTCAAGGCCTGAACAAGTGGATCAGCGCAGTCCGGCGAAAAGGTCGGTCTCGGGCACGGGCCCGCCGGTGGGGTCCTGGACCCGTACGAAGGTCTCCATGCCCATCAATTCACCGAACCGCTCCTGGCCCATCTTCAGGAAGAAGATGTTCTCGCCCTGACTGGCGTGCGCGGCGAGCGCGTCGAACTTCTGGCCGCTGAACGCCGTGGTGTCCACCCACGTGCTGATCTCGTCGTCGGGGAGGCCGATCTCGGCCATGGCGGCGGCCTCCGCGGGGTCCGGCTCCGGCATGTCCTCGTTGAACTCGCGCATGATCTCCCCGAACCGAGCCATCATCGACCGGGGCATCGTCGTCCAGTACACCTTCGGCGTCAGCCCGGTCTTCGCGGTCTTCTCCAGCGCCGCCATCGTGATGCGGTGGGCCTGGATGTGGTCGGGGTGCCCGTAGAAGCCGTTCTCGTCGTAGGTGACGACCACGTCAGGGCGGTAGTGCTCCATGAGCTCGGCGAGCCGGGCGGCGCCTTCTTCCACGGGGGTCTGCCAGAAGGATCCGGGGGCCTCGTTGCTCGGCCAGCCGATCATCCCGGAGTCGGCATAGTCCAGCGTCTCCAGATCGCTGATCTTCAGGACGTCACAGCTCGCCCGGAGTTCCGCACGGCGCATCGCGGCGACGGCCACGGGGTCGTGCGCGGCGTCCTCCGGCTTCACACCTCCCGGCCCGTCACCGCAACCGCCGTCGGTACACGTCACGAGAACCGTGCGGATGCCCTCCGCCGCGTACCGCGCGAGGATGCCGCCGGTCCCGGTGGCCTCGTCGTCGGGGTGGGCGTGCACCGCCATGAGTGTCAAAGGTCGCTCAGTCATGAAATGTCCTTCTGTAGAAAGCTTCGCCTGCCGGTGCAACAGCGCTGCCCGGATCGGCTGTTCCCGAGGTGAGGCGTGCCATCTCCGCCGCCGAGAGCCGCAGCGCGCCGGCCGCCACGTTCTCCGCGAGGTGGTCCGGATCACCGGTCCCCGGGATCGCCAGGACGTGCGGCCCTTGCTGCAGGGTCCAGGCCAGCCGGACCTGGGCGGGGGACGCGCCGTGCGCGCGGGCGACGGCGCACACCTCCTCGCTGTCACCGGGAGCCGGGCCCGCCTCCCGGCCGGAACCGGCGATCGCGAAGAACGGCACGAAGGCGAGGCCGAGTTCACCGCAGAGCCGCAGCATCGCCCCGCTCTCCTTCGCCGCCCCGATCCCGTACGGGTTCTGCACGCAGACGACCGGGGCGATGCCCCGGGCCTCGGTCAGCTGCTCGGAGGTGACGTTGGAGACGCCGAGGTGGCGGACAAGACCGGCGTCGCGCAGCTCGGACAGCGCTCCGAAGTGCTCGCTGATCGTTCCGGCCCGTCGGCTCGGCGGCACGCGCAGGTTCACCACGTCCAAGTGGTCGCGGCCGAGCTGGCGGAGGTTTTCCTCGACCTGCCCCCGCAGCTGCTCCGGAGCGGCCCACCACCACGCGCCCGACGGATCTCGGCCCGGCCACACCTTGGTGGCGATGACCAGATCCTCCGGATACGGCGCCAGCGCCCGGTTGATCAGCTCGTTGGCGGAACGCGTCGCGGAGAAGTAGTACGAGGCGGTGTCGATGTGATTCACGCCGAGCTCGACGGCTCGCCGCAGCACGCCCATCGCCTGCTCGCGGTCGCGCGGCACGCCGCGGTCGAAGGGCGCCGTACCGGTCAGACGCATCGCGCCGAACCCGACGCGGCTGACGGTCAGGTCGCCGAGTCGCCACGTTCCGGTGGCCGTCGTGGTGTTGGCCTCCGAGCTCAAGATATGGCTCTCCTCTGACGAGTTTTACGCCCCGGACATGAAAAAAGCCTCCCCGGCGGATCGGAATCCGCGCCGAGAAGGCAGTTGTGCGGGTCGCATTTTAGCAGTGAGGGCAGCCGAGGCGTCCGTCGGCCCGCGGCGCCCCGGGGCGGCGGCTTTCGGCCAAGCAGCTGACCGGGGCCGGTCATTCCGTGAGAAGCGGCTTCTGCCGGTGGTGCGGGGCGGCGAGGATCTCGCCCGCTACCGCTCCGGTAGTGCGTCCTGAGGCAGGTGATCAGGACCGTGATCAGGGGGTTGGGCATGACCACGAACACCCGGACCAGCCATATCAACCGGACGGCGCGCTGGCGCAGGGCTCTGGCGGTCGCCGTGGTGCTGACCGCGGCGGGCACCGCGCTGACCGCGGTGCCGCAACCGGCCCGGGCAGCGCAGACGGCGCTGCCGCCGCAGACCATCGCGGACCCGGTGCACTACTGGAACGACGTGCTCATGGAGGTGGTCCGGAGAGAGGGCGGCGGCCCCGGCCCGATGTCCAGATCCGCCGCGATGCTGAACGCCGCCGTCTACGACGCGGAGTCCTCGTACCAGCTCAAGTGGAAAGGGAAGATCACTTCCGAGCCGTACATCCGCGCCGCGAAATACACGGGGTGGGTCGAGGGGCCCGACGAGGAGGAGCGGGTCGTCGGACGCACGGCCTACAACATCCTGCTCGGGCTCTATCCGGGGCAGACCAACTACCTGGACGCACGGTTCCGGCAGCGCTTCGGCACCGAGCCGACCGGGTTCGACCTCCTCGACACCACGGTCGTCGGGCCGATGGTCAAGCAGATGCGCGATGCCCGCGACGGCGACGGCTCCGACAACGACCAGGTGTACGTCGCGGACAACAAGCCCGGCGCCTGGCGGCCCACCAGTTACCCCGACATGGTCGACCCGAGCTGTACCCAGGCCAGTCAGGCCGTGACCCCGTTCTGGGGCCAGGTCAAACCCTTCGCACTGACGTCGGGCTCGCAATTCCGGCCGCCGACCCCCGGCCTGTACGGCACGTACGAGAAGCTCCTCGCCAGTGACGCGTACAAGCAGCAGGTGGCGGCGGTGCGCACGGCCGGTGCCGACAAACCCACCGCTGCGACCCCCGAGGTGAACCGGACCCCAGAGCAGGAGGCGGTCGCCTGGTTCTGGGCGAACGACGAGGACGGCACGTACAAGCCGCCGGGCCAGCTGCTCCAGGCCACCCGTGAGGTCGCGACCCAGCGCAGACTCACCACGTACGAGAACGCCCGCCTGTTCGCCCTCGTCTCGATCGCGATGGCGGACGCGGGGATCGCGGTGCGGGACGTGAAGTACCTGACCCCGATCGACCTGTGGCGGCCGGTCTCCGCCATCCGCGACGGCGGTCTCGACCCCGAGTGGAAGCCCTTGCTCAAGACGCGGGCCGGAGTGAACGTCTCGCCGTGCTTCCCGGCCTGGGCCTCCGGACACGCCACCTTCGGCGCCTCCTGGGCCGGGGTGATGAAGCGCTACTTCGGCAGCGACGACATCGCCTTCACCATGACCACCGATGAACCGCAGTCCCCGGTCAAGTCCCGCTCGTTCACCAGCTTCGGGCAGGCCGCCCGGGAGGACGCCCAGAGCCGGGTCTGGCTCGGCGTCCACTTCCCCTGGGACGCCGAGGACGGTCTCGTCCTGGGCGACAAGATCGCCAACCACGTCTACACGACCAAACTGCGCAAGCTCTGACACACGCTCTACACGCTCTACAGGCTCTTACGCGGGGGCCCGGTCGGAGGACGGCCAGACATAGGGCAGGTCGTCGGGGACGCCCGGGAAGAGCGGGGCGTAGAGGTCCGGCGCCTTGCGCACCAGGGCCGACCGATGGCTGCGGTGGAAGGCCGGGTCCCCCAGCCAGGGAGGCAGCTCCCCGTCGTCGGCGAGCTCCTCCTGGGCGCGTACGGCTGTGTCGGGACGGTGTCGGGTGAAGTCGGTGACCAGGGTGGTGGCACAGGTGTCGCTGCGCCCCTCCGCCACCCACACCGCGCACATGTCGAGGCCGTAGCGGACGAGGGCTTCCTCGTAGCCGGTCCACATGCGCACCGCGGGGTGGTGCCGCCATCCGTAGCCGGGCACCGTCAGGCCGCGCAGCACCTGGAGCGCCTCGACCCGCTGCTTGCCCAGGCGGGCCTGGTCCAGGACCGTGGCGGATCGCGTGAAGTCGGGGTACGGGAGGAAAGTCTGCACGCGGAATGCCTACCGCGGCGGGCCCGTATCCACTCCGTCCGGTACGGACCCGTGCAAGGGGGGGCTTGCCCCAGCAACGACCGGCCGGTTGCCCGGATGGTCCGGCACCCCCCGCTCGACGAGGCTGAACGCCTAGCGCCTAGCGCCTACGGATTCACCAAGCAGAAGGAACGCCCTGTGTTCAGCTTCAAGCCACCGCGCCGCCGTACCGCCCGCACCGCCGCCCTCGGCGCTCTCGTCGCCGCGGCCTGCGCCATCGTCACGGTCGGCAGCGCCGGAGCCATCGTCAACGGATCGGACTCCACCGAGCGCTATCCGTTCATGGTGACCATCCCGGAGTCCGCACCGAAGCACGGTCTCCACGACGGGACCTGCGGGGGATCGCTGATCGACAAGCAGTGGGTGCTGACGGCGGCCCACTGCGTGAAGGGGGACGGGCTCGAACTGGAGGGCACCGTGCGCGTGGGCAGCGACCACCGCAAGTCCGGCGGCACCGTCCGGAAGATCGACCGGGCCTTCGTCCACCCCGGCTATGTGAACGGCGACAACAAGGCCGCCAACAAGGACGACATGGCGCTGATACGTCTGGACCGCCCGGTCGCCGAGAAGCCCATCAAGATCGCCGAGCGCCCCGGACGGCCCGGCACGCCCACCCGGCTCATCGGCTTCGGCACCACCGTGGACACCGAGTTCAGGTTCCCGGACCGGCTCCAGGAGCTGAACACCCGCAGGGGCGCCGCGTCCGAGTGCGCGCCCGGCTACGCGGACCGGACCCGGCTGTGCACGATCACCACGGTGCCCAAGGCCATGGCGTGCTTCGGGGACTCCGGCGGACCGCAGATCCGCAAGGGCCGGGGCGGCCGGTGGGAGCTGATCGGCGTCACCTCCGGGCCCGGCGCCCCGGAGGTGCCGTGCTCGCAGGGGCCCGGCCTCTACACCAGCGCGCCCGCCTACGCGCGCTGGATCGACAGGACCATGCAGGAGGAACCCGTCAGAATGTAAGCCGGAAGGAAGCGGGCGCCGTCAGCCGCCGCGGCGCACTCGGGCCGCCTTGCGGGCCTCGGCGAGTTTGCGGGCCTCGGCGCCCTTCTTGGACTTGCCGCCCGCGCCGCGAGCGGTGTCCTTGCTGGTGCCGAGGCCGCGGAACGGGGTGTTCACGTTCTTGGGCCGGGGCGCGGCGGGGCCGCCGTCGAGCGGTGTGCCGGAGGGGCGCTTCGCCCCGGTGATGCGGCTCAGCACGGCCTCGCCCGAACGCACCTTGGTGACCTTCGGCTCGATGCCCGCCTCGGCCAGCACGCGGCTCGTCTCGCGGCGCTGCCCCGAGAGGACGAGCGTGATGACGCGGCCGGACTCGCCTGCCCTGGCGGTACGGCCCGCACGGTGCAGGTAGTCCTTGGGATCGGTCGGCGGGTCCACGTTGACCACGAGGTCGAGGTCGTCGACGTGCAGGCCGCGGGCCGCGACGTTGGTCGCCACCAGCACGGTGACCTTGCCGTCCTTGAACTGGGCGAGGGTGCGGGTGCGCTGCGGCTGGGACTTGCCGCTGTGCAGGGCCGCGGCGTGCACACCGCTGGCCCGCAGGTGCCGGGTCAGCTGGTCGACGGCGTGCTTGGTGTCGAGGAACAGCAGGACGCGGCCGTCGCGGGCGGCGATCTCCGTGGTCACGGCGTACAGGTCGGGGCCGTGCACGACCAGGACGTGGTGGTCCATCGTCGTGACCGCACCGGCCGACGGGTCGACCGAGTGGACGACGGGCTCGTGCAGATAGGCGCCGACCAGGTGGTCGACGTCGCGGTCCAGGGTGGCCGAGAAGAGCATCCGCTGGCCGTCGGGACGCACCTGGTCGAGCGCCTCGGTGACCTGCGGCAGGAAGCCCATGTCGCACATCTGGTCGGCCTCGTCCAGGACGGTGATCCGGACCCGGTCCAGGCGGCAGGCCTTGCGCTCGATGAGGTCGTGCAGGCGGCCGGGGGTGGCGACGACGACCTCGACGCCGTCGCGCAGCGCGGCGATCTGCCGACTGATCGAGATGCCGCCCACGACGGTGGCCATCCGCAGCCGCAGCGCTTCGGCATACGGCGTGAGGGCCTCGGTGACCTGCTGGGCCAGCTCACGGGTGGGTACCAGGACCAGCGCGAGCGGCTGCTTCGGCTCCGCGCGCCGCCCGGCGATCCGCGCCAGCAGCGGCAGACCGAAGGCGAGCGTCTTGCCGGAACCGGTGCGTCCGCGCCCCAGGACGTCGCGGCCCGCGAGGGCGCTGGGCACGGTGGCGGCCTGGATCGGGAAGGGCTCGCGCACCCCGGCCTCGTCGAGCGTGCGCAGCAGCGCGGGCGGCAGTTCCAGCTCGGCGAAGGAGGCGGGCGGGGTCGCCGCGGTCCCGGAACGGTCCTGGTGGGTCATGGAGCGCCTTCCGCTGAGGGAACGTATCTGAACGTACCGAGGGAAGGCCCGGCAGGTTGTGGCCTCACAGGTGCGGGCCGGGGTGGAGAAGTTCCGCCCCGGCCGGAGCCGGAGCGGGTGGGGCAGACGAGCCGGGCTGTACGCCGGGTTCTGTGCCGCGGGTCCTCGCGGACGTCGCGGCGACGGCCATCCATCTAGGACCGGCATTGCTGCCGGCCTCGTGCGGTCTACCCGCGGACTCGGGCGGGCAGCCCTCGAACGTCCGCGCAGAGCGCTTCTCACGGCGCTCCTCTTGACCTTGCTCCAGGTGGGGTTTACCTAGCCGCCTGAGTCACCTCAGGCGCTGGTGGTCTCTTACACCACCGTTTCACCCTTACCCCGCGCCTGAACGCGAGGCGGTCTGCTTTCTGTGGCACTGTCCCGCGGGTCACCCCGGGTGGCCGTTAGCCACCACCTTGCCCTGTGGAGCCCGGACGTTCCTCGGGAAGCCCCCGAAGGGATCTTCACGCGACCGTCCGCCCGGCTCGTCTGCCGTGCCGCCCATGGTACCCGCCGGGTCCCCCGGCCCGTGTCGGGGAGGTCAGCTGAAGTCCGCGGTCTCCAGCTCGAAGGCGAATGGTTCGGGCAGGTCCACGGGCTTGCCGAAGGGGCGCGTGCAGAGCTCCCGGTAGTCGGCGCCCTGGGGGTCGCGGAAGAGCGTCACGGAGGAGGCGTCCCGGTCGATGAGCAGATAGAGCGGGATGCCGCCCCGGGCATAGCAGCGCCGCTTGGCCTCGCGGTCCGCCTCCGGCTTGCTGGAGGTCACCTCGACCACCAGGGCGACGCCTTCGCAGGGCATCCAGGGGTCGGCGCCGCGGAAGAGGCGAGGCTCAGTGGGGGCGAAGGTGCCGTCCGGTACGGCATGGTTCTTGGGACAGCCGCCCCCGCTCCTCAGCTTCAGCCCCTTGTTCCCGGAAAAGTCCATGTCGGTCCGAGAACGCCTGATCACCTGCTTCACGACCAGGTTGATGTAGTCCTCGTTGTCCCCGTCCGGCGGCGGCGTCACGACGATGTCCCCCTCGATCAGTTCCGCCCGGAATCCCTCCGGGGTGTCCAGAGCGAGGAAGCCCTCCAGCAGGACCTCTGCCTGCGTGAGCGGCTCGTGTGCCATGGCGGTCATGTCACGCTCCTCCTTCGGTCGCTCGTCAGACTGGGGCATCGGATGATCAGCCGTCCGTGAGATCGGAAGTCGTTCCCCCGATCGTGGCACACCCGTACCCGCGGCGGAGGCCCTGCGATCGGCGGTCCGTCCTCACGCGGGTGCGAACTGAACCTTCGCGGTGCCGGGGTCCGCCTGGGCCAGGCGGACCCGTAGGCGCTCCCCCAGGGGCAGCCTCGACGAGCCGCCCTCGATGCGGGCCACCACCGCGGGTTCGGCCAACTGGACCGTTCCGACGGCCGGTTCGCGCTCCTTCACGTCCACCACCACCGCGTCGAAGATCTCGCCGACCCGGCCCTTGAGCAGGGCGGCCTCGACGAGGTCCACGCACTCGCGCTCCACGGTGTTGCCGCGCCGGGTGCCGTCCGCCATCTCCTTCGGCAGCTCGTCGAGGGCGGCGAGCACCCACTGGGGAGGCGGCACGTCCGCGCAGGCTGCCAGGCAGAGCTCGGAGGCGTAGCGGTCGACGAGGCGGCGCAGCGGGGCGGTGCAGTGGGCGTAGGGCGCGGCGACCGCGGCGTGCGTGGTCAGCTCGGGGACCTCGCCGCCCGCGAACGCCGTGTAGCCCGCGCCCCGCAGCAGCGTCGTGCACTCCTGGAGGAAGGCGGCGTGGTGCGGCCTGCGGGCGTCGAGAGAACGGACGAGCCGCGCGTACGACACGTGGTGCGGCCAGTCGATGTCCAGGGCCTTCGCGGTGCGGCGCAGGCGGGCCACGGCGCCGTCGGGGGCGGTGGGGAGCGTCCGCAGGACGCCCGTACCGGAGGCGATCATGAGCTCGGCGGCGGCCATGCCGGTGAGGAGCGAGATCTGCGCGTTCCAGCCGTCGGCGGGGAGCGGGGCGCGGAAGGCCAGCTCGTACGTTCCGTCGCGCTCGACGATCTCCTGCTCGGGCACGTCGAGGGAGATGCCGCCCCGGTCGACCTCGCGCTGCTCGCGCAACTCCCCGATCTCGCGCAGCAGTGCGACGGGCTCCTCCGCCGTGCCGTCGTCGACTGCCCTCTGCACCCCCTCGTAGTCGAGCTTGGCCCGGCTGCGGACCAGCGCGCGACGCACGTCGGTCCGCTCGGCGCTGCCGTCCGCGGCCAGGTCGATCGTCCACAGGACGGCCGGGCACGTCTGGCCGGGCAGCAGGCTGGCCGCGCCCTCGCTCAGCGACGTGGGATGCAGCGGGACCTTCTCGTCGGGGAAGTACAGGGTGGTGACGCGCCGGTGGGCCTCGGCGTCGAGCGGGCCGCCTGGCGTGACGTACGCGGCGACGTCGGCGATCGCGTACGACACGCGGAAGCCGCCGCTCTTGCGGCGCACCAGGTGCATGGCCTGGTCGAGGTCTACGGAGGTGGGTGGGTCGACGGTGAAGAGGGGGAGGTCCGTGGCGTCGTCCGCGGGCAGCCGGGGCGATGCGGCGGCCTGCGCCGCCTCCGCGAGGACGTCGGCGGGGAACTCCTCGGGCACGTCCAGTTCCGTACGCAGTGCGCGCAGGGCGGCCCGCAGCGGAGCGTCGTCGGCTGCGCCGGTCATGCGGAGATGGCGGCGGGGCATGTCTTGAGGGTATGGGGTGCGCTCTCCCCCCGCCGCCCCGGAGTCCGCTCAAGCGCCGTCGCCTACAGACGCCCCGTACCCTTTCGCAGGGGCCGCACCCCTCCCCCCCGTACCCCTGAAGGAGTCCGATCGTGCTCGTCCTGCTGCCGCCGTCCGAAGGCAAGGCACCCTCCGGGCGCGGAGCCCCGCTCAAGCCGGAGACCCTCTCGCTGCCGGGGCTCACCGAGGCGCGGCAGGCCGTCCTCGACGAGCTCGTCGAGCTGTGCTCCGCGGACGAGGAGAAGGCGCGGACGGTGCTCGGCCTCAGCGAGGGGCTGCGCGGCGAGGTCGCGAAGAACGCCGAGCTGCGTACGGCGGGCGCGCGTCCGGCCGGGGAGGTCTACACCGGCGTCCTGTACGACGCCCTGGACCTCGCCTCGCTCGACGCCGCCGCCAAGCGCCGCGCCGCCCGCTCGCTGCTCGTCTTCTCCGGCCTGTGGGGCGCCGTCGGCGTGCACGACAAGATCCCCTCCTACCGCTGCTCGATGGGCGTCAAGCTCCCCGGACTCGGCGCGCTGGGCCCGTACTGGCGCGGGCCGATGGCGGACGTACTGCCCGAGGCTGCGGGCGCCGGGCTCGTCCTCGACCTGCGGTCGTCCGCGTACGCAGCGGCGTGGAAGCCGAAGGGTGAGGTCGCGGAGCGGACGGCGACCGTACGGGTGCTGCACGCTCAGGTCGACGAGAAGACCGGTACCGAGAAGCGGTCCGTCGTCTCGCACTTCAACAAGGCGACGAAGGGGCGGATCGTCCGTTCGCTGCTGACGACGGGCGCTGAGCCGAAGGGCCCGGCCGAGCTGGTCGAGGCGCTGCGGGACCTGGGGCACGTGGTGGAGGCGGCGGCTCCGGCCAAGGCGGGCAAGCCGTGGGCCCTCGACGTCGTGGTGCGCGAGATCCACTGACGGGGCGAGACCGGGCGAGTGGCAGGGCGAGGCCGGGCGAGCGACAGGGTGGGACCGGCCGTTGCAGCATGCGCAACACCCTTTGCGCATGCTGCACGCACCGGTGCAGGATGCCCTCATGACCTCCTCCGCGCCCTCCCCCCACACGTCCGCCGAGCCCGAGCCCGAGCAAGCGTCTGCGTCCGCGTCCGCCTCGGTCCTCGACCTCGCCCCCGTCGTCCCCGTGGTCGTCGTCTCGGACCTCGCGGACGCCGTGCCGATGGCGCGTGCACTGGTCGCGGGTGGGCTGCCCGCGATCGAGGTGACCCTGCGGACGCCGGTCGCGCTCGACGCGATCTCGGCCATCGCCGCCGAGGTGCCGGACGCGGTGGTCGGCGCGGGCACCGTCATCTCGGCGCGGAACGTCGCCGACTCCGTGGAGGCGGGCGCCCGCTTCCTGGTCAGTCCGGGCTGGACGGACACGCTGCTCGACGCCATGCGGGGCTCGGGCGTGCCGTTCCTGCCCGGCGTCTCGACGACCTCGGAGGTCGTGGCACTGCTCGAACGCGGCGTACGGGAGATGAAGTTCTTCCCGGCGGAGGCCGCCGGCGGCACCGCCTACCTGAAGTCGCTCGGCGCGCCCCTGCCCCAGGCACGGTTCTGCCCGACCGGCGGGATCACACCGGCCTCCGCGCCCTCGTACCTGGCGCTGAAGAACGTCGGCTGCGTGGGCGGCAGCTGGATGCTCCCCGCCGATGCCGTCGCGGCGAAGGACTGGGACCGGGTCGAGGCCCTGGCCCGCGAGGCTGCGGCCCTGCGCTGAACGGCAGGGCGTGGCGGCGGTCTAGCGCAGGTGGGACGTGTCGTTGAGGAGCCGTACGGACGCGTTGCCGTCGGTGTAGTACGCCACCGCCGAGACCGAGGCCGCCGAGAGCTCCATGCGGAACAGGGACTCCGGCGGGGCGCCGAGCGCGAGCCGCACCAGCGTCTTGATGGGCGTGACGTGCGTGACGAGCAGCACCGTGCGGCCCGCATACGTACCGGTCAGCCGGTCGCGCGCCGCCGATACCCGCCGGGAGACCGCCGCGAACGACTCGCCGCCGGGCGGCGCCGCCTTCGGCGAGGCCAGCCAGGCGTTCAGCTCTTCCGGATGGCGCTCGCGCACCTCACCGAAGGTCAGCCCCTCCCAGGCCCCGAAGTCCGTTTCGCGCAGGCCCTCGTCGAGGTGTACGTCGAGTCCGAGCCGGGCGGCGACGGTGCGCGCGGTCTCCTGGCAGCGCTTCAGCGGCGAGGAGACGATCGCCTGGATCGTGCCGCGCGCGGCGAAGGCGGTGGCGGCGCGCTCGGCCTGGGCCCGGCCGATGTCGGAGAGGGACGGGTCGCTGCCGCCGCTTCCGGAGAACCGCTTCTGGGGCGTCAGCGCGGTCTCGCCGTGGCGGAGCAGGACGAAGGTCGCGGGGGCGCCGAGGTCGGCGGGGGCGGCCCAGCCGACGGGCGGGGCGGCGGCGTTGCGCGCGGCTCGGGCGTCGGCGCTCTCCCCTGTCGGCGCATCCGTCAGCGCATCCGTCGGCGCATCCATCGGTGCATCCGTCGGTGCATCCGTCCCGGACTCGCCGCCGTCCGCTTCGGCTGCCGCCCGTGCGGCCCTCGCGTCGAACTCCGCCGTGGACGCCGACGGCGACCACCGCTCCCCCCGCTTGCCCGCGTCCATCGCCTCGTTCGCGAGCCGGTCCGCGTGCTTGTTCTTCTCGCGGGGGATCCACTCGTACGTCACCCGGGACGGGGGATGGGCCCGCGCGGCCTCGGCGGCGAGCGGCTTCATGTCCGGGTGCTTGATCTTCCAGCGGCCCGACATCTGCTCGACGACGAGCTTGGAGTCCATGCGGACGTGCACCGAGGCGGCCGGGTCCAGCTGGTGGGCCGCCTTGAGCCCGGCCACCAGGCCCTTGTACTCGGCGACGTTGTTCGTCGCGACGCCGATGTACTCGGCGGCCTCCATCAGGGTCTCCCCCGTGGCCGCGTCGATGACGACCGAGCCGTACCCGGCGGGCCCCGGGTTGCCCCGCGACCCGCCGTCGGCCTCGACGATGAACTCCCGCACGGGCACGGCTCCTGGAGGCACAGACACGGCCCCTAGAGGCCGGACTCGGACGTGCGGACCAGGATGCGGCGGCAGTTCTCGCACCGCAGCACGGTGTCCGGGGACGCCGCCTTCACCTCGTTGACCTCGGTGATGTTGAGCTCCAGGCGGCAGCCCTCGCAGCGCCGCTGGTAGAGCTTGGCGGCGCCGACGCCGCCCTCCTTCTCGCGCAGCTTGTCGTAGAGCTTGAGCAGGTCGGCCGGGACCGAGCCGGCCACGACCGCGCGCTCCTTGCCGACCGTGGCGGTCTCGCCGTCGAGCTCCCCGAACGCGGCGTCACGGCGCCCCGTCGCGGCGTCGATCTTCGACTGGACGGAGGAGACGCGCTCGGTGAGCTCGGCGACCCGCTCCTGCGCGGACTCGCGGCGCTCCATGACCTCGAGGACGACGTCCTCCAGGTCGCCCTGGCGCTTGGCCAGCGAGGCGATCTCCCTCTGGAGGTTCTCCAGGTCCTTGGGGGACGTGACGGCGCCGGAGTCCAGGCGCTGCTGGTCGCGGACCGCGCGCTGACGGACCTGGTCGACGTCCTGCTCCGCCTTGGTCTGCTCGCGGGCGCAGTCGCTCTCCTCGGTCGTCGAGGCGACGAGCAGGTCGCGCAGCTGCGTGAGGTCCTTGGTCAGCGACTCGATCTCGGCGTGCTCGGGCAGGGACTTCTTCTTGTGCGCGAGCTGCTGCAGGCGTACGTCCAGGGCCTGGACGTCGAGCAGTCGGATCTGGTCGGCGGGCGCGGCGTTCAGTTGGGGGCTCCTGTTGAGTCGTTTGAGTCGTCGTGTGAGGCCGCGTGGGCGGTCCAGGGGTCGGTGACCGTCTTCGAGACGTGGACGCGAAGGCCCCATCCGTTCCGGTCGGAGATCTCGTCGAGCTGGGCTGCGGCCAGCTCGCACCAGGGCCACTCGGTGGCCCAGTGCGCCGCGTCGAGCAGCGCGAGGGCGTTGCGTTCGCGGGCCTCGGACGCCGGGTGGTGGCGCAGGTCCGCGGTGAGGAAGGCGTCGACGCCCGCGGCGCGCACGTCGTCGAAGAGGCTGTCGCCGGAGCCGCCGCTGACCGCGACGGTGCGGATCAGCGCGTCCGGGTCACCCGCGACGCGGATGCCCTGCGCGGTGGCGGGCAGCCGCTTCGCGGCGCGCTCGGCCAGCTCGCGCAGGGTCAGGGGGTGGGCGAGCTCGCAGACCCTGCCGAGGCCGCGGCGGCCCTGCCCGTCGGTGGGATCCGGTACGAGGGGGCGCAGGATCCGGAGGTCGAGCGCGCCCGCGAGGGCGTCGGAGACGCCCGGGTCGGCGCGGTCGGCGTTGGTGTGCGCGACGTGCAGCGCGACGTCGTGCTTGATCAGGTCGTGGACGACCCGGCCCTTGAAGGTGGACGCCGCGACCGTCGTCGTACCCCGCAGGTAGAGGGGGTGGTGGGTGACCAGGAGCTGGGCTCCCAGGGTCACCGCTTCGTCGGCGATCTCCTGGACGGGGTCGACGGCGAAGAGGACCCGGGAGACCTCCGCGTCGGGGTCTCCGCAGACCGTGCCGACCGCGTCCCAGCTCTCGGCCAGATCGGCGGGCCACAGGGCGTCGAGCGCGGTGATGACTTCAGACAGACGGGGCACGGAGAAAGGCTACCTTCCCCGCGTACCCCACAGGTCGAGCGTTACGGAACGCTACGGTGCGGCTACTTGACGGGGCTGCGGCGGTGGTCGTCGGCCCCCCTCACAGCACAACCGCCCCCGCCCCCTCAGGCGAATCGGGACATCTCCACCCTTCTGTGTGAAGCGGACGCTCGTCGGTGCCACGTCAGTGCGTGCGAAAACTAGCTTCGGGGCCGGAGGTGACATCACGATGACTGCGCCACCAGCGCCGCCACCGACCCAGGCCCCGACCCCGGTTCCGGCCCCGGCCCCGGTTCCAGTCCCGACCCCGACCCCGGGCCCCACCCGCGTCCGCGTCCGCGTCCCCGCCCGTCCCGCGGGGTGCACGATCGCGGCGGACGGCTCGTACGCGGCGCGCCTCGCCCGCGCCGCCGGTGCCCCGGACTCCTGGTACCCCGAACGCTGGACCCTCGGCTCCCCCGAGCCGTACGCCGTGCCCCTGCCCGGCAACCAGCCCGAGGAGCCGTCCACGGAGGTGCATCCGATGGCCGACGGCCGTGTCCTCATCCACCGCGTGGTGGGCGAGCGGCACACCTTCGCCCTGCTGTACCCGACGGGCCCGGGCACCGGTGCGGTACCGCTCGGGGCCGTGGAGTGCGGCGAGTTGAGCCTGCTGCCTCCGGCGCCGGGCGGCGACCGCGCGTACGCCGTCGCGCCCGGCGCCCGCTCCTCGGACATCTGGCTGGTGGCGGGCGGCACCTTCGGTCCCGAGCACCTCGCCTCGGTGCCCGGCCGCTGCTCGGGCGGCGTCTGGCTGGACGGCACGGAACGGATGCTCGCGCTCGACCGCGAGCTGGACGGGCGCACCAAGACGGTCGCGGTGGATCTGGAGCGCGGCGGCGAGGTCTCCCCGCTCCTGCAGATCGCGGAGGAGAGCGACGACCGGCTGCTCCTCGCCGACGCGGACAGCGGCCTGCTCCTGATCCGCTCCGACGCCCCCGGCGGGCCCGGCGGGCCCCGCCTCGGCTGGGGCGTCCTCGGCGGTACGCGGCCGGTGCGCTTTCCCGAGTGCCTGCGACTGCCGGACCTCACGGTGACACCGTTCGCGATCCAGCCGGGGCAGGTGCTGACGCCGGAGGCCTGCGCGGTGGCGCTGCGGATCGACGGCCCCGGGGGCGGTGGAGGCGGCGGTGGCGGTAGTGGCGGTAGTGGTAGCGGCAGTTGGCTCGGGCTGTGGCGGCCCGCCGACCGGAAAGTGCTCCAACTAGCGTCCCCCGAGGGGTGGTTGGCCGGTTCGGGATGGTGGACCCGAGACGGCCTCCTGCGCCTGCCGTACGCGACGGCCGCGGAGCCGTGCGGGGTGGCCCGGGTGAGCGGGCCCGCGCCGGGCACCGGCCCCCTGCGGGACGGCGTCGGGCCCGTACGGGACGGCGTCGGGCCCGTGCGGGACGGCGTCGGGCCCGTGCGGGAAAGCGCACCACCTCCCCCGGCAGACCCCCCGCATCCCGCTGTCGCACGCCCCGTCCCCCTGCAGCAGGCACCCCTCGGCGTACGCACGGGCGACCGTTAGACTCGCCCGGCTGTACGAACGATCTTCTTTACGGGGTGAATGGCTTGACTACGACCGAAACCTGCACGGAGACGCTACAGAACACCGCATCACGGTGGCCGTCGACCGTGCCCACCGGCGCGGGGTCCGGGGCCGGCAAGCACCGGGGCCCGGTGGCCGAGCACGACGAGGCGGCCGCGCCGCAGGGACGTCACCGCAGGCAGGACCAGCAGCACCGATCCTGACCCGACGCTCCGCGGACTCCGCAGGCTCCGCGAACTCCGCGAACTCCGCAGACTCCGCAGACTCCGCAGAAAGGTCTCGCCCCCGCGCCGCCACAAGCGGCACGGGGGCGAGGTTGTTTCGTCTAGTCCCGCTTGAGCCCCAGCACCTCCGCCGCCGCGAACGTCTCATTCGGCGGCCGCCCCGCGTAGTACGGCGACAGCGCCTCGTCCAGCTCGTCGAAGGTGAACGTCTCCTTCGCCGCGTCGAACTTCGCCGCCACCCTGGGCCGCTCCACGATCGCGACCATCCCGCCGTGCACCACGAGCAGCTGACCGTTGACCTGCGCGGCGGCGGGCGAGGCCAGGTACCCGACCAACGGCGAGACATGTTCGGGCGCCAGCGGGTCGAGCCTGCCCTCCGCGGGCTCCTGGAAGCCCGCGAAGACGTCCTCCGTCATCCGCGTACGGGCGCGGGGGCAGATGGCGTTGGCGGTCACGCCGTACTTGGCGAGCGCCAGCGCCGTCGACGTCGTCAGGCCGACGATGCCGCCCTTCGCCGCCGCGTAGTTGGGCTGGCCCGCCGAGCCCGCGAGGAAGGCCTCGGACGAGGTGTTGACGATCCGGCCGTAGACCGGGCCGCCCGCCGCCTTCGACCGTTCGCGCCAGTGCGCCGCCGCGAAGTGGGTGGTGTTGAAGTGGCCCTTGAGGTGGACGTGGATGACCGAGTCCCACTCGGCCTCGCTCATCGAGAAGATCATCCGGTCCCGCAGGATGCCCGCGTTGTTGACCAGGATGTCGAGCTTTCCGTAGGTGTCGACCGCCGACCGGACGAGCGCGCGGGCCTGTTCGTGGTCCGCGACGTCGCCGGTGTGGGCGACGGCCTCGCCGCCCGCCGCCCGGATCTCGGCGGCGACCTCCTCGGCGGGCGCCGCCGAGGCCTCCCCCGAGCCGTCGCGGCCCGGCTGCCCGAAGTCGTTGACGACGACGCGCGCGCCGAGGCGGGCCAGTTCCAGTGCCTCGGCGCGGCCGAGCCCCCGGCCCGCTCCGGTCACGATCGCGGTCAGGCCCTCAAGCGGCCCCTCAAGTGGCAGTGACATCGAAGTCCCTTCCGGAGCTGAATCGAGCTGAGCGGAGGCGGTCAGATCTCGATGCAGGTGCGCAGGGCGGCGCCCGTACGCATCTGCTCCAGCGCCTCGTTGACCTCGGCGAGCTGCACGCGGTGGGTGATCAGGCCCGCCAGGTCGATGCGGCCCGCCCGCCAGAGCGCGATGGCCCGCTCGTACGACGTGAGGACGTCGCCCCCGCCGTACATGGAGGGCAGGATCCGCTTCTCGTCGAAGAACAGCTCGAACATGTTGAACTGCAGGTGGTCGTCCATGGCTCCGGCTCCGACGACGCACATCGTGCCGCCGCGCCGCGTCGTCTCGTACGCCGTGCGGGCCGTGACCGACTTGCCGACGACCTCGAAGACGTAGTCGAAGCCCTCGCCCGCGGTGATCCGCTGTTTGGCGTCGGCCAGTTCGTCGGGCGAGACCGCCTCGGTGGCGCCGAATGTGAGCGCCGCCTCCCGGCGCGAGGCGACCGGGTCGACCGCGACGATCTGTGCCGCGCCCTTGAGCCGGGCGCCCTGGATCGCGGAGATGCCGACGCCGCCGCAGCCGATCACGGCGACCGACGAACCGGCCGCCACATCGGCGGTGTTGACGGCCGCGCCGAGCCCCGTCGTCACGCCGCAGCCGATCAGCGCCGCGATGTCGAAGGGCACGTCGTCGGGGATCGGCACGGCGCACCCGGCGTCGACGACGACCTCCTCGGCGAAGGTGCCGGTGCCCGCGAAGCCGAATACGTCGCCGCCGGGGCGCTTGAAGTTGGGGGTGCCCGCGTTCATGAACCCGGCGAGACACAGGTGGGTCTGGCCGCGCTTGCAGGCGGGGCAGGCGCCGCAGGCGGGGAGCCAGCAGAGGAGGACGCGGTCGCCCTGGGCGAGACCGGTCACGCCGTCACCGACGTCGATGATCTCGCCCGCGCCCTCGTGGCCCGGGATGAAGGGCGCGGGCTGCGGCAGCACGCCGTTCATCGCCGAGATGTCGGAGTGGCACAGTCCGGTGGCCCGGACCCGGATCTTCACCTTGCCGGGGCCAAAGCCCGCCGTCTCGATGTCGTCGAGGACTTCGAGCTTGTCCTGGCCTGTCTCGTGCAGTACGGCTGCGCGCATGGTGCGGCTCCTCTCGTACGAAGATCCGGGCGGGCCCGAGCGGATTCGGGGGCGCCCGGGCGGACTCAGGCGTGTTCGACGACTCAGGCGTGCTCGATGACTCAGGCGTGCTCGATGACTCAGGCGTGCTCGACGACGGTGTCGGCCAGGACCGGCGCGTCGTCCCGTTCGACGGCGGTGACCGTGGCCTGCACCCGGCCCTCGCTCCGCCACATGCGGATCCGCAGCGTCTCGCCGGGGAAGACGACGCCGGTGAAGCGGGTGCTGTAGCCGCGCACCCGGGACACGTCGCCGCCGAGCTGGGTGTCGACGACGGCCTTGAGGGTCATCCCGTAGGTGCACAGGCCGTGCAGGATCGGCTTGTCGAAGCCGGCGAGCACGGCGAACTCGGGGTCGGCGTGCAGCGGATTCCAGTCCCCGGAGAGGCGGTAGAGGAGTGCCTGGTCCTCGCGGACGGGGCGCTCGACCTCCAGGTCGGGGTCGCCCTCGGGGGCGGGGAGGCGGGTGGAGGGGCCTCGGTCGCCGCCGAAGCCGCCCTCGCCGCGCACGAAGATCTGGGCGTCACTGGTCCACAACGGCCCGTCGGCGTCGGCGACTTCGGTGCGCAGGACGAGGATCGCGGCCTTCCCCTTGTCGTACACCGCGGCGACCCTTGAGGTGCTGACGGCCTCGCCCCTGACAGGGATGGGGCGGTGCAGCGTGATGCTCTGGCCGCCGTGCAGGACGGCGGCGAGGTCGACCTCGATGCCGGGCGCGGAGAGGCCGCCGACGACGCCCATGCCCGCGCCCGCGACGGTGGCGAAGCTGGGCAGGACGTGCAGCCGGGACTCCAGCGTGTAGCGCAGCTCGGCCGGGTCGGTGGCGGGCCGTCCGGCGCCGAGTCCCAGGTGGTAGAGCTGAATGTCCTTGTGGTCCCAGGCGATCTCGGCGGACCGGGGCTCGGCGGCCACGGCCTTCACTGCGTCAATGGGCATCTGGGGGCAGCTCCTTGGGCCGGTGATCGAAGACCTCGGTGCGGCCGTCCGCACCGTCGTCCGCACCGAGGTCGCAACAGGGCCGGAGGGGCGATCCGCGAACAGCCTCTCCTGAGGATGCGCGAACAGCCTTGTCCCAGAACGCACGAACAGCCTCGTTCTAGAACGCGTTCCAGTCCGGCCGTCCCATGTATAGCCGAGGCCACGACGGTTGTGAAGACTCCTGACAGGGCGTCAGGTAGGGGCGCCGCTCCGACCGGTCCACGTGTGACATTTGTACTGGCCGAGTCGGTACAGGCGCATCTGCCGACGGCCGCCCCCCGCTCCGTAGCGTCGTGGTCATGACGCAGACAACGCAGAGCGGGCCGCCCGCGGTCGCCTTCGCGGGGGCCGTGAAGGCCTTCGGACCGGTACGTGCCGTGGACGGGGTGGACCTGGAGATCCAGCGGGGCGAGACCGTCGCCCTGCTCGGCCGCAACGGCGCGGGCAAGTCCACCACCCTGTCCCTGCTCCTCGGCCTCGACGAGCCCGACGCGGGCACGGTGCGGCTCTTCGGGCGCGCCCCGGGCCGGGCCGCCGCCGCCGGGCAGGTCGGCGCGATGCTGCAGGAGGGCCGCCAGGTGCCGCGCGTCACCGTCCGCGAGCTGGTCGCCTTCGTCGCGCAGACCTACCCCGAGCCGATGCCCGTCGCCCGCGCCCTGGACCTCGCGGGCATCGCGGGGCTCGCCGGGCGGCGCGTGGACCGGCTGTCCGGGGGCCAGGCGCAACGCGTGCGGTTCGCCGTGGCGCTCGTCGGAGACCCCGCGCTGCTCGTGCTCGACGAGCCGACCGCGGCGCTCGACGTCGAGGCCCGGCACGACTTCTGGACCTCGATGCGCTCCTACGCGCGGCGCGGCCACACCGTCCTGTTCTCCACCCACTACTTGGAGGAGGCCGACGCCCACGCCGACCGGATCGTCGTCATCGACCACGGCCGGATCGTCGCCGACGGCACCGGGGACCAGTTGCGCCGCGCCGCGGGCGGCAGCCTCGTCTCCTTCGACCTGGCGGGCGGCGGCACGGTGGGCCTGACCGAACTGCCCGGCGTGCTCGGCCTTGAAGTGCGCGGCGACCGGGCCCTGTTGCGCAGCGACGACTCGGACGCGACGGTCCTCGCGCTCGCCTCGCGCGGCGCGGTCCGCGGTCTCGCGGTCGCGCCGCCCTCACTGGAGGACGCGTTCCTCGCCCTCACCTCGTCCCGCGCCGCTGCCGCGACCGCCGCGACCACTCCCGCGACCACCCACGCGACCGCTCTGGAGACCCTGTGATGCTCGCCTACCTCCGCCTCGAGATCCGCAGAACGCTGCGCGACCCCGGCTATGTGATCTCGGCGGTCGCCATGCCGGTCCTCATGTATCTGCTCTTCACCAACATCGGCGGGGACGACCAGGGCTCCTGGAAGACCCAGTCGATGGTCGGCATGGCCGCGTACGGCGCGCTGGGCGCGGCCATGAACACCGGCACCGGCGTCGCCGAGGACAAGACCATCGGCTGGCTGCGGCAGCTGCGGGTCACCCCGATGTCGCCGCGCGAGGTCGTGGCGGGCCGGGCCCTGAACGGCTCGGTGACCGTGCTCCCCTCGATCGTCGCCGTGTTCGCCGCGGGCGGCCTGGTCAACGACGTACGCATGGACGCCTGGCAGTGGGCGGCGGCCGCCCTGCTGCTCTGGCTCGGCTCGCTGCCCTTCACCCTCCTCGGCCTCGGCAACGGCTACCGCCTCACCGCCCAGACGACCGGTGTCGTCAACGTCGCCTGCTACCTCGGGCTCGCGGTGGTCGGCGGGCTGTGGTTCCCGATCGCCCTGTTCCCCGACTGGCTGCGCACCCTCGCCGCCTACACGCCCACGCACCGGTTCGCCGAGCTCGGGGTCGCGGTGACCGAGCACAGCGCGCCCGGCCTTGTCACGGTGGCGGTGCTGCTCTGCTGGCTGCTGGCCTTCGGTTCGTACGCTGTGGTCTCCTACCGTCGGTCCGCGCGCACCGCGGCCGCCTGATGCCGAGGACGGGGAGTGCCGACATGGCCGGGAAGAACAGGGTCGGCCACTCCGTGCGGGAGTGGCGGACCGCCCGTATCGAGCGGAAGAGCGCCCGCGACGAGTGCAAGGCCGAGCGGAAGCGGTGCAAGGCGGCCCGGCGGGAGGGTGGCCGGTGGAAGGGCGGCCGGTGGAAGGGCGGCCAGTGGAAGGGTGGCGCGGACGGCCAGAACAACGCCGACCACCTCGGTCCGCCGCCCACCGGATTCGCACTCCTGCCCTGGCTCCTGATGGGCTTGGGCGCCGTCTCCCACCTCCTCCAGGGCCGCACCCCCAACCCCTGGGTCGGCGGCATCGGGATCTTCGTCTTCAACTCCCTCTACGTCTTCCTGGCGTTCCGCGCCTTCGACAAGGAGAAGCGGCAGGCCCGCGCCACGCTGGTCGCCCTGATCGCGCTCGGCCTGCTGACCGTCGGTCTCGCCGTCGGCTACGGAGGCAATTGGCTGCTCTTCTTCCCGCTGCTCGGCCTCGCCGCGGGGGCGATCGTGCGCGGCCGGGGCCTCGGCCCCATCGGCCTGGGGCTGAGCGCGCTCGCGGGTCTCATCGGCGGGTTCAGGGACGGCTGGGGCGCGCTGAACGTCGCCTACGCCACGTTTCTGTCGACGATGGTGACGGCCGCGATCCTCTCGCTCTCCGAGGCGGTCCGCGAACTGCGCGACACCCGCGAGGAACTGGCCCGCACCGCCGTCGAGAAGGAACGCCTCCGCTTCTCCCGCGACCTGCACGACCTGCTCGGCCACACGCTCTCCGTGATCGTGGTGAAGGCGGAGGCGACCCGCCGCATCGCCCCGCGCGACCTGGACGCGGCGCTCGGCCAGGTCTCCGACATCGAGTCCGTCGGCCGACAGGCGCTCACCGAGATCCGCGAGGCCGTCACCGGCTACCGCGAGGGCAGCCTCGCCACCGAACTGGACTGCGCCCGCGATCTGCTCGCGGCCGCCGGGATCGGCGCGGTCGTCCGCCAGTCGGGACCGCCGCTCGCCCCGCAGACCGCGGCGCTCCTCGGCTGGGTCGTCCGCGAGTCCGTCACCAACGCCGTACGCCACTCCGGCGCGGCCCACTGCGACATCGAGGTCACGGGCACCTCCGAACACACCCGCCTGGTGATCACGGACGACGGCCGCGGCGCGGGCTCGGGGCCGCCCGGCAGCGGCCTGAAGGGTCTCGCCGAACGTCTCGCGGCAGCGGGCGGCTCACTCACCACCGGCCCGGCGCCCCGCTCCGGCTTCCGCGTCACGGCCGTACTCCCGGCGCTCCCGGCCATGGAGCCGGACCGGCGGCATGACCCCGGGGGTTTCGCCGCGGCCAACTGATCCTTACGGTGTCCCGATGACGTCGATCAAGAAGTTCCAGGTCACCTTCGACTGCGCGGAACCGGAGCGTCTCGCCCGCTTCTGGTGCGAGGTGTTGGGGTATGTCGTACCGCCGCCCCCGGAGGGCTTCGCCACGTGGGACGACTACAAGCGCGCCCAGCCGCCCGAGGAGCAGGACGCGTGGTTCGCCTGCACCGACCCCTCGGGGGAAGGCCCCCGCCTGTACTTCCAGCGCGTCCCCGAGGGAAAGTCCGTCAAGAACCGGGTGCATCTCGACGTCCGGGTCGGCACCGGACTCGTGGGCGAGGAACGCCTCGCCGTACTGGAGGCCGAGTGCGCCCGCCTGATCCCGCTCGGCGCGGTACACGTACAGACGCTGTATGACGGCAACGACGCGTGCATCCCGATGCTGGACATCGAGGGCAACGAGTTCTGCATCGACTGAGCGGCGTGCGGCGCTTTCGTCGTCGCGTGCAGGGCACAGCGAAGCCCCACCGTGCCAAGCACGGTGGGGCTGCCTTGAACGAGTCGGGCGGGCCGACTTGTCAGATGGACCCGAACTCTCCAGCCTTGACGCTCACCACGAAGGAAGTGAACGAACCGGTGGCGAAGTCCAGGACCGGGCCGGACGGGTCCTTGGAGTCACGGACGGGGACCACACCGCGCGAAGCGGCCAGGTTTGCGGCGACCTCGATGCAGTCGCCGCCGTTGCTGCTGTAGGAGGACGTGAACCACTGCGGGTCTTCGCTCGTCACGGGGTGCCCTTTCGAAGCTGTTCGATCATGGCCACGGAAGCCGCTTCGGGCATCGCTTCGGCCGGAGTTGAGCCCACCCGACCGGTACAGACGAGCCGTGTTCCTGTCCCTGGGACTGGCTGTCTGACTGCGACGAAAGGTCCGCCGCTCTGGAACGGGAAGAGTGGCGAGCTGAGTGGCTTACCCCGGGGGTTACACGGAGACGGTGGCGGCTCGTCCGCGCTCGTACAAGCTACGGGCAGCCTGGTTGCGCAGGTGAGGGCGGACCAGCGACTTCATGCGCTGGACTTTTTCGTCGGCGCTACCTGACGACACAAGCGGGTAGTCATCCAGAACGCGGTGCCATGTGGCGCACGCTTCTTCCAGGTGCCCGACCTCTAGTTGGCGTTCAGCCAACAGTGCGTTGTACCGGACGCTGCTACGTCGATAGTGGCTGTCCCTCAACCTGTCGGATTCCTTCAAGGACTGCACTGCCCCCGCCTTGTCACCAAGGGCATAGCGGACTTGGGAGACGTGGTACGCAAGTGACGATGGGGCGTAGCTACCGAATGCCTTGGCTCGGGATTCTGCCTTGTCCATGGCCACTTCCGCCTCCTTGATGAAGGAAAGAGCGCTGCTTCGATCGCCGCTCGCTGCGTAAGAGTGAGCTTGCTGCCCAGCCAGAAATGCCCGCATGCGGGGCCCAGCCGCAGGGGACGCCGCAGCGGCGGAGTCCGCCAGCCGCACAGCGCGGGAAGCGTGACCGAGGTCGACGGCCTGAAGGCTCATGCCGCGCAATGTTGTGCAGTAGGTGAGGTGGTCGTCTGCCGCCCCTGCAAGCTCAAGAGCCTTCAAGTAGTACTGCTGGGCCACGCCGTGCACGCCCTCATCGACTGCCATGAACCCCGTGAGGTACAGAAGATCCGACGTAGCGGACAAGAGCGCTCGGCGTACGTCTTCGGGGGCATCGACTTTGAGGTGCGGGCCCACCGTGTTGACCAGGAATGCGGCTGCCATCGGGCGGGCGTGCCGACCCCCAAACTGGTCGTCCAGTTCCGAGACTTTCTCGGTCATAGCCGCTACGGCATCCACTTCGCGGAAGCCGATACGACGAGTTTTGCCCGACTCGACAGCAGCGAGGCGCCCTAGCACGTCGGGCCATTCCGGAATGGTGAGCGCAACGGAGAACAGCGTGGCCCCTAGCACGCCACGGCGGGACGGGTCCATGTCGTACCTCCCCAGCTCCATCAACTCTTCCACGGTATCGGGGCGAGCGGTCGCCTGAGGAGCCGAAGTAGGGAAGCCAGCCTCAGCGTGCGTAACGGGGCGCTTCAGTCTGCGGGCCAACGCTTCAAGAACGAACCGGCGAACCTTGGGTTGTGGCAGCGTCCCGCTCAGCCAGTGCGCTACCGCGGACTGCCCGTAGCGCAGAGGCGTACCAGCTTCAGCCCCCACACGGTTAACCTCCCGCGCTAGCTGTGACTCACTCCAACTTGTCTCGCCCAGCAGCCGTTTCAGGTTCTGGTTCGGTCCGCGACTGGCCATGCCCGACTCCCCGCGTGCAGCCAACTTTCATGGCTTTCATACTCCCGCGACGCCGCAACGGTACCGCTCAGAGTGTCTGCGCGGTTGCGTAGAGACAAGAGAGAGATCGCCAGTGATCGGAGCCAACCCATGGAGCGCGCAGCACGACGCATGAGGCACGTGCGCACGGTGCTCGTGATCGTGTCCGCGTTCACCGCGTGGGGGGTAGTCGGGTGGCTGCTCGCGCGGCCCGTCGCTCACCCCTGATCCTTCCGCTTCCGGACGGGCCGGCGAAGGCCACCAACCCCCCGTCCGGCGGCGGGACTTCATCCCCACAACAGGACGGAAGCCCGATGACACACGCTGACCTAGACCCTGCCAACCCGCCCCGCCGCCACATCGGAGCCGTGGTTCTGATCCGCAACCGCCACGGAGACGTGCTGATGGTCAGGCCGAAATACAAGCATGCGGACGAACAACAGGGCTGGCAGCTCCCGGGCGGGGGCGTACACGAGGGCGAGACCGTCGCTGCTGGCGCAGTCCGCGAACTCTTCGAGGAGACCGGAGTAAAGCGCCACATCACGCACGCACTGGTCATCGACCAGGTGCCCGCGAGCGAGGACGGCAGCAGCGCCGAGGGGTACAACATCGTCGTGGACGGCGGGGTGCTCGATCCCGACCCAGCCGCCGCGGTGACCCTGCCCCAGAGCGCTGCCGACGAGTTGTCGGCCCTCCAGTGGGTGCCCATGGGCAGACTCGACACCCTTGCCTTCCCCTACCAGGCGGCACGCGTGCGTGCAGCCGCTCGGGCTCACGACTTCGGCATGCGACTGCCTCTGTATCAGCGAGGCGAGCCCGCCGACGCGGGATGAACAGACTTCCACTCCCCGCCGCATGAACCCCGCCTGGACCCCGCGGGGCAGTCGCGACAGAGAGCGGAACGGGGTCCCGTCCCTGCCGTATCGAATCCGAACCGGCTCCCCCGTCTGGCAAGGGGATACGGCAGGGACGGGCGTTCGTGCAGTGCACCACTCCAACCAGGAGGGAACACGCCATGACAGCAACGACCACCCCACTCAAGACTGGGCGCGCGCTCGTCAGTGAAGAGTTGTTCGCCAGCATCGCGCATTTCGTGCGCTTGCAGTTCAAGCACCCGCAGGGCCAGGCCGAAGCCATCACGGATCAGGCGCTGGCATTCGTCGCCACCGCCGCCATGGCGAGCAACGGCATGATGCCGTCCGACGACGTGGACGACGGCCTGCACGCGTTCATCCTGCACACCCAGGCATACGCCGAGTTCTGCCAGACGTTCGCGGGACGCTTTCTGCATCACAGCCCCGAACCCGGTCCGGGCCGACGCACCATCGAGAAAGTCACCGCGTCGGCGCTCGCCGTTAAGGGCGCGGGCTTCCGGGTCCTCGACAACGTGTGGTCCGTGAACGGCGAAAACGCCGCGCAGTGCGACGCGGACTGCGGACGGCCGTACGGCCAGCAGTAACCGCCCCCTTCCGGAGTAGCGACCGGGCACCCGTGGCAGAACCGGTCCGTGGTTGCACGGGTCGGCTCTGCCACCCAGAAAGGACACCCGTGCCAACCCCCGAACAGCCCTCGATCCCCGGGCCGATCATCTCCATCCTGGACATCTCGGAGTCGGCTGTGGTGGCTCATCGGCGGGGCTCCACCGTGTGGCGCGTACGGAGCAAGGATGCCGAGTACGCCGTGAAACTCGGATACCCGATCACTGCTACGGATCGCTGGGAAGCTGCCGAATGGACTGCCCTCGCTCCCGCGCGCGAAGGGGCAGTGCTGCAAGAGCTTGGCAGCGTCACGGCCGCCTACGGAGTGTGGGACCGAGGGACCTGGAACGTGCAGCCCTGGTACGAGGGGACGGACCTACAAGCCGTGTGGACCCCCCATCGCACTCGGCAAGAGGTGAGTAATCCGCCGATTCGTGATGCCCACGCATGCGCTCGCGCTCTCACAGAGCTGCACGACAAGGGGTACGTGCACGGGGACGTCCAACCGGCGCACTTCATCCTCGACAGTGAGCGCACTGGTGCGGCGCTCATCGACTTGGCTCTGGTTCACGGCGCGGAGATCCCGAAGCGATTCGATTTCCCGTACCGGGGTTGTCTCGTTCACTACGAAGCACCGGAGATCAGCCGCAGCGTATTGAAAAGTGGTAAGGCCACACCGACACCGGAAGCCGATGTGTACGGGTTGGGCGCAACACTGTTCATGGCCGCGACGGGATGGCGCCATGTCGAATACCCCGATGACGCGTCCAGAGCAGAGCAGCGCCGAGCGGTCGTCGACAGGTCGCATCGCCCTGTGAACGTGGCGAGGCCACTCGGATGGTTGATCAACGACATGTTGCGCTACGACCCGCACGACCGGCCGAGCATGCAGGAGGTCTGCGCAGCACTGGAGACCGAAGCGCCGTAACAGCACCTACCCGCCTCGCTCGTCCGTCCGCTGCGGGCGGGGCTACTCGCCATCCTGGTGCTCGTCCACGGCGGGGGAACCGTCTACGAATTGGGCCCATAAGCCCGGAGGCGGGGCAGGCCCAACGCCACCGCAGCTCTGTGACTTTGGCGCCTGCCCCTCGTTGTCCATGCATGATTTTCCATCGTATCGCCGCCGCCCTGGGACTGGTCGTCGTCGCTGTCGGCGCCGGTGTCGCAACCGCAGCACCTGCCATGGCCGGCGGGGTCGGCGACTTTCTTTCCCCCGCCTTCGGCACGAACTGTGCCAATCGCCATACGGCAGCTCATGCCCAGGGGAAGGCTGGCACCGGGACCGGAACGGCCGACGGAAACCTCGCTGGTATTCCCATCGGCGTACCCCTCAACCAATGCGGCGGAGCCGATCAACCACTGAGTCACCTGAAGGTCTATCTGGCTGGTCAAAGGATGGATTATTCCTCCACGTTCGCTATTGGAGCTCCCATCTCCGATCTGACGGCCCAGTGACATTGGGCGACAGGTACCGGACCAGCACTCCAGAAGCACTCGGACCGGCCTCGCGCCGCACAGGGCTTCTTGCCGCTCTGACCAGCAACTCCGCACGTACTCTTCGCACATGGACGAGATGCCGCAGGACCACCGCCCGACCAAGAGCGTCAGAGTTCTGCTCGCCGAGGACCAGGGCATGATGCGGGGCGCTCTCGCCCTGCTGCTCGGCATGGAGGAGGATCTCGAGGTCGTCGCGCAGGTCGGTGCGGGGGACGAGATCGTCGACGCGGCGCTGGTCGCGCGTCCCGACGTGGCACTGCTCGACATCGAACTGCCGGGCCGCAGCGGCCTGGAGGCGGCGGCCGACCTGCGTGCGGAGTGCCCCGACTGCCGGGTTCTCATCCTCACGACCTTCGGCAGGCCCGGCTATCTGCGCCGTGCCATGGAGGCCGGAGCGGTCGGCTTCCTGGTCAAGGACGGGCCCGTCGAGGAGCTCGCCGACTCGATCCGCCGGGCGCTGCGGGGCGAGACGGTCATCGACCCGGCGCTCGCCGCCGCCGCCCTGAGTGCGGGGCCGAACCCGCTGACCGACCGTGAGGCGGACGTCCTCAAGGCCTCCGTGGACGGCGCCACGGTCGCCGACATCGCGGGCAAGCTCCATCTGTCGGAGTCGACCGTGCGGAACTATCTGTCGGCGGCGATCGGGAAGACGGGGACGCGGAACCGGATGGAGGCCGTGCGCGAGGCGCGGCACCAGGGGTGGTTGTAGGGGCGGTGGCCACCCCGGCCCCGACCCCGCCCCGAGCCCCGACCCGGCCCGAGCCTCAGCCCCAGCCCCAGCCCCCTAGGAACAGGCTCAGCCAGTAACCGGCTCAGCGTGACGACGACTTCGCCGCCGCGGCCGTCCGCGCCCCCGGCATCCACAGCAGCAGCACGACCACGCCCGCCAGCAGAATGAACCCGCTCGTCCGGAACGCCATCGCGTACCCGTCGGTGAGTGCCTGCGGTGACGTCGAGCCGTTCATCTGCGCGGCGGCCACCGTGGAAAGCACCGCGAGGCCGAGCGCGCCGCCCATGGTGCGGGAGGTGTTGACCAGGCCGGAGACGAGACCCGCGTCGTCCGCCCTGGCGCTCGACGTGGCGAGCGAGGCGAGCGGGGTGGTGGCGAGGCCCGCACCCAGCATCATCACGATGCCGGGCAGCATGATCGAGGTGACGTACGCGGCGTCGACCGTCATCGTCGACTGCCAGCCGAAGCCCGCGGCGGCCACCACGATGCCGAGCACGGAGACGTTCTTCGCGCCAATCACCGGCATCAGGCGCGGCGCGATCATCGAGCCGAGGACGACGGTGAACGAGGACGGCATGAGGGCCAGGCCCGACTTCAGCGGCGAGTAGCCGAGGACGTTCTGGGTGTAGAGCGTCATGAACATCCACATGGCGAACATGCCGCCGCCGCACACGAACATCGCGGCGTTCGCGGCCGACACCGTCCGTACCTTGAACAGCTTCAGCGGCATCAGCGGCACCTTCGTGCGCGACTCCACCACGAGGAACGCCGCGAGCAGCGCGAGGCCCGCCGCCAGGGGCAGCAGGGTGGCGGCCGCCGTCCAGCCCTTCTCCTCGGTCTGCACGATGCCGTACGCGAGGGTGGCGAGGCCGCCCGTCACCAGGATCGCGCCCGGCACGTCCAGGCGGCGCGTCCGGTCGGCCCTGCTCTCGGTGAGCCAGGCCAGGCCCGCGACGATCACCAGGGCGCCCACCGGCACGTTGATCAGGAGTACCCAGCGCCAGGAGAGCAGGTCGGTGAGGACCCCGCCGACCAGTCCGCCGGCCGCGCCGCCGCCCGCGCCGACCGCGGACCAGACGCCGATCGCCCGCGCCCGCGCGGCGCCCGCGGGCACCGCCGACGTGAGGATCGTCAGGGTCGACGGCGCGAGGATCGCGGCGCCGAGGCCCTGCACGGCCCGCGCGACGAGGAGCTGCCACTCGGCCTGCGCGAGGCCGCCGCCGAGCGAGGCGACGGTGAAGAGCGCGAGTCCGACGAGGAACATCCGCTTGCGCCCGAAGAGGTCTCCGGCCCGCCCGCCGAGCAGCATGAAGCCCGCGAAGGCTATGGAGTACGCGTTGACGACCCATTGCAGGCCGATGGCGCTCATGCCGAGGTCGGCGCGCATCGACGGCAGCGCGGTGTTCACCACGGACACGTCGAGGACGACGAGGAACTGGCCCGCGCAGGCGGTCAGCAGCACCGCCCACACGGGGACGGATCTTTTCCGTGGGGCGGATGCGGGGGCGGAGCCGGTGTCGGCGTCGGTATGGGTGTCGGTGTCGGTGTCGGCCGTGTAAGCGGTGGAGGGCGTCTGAACCATGACAGCCATTCTCTCAAGCGAGACTCCAGCGGCGCATCGGAAATTCGCTGGACGCGACCTGGGCCGACAGGACTAGGACCTTGAGGACCAGGACCTCACCTCCGCAGCATCGTCACCACCGCCGCCCCGCCGAGCCCGATGTTGTGCGCGAGCCCCACCCGCGCCCCCTCGACCTGTCGCGCCGCCGCCTCGCCGCGCAGCTGCCAGGTCAGCTCGGCGATCTGTGCGATGCCGGTCGCCCCCAGCGGGTGGCCCTTGGAGATGAGGCCGCCGGAGGGGTTGACCACCCACCGGCCGCCGTACGTGGTCGCGCCGCTCTCGACCAGTTTTCCCGACTCGCCCGGCGCACACATGCCGAGCGCCTCGTACGTCAGGAGTTCGTTGACGGAGAAGCAGTCGTGCAGCTCGACGACGTCGACGTCCTCGATGCCGAGCCCCGACCTCTCGTACACCCGGCGGGCCGCCTCCCGTGACATCGGCTGTCCGACGGCGTCGATGCACGACCCGGAGGCGAAGGAGTCGCCGGTGTCGGTGGTCATGGCCTGGGCGGCGATCTCCACCGCCCGTTCCGCGAGGCCGTGCCGCTCGACGAACCGTTCGGAGACCACGACCGCCGCCGCCGAGCCGTCCGACGTCGGGGAGCACTGGAGCTTGGTGAGCGGGCGGTGGATCATCTTGGCGGCGAGGATCTCGTCGACGGTGTACGCGTCCTGGAACTGCGCGTACGGGTTGTTCGTGGAGTGCCGGTGGTTCTTGGCGCCGACCGCGGCGAGCTGTGCCTCGGTGGTGCCGTACTTCTCCATGTGCTCACGGGCCGCGTTGCCGAAGATCTGCGCGGTGGGCGGGGTCATCTCGAAGCCGTGCCGGGCGGCCATGATCCCGTAGTGGCGGGCGACCGGCGACGTCTTGCCGAATCCATCAGCGGCTCCGCCGCGGGCGCCCCCGTCGCTGCCGCCGCCCAGCGCGCCGCGCGCCATCTTCTCGAAGCCGAGCGCGAGCACGCAGTCGCTCAGGCCGCCCTCGACGAACTGCCGCGCCATCATCAGCGCGGTCGACGCGGTGGCGCAGTTGTTGTTGACGTTGTAGACGGGCACGCCGGTCAGGCCGAGTTCGTAGACGGCGCGCTGACCCGCGGTCGAGGCCTGGAAGCAGTAGCCCACGGGGACCTGCTCGACCTGGTCGTACGAGATCCCGGCGTCGTCGAGGGCCTTCGTGCCCGCTTCCTTCGCCATGTCCCAGTACTGCCAGTCGCGCGTCTCGGGCTTCTCGAACCTGGTCATCCCGACGCCGACGACGTACGCCTTCATGATGTCCCTTTCGCTGGCCGGTGGTTCAGTCACGGGGCAGGCCGAGGATTCGCTCGGCGACGACGTTGAGCTGGACCTGAGTGGTGCCGCCCGCGATGGTCAGGCAGCGCGACATCAGGAAGCCGTGCAGCGCCCGCTCCCCCGGGCCCTCGCGGACCGCGCCCGACGGGCCGAGCAGTTCGAGGGCGAGCTCGGCGACCTTCTGCTGGTGGGGGGTCTGGACGAGTTTGCGTACGGAAGCGCCCGCGCCCGGCTCCGCGCCCGCGACCTGTCGGGTGGTGGTGCGCAGCCCGATGCAGGCGAGGGCGTGCGCCTCGGCGGCGAGCCCTCCGATACGGGCCCGGTACGCGCCGTCGAGTTCACCGGCGCGGGCGATGAGCGCTTCGAGGCCGGTGTCGAAGGTCAACTGGTCGGCCATGTGGACGCGTTCGTTGCCGAGTGTGTGACGGGCGACCCGCCAGCCGTCGTCGACCCGGCCGACGACGGCGTCCTCGGGGAGGAACACGTCGTCGAAGTACACCTCGTTGAAGAGGGCTTCGCCGGTGATCTCCTTGAGCGGGCGGATGTCGATGCCGCCGCCCTCACCCGCGGCGGCCTTCATGTCGACGAGGAAGTACGTCAGCCCCTTGTGCTTGGGCGCCGACGGATCGGTTCGGGCGAGGAGGATGCCGTGGTCCGCCCACTGGGCCGCGCTCGTCCACACCTTCTGACCGGTCACGCGCCAGCCGCCCTCGACGCGCTCGGCCCGGGTGCTCAGGGACGCGAGGTCGGAGCCCGCGCCGGGCTCGCTGAAGAGCTGGCACCAGAGCAGCTCGCCGCGCAGGGTGGGCGCGAGGAAGCGTGCGCGTTGCGCGTCGGTGCCGTACGCGATGAGGGAGGGGATCACCCAGGTCGCGATGGAGAGGTCGCTGAGCGTGACTCCGGCGTGCCGCAACTCCTGCTGGACGACGAGCTGTTGTACGGGCCCTGCGCCCAGGCCGTACGGCTCGGGCAGGTGCGGGGCCGCGTAGCCGGTGGGGGCGAGCGCCTTGCGGGCCGCCGCCGGGTCGAGTCCGCGGGCCGGGGCGATCGCCGCGCGGGCCCGGGTCCGGTACTCCTTCGCCTCTTCCGGCAGTTCCAGGCGCAGTTCACGGCGCGCGCCGCCCTCCGCGAGGCGTACGGCACGCAGCCGGTGCGCGTCGCCCGCGCCGAGCAGTTGGCGCGCCACGACCGCCCGGCGCAGATACAGATGGGCGTCGTGCTCCCAGGTGAACCCGATGCCGCCGAGGATCTGCACGCAGTCCTTGGCGCAGGAGTGGGCGGCGTCCAGGGCGGTGGCCGCGGCGAGTGCGGTGGTCAGGCCGCGTACGTCGGCGGTCGCGTCGGGGTCGTCCGCCGCGCGGGCCGCGTCCCAGGCCAGGGCGCGGGCCTGCTCGACGCGGACCAGCATGTCGGCGCAGAGGTGCTTGACGCCCTGGAACTGCCCGATGGGGCGGCCGAACTGCTCGCGCACCTTGGCGTGTTCGGCCGCGGTGTGCAGCGCCCACGCCGCGGTGCCGCACGCGTCGGCGGCCAGCACGGCGGCGGCCAGGTCGCGGACGGTCGCGGCGTCGACGGCGAGCGCGCGGTCCGCCGGGACGTGCGCGGCCCGCGCGCTCACTTCGGCGGTGGGCCGCGTCGGGTCGGCGCTGTCGTGCGTACGGACGGTCAGCGCGGCGGCGTCGACCGCCAGCCACACCGGGCCCGCGGCGGACGCGGCGGCGAGGACCAGCAGGTCCGCCTCGCCGCCGGAGAGCACGGGCGGCGCCGTGCCGTCCAGGACGTAGCCGTCGGGTCCCGCGACGGCGGTGAGCGTGCCCGCGTCCAGCGCCACGGCGCCGATCCGGGCGCCGCTCGCCAGCTCCGCGGTGAGCGCGTGCGCGCCCGCGCGGTGCAGCACCAGGGAGGCGAGGGAGCTCGCCGCGAGCGGCCCGGGGAGCGCGGCCCGCGCCGCCTCCTCAAGGACGACGGCGAGGTCGATGAGGCCCCCGCCCCCGCCGCCGTACTCCTCGGGGAGGTGGACGCCGAGCAGCCCCTGCCCGGCGAGCGCGTCCCAGTGGGCGGGCCGGGCGCCGCCGGTGAGCCCCATCACCCCGGGAGGGAGCGGCGGGCCCGCGGAGTCATCGAGCAGCTTGCGCACCTCCTCGGGCGGCACGGTGCGGGCGATCCAGCCGCGCACAGCCGACGCCAACTCCCCTTGTTCCCGCGTGATTCCGATCCCCATGCGCATCCTCGCCGGTAGCCGGTGCCGGGACGGCGACAGAGTAGAACACGTTTCAATCTGACGGAAGGTCAGGTGCGGGGCGGCTTGGCGGGCGCCCCAGGGGTCTCCGGGGACCCGGCTGATGAAAGGGTTAACAACAGGTCAAGAGTTCCTCTGGTACGACATCCGTCGGAATAGTCGCCCCGGGAAACAGGTTCGAGCTACACGTACACGCTGCCGTGCGCGTACGGATCCACGTACTCCTGCGTACTCCTGCCGAGTCCCCTGCCGCCCCGGAGGCCCCACACAATGTCGATGTCGACGACCCACCCACGCGGCATACGCGGAGTCGTCCCCGTACTCGCCTTCTCCGGCATCGTCGTCGCGGTGATGCAGACCCTGCTCGTGCCGGTCATCAAGGACCTGCCGGAGCTGCTGCACACCTCGCCCTCGAACGCCACCTGGGTCATGACGTCGACCCTGCTCGCCGGCGCCGTCTCCACTCCGATCATGGGCCGCCTCGGCGATCTCTACGGCAAGCGGAAGATGCTGCTCTCCAGCCTCGCCGTCATGGTGGTCGGCTCGCTGATCTGCGGATTCACCGACGATCTCGTCGTGATGATCGTGGGCCGCGCACTCCAGGGCTTCGCCATGGGCGCCATCCCGCTCGGCATCGGCCTGATGCGCGACGAGCTGCCCCGCGAGAAGCTCGGCTCCGCGATGGCCCTGATGAGCTCCTCCATCGGCGTCGGCGGCGGCCTCGCCCTGCCGGTCGCCGCGCTGACCGCGCAGAACGCCGACTGGCACGCGCTGTTCTTCGGCGCCGCGGGGCTCGGCGTCCTCTCGATCCTGCTGACCCTCGTCTTCGTGCCGGAGAGCCCCGTCCGCGCCCAAGGCACCTTCGACGTGCTGGGCGCGCTCGGCCTCTCCGCCGGTCTCGTCCTGTTCCTGCTGCCGATCACCAAGGGCAGCGACTGGGGCTGGGGCTCGTCCACCACGCTCGGCCTGTTCGCCGCCGCGGCCGTCGTCCTCGTCCTGTGGGGCGTGATGGAGCTGCGCCTGAAGGCCCCCCTCGTGGACCTGCGCACCACGGCCCGCCGCTCGGTCCTCTTCACCAACCTCGCCTCGATCATGGTCGGCGTCGCCTTCTACGCCGTCTCGCTGGTCCTGCCCCAGCTGCTCCAACTCCCCGCCGCGACCGGCTACGGCCTCGGCCAGTCCATGGTCGTCGCGGGCCTGTGCGTGATGCCGCTCGGCCTGACGATGATGTTCACGGCGCCGGTCTACGCCCGCCTGTCGGCGAAGTACGGCCCGAAGGTGACCCTCATCCTCGGCATGCTGATCATCACGATCGGCTACGGCGCGGGCCTCGGCCTGATGAGCGCCGCCTGGCAGACGATCATCATCGCGGTGCTCCTCGGCGCGGGCATCGGCCTCGCCTACTCCTCGCTCCCCGCGCTCATCATCGGTTCCGTCGACGCGTCCGAGACGGGCGCGGCCAACGGCCTCAACACCCTGATGCGCTCCATCGGCACCTCGGTGTCGAGCGCCGTGATCGGCATGGTCCTCGCCAACACCGCGGACCATGTCGGGGGCGTCGCCGTGCCCACCATGCACGGCTTCCGCGTCTCGTTCCTGATCGCCGCGGGCGCGGTCGTCGTCGGCCTGTTCTTCGCCCTGATGCTGCCCTCCGCGCGCCGTTCGGTCACCACGCAGCTGCGTGCGAGCAGCGAGGAGGACGCCAACCTGGAGCGCGCCGCCGAGGTGCTCGCGGGCTTCCACGGCCTGGTTCGGGGAGCGGACGGGACGCCCGTCCCCCGCGCGAAGGTGACGCTGATCGACCGCCGCGGCAAGCAGGCGGGCGCGGCCCTCACCGACGACGATGGCCGCTACGCCCTCGCCGTGCCCTCCGACGGCAGCTACGTCCTCGCGGCCACCGCCACCGGCCACGCGCCGCGCGCCTCCGCGGCGGCGTACCGCGGTCACGACCGCCCCGTGCGGGTCGACCTGGCGCTGTCGGGTGCGGCGGACGAGAGCGACGTACCGGTCTGACGCGTCAGCGCCATCGCCGACTGCACCGGAGCACCCCCGTCACCCAGGTGGCGGGGGTGCCGTGCATCATGGCGCCCATACCCACCTTTGACCTGCCTCCGACCTACGACCTACGACCTGGAGGAAGCCCGTGGCCATGGCCGCCGAGCCCAAGCCGGAGATCCTCGCCGCCTTCGAGTCCGCCAAGGGCTTCATGCCGCGCGGCGAGGGGCTCGCGCTGTACGCGGCCGCGGCGGAGGCGACCGCGCTCGGCCTGCCGCTCCTGGAGGTCGGCACGTACTGCGGGCGCTCCACGATCCTGCTGGCCGACGCGGCGCGGCAGGCGGGCGTGAGCGCGATCACCGTGGACCACCACAGGGGCAGCGAGGAGCAGCAGCCCGGCTGGGAGTACCACGACCCGGAGACGGTGGACCCCGAGGTCGGCCGGATGGACACGCTGCCCACCTTCCGGCGCACGCTGCACCGGGCGGGCCTGGAGGAGCACGTGATCGCCGTCGTCGGGCGCTCGCCGCAGGTGGCGAAGGCGTGGGGCGGCGCGCTCGGGCTCGTCTTCATCGACGGGGGCCACACGGACGAGCACGCCACGGCCGACTACGAGGGCTGGGCGCCGCACGTCGCCGAGGGCGGCCTGCTCGTCATCCACGACGTGTTCCCCGATCCGGTCGACATCATGACCGGGCAGGCGCCGTACCGCGTCTACCTCAGGGCCCTGGAGTCCGGCGCGTTCACTGAGGTCTCGGTGACGGACTCGCTGCGCGTGCTGCGGCGCACGGGGCCGGGGATCTGACGGATACGACAGCCCTGAAGGTGCTGAGAGAAGGTGCCGGGACCGGGCCGCAACGAGGAGCGGGGACCCGGCCCCGCGGATAGGCTCGCCCCGTGTCGTACGTAGGTCCGGAATTCGATCCCTCCCAGCCGCCCAGGCGCAGCGTCCGCCGACCGCTGACGGTCGCCGTCGCCGCGCTGGTGCCGACCTGTCTGGCGGCCTATCTCGTCTACCAGGCGACCAGCGGGTCCGACGAGGGCGAACCGGCGAGATCGCTGCCGGTGTCGTCGAGCACGTCCGAGGGCGCGGACGCGTCACCCGGGTCCGCCTCGTCCGCCCCGTCCGGGACCCGCGGGCCCGAAAAGGGGAACCACAAGGACGACAAGGGCGACAAGGGCGACAAGGACGGCAAGGGTTCGGACGGCGACGACAACGATTCGGCCACGAAGCCGACGTCGCCCGGCCACGCCCCCGGCGGCCCCCTCAAGGGCAAGGTCGTCGTGGTCGACCCGGGCCACAATCCGGGCAACTTCCAGCACACGGCGGAAATCAACCGTCAGGTCGACATCGGGACGAACCGCAAGCCGTGCGACACGACGGGCACGTCCACCAACGGCGGCTACAGCGAGGCGAAGTTCACCCTGGCGGTCGCCCGCAACCTGCGCACGCTGCTCGAAAAGCAGGGCGCCACGGTCAAGTTCACGCAGGACGGAGACCGGCCCTGGGGCCCGTGCGTCGACGAACGCGCCCGGATCGGCAACAAGGCCCATGCCGACGCGGTGATCTCCATCCACGCGGACGGCTCCGGGGCAGGCAACCGCGGCTTCCACGTGATCATGCCCGCGAAGGTGAAGTCCGGCGCGGCCGACACCACGGCGATCGTCGCCCCCTCCAAGGAGTTGGGCGAACGCATCGCGGGAAAGTTCGTCGCCGCGACGGGCAGCGCCCCCTCGAACTACGTCGGCGGCGGCACCGGACTCGACGTCCGCAAGGACCTCGGCGGCCTCAATCTCTCCACCGTTCCCAAGGTGTTCATCGAGTGCGGCAACATGCGCGACGCGAAGGACGCGGCCCTGCTGACCAGTGGTGCGTGGCAGCAGAAGGCGGCACAGGGGATTTCTGAGGGAATTGCGGGATTCCTGCGTCGGTAGGTGCGGAGACGTCACCGTTTCGAAGCGCGGACGTCTTTATCCCGAGCAGACACCCCGCGTCTCCGGACGATATTGTCCTCCCTACGATGAGGGGCCACCCCCGCGCTTCGCGCACCGCGACACGACCGCGACTACGGCGACAGCGACGCCTCCACTGACGAGACGACTGACGAAGGACCTGAAGTGAATTTCCGCTCCCTCACTCGAGGCGACGGCGTGGTGATCGGAGCAGCGGTGTTGCTCTTCATCGCCTCGTTCCTCGACACCCTTGACATCGAAGGCGCCCCCAGCGACAAGCTGTCGAACGCCTGGGAAAACGGCAACCTGCTGCTGAGCGTGTACCTGCTCGGCATCATCGGTGCCGTGCTCATCGTCGTGGGCCGGGCCCTGCCGCAGCAGCGCAAGATCGTGGGCCTGGACCTCGGCCAGCTCGGGGTGGCCTTCACCATCGCCGCCGCGTGGAGCTCGCTCGGCGCGATCTTCGACACCGACCAGTCCTACAACTTCTTCTTCGACACCAGCCTCGGCCGCGGAGAGACCCCCGACGCCGGTGTCGGCCTCATCCTCGGCCTGATCGCCGCGCTCGTGCTCGCCGCGGGCGCCGTCGCGACCCTGCTCGTCCCCGCCCTGAAGGCTCCCCTCATGGGCGCCCCGCGTCCGGCCGCCCCGCAGCCCTACGGCGGCCAGCCGCAGGGTGGCTACGGCTACCCGGGGGCCGGTGCGGGTCAGCCGCAGCCGGGCGCGCCCTACGGCGCCCAGCCCGGCCAGCCCGGTCAGCCGCAGGGCCAGTCCTTCGGCGGGCAGCAGCCGCAGCCGCAGGCCGGGCAGACCCCGCCGCCCGCGCAGGCCCAGCCCGCCGGTGACTTCTCGCCGTTCTGGTTCGCCGTGCCGGTGCCGCGTCCGCTGTACGCGGAGGACGGCTCGCCGACCCCGATCGCCGAACTGGCGCCCGGTACCTGGTACTTGGCCGTCGAGCAGCGCGGTCCCGGCCTGGTGGCCCAGACGCAGGACGGCCGTCGCGGCGTCCTGCAGGACACCACGGGGATCCAGCGCGGCTGACCCCGCACCGAGTTCCGCCTCGGCCCCTCGCCCTTCCGGGCGGGGGGCCGTTGTCGTACAGTCCCTCCCCTACGGACCCCATCTGACGTAGCGTCAGTTCACCAGGGAGGCAGGCCTATGCGGCTCGGGCTCGCACTCGGTTACTGGGGGCGCGGCCCCGGCCCCGGGCACGTCGCCCTCGCCCAGGAGGCCGAACGGCTCGGCTACGACTCCGTGTGGACCGCGGAGGCCTGGGGCTCCGACGCCTTCACGCCGCTGACCTGGATCGCCGCGCGGACCTCGCGGATCAGGCTCGGTACCGCCGTCGCGCAGATGGCGGCGCGCTCCCCCGTCACCACCGCCATGCACGCGCTCACCCTCGACCACCTCTCCGGCGGGCGGATGATGCTCGGCCTCGGCCTCTCCGGGCCGCAGGTGGTGGAGGGCTGGTACGGGCGGCCGTTCCCGAAGTCGCCGCTGACCGCGACCCGCGAGTACGTCGAGGTGATCCGCCAGGTCCTGCGGCGCGAAGGTCCCGTGGAGGTCGCGGGCCGCTTCCACTCCCACCCGTACAACGGCCCGGACAGCACCGGTCTCGGCAAGCCCCTCAAGCCGATCACCCACCCCCTGCGGGCCGAGCTGCCCATCCTGCTCGGCGCCGAGGGGCCCAAGAACATCGCGCAGACGACGCGGATCGCGGACGGCTGGCTGCCGCTGTACTGGTCGCCGCTGCGGACCGACGTGTACGAGGCGTCGCTGACCGGTCTGCGGGAGGGCTTCACCATCGCCCCGATAGCCCGCGCGAAGGTCTGCGACGACGTCGCGGAGGGCCTGCTCCCGGTCAAGGCCATGCTCGGCTTCTACATCGGCGGCATGGGGCACTCCGCGCGCAACTTCCACGCCGACCTGATGGCACGGATGGGGTACGAGGCCGAGGCCCGGCGCATCCAGGAGCTGTTCCTCGCGGGGCGCAGGGAGGAGGCGGTGCTCGCCGTGCCCGACGCCTTCGCCGACGAGATCTCCCTGGTCGGCCCGCGCGCCCGGATCGCGGAGCGCCTGGAGCTGTGGCGCAAGGGCCCGGTCACGGACCTGCTCCTGCTCGCGCCGGACCCGCACACCCTGCGGGTCCTGGCCGAGCTCAACTCCTGAGAACTCCTGGGCCCGAAGGCGTCAGCCCTTGCTCAGCTCACCCGCCGACGGCACCTTGTCCTTGACCTCCGCGCCCGCGCTGCTGCCCGCGCCCTTGACGTCCTTGATGATGTCGTCGAAGGAGTTCACCACCGAGTCCGTCCCGTCGCCCTTGCGGAGCTTGGACGGCAGGTCCTTCAGGGCGTCGATGCCCGAGGTGAGGGGGGCCACCGCCTTGGCGAGGGTCGGGTCGCCCTGCGCGTTCTTCGTCGCGGCCTTCAGCCTGTTGTACGTGAACGCTCCGGCGAGGCCCGCCTTGACCAGGGAGAACTTCCGCCCCTTGGCGCCCTTCTTGAACTTGCCCGCGCGGAACGGCTTCACGATCCACTGGTAGGTCGCCCCGGCGGCCAGTCCCGCGTTGGCGACGAAGCGGGTCTTGGCGAACTTCTGCTTCTCCTGCTTGTCGGCGCTGCTGCTGGCGGACGGCGCCGACGCGGAGGCGGTGTCGTCACCGCTGCCGCCGCAGGCCGTCGCGCCTGCCAGCAAGGTGCAGCAGAGAGTGAGGGAGACTCCGGCACGTCGGACGGATACGGGGCTGAGCACGGGGCGGCCTCCAGGCGAGAGCTGAGCGGCCCGCGGCAGAGCGCGCTCCTCTGCGCAGCCTCACCCCGGCCGCCGCGCCCCGCCAGCGGGACGGGCCCGTACGGGTTTCAAGGGGGGCCTTCCAGGTATCCGGTCCTTATGTCTCCCACAAGGCACTCCCACGGCAGCACCGCGGGGCGGGTCATAGCGCTCGTCGCCGACATCATGGCCGCGATACTCGGCCTGTGGATCCTCATGTACCTGCTTGACGCGAACCGCGCCAACGACCTCGTCCAGTTCATCCACGACGTGGCCCGCTGGCTGGCGGGCTGGTCGCACGACCTGTTCACGTTCGACGAAGGCTGGGCGCGGGTCGTCGCGGGCTACGGCCTCGCCGCCGTCGTCTACCTCTTCATCGGCCACGCCCTCGCAGGACGCCTGCGCCGCTACTGAGCCACCCCACCCCACCCACCGGTCGCATGACCCGGGGGCCCGGGGCTACGGCCTCGCCGCCGTCGTCTACCTCTTCATCGGCCACGCCCTCGCAGGACGCCTGCGCCGCTACTGAGCGGCGTCTAACGAGGGACGTCGCAGCAGTCCGGGTCCAGGCCCCGCGGCAGGCGGTCGCCGGAGAAGACGGCGCAGGTCGCCTCGTCGCCGCCGAGTGCCGCCACCGCGAGGAGCAGCGAGCCCGCCGTCCAGGTGGTGAGCTCCGCGGGCCAGAGCGCCTTGTCGTCGAAGACGTAGCCCGTCCAGTACAGGCCCGACTCGGGGTCGCGCAGGTGCTGGATGGACTGCAGGATCTCCAGGGAACGGTCCGACTCCCCCAACACCCAGAGGGCGAGGGCGAGTTCGGCGCTCTCGCCGCCGGTGACCCACGGGTTGGGCACCACGCAGCGCACCCCGAGGCCGGGCACCACGAAGCGGTCCCAGCCCTCCTCGATGCGGGACTTGGCCTCTTCGCCGGTCAGCGCGCCGCCCAGGACCGGGTAGTACCAGTCCATCGAGTAGCGGTCCTTGTCGAGGAAGCGCTCGGGGTGGCGGCGGATCGCGTGCGCGAGGGCACCGGCCGCCAGCTCCCAGTCGGGCTGCGCCTCGTCGCGCTGCTCGGCGACGGCCAGGGCGCAGCGCAGCGCCTGGTGGATGGAGGAGGAGCCGGTCAGGAGCGCGTCGGTGACCGGCGTGCCGTCGGCCTCCCGCTTCCAGCCGATCTGCCCGCCGGGCTGCTGCAGCCCGAGGACGAACTCGACGGAGGCGACCACGGCGGGCCACATGCGGTCCAGGAAACCCTCGTCGCCGGTCGAGAGGTAGTGGTGCCAGACGCCCACCGACAGGTAGGCGCAGAAGTTGGTCTCGCGGCCGCGGTCGGTGACGTCGTCCGGGTCGCCGTCGGCGTACGCCGCGTACCAGGACCCGTCCGGGTTCTGGTGGCGCGCGAGCCAGTCGTAGGCGCGCTCGGCGGCCGCGTGTTCGCCCGCCGCGTCCAGCGCCATCGCCGCCTCGGTGTGGTCCCACGGGTCCAGGTGGTGTCCGCGGAACCACGGGATGGCGCCGTCCTCGCGCTGCACGGCGAGGATGCCGCGGACCGTCGCCACGGCCTGATCGACCGTCAGGACGCCGGGCAGGACGAGGTGTTCGGTCCGCTCCGGGCTCGTCACTTGGCGTCCGCCGCGGCGTCGGCCGAGGCCTTCGGCAGGTGCGGCTTGGTGGCGTAGGCGACGAAGCTCTTGCCGACCACGGGGTTGAGCAGCTGCTCGGCGACCCGGGTCGCGAGAGGCTTCTTCATGATGTCCCAGACCAGGAGCTTGTGGTACGCGCGGACCGGCAGCGCCTTGTCGTTGTCGACGCCGAACGCGCACTTGAGCCACCAGTACGGCGAGTGCAGCGCGTGGGCGTGGTGCGTGCCGTACGGCTTGAGCCCGGCTTCCTTCATCCGCCCGATCAGCTCGTCCGCCTTGTAGATGCGGATGTGGCCGCCCTCGACCTCGTGGTAGGCGTCGGAGAGGGTCCAGCAGACCTTCTCGGGGCCGTAGCGCGGGACGGTGACCGCGATGCGGCCGCCGGGCTTGAGGACGCGCACCATCTCCGCGAGGACCCCCTTGTCGTCGGGGATGTGCTCCATGACCTCGGAGATGATCACGACGTCGAACGACGCGTCGGGGAAGGGCAGGTTGAGCGCGTCGCCCTCCATCGCGGTGGCCGTCGCACCCGCGGGGGCCTCGCCCGCCTCCTTCATCGCGGCGAACCACTTGGCGACCTCGCGGATCTCCTCGCCGTTCTGGTCGAGGGCCACCACCTGGGCGCCGCGCCGGTAGCACTCGAAGGCGTGCCGGCCCGCGCCGCAGCCCAGGTCGAGCACGCGATCGCCGGCGGCGAGCGGGAAGCGGGTGAAGTCGACGGTCAGCACGTGGCCCTGCTTTCGGGGTGAGGTCCTGCAACTTCGGGGGCGAGCGCGGCCCCGGGGGCGGGCGCGGTCACCGGGGCGGGCGCGGCCACCTGGGCGGTGCGGCGCCCCGCGGAGCGGTCGATCGCCGTGCGGTAGAGCTCCGCGGTGCCCTGGGCGGCGCGGGCCCAGGTGAACTTGGCGAGCACACGCGCGCGTCCCGCCGCACCGAGCCTGGCCCGCAGCCCGGCGTCGCCGAGGAGCCGGTTCAGGCCGAGCGCGAGCGCCCCCGCGTCGCCCGGCGGCACCGCGAGGCAGGTCTCGCCGTCGGTCCCCGCGACCTCCGGGATCGCGCCGCCGGTGGTCGCGAGGAGCGGGGTGCCGGTCGCCATCGCCTCGGCGGCGGGCAGCGAGAACCCCTCGTACAGCGAAGGGACGCAGGCGACCTGCGCCGAGCGGACGAGGTCGACGAGTTCGGCGTCGGTGATGCCCTTGACGAACTCGACGGCGCCCGCGAGTCCGTGCCGCTCGATGGCCTGGGCGACCGGGCCGTCCTCGGCGCGCTTGCCGACGACGACGAGGTGGGCTCCGGGGTGCTCGGTGCGCGTCTTGGCGAGCGCCTCGATGAGGAAGACGAGGCCCTTGAGCGGGACGTCTGCGCTGGACGTCGTCACGATCCTGCCGGGCACCTCGGGGACGGCCGGGTCGGGCGAGAAGAGGTCGGTGTCGGCGCCGATGTGGACGACGCTGATGCGGTCGTCGCGCACGCCGAGGTGGTCGACGATCTCCTGGCGCGAGCTGCCGGAGACGGTGAGGACGGACGGCAGGCGGCGCGCGACCCGCTTCTGCATGCGCGTGAACGCGTACCAGCGGCGGACGGACATGCGGCGCTTGATGTCGGGCGCGGCGTCGAGCTCCAGGCGCCGGTCGACGGTGATGGGGTGGTGGATCGTGGTGACCAGGGGCGCGCCGAGGTCGCCGAGCAGGCCGTAGCCGAGGGTCTGGTTGTCGTGCACGACGTCGAACTCGCCGCGCCGGGCACGCAGGTGCCGCCGGGCCCGCAGACTGAAGGTGGTGGGCTCGGGGAAGCCGCCGGTCCACATCGTCGCCACTTCGAGGGCGTCGACCCAGTCGCGGTACTCGTCGCGCCCGGGAGTGCGGAAGGGGTCGGGCGAGCGGTAGAGGTCGAGGCTGGGGAGCTCGGTGAGCTTGAGGCCTCTCAGGTCCTCGCCCTCGTCGAGGACGGGGTAGGGCTGTGCGCCTATCACCTCGACGCTGTGGCCGAGCCGGGCGAGTTCGCGCGAGAGATGGCGGACATAGACGCCCTGTCCCCCGCAGAACGGGTTCCCTTTGTACGTGAGGAGAGCGATGCGCAGCGGACGCTCGCCGTCCCGCTCAGAGCCCTTTCGGGGGCCTGCCTCCATGGCCTCGGCGGTCACTCTCGGCCCCCTTCTTCCTGCAGCTCTCCGCGAGGTTACGCCGGGACGGTAATCTAGAACAAGTTTCAGACTTGATCGCTGAGTGATCGCTGAACGAGCTTTGAATCTACCGGCAGGTAGGCGAGGTGTAAGGCCCGGATCAGGTGATTCGCGCCACGACGGGCTCCCTGCCATGCTGTGCGATCTCGGGAGGCGTTTTCCAAAGGGGCATCGACATGACAGCGGAAGCCAAGGCGGCGAACCCGGCGGCGCCACCCCTCACCGAACGCCAGGAAGCGCGCCGCCGCCGCATTCTGCACGCGAGCGCCCAACTGGCCAGCAGGGGCGGCTTCGACGCCGTGCAGATGCGGGAGGTCGCCGAGGCCGCCGGTGTCGCCCTCGGCACCCTCTACCGCTACTTCCCCTCCAAGGTGCATCTGCTGGTCGCCACCATGCAGGACCAGTTGCAGCACATGCACACGACCATCCGCAAGCGCCCGCCGGCCGGTGAGACGCCCGCCGAGCGGGTCTCCGAGACGCTGATGCGGGCCTTCAGGGCGCTGCAGCGCGAGCCGCACCTCGCGGACGCGATGGTGCGGGCCCTCACCTTCGCGGACCGTTCGGTGAGCCCGGAGGTCGACACGGTCTCGCGGCTCACGACGGCGATCATCCTGGACGCGATGGGCCTCACGGAGAACCCGACACCGCGGCAGCTCTCCGCGGTACGGGTCATCGAGCACACCTGGCACTCCGCGCTGATCACCTGGCTCTCCGGCCGGGCCTCGATCGCCCAGGTGAAGATCGACATCGAAACGGTGTGCCGACTCATCGACCTTACGGCGGAGCCCCGGACGTAATCTCATCGCTCACCTGTCTGTCGCACAGGGGGCGCACAGTCGTACGGCAAATGCGCCCCCGCACACCCCCTTGGCCAGTTCTCTGCGTCACGACGGGGGTACTCACCGCTATGAATGTTCTGCGTGCTTGAACGGAGCAACCGGAGCGGGGAGCTGGAGGGGCAAGAGCGTGATCCGGGTCCTTCTCGTGCACGACGCCTGTCTACTGCGAATGGCTCTGGCGGAGCAATTGGCCCGCGAGCCGGATCTGGAGGTGTTCCACGCGCCGTGGTCACACGCGCGCGGCCGTCAACGCAGCGTGCGGCCGGACCTGTGCGTGGTCGACCTCGACGACGAGGTGACCTATGCGCACAACCCGCTCGGCGAACTGACCGGGCCCTCGGCACTGGGGAGGGGTTGCCGAGTTCTGGTGCTTGCCACCGCCAACCGCCCCGGCCAGCTGCGGCGGGCGGCGGAGGCGGACGCACTCGGCTATGTGAACAAGGCGAGCCCGCCGGAACGGCTGCTCGCCGGGATACGACAGGTGGCGGCCGGTCAGCGGTTCGTCGACGAATCGCTGGGCTTCGGCTTCCTCAAGGCGGCGCAGATGCCGCTCACCCGACGGGAGTTGAGCGTGCTGTCACTCGCCGCCGGGGGCGCCTCGGTCGCCGAGATCGCGAGCAGCCTCCATCTGTCCAACGGAACGGTGCGCAACTACATGGCCGCGATCACCCGGAAGACCGGGGCGCGGAACAGGATCGACGCGATACGGATCTCGCAGGGCGAGGGGTGGGTGTGAGGTGGCGCTCTCCTCCCCCCAGTCGCCCGCGCCGTTGAGGTCCCGATAGAGAGGCGAACGCTCCAGCAGCTCGTCGTGCCGCCCGCACAGGGCATGTGCTCCGTCCATCACCAGGATGCGGTCGGCGCGGCGGGCCGAGCTGATGCGGTGGGCGATCACCACCAGGGTGCCGCCGGGACGGGCCGCGAAGGCCCGCTCGGCGCGCGACTCCGCGACCGGGTCGAGATGACAGGTCGCCTCGTCGAGGACCGCCAGCGGAGCGGCCGACAGATAGGCGCGCGTCAGCGCTATCAACTGCCGCTCTCCCGCTGACAGTTCGGCGGGTACGAGCGAGGCGTCGAGGCCGCCGAGCCGCTCGGCGAGCGGGGCCAGGCCGACGGCTTCCGCGGCGGCGAGCAGCTCCCGTTCGGGCACGGCGTCCGCCCGCAGGTACCGCAGATTGTCGCGGAGCGTCCCGGTGAAGACGTACGCCTCCTGCGGGATGAGCACCCGCCGCCCCACAGCCTCCTCGCCCCGCACGGGCAGCCCGCCGACCCGCACGTCTCCGGCGTCCGGTGCGAGGAGCCCTGCGACGATTCCGGCCAACGTCGACTTCCCGATGCCGCTGGGTCCGACGACGGCGAGGTGCTCGCCCGGCGCGACGGTGAGCCCCAGATCGCGCAGGACGGGCTCGGCGTGGGGGCCGTAGGCGAAGGTGAGGGAGGAGAGGTCCAGGGCGGCGACGGGGGCCGGGGCCTCGGTGGCGGTGCCGCCTTCGGCCGCCGCCCCTTCCCCGGCGTCCGGGCTCACCGCCGGCGGGTCCCACGTCAGGCGGCGCAGGACGATCGCCAGGCGGGAGCCGCTCGCGCCCAGGCCGTGGACCAGATTGTGCAGGGCGGGCAGGAGCGCCTGGGTGACATAGGCGAGGGCTCCCACCAGCGCGCCCGGCGTCACTCCGCGGTCGAGCAGCCAGGGAGCCGTGGCGAGGAGCAGGACGAGCGGGAGCTGGCCGCCGACGGCGAGGGCCGCCGTGCGCAGGATGCCCCAGCGGGCGAGAGCGCCCGCCGTCGCGTACTCCCGGGCGACGTCCCGGTCCAGGTCCTCGGCCACGCCCTCCTCCGCACCGGCCGCCGCGACGTCCCGCAACCCCGGGCAGACCACGCCCAGTTGGCCCGCGAGGCGCTCGTCGGCGACCAGGAACTCCTCCTGCCGCCGGGCCAGCGGGCGCAGCGTCGCCACGAACAGGCCGATGCCCGCGAGCAGCGGCGGCGCGACCACCAGGAGCAGGAGCGGGTCCAGCGAGAAGAGACCGATCAGCGCGCCCACCGCCGTGAAGACGAAGGAGCGGGAGACCATCACCAGGCCCGCGAAGGTGTCCCTGGCGATCTCGACCTGCTGGGTGAGCCGGGACACGGCGGCCCCGTCCGCCTCCCGCAGCCCCCGGCCGACGACCTGGCGCACCAGGGTGTCCCGCAACGGCTCCACCAGGTCGGCGACCGCGCGGTACACCTGCCCGGTGCCGTACGCGGCGATCACCACGCCGAGCGCGGCGGCGCCGAGCCAGCCGAGGCCGGTCGCCTCGTTCCCGTCGAGGAACCCGTCGTCCAGGGCGTGCGCGAGCGCGTACCCGGTGAGGAACGTCTGGCCGGTCTCCAGGACGGACCAGATGGCGAGCCGCGCCACCACCGGCCACCTGCGCCACAGGAACCGCAGACCGCGGCGGTACGGCCCGCGCGGGGCCGCCTGGTCGGCGGACGAGGCGGACGAGGCGGACGAGGCGGACGAGGCGGACGAGGGCCTCATGCGCCGAACACCTCCCGGTACTCGGGCCGTTGCCACAGCTCCGCATGGGTGCCGACCGCCCGGATCCGGCCGTCGTGCAGCCAGGCCACGGCGTCCGCGCGGGCCGCCGTCGCCGCGCGGTGGGCGATGATCAGGCGGCTGCGGTGCGGGGTGTGGCGGAGCAGGGCCTCGGCGATGTGGTGTTCGGTCACCGTGTCGAGGCTCGACATCGCGTCGTCGAGGATCAGGAGCCGCCCGCCACGGGCGAACGCCCTTGCCAGGCCGAGCCGTTGGGCCTCACCTCCGGAGAGGGGCGCCTCGGCGCAGGGCGTGGCGTAGCCGTCGGGGAGCCGGGTGACGAAGGTATCGGCGCGGGCGGCGCGGGCCGCGTCGCGGACGCGGTCGGGGGCCGGGCGCGGGGCTCCGAAGCCGATGGTGTCCCGCAGGGTGTCGCCGAGCAGCGCGGGCCGCTCGAAGGCGTAGCCGACCTCTCGGCGCAGCTCGGCGCGGCTGAGGGTGTCCAGCGCTGTGCCGTCGAGGCGTACGACTCCTTCGTCGGGGTCGGCGAGCCGCCCCGCGAGGGAGGCAAGGAGCGATTTGCCCGCGCCGGAGCGGCCCACGACGGCGACCGTGGTGCCCGCGGGCACGGTGAGGTCGACGCCGTCGAGGACGGCGCGGCCGCCGCGGGCGGCCCTGACCCCGCGCAGCTCCAGCAGGCCTCCGCCGTCCGGGAGCCGCGCCGTGCCGTACGCGGTCGCGGGCTCCGCGAGCACCTCGCGCAGGCGTCCCGCCGCGGCCCTCGCCCGGACCAGGCCGCCCAGCTGTCCGACGAGCATGCCGACGCCGGTGGCGAGCACCGCGTACCGGGACGCGGCGAGGAGGTCGCCGATGCTGATGCGGTGGTGGAGCACCAGGTGGCCCGCCACGGCGGCGACCGCGATCTGCAGGAGCGGGGCGACGGCGACGGCCTGCGCCTGGGAGCGGCCCTGGACCCGCCACATCCGGTGGCCCTGGCGGCCGAGTTCGGGCAGCGGCTCCAGGACGCGTGCCGCCTCCTTGTCCTCGGTGTGCGCGGCGGCGATGGTGCGTGCCCCGCCGATCGCCTCGTCGAGGCGGCCCGCGATGTCTCCCTGGACCTTCTGGTAGCGCGCCACGCAGTCGGACGAGACGCGGACGAACGCCCTGAGCAGCAGGAAGAGGACGGGGCCTCCGACGAGGAACACCACGGCGAGGCGGATGTCGACGACGGCGAGGGCGACCACGGCGCCCACCGGGGTGACCAGGGCGGCGAGGAGGGCGGCGAAGGTGGCGGGCGCGATGCCCGCGTGTGCCGCGTTGTCGATGAGGCGGGCCACCAGGTCGCCGGGGGCGAAGCGGGCGGTGGTGCGGGGGCCGACGGCCAGTGCGTGGCGTAGGACGCGGCCGCGCAGCCAGGCCGTGGTGCGGGCGTTGGTGGTGCCGGTGAGGACGCCGTCGATGGCGTCGAGGAGTGCGCTCGCGGCGATCAGTGCCGCGCACACCAGGATCCAGCGGGTGGCGTCGGGGTCGTCGCGGCCGGTGAGGTGGCCGGTCAGGACGGCGTCCAGGGCGTGGCCGATCGCGTACGGCAGGAACAGGGTCGCGCCCGAGCCCGCGACGGCGCACAGGGCAAGGACCGCGCAGCGGGCGGCGCTGTACCGGGTGGCTTCGCCCAACAGGCGGGTGCCGGTGGTCGGTTGGTGCGGACGGGGGGTCGTCGTCGCCATGCGGTGCGGGTCTCCGTCGCCTCGTCGTGTGCGTAGGTCTCGCAGCCCCCGTGTCGGCGGGGCCACTGAGGGCCCGGACGGCCCCTTGCGGGACCGCCCGAGCCCTCAGTGCCGTGCCGCTTTCACATGCGGTCAGTCAGCGGCGATCAGAGGCAGAGCACGACACTGGCCTGGCTCCAGCAGAGCAGCAGGCTGGCGAGGCTGCCGCCACCACCACCGCCGCCGCCACCGGTCAGCTCGTCGGACTCCATGCTCTGCAGGTCGAGAAGCGCCATGAGAATTCCCTCTCTCTATGGGGATTTGTTCTTCCCTGTGGGTGGTGTCACGATCCCGCTGGGTCGCGGAACCGGGTATGGGGCTGCCGCAGTGGCGGCAGGAAGGGGACGTGCGCTCCGCTCTCGCCGAGTGCTCCGGCGAGTGCGAGGAGACAGCCGGCCGTCCCGGTGTGGAGATCCATGGACAGGCGCAGCATCTGGTTCCCCGGGAAGGCGAGCCGGCCCGCGTACGCCATGGTGAACCAGCCGAGTTCCTCGATCTGCGCGGCGACGTCCTCGGGCGTGATGCCGGGCGTGGTGCTGCGGTTGACGTGCAGCAGCAGTCCGGCGCGGCCCTGGAAGAGGCCGGGCTGCACGCAGAAGCGGGCGCGTGCGGCGGCCAGGATGCCCGGCCGTACGGCCTCGAAGGCGGCGTCGTCCCGGTGGGCGAGGTAGTCGTCGATGACCATGCCGATGCCGACGCTGCCTTCGCCGAGGTAGGGCATGGTGCGCCAGCCCTCGTTCACGGCGAGGCTGCCGTCCCGCGGCTGGGTCACGCACTGGGCGAGGTCCGTGCGCAGGGCGTGGGCCGCGAGGTCGAGGTGTGCGGGGTCGCCGCCGCGTTCGTACAGGCGCAGGAAGAGCAGGGCGGGTCCGGTGGCGCCGCGCAGCAGGCCGGCCCGGCGCCGTCCGATCTTCGGGGTGCTGTCGGCGTCCTGTGCGGTGAGGCGCTCGGCGAGCAGTTCCGCGGCGTGCTCCGCGTGGCGGGCCAGGGCGCTCTCGCCCGTGCTGTGCGCGAGGGCGTCGAGGGCGAGGCCGAGTCCGGCCAGGCCGCCGTACAGGTCGGAGGGGAGCCGCTGCCAGTTCTCCTTGAGGACGAGGGCCATGAGGTCGAGGGCGCGGGCGCGGTGGCCGAGCCGGTCGAGTACGTGGGCAACTCCGGCGAGGCCGTCGTGGAGGCCGAGCGGGGTGCCGGTCGGGGCGGGCGCCGCGTGGTCGAGGAGCCAGCGCTCGCCTTCCTCGTACCGTTCGGCGCCGCTCTCGGCGAGGGCGAGCAGCACACCGGCCGCGCCGTGCGCGAGGCCGAGCCCGCCGCCTTCGGAGAACTGGGCGATGTCGCCCGGGAAGAGCCGGTCGTCGCGGTCGGGGGTGGCCGAGGCGAGGATGGCCTTGACCATCGAGTCCCTGCTGTACGGCCAGTCGGCGGGGTCGACCAGAGGTGCGGCCTTCCCGGTCGTACGGGCGGCGCCGACCTGCCCGGCCTGCCCGGCCTGCCCGGCCTGCCCGCCGTGCTCGATCTCGGCCACCGCTTCGGCCAGGAACTCCGCCGGTACGTCGGGGAATTCGGCCGCGATGATCTCGGCGAAGTGGGCCGCCTTGCCGCGGTCGATGGAGAGCAGCGAGGTGATGGGCAGGAAGAGGGCGAGCCGCAGACACGCGAGGGCGTAGCGGTCGACGCCGGTGCCGGTGCGGTCCGGCGGTGCGAGGAACCCGGGGTGGGCGACGATCTGGCGCCCCCCGTCGCCCACGGCCGTCGCCGCCTCGAAGTCGAGGAGGGAGACGGACTGCTCGTCGGGGTCGACCATGATGTTGAAGAGGTGCAGGTCGTTGAAGACGACGCCGCGTCCGTGCACGGCGGCGACGGCCTCTTCGACAAAGCGGTGCATGCGCAGCGCCCAGGACGTGTACTCGGATATGTCGGCGGGGTCCGGCTCGCTGGTGAACAGCGGGTGGCGCTGGGCGAAGTACGAGTTGAGGGTGGCCCCTTCGAGGAAGTCCATGACGAGGAAGCGGTGGCCGTCGAGGAGGAACCAGTCGCGCACCTCGGGGGCGACGCCGAGTCCGGAGAGCTTCTCCAGGGCGGCCTTCTCGCGTTCGAGCCGGGCCACGGCGTCGGCGCCGTCGGAGGCGAGGCCCGCGTGCGGGCGGCCTTCCTTGAGGACGACCTTGCGGCCGTCGCGGGTGTCGGTGCCCGCGTAGACGCCGCCGCCGTTGGAGAAGTGCAGGGCCTTCTCGATGCGGTACGGCAGGTCGCCGAGGGTCGTCGTATTGCGGGCCTTGAGCGCCGGTTCGAGGAAGGCGGGCAGGGTCACCCACTCGGGGACCTTGAAGGCGGGGTCGCGCGGGTCGGGCACGAGCCGTCCCTCGCCGTCCTCGATGGCGGGCACGAGGGTGCCCTTGCCGTTGTCGCACATGCGCCGCGTGAAGGCGCCGTACCTGACGTACAGCGGGCCCTGGCGCCAGCGCAGGTCGGTGAGGATGTACGGGCCTTCGGTCCCGTCGAGGAGGTCGCCCAACTCGGTGACGACTTCCTCCAGTTGGGTCTCGTCGGCCGGGTAGACGGTGACGGCCTTGCCGCTGTGGTCGCGGCCCGCGTACTTGCTGTTGCGCAAGTGCAGCAGGTGCTTGGCCGGCACGAACTTGAAGGGGATGCTGCGCGGCACGCAGTAGTCCCACACCGTCGACGCGACGTGGTCCGCGTTCTCCAGGGTGGCGGAGACGTGGATCTTCCAGCCCTGCTGGGGGGCGGGGAGCGCGGCTCCGCTGTCGTCCACGGGGGCGAGGGCGAGCCAGTCGCCGAGGCGCCCCGAGCGCCAGCCCGCGGGAACGGGGCGGCGGGCCACCGGATACTCAGGGGCGCGCTCGGTGCCCTTGGACGACAGCCGGTCCGGGGTCTCGTAGAAGCGCCTGTCGGCCAGACAGTAGACCTCGTACCGCTTGTCCATGGCGTCCCTTCCCCGCTCGGCGTGGAGGAGAGATTTCCAGTACGCCGAGGGGCGGAACAGTCACGAGTGTCACCGGAACACCGTGCGGAACGCATGGGTAAAGTCACGTTCGCTCATGTTCGAGAGTCCAGAATAACGACGGACCGGACATATGGCGACGCCCGCGTCGTCACCGGGGTGAACTGGACGCGGGCGCAGGCCTGTTGAAGGTTCGGGGTGGGCTACTCCTCCGGCGGGAACACGACCTCCCCGCCGTCGGCCAGCGCGATCGTGATCGCCTCCACCGGGCAGCCCTCCGCGGCCTCGAGGACCTTCTCGTTGGCGTCGGTCTCGGCCGCGGTGGGGTGCGACTGGCGGGCGGTGTCCAGCTCGAAGCCGCCGGGCGCGGTCAGCACGCACATTCCCGAGCCGATGCAGACCGACCGGTCGACCTCGACGCGCCAGCGGTCACCCATCAGGCACCGCTCCCCTGGTAGCCCGCCGGGAGGTGGATCATCTTGTGCTCGAAGTACTCGCCGTACCCCTCGGGGCCGAACTCCCGCCCGAGGCCGGAGTTCTTGTAGCCGCCGAAGGGGCCGAGCATGTCGAGGCTGAAGGTGTTCACGGAGTACGTTCCGGTGCGCACCTGCCGTGCGATGTCGATGCCGCGCTCGACGTCGGCCGTCCAGACGCTGCCGCTGAGCCCGTAGTCGGAGTCGTTGGCGATCTTCACCGCCTCGCTCTCGTCGCCGTACGGCAGCAGGCAGATGACGGGGCCGAAGATCTCCTCGCGGGCGATCCGCATCGAGTTGTCGACGCCGCCGAACAGCGTCGGCTCGACGTACCACCCCTGGTCGATCCCGGCCGGGCGACCGCCGCCCGCGAGGATCTTGGCGCCCTCCTCCTGGCCGATGCGGATGTAGTCGAGGGAGCGCTGCTGCTGCCGCTGGGCGACGAGCGGGCCGAGTTCGGTGGCGGGGTCGAGCGGATCGCCGACCTTGAGTGCGGCGGCGGCCGCGGCGAAGGCCTCGGCGAACTCGTCGTAGCGGCTGCGCGGCAGGAGGATGCGGGTCTGGGCCACGCACGCCTGACCGTTGATCATCCAGGCGAACGGGGTGATGCCCGCGACCGCGGTCGCCGCGTCGGCGTCCGGCAGGACCACGGCGGCCGACTTGCCGCCGAGCTCCAGGGTCACGCGCGTCAGATTGCGGGCCGCGACCTCCATGACGCGCTTGCCCGCGGCGACGGACCCGGTGAAGGAGACCTTGTCGACGTCCGGGTGCCCGACGAGGTACTCGCTGACCTCGCGGTCGGCGCAGATGATCGAGAGCACCCCTTCCGGGAGCCCGGCCTCGGCGGCGATCTCCGCGAGGATGTACGCGTCCAGAGGCGCTTCCGGCGAGGTCTTGAGGATCACCGGGCAGCCCGCGAGCAGCGCGGGGCCGAGCTTGGCGGCGGCGGTGAACTGCGGGACGTTCCAGGGCACGACGGCCGCGACGACGCCCACCGGTTCGCGCCGGACGAGCAACCTGCCGAGGACCCCGTCGCGCTCCTCCTCATAGGTGAAGTCGCGGGCGACGGTGATGGCCGCGTCCCACGCCATCATCGCGGCGAGGGCCTGCACCATGACGCTGGACGTGTAGGGGGTGCCGTTCTCGGAGCTGATGACGCGGGCGATCTCCTCGTGGCGTACCGCGAAGCCGTCCTTGATCCTGGTGATGATCTCGATGCGTTCGTCGGGGGTCATCCGTGGCCACGGGCCGTGTTCGAAGGCGCGGCGGGCGGCGGCGACGGCGCGGTCCACGTCGGCGGGCGCCGCGTGCGGCACGCGGGCGAAGACCTCTCCGGTGTGCGGGGAGACGACGTCGATGACGCCCTTGCCGAGCGGGTCCACCAACTCCCCGCCGATGAACAGTTGTCCGTGTTCCACGAGCTCGGTCATGGCTGACTGCCTCCTGCGGAGCGCTTCCTGACACTTCCTGACACCGTTTCAGAACTGATACCAGTTCTAGTTGGAGGAGTCCACGGAAGGAACGGCCAACTCGGCCGCCAGTCGGTTGACTTGGGCGGCCATTGAAACCAGTTCTAGTTATAGTGGCGGCACCAGCGACAGAGACGAGGCGCCCATGACGCAGGTGAGCGGCACGCAACCGGGCGGCACGCAGCCAAGCGGCACGCAACCGGGCGGCACGCAGCCAAGCGGCACGCAACCGGGTGGCACGCAGCCGAGCGACCCGCCGGTACTCGAACACGGCGGCGGCGTCTGGAGCATCAAGGTCCCCATCCCCGACAACCCCCTCGGCTTCACCCTCGTCCACCTCCTGGACACCGACGCGGGACCCGTCCTCGTCGACACCGGCTGGGACGACCCCGACTCCTGGCAGACCCTCGCCGCCGGGCTCGTCGCGTGCGGCACCGCGATCGAGGACGTGCACGGCGTCGTCGTCACCCACCACCACCCCGACCACCACGGCCTGTCGGGAGCGGTCCGCGAGGCCTCCGGCGCGTGGATCGCGATGCACGAGGCGGACACGGCCGTGGTGCGCCGCACCCTCTCCAACCTGCCCCACCGCTGGTACGGCTACATGGCCGCGAAGCTCACCGCCGCGGGCGCCCCCGCCGACCACGTCGCCCCGCTCGTCCGGGCCCGCGACGAAGGGCGGCCCCGCACCCTGCCCGGCCTGCGCCCCGCCCTGCCCGACCGCGACATCGCCCCGGGCGAACTCCTCGCCCTGCCGGGCCGGCGCCTGCGGGCGATCTGGACCCCCGGCCACACACCGGGCCACGTCTGCCTGCACCTGGAGGAGGACCACCCGACGGGCCTGCCCGGCAACGGCCGCCTCTTCTCCGGGGACCACCTGCTGCCCGGCATCACCCCGCACATCGGGCTCTACGAGGACCCCGACGACGACGCCGTGACAGATCCCCTCGGCGACTACCTCGACTCCCTGGAACGCGTCGGCCGACTGGCCCCCGCCGAAGTCCTCCCCGCCCACCAGCACGCGTTCACCGACGCCCCCGCCCGCGTGCGCGAACTCCTCGCCCACCACGAGGAGCGCCTGACGGGCCTGCGCGCGCTGCTCGCCGAGCCCCGCACCCCCTGGCAGATCGCGCGGCGCATGGAGTGGAACCGCCCCTGGGCCGAGATCCCCTACGGCTCGCGCAACATCGCCGTCTCGGAAGCGGAAGCCCATCTGCGGCGCCTGGTGAAGCGGGGCCGCGCCGAGGCCGTGGCCGGGAGCGACCCGCTCGCGTTCGTGGCGGTGTGACCCGAGGCGCCCGCGGACCGGCCGGTAGAGTGAGTACGTCGTCCTCACGTCCGCGCAGGGGGAAGCCGGTGCGAATCCGGCGCTGACCCTTCCCCAAGCTCTCGGCTTCGCTCGAGCAGGGGAGGCCCCAATCCGTATGCCAGACCATGCGGAGAGCCGGAATGCCCGGTGCGGAACGTGACCGGCTCGCGTCACCAGGGACCCCCCGGTGAGCGGCACCGTCGAGGTATACGGAGCCGGAGCCGCCCGGAAGCCGTGCTGCCCGCACGGCCCGCGGCGCCCGGCTCCCCCGCAGGGAGAGGCAACCCGCCCCATCATGAACGTTCGTCGCAGCGCAGCGGTCCTGGCCGCCGTCGCCGTGTTCGGCTCGGCCACCGCACCGGCCGCCTTCGCGGACGACAAGTCGCCGTCGCCCTCGGCCGCGCTCCCCTCGGGCCTCTACGGCAAGACGGACCCCAAGTTCGACGGCGTCTTCCGCCAGTCGTACGCCCTGCTCGCCCAGCACACCGAAGGCGTCGAGCCCGCCGCGAAGGCCGTCGACTGGCTGACCGGGCAGCAGTGCGCGAGCGGCGGCTTCGCGCCGTTCCGCGCGGACGCGGCCAAGCCGTGCGACTCCAAGACCACCGTCGACAGCAACTCCACCGCCGCCGCCGTGCAGGCCCTCGCCGCGCTCGGCGGCCAGGACAAGACGGTGGACAAGAGCGTCCAGTGGCTGAAGTCGGTCCAGAACAAGGACGGCGGCTGGGGCTACAACCCCGGCATGCCCTCCGACGCGAACTCCACCGGCATCGTCATCGGCGCGCTCGTCGCGGCCGGTGAGAACCCCGCGTCCGCCAAGTCCAAGGGCGGCAAGTCCGCCTACGACGCGCTGCCGAAGCTCGCCATGGACTGCGGCAAGGACGGCGGCGCCTTCGGCCTCGCCGACGCCAAGTCCGGCAAGCTCTCGCCGAACGCCGACGCCACCGCCGCCGGTGTGCTCGGCAGCCTCGGCCGCGGCCTCGTCGTCGCGCCCGCCAAGAAGGCCGCGTCCGGCGCCCCCGAGTGCGCGAAGCCGGACACCACCGCACAGGCCGCGAGCAACGGCACCGGCTACCTCCTCGACACCCTCGGCAAGACCGAGGACCACCTGATGTCCGCGATGCCGGGCGCCACCGACCAGCCGGACGTGGGCAACACCGCGGACGCCGTGGTCGCCCTCGCCGCCGCCGGGCAGCAGGAGCAGGCCGAGAAGTCCGCCAAGTGGCTCGCGAAGAACTCCGCGGCCTGGGCGAAGCAGTCCGGCCCCGCCGCCTACGCCCAGCTGGTCTTCGCCGCCAACGCGGCCGGTATGGACCCCCGCGACTTCGGCGGCGCCGACCTCGTCAAGCAGCTCAACGCCCAGGGTCCGGCCCCGCAGTCCGCGGCGGACTCCGCATCCGCGTCGAAGAGTGACGAGAAGAAGGACGACGACGGCGGCGTCAGCGTCTGGTGGATCATCGGCGTCGGCATGGTCGCAGGCATCGGCATCGGCTTCCTGTACAGCGGCAACCGCAAGAAGAAGCAGCTGTGACGCCAGGCCGTGGGCGGCGCGGGCAGCGCGATCGGCTGATGCTCGGGGCGCTCGTCGCCGCCGTCGTCGGCCTCCTCGTGGCCGCGCCCGCCCAGGCCGCCGGGTACCGCTACTGGTCGTTCTGGGACCGGGACGGCAGCGCGTGGACGTACGCCAGCCAGGGTCCCGGCACCGCCCGCCCCGACGACGGCGCCGTGCAGGGCTTCCGGTTCGCGGTCTCCGAGGACTCCAAGGACGCCGCGAAGCCGCGCGGCGCCGCGGACTTCAAGGACATCTGCGCGGACACCCCGGCCGAGGACGGCCGCAAGCGCGTCGCGCTCGTCGTCGACTTCGGCACGTCGGGCGACGCGCCCGACGGGGAGAACCCGCCGAAGCCGCGTACCGCCTGCGCGCGGGTCGCCGAGGACGCCACCAGCGCCGAGGCCCTCGCCTCCGTCGCCAAACCGCTGCGCTACGACAGCAAGGCCCTGCTCTGCGCCATCGACGGCTACCCGAAGTCGGGCTGCGGCGAACAGGTCGCCGGTGACGGCAGCGCACGCGAGGAGACGGCCTCGGACACGGGCTCCGACCACTCCGAGGACGACGGCGGTCCCTCACTCGGCCTGATCGCCGGGGGCGCCGCCGTCGCACTGCTCGGCGGTGCGGCGGTCTGGCAGTCCCGCCGCCGCCGCGGCTGACGCCGCCGGACACAGACACAGACTCGGACTCGGACGGCACGATGACGGACCACGGCAGCGGCGCGCCCGGCCTCCTGCGGCGCCGCCTCGCCCCCGAGGCGCACCGGAGCAACGCCCTGCACCCGGGTGCCTGGTGGGTGTGGGCCATCGGCCTCGGCACCGCCGCGTCCCGCACGACCAACCCGCTCCTGATCGGACTGCTGATCGGCGTCGCGGGCTATGTGGTGGCGGCGCGGCGGACCTCGGCGCCGTGGGCGAAGTCGTACGGCGCGTTCGTGAAACTGGGGCTCGTGGTCATCGCGATCCGGCTCGTCTTCGCGATCGTGCTCGGCTCGCCGATCCCCGGCACGCACACCGTCGTCACGCTGCCCGAGGTGCCGCTGCCCGACTGGGCCAAGGGTGTGCGCATCGGCGGCCGGGTCACCGCCGAGGGCCTGGCCTTCGCGCTCTACGACGGCATCCGCCTTGCCGGGCTGCTGATCTGCGTCGGCGCCGCGAACGCGCTGGCCAGCCCGGCGCGGCTGCTCAAGTCGCTGCCGGGCGCGCTGTACGAGGTCGGGGTCGCCGTCGTCGTGGCGCTGACCTTCGCGCCGAACCTCATCACCGACGTGCAGCGGCTGCGGGCCGCCCGGCGACTCCGCGGGCGCCACGACAAGGGCGTACGCGGACTGCTGCAGGTCGGGCTCCCGGTGCTGGAAGGCGCCCTTGAGCGGTCGGTCGCGCTGGCCGCCGCGATGGACGCGCGCGGCTTCGGCCGCACGGCTCCCGTCCCCGCCGGGGTGCGCAGGGCGACGACCGTGCTGACGCTCGGGGGCCTGATGGGCGTCTGCGTCGGAACGTACGGACTGCTGACCGCGCAGGGCGCCACCTACGGACTGCCCGTACTGGCCGTCGGCCTCGTCGCCGCACTCACGGGCCTGCGACTCGGCGGCCGCCGCTCGGTGCGCACCCGCTACCGGCCCGACCCGTGGGGCGTGCGCGCCTGGCTGGTCGCCGGGTCCGGGGCGGCGGTGGCGGGCCTGATGATCTGGGCCGCGTCGTCCGACCCGGCCGCCCTGCACCCCGGAGTCGTCCCCCTGACCGCACCGGCGCTGCCGCTGTGGCCCGCGGCGGCGATCCTGCTCGGCCTGCTCCCGGCGTTCGCGGCACCGACACCGCCCGAGCCGACACCGCCCGAGCCGACATCACCGGGCCGACCCGGCCCGCATCAGCCCGCCCCCGCGGAGAAGCCCTCCCCCGCGGCCTGGCGTACGGCCGCCTCCCCCACCCCTCCCGAGGAGACCTCATGATCCGTTTCGAGGACGTCTCGGTGACCTATGACGGGGCGGCCGCGCCCACCGTGCGCGGGGTCGATCTCGCCGTGCCCGAGGGTGAGCTGGTGTTGCTGGTCGGCCCGTCCGGAGTCGGCAAGTCGACTCTGCTCGGCACGGTGAGCGGGCTCGTGCCGCACTTCACCGGGGGCACGTTGCGCGGCCGCGTGACCGTGGCGGGCCGCGACACCCGTACGCACAAACCGCGCGAACTCGCCGACGTCGTCGGCACGGTGGGCCAGGACCCCCTCTCGCACTTCGTGACGGACACGGTCGAGGACGAGCTCGCGTACGGCATGGAGTCGCTGGGCCTCGCCCCGGACGTGATGCGGCGCCGCGTCGAGGAGACCCTCGACCTGCTCGGCCTCGCGGACCTGCGCGAACGCCCCATCGCGACCCTCTCCGGCGGCCAGCAGCAGCGCGTCGCCATCGGTTCCGTGCTCACCCCGCATCCGCGGGTCCTCGTCCTGGACGAGCCGACCTCCGCGCTCGACCCGGCGGCCGCCGAAGAGGTCCTCGCCGTGCTGCAGCGGCTCGTCCACGACCTGGGCACCACGGTCCTGATGGCCGAGCACCGCCTGGAGCGGGTCGTGCAGTACGCGGACCAGGTACTGCTGATCGGCGCGCCCGGCGAGCCGCCGGTGCTCGGCGATCCGGCCGCGCTGATGGCCCGCTCCCCCGTGTTCCCCCCGGTGGTCGCGCTCGGCCGCCTCGCGGGCTGGTCGCCGCTGCCGCTGACGGTGCGCGACGCGCGGCGCAGGGCGGGCGCGCTGCGCGAGCGGCTCGCCGACGCGGTCCCGCCCCGGGAGACCGGGGCCGCCGCGCCTGCCGCGCCTGCCGCGGAGCGGACGCCCGGCCGCCGGTCCCGGCTGCGCAAGGAACGTACGCCCGAGGAGACACCGTCCGCGTCCGTCGAACGCCTCGCCGTGCGCCGCGGCCGCGTCGAGGCGCTGCGCCGCGTCGACCTGACCCTCGTGCCCGGCGAGACCGTCGCCCTGATGGGCCGCAACGGCGCCGGGAAGTCGACCCTCCTGTCCACCCTGGTCGGCCTGCTCGAACCCACCTCGGGCACGGCCCGCGTCGGCGGCGCGGTCCCGCACCGCACGCCCCCGCGCCGGCTGATCCGGCACGTGGGCCTGGTCCCGCAGGAGCCGCGCGACCTCCTCTACGCGGACACCGTGGCCGCCGAGTGCGTGGCCGCCGACCATGACGCGGACGCGCCGCCCGGGACGTGCCGCGCCCTGGTCGGCGAACTGCTGCCCGGCATCGCGGACGACACGCATCCGCGGGACCTCTCCGAGGGCCAGCGCCTCGCGCTCGCCCTGTCGATCGTCCTGACCGCCCGGCCGCCCCTGCTGCTCCTGGACGAGCCGACCCGCGGCCTCGACTACGCGGCCAAGTCCCGCCTGGTCACGATCCTGCGGGGGCTCGCAGCCGAGGGGCACGCGATCGTCCTTGCCACGCACGACGTGGAGCTGGCCGCCGAGATCGCCCACCGGGTGGTGATCCTCGCGGACGGCGAGATCGTCGCGGACGGCCCCACCGAGGAGATCGTGGTGTCGTCGCCGTCCTTCGCGCCGCAGGTCACGAAGGTCCTTGCGCCGCAGGAGTGGCTGACGGTCGCGCAGGTGCGGCGGGCCATTGACGCGGGTGACGCGGGCGGGGAGGAGTCGTCGTGACGGCCGTCGCGAAGGCGCAGGCCCGCCCCATCCGCCTGGGCCGCCGCTCGATCGCCGCGCTCGCGCTGGTCAGCGCCGTCGGGGTGGTCGCCTTCGGGTGGCCGCTGCTCGCGGGCGGCAACTCCGGCCTCGCCCAGCACGCGCAGGACGCGCCCTGGCTGTTCGCGGCGCTGCTTCCGCTGCTGCTCGCCGTGGTGGTGGCGACCATCGCGGACGTCGGGCTCGACGCGAAGGCGATCGCGATGTTGGGGGTGCTCGCCGCGGCGGGTGCCGCGCTGCGGCCGCTGGGCGCGGGGACGGCGGGCATCGAGCCGATGTTCTTCCTGATGGTGCTGAGCGGGCGGGTGCTCGGTCCGGGTTTCGGGTTCGTGCTCGGGGCCGTGTCGATGTTCGCTTCGGCGCTGCTCACCGGCGGTGTCGGGCCGTGGATGCCGTTCCAGATGCTGTCGATGGGCTGGGTCTGCATGGGCGCCGGGCTGCTGCCGGGGCCCGACACGCTGCGGGGCCGCCGCGAGCTGTGGCTGCTCGCGGCCTACGGGGCGGTGTCCTCCGTGCTGTACGGCACGGTGATGAATCTGCAGGGCTGGCCCTACCTCGGCGGTCTGGCCACCGGCGTTTCCTTCGTGCCGGGCGACCCCCTCGTGGACAACCTCGGCCGTTTCATCGCGTACTGCCTGGCCACCTCGCTCGGCTGGGACCTGCCGCGGGCCGTCGTCACGGTCCTGCTGAGCCTGGCGCTCGGGCCCGCCGTCCTGAAGGCGCTGCGCCGGGCCACGCGCCGGGCGGCGTTCGAGGCGCCCGTCACATTCGAGGCCCCGAAGCCGTAGGCGGGCCGCGACCCAGCGTCACATCGGGGTCCCGTCGGGGTGAGGCGGCCCACAGGTCTTTGGTCCTCTACTAGGCGAGGCCGTAGCTCCACATCTTGGCGTGCCCACACCAAAACGCGCTCCGACCTGCGCATTGAGAGCCACGTCACACGACGGACGTTCGTCACAGATGCGACTTCCACTAGTAAATACGGACATTGCATCCACCCGGGGTCGGCTGTTTCTGTGGATGAGTCGCAAGGCGCCGACGACCCCTCAGGGACGCGGCGCCGCCGCATGTCCCCCACGTTCCACGACGTGCACCGCGCCGCCCCGTCCCCCACCGGAAGGTCCTCTGTGTCCGCCTCGCTCATCCGCCGCATCGCTTCCCCGAAGAAGGCCATCACCGGCGGCCTCGTCGCCGCCGCCGCTTCCGGCATGGTCTTCGCCGCGGCCCCCGCTCAGGCAGCCACCCCGACCACCACGAAGGCCGCCGCCCCGGCCGCCGCCCACGCCGCCGCTCCCACGTCCGCCAAGGCGATCGCCAAGAAGAAGATCACGGACCCGGCCCAGTTCGCCGCGTTCGACAAGATCGTCTCGCACGAGAGCGGCTGGAACGCGAGCGCGAGCAACTCCTCGTCCGGCGCGTACGGCCTGGTCCAGGCCCTGCCCGGCTCGAAGATGGCCTCGGCGGGCGCCGACTGGAAGACCAACCCGGAGACCCAGATCGAGTGGGGTCTGAAGTACATGAACGAGCGCTACGGCAGCCCGGTCGGCGCCTGGAACCACTGGCAGGCCAACGGCTGGTACTGAGCCGCAGCCACCCGGCCACCCGGCCACCGGCCACCGCAGCACCGAAAGAGGCGGCAGCCCCTGCAGAAGGGGTTGCCGCCTCTTTCGCGTGCGCGGACTGAATCGTACGTTCGGGCCCGACTCAGGGCATCGAGGCGAACCACCGGGCGATCTTCGGCGCGGCCTTCGCGACCGACTCCATGTGCGGCACGCCGCCCTGGTCCATGACGGGCGCCCGCACGCCGTGCCCGGCGAGGTCCGCCGCGCAGCTGCGGGCGTTCCCGATGGGCACGTCGGTGTCGCCGCGGGCCGCGTAGAGGCGGACGGGAGCCCGCGGCTTCCAGTCGCAGGAGCCGTCATTGGCGGCCAGCGTCTCCTTCAGACCGCCCGTAGGGTGCTTGAGCCGCTCATAGAAGGAGGGCGTGATCAGTTCCTTCACCGATCCGGGGAGCGCGCCGATGACCTCCTCCTCGCTGTGCCGACCGTCGAAGAGCTTCTCCACCCGGTCCGCGTAGGGGGCGCGGAACGCCTCGGAGGGATCCTTGTAGATCGGGTGCAGCCGGTTCTGGGCCACCAGGAAGTACGAGAGGTAGAAGACGCCGCTAGTGCCGTTGACCCGGCCGTCGTCGAGGGCGGGCATCTCTTCGCCGGAGAGGTCGTAGGGCCCGCTGACCGGGGCGACGGCCCGCGTCGTGAACCCGGATTTTCCTCCCTTCAACTCCCGGGCCAGCGCCATCGCCACCTGCCCGCCCTGCGAGAAGCCGGTGAGGTACAGATCGCCGGAGAGCGCCCGCCCCTGCCGGTCCGCCGCGCTGCGCGACGCCCGCAGCATGTCCGCGGAGGCCGTCACCGCCGAGCGCGTGTCCATGTACGGGTGGGTGCCGGGGCCCTTGCCGAGCCCGAGGTAGTCCGGGGCGGCGACGGCCTTGCCCGCGGCGGCGTGGAGGTAGGGGCTCAGGCGCCCGGAGTCCTCGGCCACGGAGGGCGCGTAGTCGCGGTGGACCATGGTGCCGTGGGTGTCGGAGACGAGGCCGAGGCTCCGCCCGCCGGAGACTTTGGGCAGCACGAACAGGCCGGTGGCGGTGGTGGCCTGCCCGTGCACGTCGACGGTGCGATAGGTGAGGCGGTACGCCGTCACCCCGTACCGCACGGTGCCGGTGGCGAACTTCCCCTCCGCGAGGAACGCGGCGACCTCGGCGCGGCTCAGGTCGGCGACGGGCGTGACGTGCAGGAGGTCCCCCCGCCCAGCGGACGGCGCCGTCTCCGCCGCCTGAACGGCAGGCGCGGCGACGAGCCCACCGAGCATCAGGGTGGCGAGGGCGAGGGCTCCTCGTCGTACGGAACGGGCTTGGTGGCGAGTCGAGTTGGTCATAGTGGTCATACGGAAACGCTACGAAGCGGGCCGCGCGGACGATATCCGAGAGACCCCCCACGAGGGGGTGTACCTACGACCACCAATCCAGCCCGTCCGGCGTTTGAGGGACGAACTCGGCGAAGCCGGTGACAGACCGAGCCCCGGCCCCGCTACAGCCGCTGCAAAATCGTCCCCGTAGCCACCGCACCCCCCGCACACATCGTCACCAACGCGAACTCCTTGTCCCTGCGCTCCAGTTCGTGCAGCGCGGTCGCGATCAACCGCGCCCCCGTCGCCCCCACGGGATGCCCGAGCGCGATGGCGCCCCCGTTCACGTTCACCTTCTCCAGGTCCTGCCCGAAGACCTGCGTCCAGCTCAACACCACGGACGCGAACGCCTCGTTGATCTCCACGATGTCGATGTCCTTCAGGGACATCCCCGCCTTGCCGAGCACCGCGCGCGTCGCGTCGACCGGCCCGTCGAGGTGGAAGTGCGGATCGGCGCCGACAAGGGCCTGGGCGACGATCCGCGCCCGCGGCTTCAGCTTCAGCGCCCGCGCCATCCGCTTGGACGCCCACATGAGGGCCGCCGCGCCGTCCGAGATCTGCGAGGAGTTGCCCGCCGTGTGCACGGCGGTCGGCATCACCGGCTTCAGGCGGCCGAGGCCCTCCATCGTGGTGTCGCGCAGCCCTTCGTCGCGGTCGACGAGCCGCCACATGCCCTGCCCCGCGGACTGCTCCTCCTCCGTGGTGGGCACCTGCACGGCGAACGTCTCGCGCTTGAAGCGTTCCTCGGCCCAGGCGACGGCCGCCCGCTCCTGCGAGATGAGGCCGAGCGAGTCGACGTTCTCGCGGGTGAGGCCGCGCTTGCGCGCGATGCGCTCGGCGGCCTCGAACTGGTTGGGCAGGTCGACGTTCCACTCGTCGGGGAAGGGCTTGCCGGGCCCGTGCTTGGAGCCCGAGCCGAGCGGCACCCGCGACATCGCCTCGACGCCGCAGCTGATGCCGACGTCGATGACCCCGGCCGCGACCATGTTGGCGACCATGTGGCTCGCCTGTTGCGAGGAGCCGCACTGGCAGTCGACGGTGGTCGCCGCGGTCTCGTACGGCAGTCCCATCGCGAGCCAGGCGGTGCGCGCCGGGTTCATGGACTGCTCCCCGGCGTGCGTCACCGTGCCACCGACGATCTGCTCGACGCAGTCGGCGTGGATGCCGGTGCGCCCGAGGAGTTCGCGATAGGTCTCACCGAGCAGATAGGCGGGGTGGAGATTGGCGAGCGCACCTCCGCGCTTGCCGATGGGCGTGCGTACTGCTTCGACGATGACGGGTTCCGCGGCCATGGGCTCGTCCTCTCCCTCCACGCCCCGCGAGCCGTCCCGGCGGCTCGCGGGTAGAACTAGTACGCGTTCTAGTTCCGTGCAGCAGTCTGCTGAGCCGAACCCCGCCCCCGCAAGGGTCTTGCACGCATCTTGCCCAGGACCCGCACGCAACCGGACCCGCCGCGGGCCTTGCCTCTTGTAGAACCCGTTACTACCTTTCGAGCGAGCTGCCCTGATGGACCGTCAGAACCATGCCCACGCCTGGAGTTGCCGATGACCTGTCCAGCGCTGCCCGACGGGTTCGACTTCACCGACCCCGACCTGCTCCAAGACCGCGTGCCCCTGCCGGAGTTCGCACAGCTGCGGCAGACGGAACCGGTGCGCTGGGTCACCCAGCCGCCGCGGATATCCGGTTACGACGACGCGGGCTACTGGGCCGTCACGCGGCACGAGGACGTCAAGTACGTTTCCACGCACCCCGAGTTGTACTCCTCCAACCTGAACACCGCGATCATCCGCTTCAACGAGACGATCACCCGTGATCAGATCGAAGTCCAGAAGATGATCATGCTGAACATGGACCCGCCCGAGCACACCCGGGTCCGCCAGATCGTGCAGCGCGGCTTCACCCCGCGCGCCATCCGCTCCCTGGAGGACGCGCTGCGCACCCGCGCCGCCTCCATCGTCGAGACGGCCCTGGCGAACGCGGGCCCCGACGGCTCCTTCGACTTCGTGACGAACGTCGCCGTCGAGCTGCCGCTACAGGCCATCGCCGAGCTGATCGGCGTCCCCCAGGCGGACCGCTCCAAGATCTTCGACTGGTCCAACAAGATGGCGGCGTACGACGATCCGGAGTACGCCATCACCGAAGAAGTCGGCGCCGAGGCCGCGATGGAGATCGTCTCCTACGCGATGAACCTCGCCGCGGCCCGCAAGGAGTGCCCCGCCAAGGACATCGTCAGCCAACTGGTGGCGGCCGAGGACGAGGGCAACCTCTCCTCCGACGAGTTCGGCTTCTTCGTGATCCTGCTCGCCGTCGCCGGCAACGAGACCACCCGGAACGCCATCACCCACGGCATGCACGCCTTCCTCACCCATCCGGACCAGTGGGAGCTCTACAAGCGCGAGCGCCCCGCGACGACCGCCGAGGAGATCGTGCGGTGGGCGACGCCGGTGGTCTCCTTCCAGCGCACGGCCACGCAGGACACCGAGCTCGGGGGTGCGCGGATCAAGAAGGGCGACCGGGTCGGCATCTTCTACTCCTCGGCCAACCACGACCCCGACGTGTTCGAATCACCGGAGAAGTTCGACGTCACCCGCGACCCGAACCCGCACCTCGGCTTCGGCGGCGGCGGCCCGCACTTCTGCCTCGGCAAGTCCCTCGCCGTCCTGGAGATCAACCTCATCTTCAACGCGGTCGCCGACGCCATGCCCGGCCTGCACCTGACCGGCGACCCGCGCAGGCTCCGCTCCGCCTGGCTCAACGGCGTCAAGGAACTACAGGTCAGCACCGGCTGACCCGCTTCCAGACCGCCTCCAGGGAGGCAGGGGCGCCCTTCTCACGCCCGCGCCCCTGCCTCCCCCCGGCGCGGCCCAGCCAGCCCAGAGGCGACCTATCAGGTCAATCACGTTTACTGAACCAACGTTTCCGTTGCACGTAGCGTCCTGAGAAGTGAACCTTGCCTCCCCTGGACTCGAACGGAAACGGTGGCCGTGGTCTCTGCCGATGTCTCGCTCTCCCCGCCCGGCAGTGCGTCCACCGGCCGGAACGCTCCCCTCCGCCCGTTCCTGCGGCGCTTTCGCGTGCCGCTCCTCGCCACCGTCCCCACCCTTCCGCTGTACGCCGTCTGGGTGGCGTTCCTCGCCACCGGCGGCGGCGACCTCGCGGCGCAGGAGGCCTGGGCCAGATTCGCCTCCGAGCACGGCACGGCCGCGTACAACCTCTTCTGGTACGGCGGCATGCACACCGCCAACTACAGCCTGATCTCGCCGTATCTGATGGCCGCGCTCGGCGTGCGGACCGTGACGGTGCTCTCCGGTGTCGCGGGCGCCTGGCTGGTCGCCGCCCTGATCGAGCGCACCGGCATCCGAAGACCGCTCTGGCCCGCGGTCCTCGCCTCCCTCGCGATCTGGTGCAACGTGGCCTCCGGGCGCACGACGTTCGCCCTCGGCCTCGCCTTCGGCCTCGCGGCCTGTCTGGCCCTCGTGGGGAAGCGGCGCGTGATCGTCGCGGTGGTGTGCGCGGCGCTCGCCACCATGGGCTCCCCGGTCGCGGGGCTCTTCCTCGTCGTGGCGGGCGCGGGCTACTTCTTCGTACGCGACTGGGCACGGGCGGCGACGCTGATCCTGCCGCCCGTCGTGGTCGTGGCGGTGACCACGGTGCTCTTCCCCTTCACCGGCGAGCACCTGATGCCGTTCGACCGGATCTTCCCACCCGTGCTGTTCAGCCTGGCCCTCATCCTGGCGGGGCCGCGCCAGTGGCGGGTGCTGCGGTGGGGCGCCGGCGTCTACGCGGTCGGGACCGTCCTCACGTATCTCATCGCATCCCCCATCGGCACCAACGTCGAACGGCTCGCGGAGCTGGTCGGCCCCGCCCTGCTGCTCGCCGCCCTGCTCGTGCCCGGCCTGTCCCGGGCGCGCCGGGTCGCGCTGACCGTGGCGCTCGTGCTCTCCTCGGCCTGGGTGACGCAGAAGACCGTCGACGACCTCGCGGTCTCCACGAAGGTGCCGAAGTGGGCGGTCGACACCCACGGCGTGGTGCGGGAACTGGAGCGCCTTGAGGCCAACCGCACCCGCGTCGAGGTCGTCCCGACCCGCAACCACCGCGAGGCCACCGCCCTCGCCCCGTACGTGAACATGGCGCGCGGCTGGAACCGCCAGCTCGACATCGAGCGCGGCCGCCTCTTCTACGACGGCTCGTTCTCGGGGGCCACCTACCGCAAGTGGCTCGACAAGTGGGCCGTCGGGTACGTGGTGCTGCCCTCGGGCAAGCCGGACGGCTTCGCCGAGGACGAGGCGGAGCTGGTGGCGGGCCGTCCGAAGTGGCTGGAGCCGGTGTGGAGCGACGCGCACTGGCAGATCTTCCGGGTGAAGAACCCGGTGCCGCTGGTCTCCGAGCCCGCCGCCGTCGTGCGCTCCACCGGGTCGAACGTGGTGGTACGGGTCCCCAAGCGGGGCTCGGTGACCCTGCGCCTCGTGTACTCGCCGTGGCTCCGGGCGGAGGGCGCCTGCCTGAAGCGGCACGGCGAGTTCACGCGCCTCTCGGTACCCGCGCCGGGCACCTACGAGATCAGCTCCGGCTACGGTCGTTCGCGGGGTCGTCCTGCGGCGTGCCGCTGACCGGCTCCGGCAGTTTGCTGAGCGGCTCCGCGCCCGTGGCCACCCTCAGCGGTTGGCGCACCCGGGGCCCGGAGAGCAGATAGGTCAGGCCGAAGCCCGCGCCCACCACGGCCGCACCGCCCACCGCGTCGAGCACCCAGTGGTTGCCGGTGCCCACGATCGCGGACACCGTGAAGAACGGGTGGACCAGGCCCAGCGCCTTCATCCACCACCGGGGCGCGACGACCGCGATGACCAGACCGCACCACAGGGACCAGCCGAAGTGCAGCGAGGGCATCGCCGCGTACTGGTTGGTGAGCTGGGTCAGCGTGCCGTAGTCCGGCTGTGTGAAGTCCTGCACGCCGTGCACGGTGTCGATGAAGCCGAGGCCCGGCATCAGGCGCGGCGGGGCGAGCGGATAGGCCCAGAAGCCGATGAGCGCGAGGACCGTCGCGAAGCCGAGCGCGGAGCGCGCCCAGCGGTAGTCGGCGGGCCGACGGACGTACAGGACGCCGAGGACGGTCAGCGGCACCACGAAGTGGAACGACGTGTAGTAGAAGTTGAAGAAGTCCTCCATCCACCCGGTCCGCGCCGTCAGGTGGTTGAACCAGCGCTCCAGGTCGATGTGGAGGAACTGCTCGATCGAGTGGACCTGTTCGCCGTGCTGCTCGGCGGTGGCCCGGCCGCCGGAGATCGTGCCGCCCGTCGCCGCGAGCCTGACCTGCTGGTACGCGGAGTAGCCGACGCGGATCAGGAGCAGTTCGAGCAGGAGGTTCGGGCGGGTCAGGACGCGCCGCCAGAACGGCACGAGCGGTACCCGGCTCCAGCGCGCCGGGACGGGCTCGGCGTACTCCGTGGGGATGGGGCCGCGGTACTGCGGGTGCGACCGGGAGAGGAACGGCACGACGGCGGCCGCGGCGAGCGCCGCGATCAGCACGACGTTGTCCCGGATCGGCTCGGTGACCGGCATGTTCGGCAGCATCATCTTGGCGGGCAGCGTCGACACGAGGACGACGGCCACCGGCCACATGTAGCGGTCGGAGCGGCGCTTGCCGACCCGGCCGACCACCGCGAAGAGCACCCACAGGAGCTGGTGCTGCCAGGTCGTCGACGACACCGCGACCACGACACAGCCGGTGATCGCGACGGCCAGGAGCAGCTGCCCGTCCTTCGCGTACCGCACGGCGCGGCGCAGCCCCACGTAGACGAGGGCCAGGCTCAGGGCGATGAAGAGCCCCGTTTCCAGCGGGCCCTCCAGGCCGAAGCGGAGCAGCATGCCGTGCAGCGATTGGTTGGCGGTGGCGTCCGGCCCCACGCCCAGGCCCGCTCCCGCGAAGTGGTGGATCCAGTACGTCCACGAGTCGTGCGGCATCGCCGCCCAGGTGAGGGCGGTGCAGACGGCGAAGGCCGCGCCGGTGGACGCGGCGGCCTTCTTGCGGCCGGTGAACCAGAGCAGCCCGGCGAAGAGCAGCATGGTCGGCTGCAGGGCGACGCCGATGCCTGTCAGGATGCCGCTGGCCCGTTCGCCGCGGACCGCGAAGAGGCCGAGCAGGACGAGCAGGACCGGCAGGATGCTGGTCTGGCCGAGGTGCAGGGTGTTGCGCACCGGCAGCGACAGGATGAGCAGGCTGATCGCCACGGGTGCGGCGAGCAGCGAGGTGCGCCGGGTGACGGGCTGCGGCAGGGCGCGGGCCGCGACGAGGCCGAGCACGACGACGAGGCCGAGCGTGCCGAACGTCCAGGCCCAGCCGAGCGCCTGTTCGCCCGCGCGCGAGAGCGGCTTGAGGACGAGGCCCGCGAAGGGCGGCCCGGTGAACTTGTCGGCGTCGTAGAAGGAGCCGTTGACGTGCAGGACGCCCTCGGGACCGATCCAGGCGTCCAGGTCGGTGAACCGTTCGCCCTTGGGGGTGCGCAGGACGTCGGCCACCTGCCGGACGGCCAGGACGGCGGCGATCAGCCAGAGGCCGACCCTGGCCGCTCCGATCCGCGCCTCCGGGTCACCTGCCTGCCCCGCTCCCAAGGCATTGCCCGGTCCCGGTCCCCTGTGCTCGAAGTTCACCACGCGCCGTCGGCCCTCCCGCCCCGTCCGTCATCTGTGCGGCCCCTGTCCGTGCGGGGCCCGCCTGTCCGTGAGGGGCACGCGCGCCCTTGTGGGACCCGCGTGTCCGTGCAGGGCCCGCGTACGGCCCGTTCCGTGCAGGGCCCGCGTACGGCCCGTAGAGATTCCGCGCCCTGTTGTGAGACGCACGCAACCACCGTTTCACCTGGCAGCCACATCGATTTCTATCGGCCTCCCGGCATCGGTGTGCCACCGGGGTACCCCTACGGAGTTGCGGAACCCCAACCCCAGGATGACTCCTCCAGCCCCGGCGCGTGGTTCCCGGCCCGAGCAGCGACATAGATCACAAAGGCGCCTTATCCCCGCCACCTGCGGAAACACCGTTTGACCTGGACAGAAGCGGTTTCCGCGCGCTCTGCGGCCAATCGGACACCGACCGTAATGATGCCCCCTGCACCTATGGTCGCTTTTCGGGCCGCCCCGGTTTCCGGGCGCGGCCTCATCCTTGTCGTCGATCGAGAGCAGGCGAGCGAACCCTTGGCGAGCGCCACACCCGTCGCACTACGCAAGCCCGAGCCTTCGCAGACCCCGCTGTCCTCGGCGGGACGCCGCCCCGGGGCGGGTGGGGAAGCGGCCGCCCCGGACGTCACCGTCACCGACCCCGCGATGGTGAAGCGCGCGGTGAAGGCGGCGGCCCTCGGCAACGCGATGGAGTGGTTCGACTTCGGCGTCTACAGCTATATCGCCGTGACGCTCGGCAAGGTCTTCTTCCCCTCGGGCAACCCGACGGCCCAGCTGCTCTCCACCTTCGGCGCCTTCGCCGCGGCCTTCCTGATCCGCCCGCTCGGCGGCATGGTCTTCGGCCCGCTCGGCGACCGCATCGGCCGCCAGAAGGTCCTCGCGCTGACCATGATCATGATGGCGGCGGGCACGTTCGCGATCGGCCTGATCCCGTCGTACGCGGCGATCGGCGTCTGGGCCCCCGTCCTGCTCCTCCTCGCCCGTCTGGTGCAGGGCTTCTCCACCGGCGGCGAGTACGCGGGCGCTTCCACGTTCATCGCCGAGTACGCGCCCGACAAGAAGCGCGGCTTCCTCGGGAGCTGGCTCGAGTTCGGCACCCTTGCGGGCTACATCGGCGGCGCGGGCCTGGTCACCCTGATGACCGCGCTCCTGTCCACCGACGACCTCCTCTCCTGGGGCTGGCGCATCCCGTTCCTGATCGCGGGTCCGATGGGCCTCATCGGCCTCTACCTGCGGATGAAGCTGGAGGAGACCCCGGCGTTCGCAGCGGAGCTGGAGAAGGCGCACAAGGACGAGCAGTCGCGCGCGAAGGTGCGGCTGCGCGACATGGTCACGGGCCAGTGGAAGGCCCTCCTCCTCTGCATGGGCCTGGTCCTCGTCTTCAACGTCACGGACTACATGCTGCTCTCGTACATGCCCAGCTACCTGACCAGCGAGCTGAAGTACGACGAGACGCACGGCCTGCTCGTCATCCTGGCCGTCATGGCGCTGATGATGTGCGTCCAGCCCTTCATGGGCGCGCTCACGGACCGGGTGGGCCGCCGCCCGGTGATCGCCGCGGGCTGCGTCGGCTTCTTCGCACTCTCCATCCCCGCCCTGCTCCTCATCCGCGAGGGCTCGCTGTGGGCGATCGCCCTCGGCCTCGGCGCGCTCGGCCTGCTCCTGGTCTGCTTCACGGCCTCGATGCCGTCGACCCTCCCGGCCCTCTTCCCGACGAAGATCCGCTACGGCTCCCTCTCCATCGGCTTCAACATCTCCGTCTCGGTCTTCGGCGGTACGACACCGCTGATCGTGACGGCGCTGATCGGCGCGACGGGCAACAAGATGATGCCCGCGTACTACATGATGGCGGCGGCCGTGATCGGCGGAATCGCCGTCTGGTACCTGACGGAATCGGCCCGCAGGCCGCTGCCGGGTTCGCCTCCGGCGGTGGAGACGGAGGCGGAGGCGACGGCTCTGCGCGAGGCGCGCTGACGTCCGTCGGGGCAGCCCAGTTTGCGAGCCGCCACTGACAATCCGCCGCTCCCCCCGTAGGCTCATTAGCGAAACTAACTAGACAGTCGAAGGGAACGCGTGAGCCGCATGAACCAGCAGCAGTGGAACTCCGTCGACGCCTACTTCACCGACCTCCTCGCCCCGGCCGACGAGGCCCTCACCGCCGCCCTGCGCGACAGCGACGCGGCCGGCCTGCCGCACATCAACGTCGCCCCCAACCAGGGCAAGCTGCTCCACCTCCTCGCCCAGCTCCAGGGCGCCCGCCGCATCCTGGAGATCGGCACCCTCGGCGGCTACAGCACCATCTGGCTGGCCCGCGCCCTGCCCGCCGACGGCCGCCTCATCACCCTCGAATTCCGCCCCGAACACGCCGACGTGGCCCGCGGCAACCTCGCCCGCGCCGGGCTCGACAAGACCGTCGAGGTCCGCGTCGGCCCCGCGCTCGACTCGCTCACGGCACTCGGCGCCGAGCACACCGCGCACCCCGAGCCGTTCGACCTCGTCTTCATCGACGCCGACAAGGCCAACAACCGGCATTACGTGGAGTGGGCGCTCGAACTCACCCGCCCCGGCAGCCTGATCGTCCTCGACAACGTCGTACGGGGCGGCGCGGTCACCGACGCCACCAGCACCGACCCGAACGTGGTCGGCACCCGGGCCGCGCTGGAACTCATGGCGGAGCACCCCAGGTTGAGCGCCACGGCGGTGCAGACGGTGGGCACGAAGGGGTACGACGGGTTCGCGCTGGCCCGCGTACTGGCCTGACGGAGCCGCGCCGCCCGCCTCCCCCGAGGCGCCCTCACCCCTCGTGGAAATACCCCACGTTCAAGCTCCGCGGCCCCGACCTGTCCTTGATGACGACCTCGCCCGAGCCGCCCCGGGCGAGCGGCGCGGTCCCCCCGTACGTGAGGAACCGCGCCGCCCCCTCGGAGACCAGCCGCACTTCGGAGGCCGGGTCGGGGTTCGAGCCGCGCAGCCAGCTGACGGACCACGTGCCGTCGGGCCCGCAGCGGAACTCCAGGTGCGTACGGGAGACGAAGAGCCAGTCGTCGGGCGTCACGAGACGGCACACGTTGCGGTCGCGCCCGACGCGCAGCACGGCGCCCGGCTCACTCGGCGCCTCCGCCATGAACATGCCTGCGGTGGCCCCCGCACCCGCGTCCGCCCCGGACACCGCGGCCATGGTCAGCTCCAGCACGTGGATACGTCCCTTCAACTCGCGGCGGCGCGAGCCCGGTCGGGGTTTCGCGCGCTGCCGCATCCTAAGTGCCACCCGGCCTGGGCGCACGACGCCGTGCACGCCGCCGCCCGGTCCGTTTGGCGGACCGATTCCGGGCAACTCGTTCCGGGGTACGGGTGCCGAGGCCCACCGGGTCTCGCGCCCGAGGCCGATCCCCGAGCGAGAAGGCACCCACTCATGTCCACAGTCCTGATCATCGCTCTGATCGTGGTCGTCGTCGCCGTCCTTGCCGTCGGTGCCATGGCCGTGATGAACAGCAAGCGGGGCGCGGGCGGCACGCGTGGTCTCAAGCGCCGCTTCGGACCCGAGTACGACCGCGCGGTCGCCCGGCACGACGGTGACGCGAAGGCCGCCGAACGCGACCTCGGCGAGCGCGTGAAGCGCCACGGCTCCCTGCGTACGCGCCCGTTGGAGCCCGCCGCGCGCGAGCAGTACGCGGCCCGCTGGACCGTCGCCCAGGAGCGCTTCGTCGACTCGCCCCGTGACGCGGTGGCCGAGGCCGACCGGCTGATCGCCGAGCTGGCCGGCGCCCGCGGCTTCCCGGACGCGGGCCACTACGAGGACCAGATCGACGCGCTCTCCGTGCACCACGCCCACCACGTCCACGGCTACCGCAAGGTGCACCGGGCGGCCCTCGGCACGACGGGCTCCGAGAAGGGCCGGACCGGCACGCTGGGCGCCACCCTGCCCGGCACCGAGTCCGACGCCGCGGCCGGTACCGAGGAGATGCGTGCCGCCATGATCGAGGCGCGGGAGCTCTTCGACGCCCTGGTCGCGGAGCAGCGGTCCGACACCGGCACCGGCGCCGCACCCACCGACCGGCACGACACCCACAAGCGCTCGACCGGCATCACTCACAAGGGAGTTCAGCATGGCTGAGGCGTCCGCCCTCTATCCGCCCGACGCGCGCGACAAGCTGACCCTGCGCCTCCAGAACGCCGTCAACAGCTTCGTCGACAGCCCCCGCACGGCCGTCGAGAGCGCCGACAGCGTCCTGGAGGAGGCGATCGCCGACCTGACGCACACCCTCGCCGAACGCCGCCGCACCCTGCGCACGACCTGGCAGTCCCTCCCGGCCGACGGCACCCCCGGCACGCCGACCGGCACACCCACCGGCACACCCCCGCCCCCCGAGGGCGCCGCGCCGCCCGTCGAACCCCCCACCGGCGACACGGAACAGCTCCGCCTCGCCCTGCGCGACTACCGCGAAACAGCCGAACGCCTGCTGCGACTGTGACGCGCCGGTGAGGACACGCTCGTGAGCCCCGGGGACCGGACCCCGGGGCTCACGCCTTCCCGACGCCCCCGTACGGCAGGATGGCGCCATGAGCATCGTGAAGATCAACGCCCTCACCGTCCCCGACGAACAGCGCGAAATCCTGGAGAAGCGCTTCGCCTCCCGCGCGGGCGCGGTCGAGAACTCGGACGGCTTCGAGTGGTTCGAGCTCCTCCGCCCCGTAGAAGGAACAGATCAGTACCTCGTCTACACCCGCTGGCGCGACGAGGAGTCGTTCCAGGCGTGGATGGAGGGCCCCATGAAGGCGGCCCACCAGGGCGGCGGCGACCGCCCGAAGCCTGCCGCGAGCGGGTCTTCTGTCTGGTCCTTCGAGGTCGTGCAGCAAGCCGCGCCCAAGAGCGAATAGCTCTCACAGCGGAAGGCTGCGGAAGGCTCACCACCCAGCCGTGTCGGCAGCCCCCGCACACTGCTACGTACGTTGTCCGACCAGCCGTAGCCTCGGCTCGGCTCGGCTCGGCTCGGCTCGGCTCGAAGTAAGCGTGCCCCGTACCTGGATTCGTCGCAGGTGCGGGGCACGCTTGCTGCACATGATCTGAGTAGGTGGAGCCGTAGTTCGAGCCCACCGGGGCCTGCGAATAGATCCACCATGCTGACTTCGCGATTGTGGACCGTTTTTCGATAGCCGCTTCTTCTCCCTCCGATGGTCCCTCAGGGCGCTTTTAACCTGCGCGAACGTGTGTCGGCTCACTGTGTTCGAGGTGACCGGTATGATGAGCATTGCTGAACTGAACCTCCCCTGAACTAGGTGCAAAAATCAGCTAGTTCGAAGGAGTCCGACCTACACCGACGGGTCGGTAGCCGGTCCACCCAGACCGGCTCGGGGGCGAAGGGAGGTGGTGTGATGAGCTCCGGCGTGGAGAAGTGCCGCAAAAAGTGGACCGGCCCTGAGAAATGGCAGGTCGGCTTAGCGGTAGTGACCTTGTTGGTGGCGATCATCGCCCTGGCGGGACAGTTCGCTCAGCTCGCCTGAGTGCCGCCCGAGCACCCGGCCGGAACGTTCAGGCCGCTGCAAATGCAGCGAGCCCGATCGTCTCTTGCTCGACCGGGCTCGTGAACTGCGCGGAGGGCCTGTCTGGGGTAGGAGCCAGGCGGGCCCTTCGTGGTACCAGAATCCTTATTGGGTACCCACTAACGTCAACAACATTACAGCAGCTCACGTCATCTGCGAACGCTCAGGGCTACCTGTGAGAGCCGTCGCAGTGTCTTGTGAGGCCTCTCGTGGCGAGTGACCTGCTGGGTGATCCCCCGTGTCAGCTTGTTGTGGCGCTCGCGGTGAACGTGGCCAGTCATGTCGTAGCGTCAGTAATGGTTGCCCCCGGACTAACTCCTCGCTACGTATCGCACGTGCACCCTGGCCAGAATTTTGGGTGGTGGTGCACGTGCGTATCTACTGGCGGCGAGGTCACATAGGGCCAGGAAGATTCAAAACGGGAGTTCTGGAGATGCCTGGCCTCGCGTGATGGTCAGGATGCGTTCGTGGAAATCGCGGGAAGCGGCCTCACGCGGGTACCGGGACCGGAGTTCCTTGTCCAGCTCGTTGGCGACCAGGAGCAAAGAGGGAAGCGACTTACGATCGGCTTCCAGCGCCGCAGCGCCCATGCCCACTGCCTGTTCGATGTCCCCCATCCGGGCGGCGGAGACTCCGAGCGTGAGGCGGGCTTCGGCTGCTCGCATGGGTGAGATCTCGGTCCCATCGGGGCCTGTACTGATCCGAATTACCGACCGAGCGTGCTTGGCGGCGCGCTCGTCGTCGCCGAGCAGGCGGTAGGCATCCATCTCATAAAAGTCCCACTTGTCGGGGTCGATGATGAAGTGATGCTCGGGGTGGTCCGGGCGCGGCAGACGGTCCAGCCTCGCGCGCCCGGCGTCCAAGGAATCACGGACCAGGCGGGCGTCTCCCATGCGTGCGGCGGCCCGCGCCTTATGGGCGTATAGCTGCACGCCGACGGAATGGGTCTGGTCAGCCGCGTGCCCGGCTTCGACAGCGTCGATCATGTCCTGCCAGCGGCTCTGCGTGAGGGCGAACCAGGCCTCGATCTCCCACGCCCACGCCTTGATCTCACCGTGGCCGGCCTCGTCGCCGATCCTCAGTGCTGCGGCCTTGCTCAGGTCGGCGGCCTCCCGCTGGCCTCGGTCGTACTGGACGCACGCGTTCAGCAGGAACAACCACCCTGCGTCGACGAGGAGTTCCCCGTGCTGGCGCAGGGTCATCCGGCCTTCGAGTTGCTTGGTGACGTACTGGAGTCCGTTGCGGGTGCGCGCGTGCAGATGGTCGGCGTCGGCATAGGGGTACGCGCGTGCCAGTTGGTCGATGCCCTGCTCGATCGACTCCAGGGCCGCGCTGTTGATGTCGGACATCTCTGTCCGCCGGAGCAGCTCCGCCACGTCCCACAGTCCGGCGCCCCCACGTGCCAGCAGGGTGCTCGGATCTACCGACGGAGAGGCGTTCGAGCTGCGCTCCAGTTCCCATGGGCGTGGAGTGAGTCCGGCGAGGTGGCCGGGGATGCGCAGTGCGTCCACCACTTCAAGGATCTTGCGGTGCTGCGTGACCCGGGGGCGGGCGCCCTTACCGTCGATTTCAGGCCGGGCCATCTTGCCGATGTGCTCGCGCTTGTAGCCGACAGCCTCAGCGATCTTGGCGTAGCTGATCTTCCCGTGCTGCCGGGCGAGCCTGAAGACCTCCCCGAAGTCATGGGCAGCGATGGCCGCACGTACATCGGCACGTTCCACCACATGCGGCGGCAGCGCCGCCGGAGTGGGAGCAACTTCGGTCATCTCACTTCCCCATCGTGGCTGACCTTGCGTCTCCGTGTCGCGAGTGTACCCACGAGGGGGGTCCCCAAGAGGGGGGAGCGGAACCGCGCACGCGGGGTGCACTCTCGGGCCACCCTGCCGGGACCACCTCGGTAGGCGCGAGTCGAGGACGGTGGATCGGGCCATGAACGCGCCGGACAGCAGAGGCCTAGCGAACGCTTCCGTAACCACCCCCGCTCCTCGTGGTCAAAACCGGATACCGACCGGCGGGCACTTCCGTGCGCTGACGCTCTTCGCCGAGTCTCCGGACTGCGCACGCGGCTCACGCGCCATGGTGGGTGCATGTATGCGCGATTGGGGGCTCACCCCGCTCGCTGACGATGTCCGACTGGTCGTTTCGGAGCTGGTCGGCAACGTCGTCCATCACGTGGTGCCCGACGAGTGTCTGTCACGTCCCGGCGCTGCGCGGCGTATCGACATCGTCCTCAGGATGTGGCCGCAGTGGCTCTTCATCGGTGTGACCGATGAAGACTCCACGCTGCCTGAGTTGCCGGTGGGTGAGTTCGTCTCCCCGGAGCTGGTCGGCGAGTTGTCCGCAGCGGTATTGCCGGACTGCGGACGTGGCCTGTTCATCGTGCATCGTCTCGTCGACTTCGTGTGGTGTGAGCCGGGCGAAGTGGGTGGCAAGACCGTGTGGTGCCGCTTCGACCTCGACGGCAGGACCGCCGACAACGTGACGTAAAGGTCGCTGGACCACCCGCACAACCACAAACCAAGACCGGGCCACCCCTGCTGAGGCGCATGGCAGCAACCGGGGTGGTCCGGAAAGGGGACACTGCGGCCCCGGTGCCTGATGACACCGGGGATGGCCGTGGGCTCGTACGGCTGACCGGCTGGGCTGCCTCAGCGGGCCGACTCGCCGGACTCCTGGAAGCGGTCGCGATCGGCCCCCTGTCCTTCGAGGCTCGCCCCACGGGAGCTGCCTGACGTCTCGGAGGCCGGAGACCCCCAGCCCCGTGAGGCCCGGGTGGGGGTGAACGGTCAACGCCTGGCTCGCATTGCACCGGCCACGCATGTGCCGCGTAGGGGAGCTAATTCGCTTGCCCGGCGGCGGCCGGACGGGCCCAGAATGGCGCCATGACCGACACATTCCCCGCCGCCGCCACCACCACCGAGTGGACCATCTCCCCCGAGGCGTACGACTCCGACGTCGCCACCGCGCTCTGGCGTGCGTACTACACCGAGGTCAGCGACCGCTGGTACCTGCTCCACGAAGGGCGCGCGACCGACCCGGCAGAGCTGGAGCGTGAGGTCGCGGCGGAGACGGGGGCGGATCTCGCGCCGCCGGGTGGGGTGCTGCTGGTCGCGTGGTGCGAGGGTGTGGCCGTGGGGACGGCGGGAGTGCGGCTGCTCGATGAGGAGACCGCCGAGCTCAAGCGCGTCTTCGTGCGCGAGGACATGCGCGGCAGGGGCGGCGCGCCCCGCCTCCTCGCGGCCGCCGAGGACGCGGCGCGCGGGCTGGGGGCCGGGCGCATCGTCCTCGACACCCGTACCGACCTGGTGGAGGCCCGTGCGCTGTACACCCGGCACGGGTACGAGGAGACCGAACCGCTCACCGTCCGGCCGTACGCCGAGCACTGGTACGCGAAGAAGCTCACCCGGGGCTGAGCCACCGTCCACGGCTCAGGCCGCGCGCACCACCGTCGCCCCGTTGTGCGGCCGCTCCGACTCCGAGCCGCACAGTTCGGAGCTGAGCTCCTCGACCAGCTGGGTCAGGTCGGTCGGCCGGTCGGGGCTCCACCAGTCGCCGAGCAGCTCCGACAGAGATGCCTCGCGGGCCTTGGCGAGGTCGGCCGCGACCTCGTGGCCGCGCTCGGTCAGGACCATCTCCAGGCCACGCCGTACCGCCAGACGCCGCTCCTCGACCTGGCGGGCAGCCGCCGTGACGACGGTCAGCGGCACCGTGGTGCGCTCGGCGAGTACGCCGGGCTCGACGGAGCCGTGCCGGGCGATGCGCAGGAGCAGCCAGCTCGCCGCGGGCAGCAGGTCGTATCCCGCCCGCTCGGTGATCGTCACGTAGATCGCGCGCCTGCCCTCGCGCGTCCCCAGCACCGAGAGCGCCCGCGCGCACTCGTCGTGCGACGAACGCTCCACGGGGTTGCTGGCCAGCGTCTGCGTCGGGTCGGGCGCCGTCACGGAGACCCGCAGCTTGTCCTCGCGCAGGAACCAGGCGAGGACGAAGGCGGCCAGGGCGAGCGGCACCGCGTACAGGAAGACATCCGTGATCGACGAGGCGTACGCGTGCAGGGCGCTGGGCCGCAGCTCGGCGGGGAGGCGCGAGATGCCGCGCGGATCGGCCTCCAGGGTGCCCACGCTCAGGCCGGGCGGCAGCTGCTGTCCGGCGAGGGCGTCGGTGAGTTTGTCGCCGAGCCGGTTGGTGAAGATCGTGCCGAAGATCGCGACGCCGAAGGAGGCACCGATCGACCGGAAGAAGGTCGCACCCGACGTCGCGACGCCGAGGTCCTCGTAGCTCACCGCGTTCTGCACGATGAGGACGAGCACCTGCATGACCAGGCCGAGGCCCAGGCCGAAGACGAAGAAGTACGCGCTCATCTCGCCGGTGCCGCTGTGCTCGTCGAGCTGGTGGAGGAGGAGCAGGCCGATCGCGGTGACGGCGGTGCCCACGACGGGGAAGACCTTCCAGCGTCCGGTGCGGCTGACGATCTGGCCGGACGCGGTGGTGGACAGGAGCATCCCGGCCACCATGGGCAGCATGTGCACGCCCGACATGGTCGGCGTGACCCCCTGGACGACCTGCAGGAACGTCGGCAAATACGTCATCGCCCCGAACATCGCGAAGCCCACGATGAAGCTGATGACCGCGGAGAGGGTGAACGTACGGATCCGGAACAACTTCAGCGGAAGCACCGGCTCCACGGCCCTGCGCTCCACCGCCACGAAGGCGACCGCGAGGACCGCGCCGAGCACCGCGAGCCCGATGATCTGCACAGAACCCCAGGCCCACGTGGTGCCGCCGAGCGAGGCGACAAGGACAAGGCAGGTGGCGACGGACGCGATGAGAAACGTGCCGAGGTAGTCGATGGTGTGTCGGGTGTCGCGCACCGGGATGTGCAGCGTCGTGGCGATGACCAGCAGGGCGATCACGCCGATCGGCAGATTGACGTAGAAGACCCAGCGCCAGCTGAGGTGCTCGGTGAAGAGACCGCCGAGCAGCGGTCCCAGCACGCTCGTCGCGCCGAAGACCGCGCCGAACAGTCCCTGGTACTTGCCGCGTTCGCGCGGCGACACGATGTCCCCGACGATCGCCATGGACAGCACCATGAGGCCGCCGCCGCCCAGTCCCTGCAACGCGCGGAAGCCGATGAGCTGCGGCATGTTCTGCGCCATGCCGCACAGCGCCGAGCCGACGAGGAAGAGCACGATCGCGGTCTGGAACAGCTTCTTGCGGCCGTACTGGTCGCCGAGCTTGCCCCACAGGGGGGTCGCGGCCGTCGCGGCCAGCATGTACGCGGTGACGACCCAGGACAGGTGGTCCATGCCGCCCAGCTCGCTGACGATCGTCGGCAGCGCGGTCGAGACGATGGTCTGGTCCAGGGCCGCGAGCAGCATGCCGAGCAGCAGCGCCCCGATGGAGACCAGTACGCCGCCGGACGGATGCCCGTTGCCGCCCCGGCCCGGGGCAGGCTCGGGTCCCTGCCCCGCGGGGCGGGCGCTGACATCGTGCGTCATGGACACCTCCTGGGGTTCCGAGGCCCCCCTCGGCTCTCTCCTCGGCTCTCCCCTCGTCCTTACCTCTTCACCTCTTCGCCTCTTCACCTCTTCCCATCCTGGTCCGTGTCTCGGGTTATGGCCTGTTGAAGCAGGGGTCTGCATAATCGCTCGCTAGAGCTCTCGGGGCGGGCGGGCCAGTAGGGGGGAGGAACAGCCGGTCGGCGAACAGGACGAGCGGCGTGACGGGCGACAGCGGGACGGGCGACAGCGAGATGGGCTCCCTCGGGGCGACGTCGACTCGGGCGACGCCGACTCGGACGACATCGACCCGGACGGTGCCGCCGCGGCTGCGAACGCCGCTCACCGCACGCGGGCGCGGGCCCGGTCGGTCGAGGCCGCCGCCGCGGACGACTTCGATCCGTTGCGGTTACGTCCTTACGTATCGCTTCCGGAACCCGACGATCCCGACCATTCCGCCCCGGCCCCCCGGCACCCGGCGGAGCCCCGGCCGCCCCTCCCGTCGCCGGGCGCGGACGGCAGCCCTCCGCCCGAGCCCGTCTCGCCGGAAGAGCCACCGGCCCGCAAGCGCCGTTTCGCGCTCTATGCCGGGGCGGCGGGCGCGGTGGCCGCCGGTGTCACTGCCGTCGTCTTCGCGGTCGGCCTTCTCTCGTCGGCCACGGACCGGCCGACCCGGGATCGGGCCCTGCCGGGCGACCCGGTGTCGGCGCCGGTGCACGCGAACCCGACGAAGTCTGTACCGCCCTCTGCAAGGGCGTCCGAGTCCCCCGCCAGCGCCCCCTCCGCCCCGGCAAGGGGCGCGGAGCCGTCGCGTTCGGCGGCCGCCCGCTCAGAGCCGCCGCCCTCCTCCGCGCCACCGCCACCGACGGCACGCGCCACGGGATCGGCCGGTACGTCGCCGTCGCCGCCGCCCCGCAGGACGGCCGACGTGACCTTGCGGGAGGGTGACAAGGGGGCCCGGGTCGCGGAGCTGCAGGCCCGGCTCGCGCAGCTGTATCTGTACATCGGCGAGCGCGACGGCATCTACACGTCGCAGGTCACAGACGCGGTCTCCCGCTACCAGTGGGCCCGCGGTCTCAGGGACGACGCCCCGGGCGAGTACGGCCGCCAGACGCGCCACAGCCTGGAATCGGAGACCACAGAACCGTGAACTGAACCCTGAAGGTTCCTGCGCCCCACCGACCGGCCGTCAACCGAACGTCAGCCGTATCGCCCCGTCACCCGCGTCAGCGACCCGCACCGAAGTCAGGTCCTCGACATGCACTGTGGGGCCGAACGCGGCGGCCCGAGGACCGACGCCCACGACCCTCATACCCGCCGCCTTGCCCGCAAGGATCCCCGCCTCGGAATCCTCGAAGACCACGCAGTCCGCCGGTTCGAACCCGAGCGCCGCCGCCCCCTTGAGGAAACCCTCGGGGTCTGGCTTGCTGGCGCCCACGCTCTCCGCGGTCACCCGTACGTCCGGCAGCGCGAGCCCGGCCGCGGCCATCCGGCCGGTGGACAGGGGTACGTCGGCGGAGGTCACGAGGGCGTGCGGCAGGCGCAGGCCGGCCAGGGACGCCAGGAACGCGGGCGCGCCCGGCACCGGGACGACGCCGTCCATGTCGGAAGTCTCGGCGGCGAGCATCTCGCGGTTCTCGGCGTGGTTCTCGGCCACGGGCCGGTCCGGCAGAAGTATCGCCATGGACGCGTAGCCCTGCCGCCCGTGGGCGACCTTGATGACCTCGTCGAAGTCGAGCCCGTGCCGCTCGGCCCAGCGCCGCCAGCAGCGCTCGACGACGGCGTCCGAGTTGACGAGCGTGCCGTCCATGTCGAGGAGTACGGCCCCGGCGGTCAGAACGGGTGCGACAGGGGCGGCGGTCGTGGCCGTCATCGGGGTGCTCCAGAGCGCGGCGGCAGCGGAAGTTCAAGGCAGCCCCGCCCGCCGGTCAGGGAATACGGGCGGAGCCACTTTGTTCCTGCACGGTACAAAACAGGGCCAGGAAAAGCCAACGCCGCAGGTCACACCGTTACGGCGGAGGTCGCGGGAACTGCGCGACCAGGCACACAAGACCCACAAGGCCCACACCGAGCACAGACCGAGCAGACCGCGCACACCGCGCACACCGCGCACACCGCGCAGATCAGACTAACAACCCCGAATCCCGCCAAAGCTGCCCCCCACCACCCCACCACCCGGACCACGCCAAAGCCGCCCCCACCGCCCCGGTCAGGCAATCGCCTCGTACAGGCTCCACACCCCGAGCCCCAGCATCAGCAGCGCCGCGATCTTCGTGATGAGCGCCAACGGCACCCGCTTCATCAGCGCCTTTCCGCCGACGATGCCGAGCCCCGCGACCGCCCACAGCGCGAGCACCGCGCCGAGGCCGACGGAGAGCGGGTCGTCGTAACGGGCCGCCATGTTCGCGGTCATGATCTGCGTCAGATCGCCGAACTCGGCGACCAGGATGAGCATGAAGCCCGCCCCGGAGACCTTCCAGAAGCTCTGGTCCGCGGGCTGCCTGACCTCTTCGTCGTCGTCGCCGCCCTTGAAGAACAGCATCGCGGCGCCGCCGAGGAAGAGAACGCCCGTCAGCGCGTGGACCAGTTGCTGGGGCAGCAGGGTCAGGACACTGCCCGCCGCGACGGCGAGGACCACATGGACGGCGAAGGCGGCGGCCACGCCGACGAAGACGTACGAGGCGCGGTAGCGCGTACCGAGGACGAGCCCGGCCAGCGCCGTCTTGTCGGGCAACTCGGCCAGGAAGACGACACCGAAGACGAGCGCCATCACGCTGAAGCTGATCAAGGTTCCTCAATCGGTCGGGACTGCCCCACCGAGAGTGTTCCACCGCTTCGCGTACGACACCTCGGCACGGCAGCGCACATGGACGCACACGGGTGTGCACGTCCGGACGTACGCGCATGCGTACGCCAGGCACTGCTTGCCGAAGGTCTCGCTGGCCTGCCCCACAGGGCCTGCCTCCGGGCGCCGGCTCAGACGAGCTGAGCAGTATGTCGACGGTCCGGCGAAGAGCTACTCCCCTTCTGCGCCGTCCATCGTACGCGACCTTCGCCCACCCCCCACCAGGGCCTTTTGACCCTCCCGGGTGCGACGCGGAGCACCCGAGGGGGTGACGTGGGGCACGCGACACACATGCACACATGACACACGTGGGACATGCGGGACATGCGGGACGCCTGGGACCAACTTCCTGACCATGGCCCGCACATGACACATCGCCAGACCTATTGAACTCCGCACCCATTTGACGCGACCCTGTCACCAGCTGCTCATCCACCGGCAACCCCGCTCCGCGACCATGGCCGCCCCACCGGCCAACCACCCCCCACATCAAGGGAGTTCACATGTCCGTTGTCTACGCGCGTCGACACCCCCGCTCCGCCTTCGCCGCCGCGGCCGTCGCCCTGGCGTCCGCCACCGCCCTCCTCACCGGCACCCCCGCCCAGGCCGCGCCCCCGGCACCGGTCAGCGCCGCCACGGCCCGCACCTACCTCGGCGGGCTCACGGTAAAGGCCGAGGGCTCCTCCGACGGCTACAGCCGCGACAAGTTCCCGCACTGGATCACGCAGTCCGGCGCCTGCAACACCCGCGAGGTCGTCCTCAAGCGCGACGGCACGGGCGTCGAGCAGGACTCCAGCTGCGCCGCCACCTCGGGGACCTGGAAGTCCGCCTACGACGGCGCCACCTGGACCGCCGCATCCGACCTCGACATCGACCACGTCGTACCGCTCTCCGAGGCGTGGAAGTCCGGGGCGAACGGCTGGACCACCGCGCAGCGCCAGGGGTTCGCCAACGACCTGACCCGGCCCCAGCTGATCGCCGTCACGGACAACGTGAACCAGGCCAAGGGCGACAAGGACCCGGCCAAGTGGCTCCCGCCCACCGCCTCGTACCACTGCTACTACGCCCGCATGTGGGTCGACGTGAAGCACCACTACAAGCTCAACGTGAACTCCGAGGAGAAGAGCGCCCTGTCCTCGATCCTGAACGGCTGCTGAGTCCGGTGAACGGGTGCTGACTCCGGTGAACGACTGCTGACTCCGGGAAATCCCGGAACCACCCCGCCCACCTCCGTCGTTCCGTACCGTACGGGCGTTCCGTACCGTACGGGGCGATGGAGGAGAGTGATCACCTGTGGCACGGCTGCGCCTTGGTCCACTGCTGAGGTACGTCGACGGGTCAGCGGCGACCGTCTGGGTCGAGGCCGACCGGCCCTGCACCGCCGAGGTGCGGTGCGCGGACGGTGCGCGCGGCTCTGCGCGCACCTTCCAGATCGCGGGCCACCACTACGCACTCGTGCCCGTCACCGGCCTGACCCCGGGCGCGACGACGGCGTACGAGGTGTGGCTCGGCGAGGGCGCGCGGGCCGCCGTCTGGCCGCTGCCCGACTCGCCGTTCCCCGCGAGCACCATCCGCACGCCGTCGGGGACCGACGACGACGAGCTGCACGTCACCTTCGGCTCCTGCCGCTGGGCCGCGCCGCCCTCCGACGAGACCGACCCCGTGGGCCCCGACGCGCTCGACACCCTCGCCGCCCGGATCGCCGCCGCCCCGGACACCGAGCGCCCGGACGTCCTGGTCCTCCTGGGCGACCAGGTGTACGCGGACCAGACCTCCAAGGCCACCCAGCGCTGGCTCGCCGCCCGCCGGGACCTCACCGAGCCCCCGGGCGTCCAGGTCGCGGACTACGAGGAGTACACCCACCTCTACTACGAGTCCTGGCTCGACCCGGAGATCCGCTGGCTCCTGTCGACCGTCCCCAGCTGCATGATCTTCGACGATCACGACGTGATAGACGACTGGAACACCAGCGCCGCCTGGCTCGCCGAAATGCGGGCCACGCCCTGGTGGCGCGAGCGCGTCCTGAGCGGCCTGATGTCGTACTGGGTCCATCAGCACCTCGGCAATCTGCCGCCCGAGAAGCTGGCGGCCGACGAGGTCTACGCCGCCGTGTGCGCGACCCCCGACGGCACGGACGCGCTGCGCGCCTTCGCCTCGGCGGCCGACGCGGACGCGGCCTCCGTCCGCTGGAGCTACCGGCGGGACTTCGGGCGCGTACGGCTCCTGATGGTCGACACCCGCGCGGCCCGCGTCCTGGAGGAGGGCGAGCGCGCCATGCTCGACCCCGACGAGGCCCGCTGGCTGCGCGAGCAGGTCCTTGCCGACCCGGGCGGCTACGACCATCTCCTCATCGGCACCTCCCTGCCCTGGCTCCTCCCCCACCTCATCCACGACGCCGAGGGGTGGAACGCGGCGCTGTGCCGCGGCGAGCGCGGCGACCGCTGGGCCCGGTTCGGCGAGAACGTGCGCCGACGCGCGGACCTGGAGCACTGGGCCGCCTTCCCCGCCTCCTTCGAGGCGCTCACCGCACTGATCGGGGAGGCGGGGACGGGCCCGCGGGCACCCGCCACGGTGTGCGTGCTCTCCGGCGACGTCCACCACGCCTACATCGCCGAGCCGAGCTGGCCCACGGGCGACGGTCCCGAGGCCCGCGTCCTGCAGCTGACCTGCTCGCCCGTCCACAACTCGATCCCCGCCTCGATCAAGCTCGGCTTCCGCTTCGGCTGGAGCCGGGTGGGGCGAGCGCTCGGCCGACGGATCGCGCGGCACGCCAGGGTGACGGAGGCGGGCATCGACTGGGACAGGACGGGCGGGCCGTGGTTCGGCAACCAGCTCATGACGCTGACGCTGCGCGGCCGTTCGTCCCGCCTCCGCCTCGACCAGGCACGGGCCGAACGGGGTGGCGCGGTGCGCCTGGAGACAGCGGAGGAGATACGGCTCTCGTGAGAGTCGTGACCGGCGGAGAGGACACGGCTCTCGTGAGGGTCGTGAACGACGTAAGACACGCGCTGCCCGTGAGCCCCGTACGCCCAGTACGCCCCGTACGCCCCGTACGCCCCGTATACGGCGTCCGCACACGCCTCACACCCCGCGTCCACACCAGGCACACCAGCCCCACGTGACGCGGCCCACACCCGGAAGCGCATCCTCCGGGCGGGGTTCGCCATCGGGGCGTCCGACGGCATGATGAGGCGGACTTGCCTCTTCCAGTGCCCTCTACGCCCCGGGAGCCACGCTTTTGTCCGCACCTGTAACCGCGTCGCTCCCACCCGCGCCGCGCCGGTCCGCCCCGGACGCGTCCGCCCTCGCCCTGGTCGGCGCGGGCCCCCGCGGCACCAGCGTGCTCGAACGGCTCTGCGCCTCGGCGGCCGAACTGCTCCCGCCGGGGACACGCCTGACGGTCCATGTCGTCGATCCCGCCCCGCCGGGCGCGGGCCGCGTCTGGCGGACGGCGCAGCCCGGCGAGCTCCTGATGAACACCGTCGCCTCGCAGGTGACCCTCTTCACCGACGCGAGCGTCGACTGCTCGGGCCCGATACGTACGGGACCGAGCCTGTACGAGTGGGCCGCCGACGGCCGCGTACCGGGGCTCGGGCCCGACGACTACCCGTCCCGCGCCTGCTACGGCCGCTACCTGGAGTGGGTCTTCGCCGAAACCGTGCGCGGCGCCCCCGCCGCTGTGCGCGTCCAGGTCCACGCGGCGCGCGCCGTACGCCTCGACGAGACGGCCGACGGGCTGCAGACCCTCGTACTGGACGACGGACTCGAACTGTCCGGGCTCGCCGCGGTCGTGCTCGCGCAGGGCCACCTGCCGACGGCCGGTGACGACGAGCAGCGGCGCCTCGCGGACCACGCGGCCCGGCACGGCCTGCGCCACTTCCCGCCCGCCAACCCCGCCGACCTCGACCTGTCCGTCATCGCCCCCGGCGAGCGCGTGCTGCTGCGCGGACTCGGCCTCAACTTCTTCGACCACATGGCGCTACTGACCGGCGGCCGCGGCGGCCGGTACCTGCGCACGCCAGGCGGCACCCTGCGCTACGAGCCCTCGGGCCACGAGCCGCGCCTGTACGCGGGGTCGCGGCGCGGCGTCCCGTACCAGGCGCGCGGCGACAACGCGAAGGGCCCGTACGGGCGTCACGAGCCCGCCGTCCTCACCGCCGACGTCGTGGCCCGCTTCCGCAAGCGTGCGGACAGCGGCGAAGCGCCCGACTTCCTCGCGGAGATATGGCCGCTGATCGCGAAGGAGGTGGAGACGGTCTACTACGCGGCGCTGATCGCGGGCCGGGTCGACGGCGTCCCCGGTGCCCACGGCGTCCCCGGTGCCCACGGTGCACCCGGTGTCCACAATGCTTACGGCGATCCGAGCGGCTTCCGGGAGCGGTTTCTCGCCACGCAGCATCAGAGCCCCCAAGAGGCCCTCGTCCTGGGCGAGTTCGGCATCGCTGACGCCGACCGCTGGTCCTGGGACCGGCTCTCCCGCCCGCACCCGGCCCGCCCTTTCACCTCCCCCCGCGCACACCGCGCCTGGCTGCTCGACCGGCTACGCGAGGACGCCGCGCAGGCCGCGCTCGGCAATGTCGCGGGCCCGCTGAAGGCCGCGCTCGACGTCCTGCGCGATCTGCGCAACGAGCTCCGCGGGATCGTCGACCACGGCGGCCTGTCCGGCACCTCGCGCCGCGACCACCTGGACCGCTGGTACACGCCGCTCAACGCGTTCCTCTCGATCGGCCCGCCGCGTCGCCGCATCGAGGAGATGGCCGCGCTGATCGAGGCGGGGGTCCTGGAGGTGGTCGGCCCGCGCCTGGCCGTGCGGACCGACGGCGGGGCGTTCCGCGCGCACTCCCCCGACGTACCGGACTCCACTGTGAGCGTCACCACGCTGATCGAGGCCCGGCTGCCCGAGCCCGATGTGCGCCGCACCGCCGACGCGCTTCTCGGACAGCTCCTCGCGGACGGCGGATGCCGCCCTCATGTGGTCGACGGCTATGAAACCGGAGGCGTGGATGTGACCGCGCGCCCCTATCGCCTGATCGACCGTCAGGGTCGGAAGCAGCTACGGAGATTCGCGTTCGGAGTGCCCACCGAAGGGGTCCACTGGGTGACCGCGGCCGGTGCCAGGCCTGGCGTCGACTCGATCACACTGTCGGACGCGGACGCGGTGGCGCGGGCCGCGCTGCGCACCGCCGCCGGAGGTGCCGGGTCGCTGTCCGAACCCGGCAGGGAGCCGAAGCGGAATCTCCGGATGACCGAATGTTGAACTTGCAAGCACTAATTAGGTTCCCCTAATCTTGGGCCTCCGCTCGGTTACCGTCCCCCAACCGAAGGAGTCCCCACCATGACTGGACGTCTCAACAGCGCCCAGCCCTACGCCCTCGGCCTGTTCCGCATAGTGATCGGCCTGCTCTTCGCCTGCCACGGAGCGGCCTCGCTCTTCGGCGTCCTCGGCGGCGCGTCGGGCGGCGGCACGATCTCCGTCGGCACCTGGCCCGGCTGGTACGCGGCCGCCATCCAGCTCGTCGGCGGCGCCCTGGTCCTGCTGGGCCTCGGCACCCGCGCCGCCGCGTTCGTCTCGTCCGGCTCGATGGCCTACGCCTACTTCAAGGTCCACCAGCCTGAAGCCCTCTGGCCCATGGAGAACGGTGGCGAGGCCGCCGCGATCTTCTGCTGGTCGATGCTGCTCATCGTCTTCACCGGGCCCGGCGCGTGGGGCCTGGACCGCCTCTTCCCCTCGCGGACCACGAGCGGGACGGATGACGCCGACGCTGACGCCGACGCCCGCACGAAGCGCGGCACGGCCGTCGTGGCCTGATCCGCGACGGCTCGACGGTTCGACACCTCGACGGCTCGACGGCTCCGCTCAGGACGGCGCCTCCTCCCCCGTACGTACGGGGAGGAGGCGCCGTTCGTACGTACGAGGTCTCGCAGCGTCCGAACCCTCAACCCCTCGGCTCGAACGGCACCGTGAAGCACGCCGCCCGCTCCCCCGCGCCGCCCGGCTCGTCGTGCAGGACCACGGAGGCGGCCTCGCCCGGCCGGAACCCCCAGTGGTGCAGCGCGCGGGCCTCTCCGGAGCCGTCCGCACGGGCGGTGAAGTCCAGCCACACCTCGTTCGCCGGGTTCACGTAGTCCGGGTCCTTCGACGGCTGCACCGGGTCGACGCGGTGCTGGTAGTGACCGTCGGCCGCCTCCGGGTCCGCGCCGCACGGCTTCTGGTGCACGTGCACTCCGTACGCGTGCCCCGGCTTCATGCCCCTGACCTGCAGCGTGACGACCAAGCCACCCCCATGTCCGTGGCCGCCTCCGCCGCGCTGCTCGACCGCGATCCAGGACGCGGCGGGCACCAGGTCCATGTCGTACGTCAGCGCGGGCGAGGGCACGAAGGCCGAGGGCGGAGCGAACCGCGCCTCGGCCCGCACTCCGGGGTGCTCCACCCCGCCTACCGCCCCGCCTACCGCACCACCACTCGCGGCCAGCACCGCCGCCGCCACAGCCCCGGCCACCACCACTGCCACCATCGACCGCTCCGTCCCTCGTGTCACGCGCCCACAGCGTGGGTACTGACTCGTTCGTACGGGACTTCGGGGCCGTACACCGCATCGGGGGAGGCAGCCGGGTGAACGTGATGTAGGGAACATCTAAGGCCCCCGTGGATCTTCCGCCGCACCCGCGGCGTACGCTGTACAGCTGTCATCAGGCTGCTCATGCCGTCCTCCGCTACACAGCGGCACCGCGCTGCCGATCGGGGAGTAACGGGGAGTTACGGTGCTTGAGATTGTGGGGTCGTTGACCGGCAGTCCGTGGATTTACGCGGTCGTTGCCCTGTCCGTCCTGTTCGACGTGTTCGTGCCCGTCCTGCCGAGCGGCGTCATCGTCATCATGTCGGCCACCGCAGCCGCCGCCGCGGGCACCGGCGCGGGGCAGGTCCCGCACGCGGTGCCCGACATCATGATGCTCACCCTCTGCGCGGCCACCGCCTCCGTCCTCGGCGACATGGTGGCCTTCCGCCTCGCCTGGCGCGGCGGCGAACGCCTCGACCGCGCCATCGCCCGTTCCCGCCGCCTGACCAGCGCGCAGGAACGACTCGGCACCGCGCTCGCCAGGGGCGGCGGCATCCTCGTCGTCATCGCGCGCTTCGCCCCCGCCGGACGCTCGATCGTCTCCCTCGGCGCGGGCGCGGCCCACCGCAGGCTGCGCGAGTTCCTGCCGTGGTCCGTGCTGGCCGGCGTGGCCTGGGCCGGCTACAGCGTCGCCCTCGGCTACTTCGGCGGCCAGTGGCTGGGCGCGACGTGGCTGGCCACGGGCGTGTCCCTGCTCGCGCTGTTCGCGGCGGGCGCGGGGGCGGCGTTCCTCGTACGGCGGCCTGCGGCGGGCTGATCCGCCGACCACGGACCCGCCGGGCATCGGCGGGCTAGGACGCGCGCGCCCCGCGCACTTCAAGGCCTGCGAGCAGTTCCGCGGTCGCCTCGGCCACGGTGTCGACGGCGCGGTCGAAGACCTCGCGGTTGTGCGCCGCCGGGGCGCGGAACCCGGACACCTTGCGCACGTACTGCAGTGCGGCGGCCCGGATCTCCTCCTCGGTGGCGTCGTCGGGGATGGCGGGCGGGCGGAGCGTCTTGATGCTTCGGCACATGCTTCCAGCGTGCCACCGAGGGGCGGCCCATGACTTCCCGAGCACCGCGAAAGCCCGCCTCAAACACGTGCACGAGACACCGGACGGCTCCCTCCCCGCAAGCCATTGACAGGCACAGGGGGCGGGCGTTGACTCGCTACCAGCCACGAACTAGAGCCGTCTTCGAGCCGTATTCGAGGTGTCTTCGAGTTGTCTTCGAGGTGTCCGCAAGCCGTCTTCGAGCTGCTTCGGGTCACGGAGGTGCAGCCATGAACGTCCTGATAGTCGTCGCGATCCTGGCCCTCGTCGGCCTGGGCTTCGACCAGCCGCTGCTGTGGCTGGCCGCGGCAGCGCTCGCCTTCTACCTGGTCCGCTTCTACGACGGCGGCTCGGCCACCAAGAAGAGCGGCTCCGCGGGGAGCTCGGGCGGTGGCGGAGCGGCAGGCGGTGGCGGGGCGGGAGGCGGTGGCGGGGCGGGAGGTGCCGGTGCGGGAGGCGGCGGTGGCTACCCCAAGACCTACCGCGACTACCGCCTCCGCAAGGAGCGCCAGGAACGCTGGGACCGCCGCTACCGCAGGACGCACCCGGGCTCAGGCCGCTGAACCCCGTACCTGAACCCCGCAGAGCGGCCCTAGGAGCAGCCCTGCGGTCACAGCAGGTGCCGCGACCGCAGGTCCGCCACGTACTTCGTGATCAGGTCCTGCGAGAGATGCGGGATGTCGTTCTCCTCGTTGAATGCGGCGGCCCGCACCGCCGCGTGGAACTGGTGGGCCGGCAGGGCGGAACCGGGCAGGAGCTCCTGCGGCGCCGCGAAGGCGTCCAGCAGAGGGAGCAGCGAATGCTGCCGTCGGCGGTCGGGCAGGCCGCGCAGGGCGGTCTCGAAGCGGTCGAGCCACTCGTCATAGTCGTAGATGCGCGCCAGCGGATATCCGGCCGCCGCCAGCCAGTCGACGAACGTGTCGAGTGAGATGCCGTCCTCGTGCGGGTTCACGACGTTGAAGGTCCGGTGGCCCTCTCGCGCGCGGTCGCCCAGGGAGGCGATGGCCTGCGCGGTGAAGTCCACAGGAAGCCCGTCGTAGTGCCCGCCGCCGTCGTGCCCGCCACCCGTACCCCCCGCGTAGAAGCTGCCCGGGGCGATTCCCGTCGCCAGCAGGCTCAGCAAGAGGCGTGTGAAGACGTCCGGGATGTTCAACTGCCCCCGGTAGCGGGGGTGCGCGAGGATCAGGTTCGAGCGGAACACGGCGACCGGCAGGCCGAACGTGTCGTGCGCCTCGCGCAGCAGCACCTCGCCCGCCCACTTGCTGGCCCCGTAGCCGTTCGCGTAGCCGCTGTCGAGGTCGCGCACCCGGCAGGCGGTCCGGATGTCCGCCGCCTCGTCGGCCGCCGCGTCGGACCCGAAGACTACGGCGACCGTCGACAGGTAGGTGAACTGCTTGATCCGGGAGGTGACCGCGAGCCTGATCAGCTCGGCCGTACCCAGCACGTTGGGGCCGAACAGCTGGTCGTAGGGCAGGACGTGGTTGACCAGCGCCGCCGGGTGAACGATCAGGTCGACGGTGCCGGCCAGCCGCTGCCACGTCTTCTTGTCGAGTCCGAGGCCGGGCTCCCCCACGTCGCCTGCGATCACCTCCAGGTGCTCGGCGGCCAAGTCCCGGTAGTGGTCGAGGAGTTCCGGGTCGCCGCTGTCGAAGGCGGCGTCGAGCCGTGCCCGCGCCAGCTCGTCGGTGCCGCCACGCACCACGCACACCAGCGTGCCGTCGCGCTCCGCGACGCGCTCCAGCCATTCGAGGCACAGGAAGCGGCCCAGGTAGCCGTTGGCACCGGTCAGCAGGACGGTGCGGGCCTCGGGCAGGGCCTGGGGCTGGGCCTCGGGCAGGGCCTCGGGCAGTAGGGCGGCGGGCCGGTTGGCCTTCGCCATGGTCTCCGCGTCGAGGAACGCGTCCATGACGGGGAACGCGTCCATCGTGAGGTCGTCCGCCCGTAGCCGCGTCGCGCCCGGACCGTGGACGGTGTCGGCGGTCGGACGGTGGTGCCCCGAGCCGAGCGCCTTCTCGATGTGATCAGCCACGTGCTGGAGCGTGTTGACCGGGTTGATGACGACGTCGACAGGGACGTCGACGTGGAAGATCTCCTTCAGCAGTTGGCAGTACGACAGCGCGGAAAGGCTGTCACCGCCGAGTTCGACGAAGCGTGTGCCGGGCGCCACGTCGCCCTTCCGTTGTCCGAGAAGGGCGCGGGCGGCCCGGAACACCGTTTCCGGAACCGGCCGGTCCGGGCCGCCGTGGCGCAGTGCTTCGAGTTCGTCGTTCTCGCGCTCGGTCAGCTCGGTGTACAGCGCTTCGAGGCGCTCGCCGTAGCGCTTCGTCAGCGCGGGGCGCAGCGGCTTGCGCACTCCGGAGAGCAACCCGTTCCACTGGCTGAACGGCTCGGTCTCGATGAGGAAGTCCCTGGGAATCTCGTACGAGTTGAGGCCCGCTTCCGTGGCGATACGCTGCAGGGACTCGCGCAGGATCGACCTGAGAAGCCGACTGTCCTCACCTGCGCGGTCGAGCGCGTCCGGGGTGGGCACGATGACCGCGAGCAGGTAGGCACGGGCACTGTTGCCGTACACGAAGACCTGCCGGACGACCGGACTGCCGGTGAAGAGGGACTCCAGACGGGAGACGGCCACGAACTCGCCCTGGGACAGCTTGAGGACGCTGGAGCGGCGGTCGACGTACACCAGCTCGTCGGGGCCGACGCGGGCCACGATGTCGCCCGTGCGGTAGAAACCGTCCTCGTCGAAGACCTGGGCGGTGGCGTCCGGCCGCCGGAAGTAGCCGGGGACGAGCCGCTCGGACTTGATCAGCAGTTCGCCCCTGGGGTGCGGGGAGTCGGTGCTGAAGTATCCGAGCTCGGGCACGTCCGCCAGCTTGCGGTCGGTCACCGGCGGGCGCAGCACCCGGCCGTCGAACCAGACGATTCCGGCTTCCGTCGACCCGTAACCGTCGAGCATGCTGACGTGCAGGCAGCTCTCGACGAACGCCGTCATCTCCGCGCCGAGCGGTGCCGAGGCGTTGGCCGCCCACAGCAGACGGCCTCCCAGGGTCTTCTCCCGGAGTTCCTCCGCCGACTCACTCTCGTGGCGCTGGAAGAGCATGTCGCAGATGCGGGGCACCATGAGGAACTCGGTGGGGCGGACCAGGGCGAGATCCTCGAAGAGTGTCGACAAGTCGCTCGACGCCGTGAAGTAGGCGATGCCGCCCTTGGCGAGCGTGCCGAACAGCACGCCCCGGCCCATCATGTGGCTCAGGGGCATGTAGTTGAGCACGATGGACGGCCGCGTCTCCTGACCCGGCACGAAGTCGACCCAGAACTGTCTGACCAGGTGCTGGGTGTACATGGCGCCCTTGGGGGTGCCGGTACTGCCCGAGGTGTAGATCAGCGTGCTGAGCGCGTCGGCCGCCGCCGTCGCCCCCTCGGGGCTCCGGGGAACGGGCGGCAGGGGCCTTTGGGGCCGGGACGTTCCTCGCTCGATGGCCGACGCCAGCGTGTCCAGGACCACGCCTCGTCCCTGCATCGCGAGTCGGGTGCGCGCCGAGTCCAGCGCTTCCCGGTGCGCGGTGGCCTCGGGACGGTGGCCGAGAACGATGATCCTGCCCAGTGACGGGGCGTCCGCCGCGATTTCCAGGGCGACATCGAGATGCGCCACGTCCACCGCGAGTACGCGGGGTCCGGTCTGCGCGACGATGGGGGCTAGGTGCGCCGCCGGGGCGCCGGCCTGGAGCGGAACGGACACGGCACCGGTGCGGACGCACGCCAGGTCCACGGTGGCGTACTCGGCGCTCGTGGACCCGAGAAGCGCGACGAAGTCGCCCTGGCTGAGGGCGTGTTCGGGGCCTTTGGGGTGGTGGAGCCATTCGGAGGCTAACGCGCCGACCCGTTCCCACAGTTCGGCGTAGGTGAGCGTGTCGAACCGGTCCAGGAGGCGCAGCGTGGTGCGGCCCGTATCCGGGTCGGTGACCGGCTCCGTGGCGCGCTCGCCCAGGGCGGGGCGATCCGCGTAACCCTCCATCACCGTGGCCACAAGGTCGGCGAGCGGGAGGCCGGGCCGCCGGATCGCCTCGTTGACGGCTGCCAGGGGTGCGGCGGCGCGGAACTGCGGATCTGTCGCGTAGAGATGGGCGCTGCGCTGAGCGGTGAGTGCGGCAAGTGCGGTAGGTGCGGTACGTGCGGTACGTGCGGTACGTGCGCCGCACTCGTCGGTCGAGGGCTGCGAACCGGTCATGAGGATGTCTCTCCTTTGCGGCGGGAGGGGAGGCGTGGGTGGACGCTCGTCAGCGGGCGGATCAGCGCACTTGGCGGGCTCGCCCCGCGCCGTAACCGGCCCCGGCCATGGCGATACCGAGAACGACCAGGACCGTGAGCGGAAGGGTCCAGCTGTCCGTGGTGTCGTGCAGGATGCCGAGGAGGAGGGGCCCGGCCGCCGCCACGAGGTAGCCGATGGACTGCGCCATGCCTGCCAGCGCGGCGGCTTCGCCCGCGCTTCCGGCGCGTTCACTCTGAAAGGTCAGCGCGAGGACGAGGCACACGCCGCCGCCCAGACCGAGCAGAGTGCACGCCAGGACGGACAGCGAGGGGGCGGCAAGCAGCACGGCGAAGCCGCCCGCGACAACGGCCGAGGCCCCGGCCGCGGTCCAGCGCTGGTCGTGCCGACCCCGGGTCAACAGGGGCAGGAGACTGCTGGCCGCCAGGGCGATCAGCTGGTAGTAGAACAGCATCCAGCCGGCCGCGGTGCTGGTCGTGCCGCGGTGGATCAGAATGCTGGGCAGCCAGGCGACGGCGGTGTAGAAGGCCAGGGACTGCAACCCCATGAAGATGCTGACCTGCCATGCGAGTCGCGACCGCCAGGGGATCGGACTGCGGGTCTCGCCGCTGGAGGCCTGGGGCCTGTCGCCCCGTATCCGGGGCAGCCAGAAGAGGAGCGCGGCGACGGTGAAGGCGACACCCCAGGCGAGAGCGGTGTGCCAGGAACCCGGCAGGGTGTGGGACAGGGGCGCGGAGATCCCGGAGGAGACCGCGGCCGTGACGCCCATGACGGTGACGTAGAGAGCGCTGACGCCGTGAATGCGGTGTGCGGGCACGCTCCGTCTGATCAGAGCGGGCAGCAGCACGTTGCCGAACGCGATGGCGGCCGAGAGGATCACGGTCCCGGCGAACAGGCAGATGACCGAGGGAAGCGACCGGACCACGGTTCCGACGGTCAGCGCGCCGAGGGCCGCCACCAGGAGGCGTGCGGTGCCGAACCGGTGAGAGGCCCGGGCCACCAGGGGCGACGTCGCGGCGAACGTCAGGAGCGGGAGGGTGCCCAGCAGCCCGCCCCAACTCGATGTCAGGCCACTGCCGCGCTCGATCGCGGGCAGCAGCGTGCCGACGCCGGTCAGGCTGGTACGCAGGTTCGCCGCTATGAGGCAGATCGCGATGATGAGCCCGATTGACACGGCGGGCCGGATGTCATCGACGACGGGCGGGGCGGAGGCGGAGGCGGAGGTGGAGGTGGAGGTGGAGGTGGAGGTGGAAGCGGAAGCGGAGGCGGAGGCGGAGCGCTGACCGCCGCTCACTGTCCTTCCGCCGCCCGTGCCGCTTCGGCCTCGGCCTCGGCCTCGTGGTCGCCGGTGAGCCGGACGATGGCAGCCGCGGCCTCGCGGGCGCCGCTCTCGTCCCGGGCCTCGATCGCGTCGACGAGCCGCCGGTGCAGCCTGGCGTGCTCCTCGGCGGCGGTGGCATCCCAGGGCAGGCCTCCCAAGGCGGAGGTGAGGGCCGTACCGAGGTAGTCGTACACCTCGACCAGGAGGTCGTTGCCGCTCGCACGGACGACGGCGCGATGGAACAACGCGTCGACGCTCCCGGCCGCGGACATGTCCTCACCGGCATGGGCCGCGTCGGCGTCCGCCAAGAGCTCCCGCAACTGGTGGAGTTGGTCCTCGCTGCGTCGAAGGGCGGCGGCCCCCGAGGCGTACTCCTCAAGGACGGTGCGCAGTTCGAGCACGCTGTCCCGGTGCGCGGAGCTCGCCCGCCGCACCATGACCGACTGGAGCTCACTCGACGCGCGGACGTAGGTCCCGTCCCCTTTCCGGGCTTCCAGCAGCCCCAGATGTACGAGCGCCCCGAGCGCCTCCCGCAACGTGCTGCGCCCGACTCCGAGCTCCTCGATGAGGGCCTGCTCCGACGGGATGCGCGTCCCCACGGGCCAGCCACCCGCTTCGATGTGCGAGCGGAGACTGTCCACGAGCTGTGCGGACAGGCTTGCTGCCCTACGCGGTGTACTGATGCGTTCCATGGAAACAGCATACATACAGACGTCAGACATTTGAACGTCACACACAACCGGGTCGACAGAAGCCGCCGCCTCGCCGCTCCGCCGCGGCCCCTCCGTCCCAACAGCGCGCATCGTTGGCATCGTCGGCTTGGTGCGAGAGCCACCGAACCGCCGTCGGCTCTATGCTCTGGACCCATGGCAACGGACGACTTGCACGACAGCGAGCTGTGGCCTGTGCCTCCGGCATGGCTGATGGCCTGCGACCAGTGCACGAGCCTCTACCAGCGGATGATCAACGCCCGGGAGGCAGTCGCGGAGGCCGAGCTGACCACGTCAGGATCGGTGGACTACGACCCGTTCGACTCCGGGCTGTCCGCTCAACTGGCTCTGGGGCAGCACATGGGGCGCGAGCACACAGATCTGCTTCCCGACTTCGATCCCGCGTGCCCCCGGTGCACGGCCTGCCAGGAGGACCTGGAGCGGCCAGCCAGGTCGGAGGGGGCCGCCATCTACGCGGTGACGGCTGCGGCAGAGCACAGGGCGAGACACCTCATCGTCCCGTCCGCGCTGACAGTACGGCTCTGACGTCACGCCGCTCCATGGCGGCGGGCCAGCCCGCGCGCCCCACAGGGGTGCCACCATCCGAGCCCAGCAGTACCCTCCGGGCAACCGAGGGAGGAACACCATGGGCGACATCCCGAAGTCCCGCGACGCGAAGCACCCAATCCTCAGGCACATCCTCTTTCCCTTCTACCGGACCCGCATGATGCGCCTTCAGCACGCCAACGTGACTCGGAAGGACAACATCGCGACTTTGAAGGCCAACAAGGCGAGGATCCGGGCCGCCCGCGAAGAGCGGGCCTACGTCAAGCAGCTCAAGAAGGACGGCACGCTGAGGTAAGACCAGTCAGAGACCGCTGAGCCCTCACCTCGACGCGCGGCGGGTCCTCGAACGCGTGCGGCTACTCCTCGGCGGCGGGCCGCTTGGGGCATCTCTCGTGCAGCAAGATGCTGTGGCCGCCGGCCGACATGGAGACCTTCACGGCCGTCACCACCACCTGCCCCCGGGTGATCGGCTCGTCGCAGCGCCAGCAGAACCGCGTGCCCTCACTCATCGTTGGCCGCGGCAGGCTCGGCGGCGCGTCGGAGGACGAGCCGGGTCTCGCGTAGCGCCCGCCGGATCCGTGCCGCTTCCTCGCAGTCCTCGTCGGCCCTACAGGTGGCGCACTCCACGGTGTGCAGGAGGAGGATCTCGTAGACCTCCTGCTCGTGCCGCACCAGCTCGGATTCCTCGATGAGGCTCACGGGTGCCCTCCGGTGCGCGCCCCGCGGGCGATGTGGACGAGCGCGGCGACGGCCGGCACGGGGCACAGGTCACCGACGATGCGGGGACGCACCGCCCAGTGCAGACCGGTCGGGCCGTGGAGGTCGGAGGCGGGCACGCTCAGGAAGTGCCCGGCGCCCAGCATCGGAGCCTCGTGGGGGTAGCGCCACCGTGCCACCGGGCCCCTCTCGACCAGCGCGTAGTACGTGTTCTGCGGGGCGTTGTGGATGACCGGGCCGCAGAGCAACTCGGCCAGCGTCCGGGTCACCCCGTCGAGATCGTCCGTTCCGGCGCCTGTGTGCACGATCCGGGCGGGCAGGCACACCGAGTTGAACCGCTTACCGAGCGGCAGCAGGGCGATGCCCCGCTCCTGCCACTCCCAGTGCGCTTGCTGCGGCTCCTGCTGAGCGCGCGCCAGCCAGTCGAAGGCGGCACTCGTCAGCGTCGGAGATCCGCTCCCCGCACCGAGAGCGCCGCTCTCCTCCGGTCCGTTCATCATCCGTCTACCCCCACGGCCGCAGTGACGTGTCCCATATGTGCGACCGTAGGGGTGTCGGACCAAGGGGGAGGACCGGAATCCGGTCCCCTCTATGCCGCCAGAATGCCGACGCTCACAGCCAGTTCAGACGCCCGCCGACGGCGCTCAGCCACCTTCGACTCGACCTCTTCGAGGATGATCCGACGTGCGTACCCGTTGTACGCGATCGTCTCCGGCGCTGCCTCGTGCGCCTTTTGAAGCGTGGCGATCGCCACGTCCGGCTGCCCGTCGAGCTGGTACCCGCGGGCCTCTTCGATCCTGTGCCGGGCCCGGCGAGGCCGCGACTTGATGACGGCCTCGTCAGCCTTCGCCGCCTGGCGCACGGACTCCCCGCCCTGGTGCAGTTCGACGGCGACAGTGACAGCGTGCGCGCCCATGATGGCGCGGGAGAAGGACGTCACCGGGTGGTAGTAGTCCCGCGGGAGCCGCTTGGCCACGTCGTTCGCCTTATCCCAATGCCGCCAGGCGGTACCGGTCTCGCGGCGCCGAGCCGCGGTATAGCCGAGCTCGAATTCCAGCGCCCCGGCGATGGCGAGGACGTCGTCCGAGGCGTCCGGCAGCAGCGGATCGAGGAAGCGGACGGCTTCGAGGTTGACGGCGTCGGCCGCGTCGAAGTGGCGCGGGCCGCTGTCGCGGTGCGCCTGAGCGAGCAGCCACGCCGCCACGCCGATCGCGTGCGGGTCCCCCGACTCCTGAGCGGCAGTCATGCCACGCTCGGCGACGCGCCAGAGAAGGCTGCTGTCGGGCTGGTACGCGACGAAGAACTGGCACAGGCTGTAGGACTCGGCGAGTAGCGCCTGAGCGGTGCGACGGTCCGACGCCGTGTCCACGTGACGCACAAGGGCTTGCCCGTCGCGGATGAGGTCGGGCAGTAGTCGGCCGATGACCTCGCGGTGATTGGGGGCCTGATGGCGAGCCTTCCACGCGGCGTGGAGGCGCGCCTCCAAGTGGGCCACGGGCGGCGGTTCGACGTCGGACCCCGACGTGAAGCAGTCGACTGCGGCTTTCACAGCGGAGAGTCGGGGGTGGCCGGGTCCGATGAAGAGATCGATGTGCATGTCTTCGGGATGGCCCGTCAGATCGGCGAGATCGCGTACGCGCAGCGCCTCGGCGATCCGCAGGACCATGCTCAGTCCGGGGGCCTTCTGTTGCCCGTTCTCGATCTTCTTCAGGGTGTGGGGAGAGACCCCGACGAAGTCAGCTAGTTGCAGTCGATTCATTCCGCGGCGCTCGCGAAGAATCTGAACGCGCTGGCCGAAGCGCAACGGGTCGGCGTACGGGTCCGGGGTGGCATCAGACGGCACGGTCTCGCCCCAATCTCTGTCCAAGTCGCACTGTCAGGGTATGGGGCGGGACCATTTTCGTGTGAGGGCTTCTTGCCCGGGCAAGTCTGGTCGGCAGCCGCCGAGGACCGGCCAGGCCGACGTCACGCGAGCGGGATACGCCTTGGGGCCGAGGGCCCGCCGTCCAGATGAGCCGCGATGCGCGTGACGGTACGGGCGTTGTCCTCGAACAGGTGCGCTTGCATGCCCGCCGCCCGGGCGGCCTGGACATTGACTGCGACATCGTCGATGAACAGGCAGTTCTCCGGGCGCACGTTCAAGCTGGTGTACGCGACCTCGAAGGCACGCAGGTCGGGCTTCTCTATGCCGATCTCGTGGGAGTAGATGATCTGCTCCACCAATTCGTCGAAGTGATAGAGCGCCGTCTCCCGTTCCCGGGCGCCGACGAAGCTGTTACTCAAGATGCCCAGGCCGCAGCTCCCGCGCAGCCCCCGCACATAGTCGATGAGGTCCTCGTTCGGCGTCCCCAGATACTCCGCCCAGAGATCAGCCATGAGGTCTTCACTCCGGGCGGCATCGAGGCCCAGACGGAGTGCCACCTGCTCCTGCACCTCGCGCTCGCTGATGCTCCCGACACTCCCAGCCCGCCACACGTCGCGCATCCGCTCATGGACTGTGCCCAGTGGCAGCTCCAGTCGCTCTTCCCACCGTTGCACCCATCCGGTTTCCGGCGTGATCTCCAGCACGCCGCCGATGTCAAGAATGACGCAGGTCATGGTCACGCGAACTCCCCCTCTTCGTCCTTGAGCAGCGACCACAGGCCGCCCGCTCATGTGGTCGACTGATCGACAGTGGCACTGTCGTCTCTCCCCCTGGGACAAGGTCAAAGGACCTTCGGAGCTTGTTACAGCCCTGTCGCCAACCCGCCGACCCGCCTGACCTCAGTAAGCAGATGCCATCAAAATTCGCTGACAGACGCTTCGCAAGAAGGAGGGGCATCCATGTGGACAACGGAGCAGTTCGGAACCGCACACGAGGGATACGTCGGTGCGGTACTCGACGACGGCGCCGAGCCGGAGCCCGCCTACATCGACCCCGGCAGCGGCACCGACTTCCACAAGACTCGCGAGTGGTGGGCATACAGCGGCGACCTGAACCGTCCGCGAGCCACGCGGGCCCGAGCCGCCTGCTCCTGTGGATGGCGTGGAGAGACCGAGTGCGCTATCGACTGGGACGACGTCGACGCCTTCACCGCCGTGCATCCTTCGCCTGAGCCACGCGCCGACTGGTCCCAGCACATCGCCGACGTAGAAGCCCACACGGTCCCACTGCCCGCAGAACTCACCACGCTTCTCGATCAGCTCGAGGCATCACTGGCACGTCTCTCCGACGAGGCGCCCCTCGCCGCTATCAAGGCCGTAGACGTACTGGAGAGGCTGACCAAGCGGGTCGCACGCGAAGCCGCATTCAACGCGGAGGCCGACGGCCTTTCGGACGAGGACCTCGGCCAAGCGCTCGGCGTTCCTCCCGCGGAGGGTAAGGCGCGTCTCCAGGGATATCACCTCCGGCCGTAACCAACATGGCATGACGAAAGGGGCGCCTCCCGCCCAAAGCAAGCAGGGGCCTGAGTCACACGTACTGGCGGCCGGGGGGGCCAACACCGCGGCCTGCGGGCCGTGTTCGGGCTCAGGTCCGAGCGCCCCATCACGGCGGCAGATCAGCGCATCAGGATTGCCGGACGGCGCCTGGAGGCTGCACGTGGACCGGGCCCTTCGATACTTGACGCCGGAGCTGCGAAAGCACCGTCTGGACTGTCTGGAGGCTCGACGGGAGCGCGGGCAGCGCGTGGCGCTACGAGCCGCGAGCTGAGATCGCCGAGGAGTTGCTCCCTAAATTTCTCCTGAACGATCACAAAAGAGCCCCGTACCGATCATGGTACGGGGCTCCGCTGCTGGTCAAACCCGGTGGGCGCGGACGGTTTCGAACCGCCGACATCCTCCTTGTAAGGGAGGCGCTCTACCCCTGAGCTACGCGCCCGGGACGAGTGGACAGCTTACCTTGCCGCAGGTAGTGCCCCGCAAACCCGTTCCGGGGGTTAACCCCACCCCCGATCCGGTGGTGGTCCGGATCGCTCGGGGGGCGGGCGGCTCCGTACAGTCTGGCGGAGAGATGCAAGATCGCTTTCAGGGGGAAACCGTCATGCCCGTGCGCACCCGTCGTCCGCGCGTCATGCGCGCACTCGCCGTCGGCGGCGCGACGGTCGCCGTCGTCCTGCTCGTCGGCGGATGCGGGGCCGACGCCGAGAACGACTCCGAGCCGGAGCACCGGACGTTCGCGCTGCCGGGCAAGACGCTGACCATCGACTCCAGCGATTCCACGATCGAACTGGTCCCGGCCCGCAAGGGCGCCGAGGGCGTGCGGGTGACCCGGTGGTTCGACGGGAAGACCGTGCTCGGCGGCGACCCCAAGGTGACGTGGAAGATGGCGGGTGACCGGCTCACGCTCCGCATGAAGTGCTCCGGCGTCATCGCCAACTGCTCGGCCAGGCACCGCGTCGAGATCCCCCGCGGAGTCGCCGTCTCCGTCGAGAACAAGGACGGTCGGATCACCGCGGGCGGGTTCCGGGACGGGCTGAAGGTGCGTACGGAGGACGGCTCGGTCGACGTCAAGGACTCCGAGGGGCCGCTGAACCTGCACAGTTCCGACGGAGCCATCACCGTCAACGGCGCCTCCGGTCCGGTCGAGCTGCGGAGCTCCGACGGCTCCATCCACGCGGACGGGCTCACGTCACGGCGCGTGGCCGTCGACTCCAGGGACGGTTCCGTGAAGCTTCGGCTGGCCGCGGTGCCCGACCGCGTCGAGGCGCGGAGCAAGGACGGCGCCGTCGACATCGCGGTGCCCGGCAAGAAGGACGGGGCCGACATCACGTACGACGTGCGGACCGAGAGCCGCGACGGCGCCGTCGATGTTTCGGTGCCGCGCGACGACGAAAGCCCCCATCACGTGAACGTCCACAGCTCCGACGGCAGCGTCTCCGTGCACAGCGCGAACTAACCGGCCCGTGTATTCGTTCTTAACCGGTGGGAGAATGTGACACCGGGCAGGGCGGATGACAGTACGGGAGAGGGATAGTGACGGCGACACCTTCGCAGCCGTACACGCCGCACAGAGAGACGTACCCACAGCGGTACGAGGCACCGGACAGGGATAGGGACAGGGACAGGGACAGGGAGAGCTCAGCGGCCGAGCGTTCGGCGGCGGGGACAGGCCGCGCGGCGGTGGCAGACCGCGCGGCGGGACCTGATCGCGCTCCGCGACGCCCCGCCCGCCCCGCCCGTCGACCCCGCGGGAACGCACGCCGCAGCGGCCCCCTGCGCGATCTCCTCACCCTCGCAGGCACCCTCGCCCTAGCCCTGCCGCTGCTCGCCGCCACCGCCCCGGCCGCCTTCGCGGGCGGCGGCACGCGCCGGTGGTTCGGCGGTCGCGGCGAGAGCCTGCGCGCCGAGGCGCAGGCCGCGAAGGACGCCGCTGCCGCCGCGTTCTACGAACTGGACACCGCCCAGCGCGATCTGCGCATCTCCGTCGAGACCATCGTCGCCGTGGACTCCTCGCCCGCGGGTCAGCGGGCCGTCTCGGACTTCGAGGCGATGGGGCGGCGCATCGACGAGGTCAGCCACCAGTACATCAGCGCCGTGGACGCCCACGACCTCGACCGGGACGACCTGGATTCGTCGGTCGCGGCCCGCGCACGGACCGAGCTCACCCAGGCCAAGGACGAGCTGGGCAAGGCCAAGCAGGAGCTCGAGCGCTTCCGGCAGGGCCTCGGTCCGCTGCTCGACAAGGCGGAGACGCAGCTGGCCCGGCTCGCCCCTGCGGTGGAGCGGGCCCGCCAGACGCTGCTCGCCGCGAGCAACGCCCTGGATTCCGTGCGCGCGGCGGGGCTGGGGGCCGACGACCTCGCCGCCCGCCTGGCCGCCCTCGGCCCCGAGCTGACCAAGCTCAACCAGGGCGCGGGGCGGCACGGCGTACCGGAGACCCTGCAGCGCGCCGACCGTGTCCTGCGCGATGCCGAGGCCGTGCGCGCCGAGGCCGAGCGGCTGCCCGAGCGCGCCGCCGAGATCGACCGGCGCCTGGTGTCGCTGCGCACCCGCGCCCAGGCGCTGACCACCCGCAGCGGCCAGGTCGAGCCGGTCCTCAGCGAGCTGCGGCGCCGGTTCTCCGCCGCCTGCTGGCAGGACCTGCAGCGCGTCCCCGACCAGGCCGCGGAGAACGTACGGCAGGCCGAGACCAAGCTCAAGGAGGCGCAGCAGGCCCGCGACGAGCAGCGCTGGCCGGACGCCACCTCGCTGCTCTCCACTGTCAGGGCGCTGCTCAACTCCACGGACGAGGCGGTCTCGGCGGCCGGCGACCGGCTCCAGCGGCTGAACGCGGTCGCGAAGGACCCGCAGCAGGAGATCGAGCGCACCCGTTTCGCAATCCGGGACGCGCAGCGCCTGGCGATGGCGGGCCGCCAGACCCCCGAGCCGCGACACGCCCGCCCGCTGGACGACTCCGTGGCCCGCCTTGACTCCGCGGTGGCCTCCCTGGAAGGCCGCCACCCGGACTACTGGCACTTCCTGACCGAGACCGAGGCGGTCCGTACGACGGTGGCGCGCGTGGTCGCGCGGATACGGGAGGAGCGGGGGCAGGGCGCCTGAGGCCGCCCGCGCGCGGCGGCCCGGTTGGCGGTCGCCGTCTCCCGGGCGGACCCTGGAGTCACAGCCACAACGGCGTACGGACTTACGGACGTACGGCCTCCGCGCGCGCCAGGGAGGCGGACATGGCCACGCATGTACTTCACCCGGGGGCGAAACGAGGACCGGGCGGGCCTGGCGGGCCTGGGGCGCGAAGGCGTCGGGCGCCGCGCGTCATCCTCGATGAGGAGCTGCCCGTCGACCACCGGCTGAGCCGGGTCTACCGGGCGGGCGCGGGCCTCATGGGTCTCGTCCTGCTTGCGTTCGGCGTCCTCGGCCTCATCGACAAGATCGGGTTCTTCGACACCCGCGGTGACACCGTCGCCGGACTCAGCACGAACGGCGCCCTCAGCGTCCTGTCCATCGCCGTCGGGCTGCTGCTCTTCGCGGGCATGGTGATCGGCGGCAATCTCGCCTCGACGCTGAACATGGTCCTCGGCGTCCTGTTCGTCCTCAGCGGCTTCGTCAATCTCGCCCTGCTCGGCTCCCGCTTCAACTTCCTGGCGTTCGGAATGCCGAACGTCCTGTTCAGCTTTGTCGTGGGCCTGCTGCTCATGACCTTCGGGATGTACGGGCGGGTCAGCGGCGGGCTGCCGCACGACAACCCGTACTGGAAGGCACGCCACCAGGACCGGCCCGGGACGGGCCCGAGACCGTGCTGAAGGGGGCCTGAAGCCCCGGTTCCGGTCGGCCCGCACCGCTGTGCGAATCTGGGGATATGCGCGACTTCCTCACGGACCTCCGGGCACGGCGCCTCGTCGCCATCGTGCGCGGCAGCGATCCGGACGCCTCTTTCCGTACGGTCATGACGCTCGTGGAGTCCGGCGTTCCGCTGGTCGAGGTCTCCCTCAGCAGCGCGGACGCCCTGGGCGTGCTTCGCAGGGCGCGGGCCGAGCTGGGTGCGGACGCCTGGCTCGGCGCGGGCACGGTCCGCACCGCCGACGACGCGCGGCGGGCCACCGAAGCGGGCGCCGACCTGATCGTCACGCCGGGGCTCGGCGCGGGCGCCGACGAGGCCGTTCGGCTCGGCCTCCCGGTGCTCGGCGGCGTCCTCACGCCGACCGAGGTCATCGCGGCCGAGGCGGCGGAGGTGACCGCGCTGAAGATCTTCCCCGCGTCGGCGATGGGCGGACCCGCGTATCTGAAGGCGCTGCGCGCCCCCTTCCCCGACACCCCCTTCGTGCCGGTCGGCGGCGTGGACGCGGCGGCCGCCGAGGCGTATCTGGCGCTCGGCGCGGTCGCGGTGGGCGTCGGCTCCCCCCTGATCGGCGACGCGGCGGGCGGCGGCGACCTGGCCGCGCTGCGGGCTCGGGCGGCGGAGTTCGTACGGGTGGCGGAGGCGGCCGGGGCGGTAGGGCGATGACTGGATCCGGTGCGGCGATGAACGGGTCCGGTGCCGTTCTCACCCTCGGCGAGACCATGGTCGCCCTGCGCGGCAGCGGTCCCCTCAAGCTCGGCGGCACCATGAACGTCTCCGTCGCGGGCGCCGAGAGCAACGTGGCCATCGGCCTCGCCCGCCTCGGCCACGCCGTCCGCTGGGCGGGTGCGGTCGGGGACGACGAGGCCGGTGAGCTGGTCCTGCGGACGTTGCGCGCGGAGGGCGTCGACGTCTCCCCCGCCACGCGTGACCCGCACGCCCCGACGGGGCTGATCCTCTTCGAGCCGCGGCTGCCCGAGGTGACCCGCGTGCACTACTACCGCGCGGGGTCGGCGGGGTCGCGGCTCGCCCCGGAGGCGGTCGAGGCCGCCTTCGCCTGCGCGGCGCCGCCGCGCGTCCTGCATCTGACCGGCATCACCCCGGCCCTCGGCCCGTCGGCGGCCGAGGCCTGCCGCCGCGCCCTGCGCCTCGCCCGCGAGCACGGCAGCCAGGTCTGCCTGGACGTCAACTTCCGCGCCAGGCTGTGGAGTCGGCAGGAGGCGGCCGCGGAACTGCGCGCGTGGCTGCCGTACGTCGATGTCCTCATCGCCTCCGACGACGAACTGCCCCTGTGCCTGCCGGAGTCGGCGCCGGCCGACGCCCCGGAGGAATTCCTCCTCGCGCGGGGCGTCCGTGAGGTCGTGGTCAAGCTCGGCGCGGACGGCGCCACGGTCCATACGGCCGACGGCGCACTGCGCTCCCCCGCACGCGAGGTGCGGGCCGTGGACGCGGTGGGCGCGGGGGACGCGTTCGTCGCCGGGTACCTGTCGGCACTGCTCGACGAGGAGGACGTGACGGGCCGCCTGGACCGCGCCGTCACCACCGGCGCGTTCGCGGTGGCCTCCCCCGGCGACTGGGAGGGCGCCCCCACGCGAGCGGAACTGCCCCTGCTGGGAGCGGGCCCGGGCACGGTGGTGCGCTAGCGCCCCCCGAAGGGGCGCCCCGCCAGGGACACCCCTTCAGGGGCGCGGGGAGCTGCGCGCTCAGCCACACACCCAGCCCGCGCTTCACCACCGCCGCACACGGACCCCACCAGGGGCGCGAGGAACTGCGCGACAAGCCACACCCAACCCGCAGCTCATCACCGCCGAACACGCCCCCTCAGGGGCGCGAGGAACTGCGCACCCCGCCGACGCCGCCTCAGCGACGACCGCCTCAGCGAAGACCCCCTCAGCCGCAACAACCCCCACCACAACAGCCGCCGCCCCCGCCCCCGCCCCCACGAGGGGCAGACGCGGACGCCGAGCCCCCCACAGCGACAGCCGACAACAGCTTCACCGTGTCCTCGTGCCCGTCAGGGCACACCGCGGGCTCCGCGGACTCGGCCATCGGACGGGTCACTTCAAATGTGTCACCGCAGGACCGGCACCGGTACTCGTATCGAGGCATGCGCTCAGGCTAACCGCCCCGAGGAACGCCCGAGCGATCTCCTCCCCCGCCGCGACCCCCCGCTCCCGCAGCACCGTAAGACCCGGCGCCGTGAACTCCATGTCGGCCAGCTCCCCGTGCCCCGGCCGCCAGGACCGGTCCGCGGCGAGCAGCAGGTCCGCGTCGAGGAGCGAGTCACCCGCGGCGAGGATCTCCTCGGCGCCGGTGCGCCGCGCGACCTCCCGTACCGCCGCGCCCTTGGTGAGCGGCTTCGGCACGGCGTACAGCTTGCGGCCCTGCAAGGAGACGGTCCAGCCGCGCGGCCCGGCCCAGTCGGCGAGTTCCGCGACCCACGCCTCGGGCAGCAGCGCTCGGTCGACGACGAGGTACGCGAAGAGGTCCTCGGCGACACGCTCCTTGAGCAGCCACGCGGGGTCGGCCGTGCGGACCAGGTGGGCGCGGACCTCGTCGAGCGAGGCGCACTCCGCGGCGAGGCCGCGGGCGACCGTCGCCTGCCAGTCGGGGTCGGAGACGCCGTCGACGAGCAGGTGCCCGCCGTTGGCGCAGATCGCGAACCGCGGTGCGGGGCCCGGGAGATGGATACGCCCGTACTGCTCGCGGGTGCGCGTCGTGGTCGGTACGAACAGGGTGGCGCGGCCCAGTTCGTCGAGGAGCCCGGCGGCCGTCTCGGTGACGTACGAGAGCGGCTTGCCCTCGTACACCTCGACGCAGAGCAGGCGCGGCGCCGCCGCGTCCGGCACGGTCAGGCCGAGGGCGGCGGCAGAGTAGATGAGGGTGCGGTCGAGGTCGCTGGCGACGATCATGGTCACTTCGAAGCCACCGCCTTGCCGTCCGCGCCCGTCGCCCCGCGCGTGTACTGGGGATGGATCAACCCCACGCAGGTGTACGGGAGTTCACCGACCTCTTCGACGGGCACGCCCCGCTGCTCGGCGAGCAGCCGCACGTGGTCGAGGTCGGGACCCGCGTCCGCGCGGGCCAGGATCTTCCAGGGGACGCGGCGCAGCAGCACCCGGGTCGTCTCGCCGACGCCCGGCTTGACGAGGTTCACATCGTGGATGCCGTACTCCTCGCTGATCCGCTCGACGGCGGCCCAGCCCTCCCAGGTCGGCGCCCTGTCGGCGGCGAGCACCTCCTTGACCTGCGCGTCCACCGCGTCGTCGACCTCACCGAAGCGGGCCACGACCGCGTCGACGAAGTCGCGGGACAGATCGGCGGCGGCGAGCTCGCGGTAGAACTTGCCGCCGTGGAAGTCGTCGGGGCCGACCAGGTCGGCGCGGAGCACGGTGCGTGAGATCAGGCCGGACACCGTGGAGTTGAGGCAGGCGGAGGGGATGAGGAAGTCCTCGCGGGTGCCGTAGGTGCGCACGCAGGAGCCGGGGTCGGCGAGCACGGCGATCTCCGGACTGAAGCCGACCGGGCCGCCACCCTTCTCGAACTCCCTTACCGCGTCCGCCAGTTCGCGGGTGATGGCGCCCTTGCCGGTCCAGCCGTCGACGAAGACGACGTCGGCGGGGTCGTGGTGGGCGGCGAGCCAGCGCAGCGCGTTGGCGTCGATGCCGCGACCGCGCACGATCGACACGGCGTAGTGCGGCAGGTCGAGGCCGTGCCGGTGGGCGGCCCAGCGGCGCATGAGGACGCCGACGGGGGTGCCCGCGCGGGCAAGGGACACCAGGACGGGGCGCGGAGAGCGTTCGGCAAGCACGGTTTCGGTGACCGCGCCGACGGCCTGCGCGATGCGGGCGGCGGACGTGCCGAGCGCGGCGTGGAACAGCTCCTGGTAGCGCTCGCTGGGCTGGTACTCGACGGGCAGCGACTCGGCGTAGTGCGCGCCACCGCTCTGTATCGCCTCCTCCCGCTCCTCCGTGGGCGCTTCGAGCGTCACGTCCGAGAGGTCCTGGAGCAGCCAGCCGACGTCGTCGGGCGCGTACGAGGAGAAGGCGGGGCCGCGGAGGGGCTCGGGGAGCATGGAGGGCCTTTCGGGGGCGTGCGCGCCTGTCGGCGGTACGCGGGACGGGACGACGGCCAGCAGGACGTGCCCGGTGTGGTCGGAGAGCTGCGCCAACAGGCCGTCCGGAGCGTGCAGTCGCGGGGTGTCCGCGACCGAGTCGACGACCGCGACGACCGTGTCGAAGCCGCCGCCCGCGACGTTGTAGGCGTACCGCGTCCCGGGTCCGTCGGCGGGGTCGTCGTGCGCCGGGAAGGCGAGGCGGGTGCGGATCGCGTAGCCGGGGTCGTCGACGGCGAGCACGGGCGAGCGGGTCGTGGTGGAGAAGCGCACCTCGGCGCCGGTCCGGCGCTCCAGCTCGGCGGCGAGCGCGAGCGGCGCGTACATCAGCTCCTCGAAGCCGAGCACGAGCACCCGGCGCGCGCCGTCGGGCAGCGCCTTCGCGACCCGTGCCGCCATGTCGGGCAGCGCCGCGTCCAGGGCGCTCCGGTGCGCGGGCGTGAAGCCGTGTCGCCCGCCGTCGGGCACGCCCGTGGGCCAGCCGAGGTCGACGCGGGTGAGGGGGCCGCGCTCGGCGCGGGGCCGCGGCACGGCGGCCGTCATCCGCGCCTCGTACTCGGCGACCAGCGCCTGTCCCTTGGCCAGGACGCCGTCGGGCAGCCGCACCGTCCCGGCCGCCCTCGCGACGAGGTCGACTCGGGCGCCGATCTCGCGGGCGAAGTCGGTGAGGCGCCCGCGGTCCTCGGGCGAGCGCATGTCGACCAGGGCCACGATCACGTACCGCTCGCGCGGGAAGAGGTCGTGCAGGGCGCGGATGGTGTTCAGGACGGTGTTGCCGGTGGAGAACTCGTCGTCGACGAGGACCAGCGGGCCGTCGCCCGCGAGCAGCCGCGGGTCCTCGGGGAGGAGCAGGTGCGACGTGGCGTGCGAGTGGGACTCCTCGAAGCCGCCCGCGCGCTCGACGCCCTGGACGGGGCGCCGGGTGGAGTGCAGGTAGGGCGCGAGGGCGACGCCGTCGGCGACCGCGTGACCGAGGCCCGTCGCGGTCTCCGCGTAGCCGAGGACGACGGCGCGCCGGGCCTCGTCGTCGCCGAGCAGCTCTCGCACCCGGACACCGAGGTCGTGTCCGGCCGCGTACACGACCGAGGGGCGCTGCGGTACGTGCTTGCCCAGGACGTTCGACACCAGGAGATGCGCCCGCTTGGGGTTGCGGCGCAGCGCGAGGCCGAGCATGGCGCGCAGCCCCTCGTCGCCGTCGAGCCCGACCCCGAGCCGCTCGGCGACCCAGCTCCCCGGCCACACGGCCGTGCCCGTCGCCTCCGGAGCCGCGTCTTCAGGCACGGTCGCGTCTTCAGTCACGTACGTCATGTCCCTTACGTTCATCTACGTTCATTTACGTTCATTCGTCGACGTTCATTCGTCGACGTTCATTCGTCGACGTTCATTCGTTGACGTTCATCAGCCGGGGATCCCGGCGGTGAGCAGCTCCACGAAGCCGATGTCCTCCTTGGCGACGCCGAAGACCTCGGCGCGGCGCAGGGTCCGCTCGGCCCAGGCGCGGTGCGGCTTCACCTCGTTCATCTTGTTCGTGTACGAGGAGCGCAGGACCCCGCCGCCGCCCCGCTCCGGGCGCAGGATGTCCTCGGCGTCGCTGAACTCCTCGTGGCTGACCACGGAGAGGGCGTGCACGGGCAGGACGTGGGAGGGGTGGATGCAGGTCTTGCCGAGCAGGCCGTTGGCGCGGTCGAGCTCGATCTCGCGGAGCAGGCCGTCCATGTCGTGCTCGATGAGGGCCTGGCGCAGTTCGTCGGCGCGGCCCTCCAGGAAGGGGCTGCGGCGCAGCTGCGGCTTGAACATCCGCTCCTGGACGCGGAAGTACTCCCAGACCGGGCCGGTCACGGTGAATCCGGTGCCGTCGGCCCTGCCGAGGACGTTCACCACGTCGGCGATGACGGAGGCGACGATCTGCACGTCGTAGGCCGTCATGTCCGGCGGCCTGCGCAGCCCGTACGCCGAGCAGAAGTCGGTGACACCGAGGCGCAGCGCGAGGACCCGGTCGCGGTACTTGTCGACGGCACGGGAGACCCCGGCGAGGGTGTCGGCCCGGCTCTCCAGGTGCAGCAGCTCGGGCGACTCCAGGACGGGCATGGCGAAGAGCCGTCGGGCGGCGCCGGCCATACCGCTCTCGGCCAGCTCCGCCTCCGCGGCCACCAGCGCCTCCAGGAACGGGACGCCCCGCTCCTCGGTGAACTTGGGCAGGACGAACCCGGACAGCAGCCGGACGCTCGTCCCGAGCCTGCGGACCAGGTCGGGTATCTGCTCGGCGGCGCGCACCCGGATGAAGAGCAGCGGCGGCTCCGCGTCCCGCGCGGCCAGGTCGGCGAACTGCCGGACCAGGTTCTCCTCGGCCTCGACGACCTCGGCGTCGTCTATCGAGTCCTCCAGGCAGACCACCATGGAGACCACGCCGCGCCCGGCTTGCTTCATGATGTCGTCGGCGAGGCGGGGACGGGTGGCGGGGCTGTAGAGGGTGGCGCCGAGGGCCACCGCGAGCAGCTGCGGCGGGGAGGCGGCGGTGAAGGCACACGGCTCCCGGTGGAAGAGGCGCTGCCGCACCTCAGGGGCGATGTGCCCGAAATGACGCATGTGACTCCTTGCCATCGCCTGTTTCGCAGACATGGGCCGTATGGATGTGGCCGGTAATAGTACGTAGAGACGGGTGCCGGGGGTTCCCGCAGGGCATGAACTTCCAGTAACCCGGCCATGTCACACATGCTCACCACACAACCGTCGCACGCTCGCACCACCCGCAGGTCAGAAGCCTGATGACACGGCCGGGGCCCCGAGCCCCCCACGTTGTCCCGGCGCCGCGGGGGAAGGCAGGATGACCGCATGACGCACGCGATGTTGAAGGGGTCGAACGTCCCTCTGGAAGCCCCGGCGGTCCGCGCCGTGCTCCGCTGGGCCACCGGACAGGGCGTTCCCGACGTCGACGCGTCGGCGCTGCTGCTCGGCGGCGACGGCCGGGTGCGCTCCGACGAGGACTTCGTCTTCTACAACCAGCCGCGCCACCCCGCGGGCAAGGTCTGGCGGCTCGGCAAGAAGCGGGTCGCCGAGGGTCTTACCGACACGATCCAGACGGACCTGGCGGGCATGGATCCGGCGGTGCACCGGGTGCTGCTCGCCGCGTCGGCGGAGGGCGTGGCCTTCGGGCGCGTCACCGCGCTGCGGATCCTGCTGTACGACGCCACCGTCGCCGAGGGCGAGCCGCTCGCCTACTTCGACATCACTCCGCAGACCGGCGAGGAGACGGCGCTGATCTGCGGGGAGCTCTACCGGCGTGGCGAGGGGTGGAAGTTCCGCGCGCTCGGCGAGGGGTACACCAACGGCCTTGAGGGGCTCGCCTCCGACTTCGGCATTTCCGTGGACGACTCGGACTCCGCTTCTTCGGAGCCCTCGCCCTCGGCCTCCCTGCCCCTGCCGCCCCAGCAGCCCGTGCCGCAGCAGCCCACGTCCCGGCCCTCCATCGACCCGCCCGCGTACGGCTACCCGCCCGCGCCGCCCCGGCACGCGCCGCCGCAGCCCGGGTACGGCTACCCTCCGGCAGCGCCCACCCAGCCCACCCCGATCGTCCAGCCGGCGCCCGTCTCCCAGCCGTCGTACGGCTATCCGCAGCCGGTGGTCCCGATGCCGGACCCGAACTTCCGGCTGCCTCCGCAGGGTCCGCAGTTCCTGCCCCGGTGAGGGTGAGGGTGAAGTCGTGGGCGGGCGCGGGGCCCGACGCGGGCGCACGGCTCAGCCCACCTTGGACTTGTAACCCCGGCCCCACTGGAGCCCCCAGCCGTACAGCCGGTCGAGCTCGGCCTGGAAGCCGTAGACGAACTTCACCTCGCGCCGCACGACCAGTTCGTCCTTGACGTTCTCGATGGAGACGACCGCGCACGAGCGGGCCTGGGGCTGCCGCTCGTCCAGGTCGATCTCGATCCGGGGGCCGTTGCTGGGGTAGAGCGTGACCTTCGCGTGCGTGCGGTCGAAGGCCGGGGTCTGGTCGTAGATGTATACGAAGATCAGCAGCCGTTTGATCGCCTCGCGGTGGTCGAGATTGACGTAGAGCGTCTCGCCCGACCCCGAACCGAACCGGTCGTCGCCACTGCCCTTCACGTACGGCGGGGAGTTGAGGCTCCCGAAGAAGTTGCCGAGCGGCTGCACCACGCCCTTGTCGCCGTCGGCCAGCTCGTACAGGCAGCCCAGGTCGAGGTCGACGTTGACCATGCTCTGCGTGTGCGCCTGGACCGGCTCGGGCCGGAACATCTGTAGGGGGTGCCGCAGTGATCCGCCGCCGCGCGACCCGCCGACGAGGTCGGAGGTGCGCATCTGCCAGGACAGGTTGACGCGCAGGTTGCCGGTGGCCGCGCCCTGCTTGGAGAGCGAGACCGTCGGGTGCCGTTTGGTCAGTTCGATGGAGTTGGTGGCGGCGCTGCCCGATTCGAAGTCCATCGAACGCCCACGCCACAGACCGTCCCAGAAGGACATTCCCGCCCCCAAGTGCCCTTGTGCCCGCCTACGAATACCGGCGGGGCGGCCATGAGGACCTCTCCTCGACGGCCGCCCCGCACAGAGCGTTCCTCACCCCGGCCGCCGTCACACTCCGGGAACCGGAATCGGACGGGTCGGCGAGGGAATCAGTCAGGCTCAGACCCCGGACGAGACCTCGGCCTTCTCTCCCGATCCTTGCCCCTCTGCCGCCGCCATCCGCTTGTTGCGGATCACGGACGAGATGAAGGACCAGGCGATCAGGATGACGCCGACGGATCCGGTGATGACCTCGTGGATCTCGTACTGGATGGTGACCAGGAGGATCACGGCGAGGGCGCCGATCGCGTAGTGCGCGCCGTGCTCCAGGTAGACGTAGTCGTCGAGGGTGCCCTGGCGGACCAGGTAGACGGTGAGGGACCGGACGTACATGGCGCCGATGCCGAGGCCGAGCGCCATCAGGACGATGTCGTTGGTGATCGCGAAGGCGCCGATGACGCCGTCGAAGGAGAAGGACGCGTCCAGGACCTCGAGGTAGAGGAACATGAAGAACGCCGCCTTGCCGGCCATCACGACGGCAGGAACCTTCTTGCCGGTCCGCTTGGCCTCTTCCTCCTCCTCGTGCTCGCGCTCCTCGTCCTCCTCCAGCTTGTTCTCGAAGTAGCCGGAGAGTCCGCCGACCACGAGATACGTGATCAGACCCGCGATACCGGAGATGAGGACCGTCTGCGCCTTGTCGACATGCGCGCCGCCGTGCTGGTGGGCGTGGGTGGCGACGGTCATGGCCGAGATGAGGAGCACGACGAGGGCGATGCAGACCGACAGCATGTCGACCTTGCCGAGCTTGGCGAGCGGGCGCTCGAGCCAGCTCAGCCACTTGATGTCCCGCTCCTCGAAAATGAAGTCGAGGAAGATCATGAGCAGGAACATGCCGCCGAAGGCCGCGATCGACGGGTGGGCGTCGGTGACCAGCTGCTGGTAGTGGTCCTTCTCGTTGAGGGCGAGACGGACGGCCTCGATCGGGCCGATCTTGGCGCTGATGGCCACGATCACGACGGGGAAGACCAGCCGCATGCCGAAGACCGCGATGAGCACGCCGACGGTGAGGAAGATCTTCTGCCAGAAGGCACTCATCTTCTTCAGGATTCCGGCGTTGACCACCGCGTTGTCGAAGGACAGCGAGATCTCGAGGATGGACAGGATCGCCACTACGCCGAACCCGGTCCACCCCCCGTAGATCACCGCGGCGACCAAGCCGAGCGCGGTGACCGCGAACGACCAGCCGAAGGTTTTCAGAAGCACTGGCTACCCAATCGTGTGTGTACGGGCTCCCGTTTAGCGGTCTCCCCCGCGCCGGTCCCCGGCTTTACGAAACGTTGACCCCGAAGTCTAGAGCGATGCCGCGCAGGCCTGACGCGTACCCCTGTCCGACTGCACGGAACTTCCACTCTCCGCCGTACCGATACACCTCACCGAAGATCATTGCGGTCTCCGAGGAAGCGTCCTCGCTGAGGTCGTAGCGCGCGAGCTCCTGGCCGTCCGCCTGGTTCACGACGCGGATGAACGCGTTGCTGACCTGGCCGAACGTCTGGCCCCGGTTGTCCGCCTCGTGGATCGAGACCGGAAAGACGATCTTGTCGCAGCCGTCCGGCACCTTGGAGAGGTCGATCAGGAGCGACTCGTCGTCGCCGTCACCCTCACCCGTGAGGTTGTCTCCGGTGTGCTCCACGGATTCGTCGGGGCTCTTGAGGTTGTTGTAGAAGATGAACCACTCGTCGCCGAGGACCTTGCCCGCGTTGCACAGCAGTGCGCTGGCGTCGAGGTCGAAGGGGGCGCCGGTGGTGGAGCGCGCGTCCCAGCCAAGGCCGACGAGGATCCGGGTGAGATCGGGTGCGGCCTTGGAGAGGGAGACATTGCCTCCCTTGGCGAGCGTGACGCCCATGGTGATGGTCCTCCCCGAGGTGAGAAGAGCAGGTGGTGAGCGCGTCCGGCGCCGCACTCGTGTGGTGCGGCGCCGGACGCGGGGCGCGAGGGTGCTTTCGGCTCAGACGTTGACGCCGAAGTCCTGCGCGATGCCGCGCAGGCCCGAGGCGTAGCCCTGGCCGACCGCGCGGAACTTCCACTCGGCGCCGTGGCGGTACAGCTCGCCGAAGACCATCGCGGTCTCCGTCGAGGCGTCCTCGGAGAGGTCGTAACGGGCGATCTCCGCGCCGCCCGCCTGGTTCACGACGCGGATGAACGCGTTGCGCACCTGGCCGAACGACTGCTGGCGGTTCTCGGCGTCGTAGATGGAGACCGGGAAAACGATCTTCTCCACGTCGGCGGGGACCGCGGCGAGGTCGACCTTGATCGCCTCGTCGTCACCCTCGCCCTCACCGGTGGTGTTGTCACCGGTGTGCTCGACGGAGCCGTCGGGGCTCTTCAGGTTGTTGAAGAACACGAAGTTGCCGTCACTGCTGACCTTGCCCTCGGCGTTCGTCAGGATCGCACTGGCGTCGAGGTCGAAGTCCGTACCGGTGGTGGTGCGGACGTCCCAGCCGAGGCCGACCAGAACTGCGGTCAGGCCCGGCGCCTCCTTGCTCAGCGATACGTTGCCGCCCTTGCTGAGGCTGACTCCCACGAATCCTCCCAATTGGTGTCCAGGGGCGGGGAGCCCCAAGCGTTGCTTTGCCATCGGATCAACGTGTGGATCCTAGTGACCGGTTCCCGGCAGCGAGCGAAAAACAGGGCCCGCTCAGAGCGTTTCGAGCGCCGTGACGTACTCATTCAGGTCACGCGCGTCGGGGAGGCCGTTCACGACGGTCCAGCGCACCACGCCCTCCTTGTCGATGATGAAGGTGCCGCGCACCGCGCACCCCTTCTCCTCATCGAAGACGCCATAGGCGCGGCTGACCTCGCCGTGCGGCCAGAAATCGGAGACCAGCGGGTACTCCAGGCCCTCCTGCTCGGCGAAGACGCGCAGCGTGTGCATGGAGTCGTTGGAGACGGCGAGCAGCTGGGTGTCGTCGTTGACGAACTTCGGCAGCTCGTCGCGGAGGGCGCACAGCTCGCCGGTGCACACGCCGGTGAACGCGAACGGGTAGAAGAGCAGCACCACGTTCTTCTCGCCGCGGAAGTCGGAGAGCCGCACGGTGCGGCCGTGGTTGTCCTTCAGCTCGAATTCCGGGGCCTTGGTGCCGGTGGCGATTCCAGCGAGCGCCATGAGTACGCATCCCTTCGACGGAGCCCCTCGGGTGGGGCTGATCGGGTGACGTCCACCCTACGTCCGGCGGTCCGCGCCCCCGCGTGCGTGAGGCCCCCGCCGACAGGTGTGTCGACGGGGGCCTCACGGCGTTTCTCCGGCTGGTGCCGCTGGGGCCGCGCGGGCCCGGCGCTTCTCTCGGCCGCGGGGGGCCTAGCGCTTCTTCGCGGCTCCCTTGGGGGTGATCAGCCGGCTGCCGTTCCAGTCCTTGCCGGCGTTGATGCTCTTGGTCTGGGAGAGGCCCGCGGTGGTCGACGCCTCGCCGATTTCGCTCGGCTCGACGTACCCGTCGCGACCGGTCTTCGGAGTGAGGAGCAGGATCGAGCCGCCCTCCTCCATGTACGCGAGGGCATCCACCAACGCGTCAGTCAGGTCCCCGTCGTCCTCACGGAACCAGAGCACCACGGCGTCAGCCACGTCGTCGTAGTCCTCGTCGACGAGCTCTGTGCCAGTGGCCTCCTCGATGGCCTCGCGGAGCTCCTGGTCGACGTCGTCGTCGTAGCCGATCTCCTGGACCACCTGGTCGGGCTGGAAACCAAGCCTTACGGCAAGGTTCGTCTCCGCGTGGTCCGCGGTCGCGCTCACGGATTGCCTCCTGATCATGTTTTTGGGAATGCCTGTCAGCCACGCGCGTGCGCGGGGCGTTGGCCGTAGTCCACACGGGCGGGACGGATCGCGCAAGTACCCGGCCGTCGAGACCGCCGAAACGGTGACGTTCCCGACCGTGTCGCCGCAACTGCCGCCCCACCCGTACGAGACCGAACGGCTCTGCGAAGGCTCTAGGCAGGATGGGCGTATCGTTGCGATTTGGGCCGAGCCTACCCCAGGGACGCCGGATGAACGTCTCGGTTACCTATCGGTAGACATGACGAACGCGTCCACGCGGTACACGATGGGGAGCGGTGCACGGCCAGGCAGAACCCAGGCGAGAGCCCCGACAGCGAAGGAACAGCGTGGCTTCCGGATCCGATCGCAACCCGATCATCATTGGCGGCCTGCCCAGTCAGGTCCCGGACTTCGATCCCGAAGAGACCCAGGAGTGGCTCGACTCGCTCGACGCCGCGGTCGACGAACGCGGACGCGAGCGGGCCCGGTACCTGATGCTCCGGCTGATCGAGCGAGCGCGCGAGAAGCGTGTCGCCGCGCCCGAGATGCGCAGTACGGACTACGTCAATACGATCGCCACCAAGGACGAACCGTTCTTCCCCGGCAACGAGGAAATCGAACGCAAGGTCCTGAACGCCACCCGCTGGAACGCCGCGGTGATGGTCTCCCGCGCCCAGCGCCCCGGCATCGGCGTCGGCGGCCACATCGCCACCTTCGCCTCCTCCGCCTCCCTCTACGACGTGGGCTTCAACCACTTCTTCCGCGGCAAGGACGAGGGCGACGGCGGCGACCAGATCTTCTTCCAGGGGCACGCGTCCCCCGGTATCTACGCCCGCGCCTTCCTCCTCGACCGGCTCTCCGAGCCGCAGCTCGACGCGTTCCGCCAGGAGAAGTCCAAGGCGCCCAACGGCCTCTCGTCGTACCCCCACCCGCGACTGATGCCGGACTTCTGGGAGTTCCCGACGGTCTCCATGGGCCTCGGCCCGCTCGGCGCTATCTTCCAGGCGCGGATGAACCGCTACATGGAGGCGCGCTCCATCGCCGACACCTCCAAGTCGCACGTCTGGGCGTTCCTCGGCGACGGCGAGATGGACGAGCCCGAGTCGCTCGGCCAGCTCTCCATCGCCGCCCGCGAGGGCCTGGACAACCTCACCTTCGTCGTCAACTGCAACCTGCAGCGCCTCGACGGCCCGGTGCGCGGCAACGGCAAGATCATCCAGGAGCTGGAGTCGCAGTTCCGCGGCGCCGGCTGGAACGTCATCAAGCTGGTCTGGGACCGCAGCTGGGACCCGCTGCTCGCGCAGGACCGCGACGGCATCCTGGTCAACAAGCTGAACACGACGCCCGACGGCCAGTTCCAGACGTACGCCACGGAGACCGGCTCCTACATCCGCGACCACTTCTTCGGCGAGGACCAGCGGCTGCGCGCCATGGTCGAGAACATGACCGACGACCAGATCCTGCACCTGGGCCGCGGCGGTCACGACCACAAGAAGATCTTCGCGGCGTTCTCGGCGGCCAAGGCCCACAAGGGCCAGCCGACGGTGATCCTCGCCCAGACGGTGAAGGGCTGGACCCTCGGCCCGAACTTCGAGGGCCGCAACGCCACGCACCAGATGAAGAAGCTGACGGTCGACGACCTCAAGGGCTTCCGCGACCGCCTGCACATCCCGATCACGGACAAGCAGCTCGAGGACGGCGCCCCGCCGTACTACCACCCGGGCCGCGACTCCGAAGAGATCCAGTACATGCACGACCGCCGCCTGGGCCTCGGCGGTTACGTCCCGACCCGGGTGGTGCGCGCGGAGCCGCTGCCGCTCCCCGAGGACAAGACGTACGCGGCCGCGAAGAAGGGCTCGGGCCAGCAGTCGATCGCCACCACCATGGCGTTCGTCCGCATCCTGAAGGACCTCATGCGGGACAAGGAGATCGGCAAGCGCTTCGTGCTGATCGCCCCCGACGAGTACCGCACCTTCGGCATGGACGCGTTCTTCCCGAGCGCGAAGATCTACAACCCGCTCGGCCAGCAGTACGAGGCAGTGGACCGCGACCTCCTCCTGGCCTACAAGGAGTCGCCGACGGGCCAGATGCTGCACGACGGCATCTCCGAGGCGGGCTGCACGGCGTCCCTCATCGCCGCGGGTTCGGCCTACGCCACACACGGCGAGCCGCTGATCCCCGTATACGTCTTCTACTCGATGTTCGGTTTCCAGCGCACCGGCGACCAGTTCTGGCAGATGGCCGACCAGCTCGCGCGCGGCTTCGTCCTCGGTGCCACCGCCGGCCGCACGACACTGACCGGCGAGGGCCTGCAGCACGCGGACGGGCACTCGCAGCTGCTCGCCTCGACCAACCCGGGCTGTGTCGCCTACGACCCGGCGTTCGGCTACGAGATCGCGCACATCGTCAAGGACGGCCTGCGCCGGATGTACGGCCCCGACAGCGAGGACGTCTTCTACTACCTCACCGTCTACAACGAGCCGATCCAGCACCCGGCCGAGCCCGCCGACGTGGACGTCGAGGGCATCCTCAAGGGCATCTACCGCTTCAAGGCGGGCGAGCAGGGCGCCGTCCCGGCCCAGATCATGGCGTCCGGCGTCGCGGTGCCGTGGGCGGTCGAGGCCCAGCAGATCCTCGCCTCTGAGTGGAACGTCAAGGCGGACGTCTGGTCGGCGACCTCCTGGAACGAGCTGCGCCGCGAGGCCGTGGACGTCGAGCGCCACAACCTCCTGCACCCCGAGGAGGAGCAGCGTGTCCCGTACGTCACGCGGAAGCTGTCCGACGCCGAGGGCCCGTTCGTGGCCGTCTCCGACTGGATGCGGAGCGTGCCCGACCAGATCTCCCGCTGGGTGCCCGGTACGTACCAGTCACTGGGCGCGGACGGCTTCGGCTTCGCCGATACGCGTGGCGCGGCCCGTCGGTTCTTCCACATCGACGCGCAGTCGATCGTGGTCGGCGTACTGACGGAACTGGCCCGTGAGGGCAAGGTCGACCGCTCCGTCCTGAAGCAGGCGATCGACCGCTACCAGCTCCTCGACGTGATGGCCGCCGACCCGGGTGCGGCCGGGGGCGACGCCTAGCGTCTCTGTTCCTCGCTCCTACCGGAGGGCGGCGGGCCTCTTGGCTCGTCGCCCTCCGGTGTTCAGGGGCCCAAGACAGGCTCTTATAGGAACATCCGGACGTCGGGTGATGCGGTGGGGTCGACGTGTTGGCCCGATGGTCCCGAGCGTCGCGCGATCCGGCCGGCTCCGCGACCACATGCGGCCGCGTGGGCCGGGGCGCTCGCGCGTGCTGTGCGAGTACCCCCGTTCAGCTCTCCCAGACCTTGAATGCCCGTACGCGGTAGGGAGTTTCGGGCGCCCAGGTGCCGCTGCCCGGATAGGTGTCGAACTCGGCGGTCTCCGCGCACTCCGCCGATTGGTACGCGGTGACCGGCCGACCGGTGCGATTGGCGAGGGCCGTCGCGCTGCCCCCCTCCGGCAGCGCGACGCAGCTCTCGATGTCGATGTCGGCCAGCTCGTACACCTGGCGGGTCCCCCGGAACTGCGCCCGCTCCCACAGGCAGAGCTCGCCCGGTCCGCAGCCGCGCAGTGTCGGCGGGGCGGCGGCCCCGGCATGTGCGGCCCCGGTGTGTGCGGCTCCGGCGTGTGCGGCTCCGGCGTGTGCGGGCGTCAGGATGACCGCGGCGAGTGCGACTGCCGTGACGGTCGTGGGCATGGTCCTACGCATCTCTTCAACCCCCGTGTGATGTGGCGCAGTTGTCCCCATGAGACGCGGTCCGGTCACCCGTGCCGTGCTCGTGCGGATCTTCTCTCCGCACTCTGGACCCGTCGGCCGGGCCGTCGGAAGGGGTACGAATGTGCGTCACCCGGATAGGCGAAAGCCCCCCAGGTTTTCCCTGAGGGGCTTTCCCCGAGACTCTCAGATGTGGCCCACGCCCGCGCCCGCCTCGGCGTTGACACCACGCTTGGTCAGGAACGCGACGAACACGGCGACCGCGGCGACTCCGGTGGCGACCAGGCAGGCCAGGCCCATGCCCGACATGAAGGTGTCGTGCGCGACCGAGGTGATCTGCTCGGCGACGGACGGCGGCGCCTTCGGCGGGACCGGCGCCACGCCGACCTGGACGGCCTCGGCGGCCTTGTCGAGCTGGGCCTCGCTGAGCGGCGGGAGCTTCGCGTCGGCCCAGTTGCCGGGCAGGTCGCTGTCGACCTTCGACGCCATGACGGCACCGAGGACGGCGGTGCCGAGGCTGCCGCCGATCTGCATCGCGGCCTGCTGCAGGCCGCCTGCGACGCCGGAGAGCTCCATCGGCGCGTTGCCCACGATGACCTCGGTCGCGCCGACCATCACCGGGGCGAGGCCGAGGCCGAGGAGCGCGAACCAGATCGACATGAGGCCGCTTCCGGTGTCCGTCTCCAGGGTGGACATCCCGTACATGGCGACGGCGGTGCACAGCATGCCGCCCGCGAGCGGGATGCGCGGCCCCACCTTGGTGATCATCGCGCCCGCCAGCGGCGAGCCCACGATCATCATGCCGGTGAGCGGCAGCAGGTGCAGGCCGCTGTCGACGGGGCTCATCCCGTGCACGTTCTGGAGGTAGAAGGTGACGAAGAAGAGGCCTCCCATGAAGGCGATGGCCATGAGCACCATGAGGACCACGCCCGCGGACAGCGCCACGGAGCGGAACAGTCCCAGCGGGATGAGCGGTTCCTTGACCTTCGTCTCCCATACCGCGAAGGACGCGAAGCACAGCACGGAGACGCCGATGAACGTCCAGGTCATGCCGGAGCCCCAGCCCCACTCCGGGGCCTTGATGAGCGCCCAGACCAGACAGAACATGGCCGCCGAGAGCAGCGCGATGCCGAGGACGTCGAAGGACTTCGGCGCGTTCTCGGCGCGGTGGTCCCTGAGGATGACCAGACCGAGCACCAGAGCGATGATGCCGACCGGCACGTTGATGAAGAAGACGGACTGCCAGCTGACGTGCTGGACGAGGAGGCCGCCGAGGATCGGGCCGCCGGCCGTGGACGCGCCGATGACCATGCCCCAGATGCCGATGGCCATGTTGAGCTTCTCGGCCGGGAACGTGGCGCGCAGCAGGCCGAGCGCGGCGGGCATCAGCAGGGCGCCGAACAGGCCCTGGAGGACGCGGAAGGCGACCACCAGCGGGATGGTGTCCGAGAGGCCGATGGCCCCCGAGGCTGCGGCGAAGCCGATCACGCCTATGAGGAAGGTCTGGCGGTGTCCGAAGCGGTCGCCCAGCTTGCCCGCGGTGATCAGTGCGACGGCCAGCGCCAGGAAGTAGCCGTTGGTGATCCACTGCACCTCGGCGAAGGTGGCGCCGAGGTCCTTCTGGATCGCCGGGTTGGCGATCGCCACGATGGTGCCGTCAAGGGCGACCATCATCACGCCGATCGCGACGGCGAAGAGCGTCAGCCAGGGGTGGCCTCGGAGCCCCTTGGCCGGGGCCGGAACGGGCAGGGGCTCCGGTGCCTTGTCCGCCGTGTCGACGGTGGTCTGACTAGTCATGCGCCCGAGATTAGTGACAGTGTCTGACAGTTGACAAACTATTTCACCAGTTAGCGACTGTCACCTAGCTCACAGGTATGGTGAACTGGGCAAACGGCAGGAAAGAGGACCACGGTGTGAAGACCACGCAGCGAGCGACCGACACCCCGGCGACGCGCATCGAGGTCCCCGAGGACCCTTCCGCGGGCTCCGCGACGCCGGGGCTGCGCGAGCGCAAGAAGCAGCGCACCCGGGACGCACTCCTGCGCGCGGCGCTCGAACTCTTCACGACCAAGGGGTACGAGGAGACCACCGTCGACGAGATCGCCGAGGCCGTCGACGTCTCCCAGCGCACGTTCTTCCGGTACTTCGCCAACAAGGAAGAGGCCGCCTTCGCGGTCCAGGACATGGTGGAGGCGCGGTTCGTCCGGACCGTGCGCGAGCGCCCCGCCCACGAGGCGCCGCTGACGGCGCTGCGCGGCGCTGTCCTCGGCGCCTGGGAGGCGATGGGCCAGTCCATCGAGGAGGTCGTCCCGGTCGAACTCCACATGCGGACGTACCAGATGATCGAGTCGACGCCCTCCCTGCTCGCCGTCCACCTGCGGCGCTCCATCGAGACGGAGGACGAGGTCACGCGCGTGATCGCGGAGCGCGAGGGGCTCGACCCGGGCAGCGACCCGCGCCCGCGCGTGGCCGTCGCCGCCTTCGGCGGCGTCATGCGGGCCACGGGGCGGCTGTGGGGCGCGGGCGGGGACGCCAGCCTGGAGTCGATCCGCGCGCTCACGGAGCGGTATCTCGACCACTTGGAGCCCGCACTGGCGGAGGACTGGCGAAGGACTGGCGCCGAGCCACGGACCGTACACCCTGAGTAGCCGTCACCCCTGCTGCCGCATGCGCGACTTGCGCCTACGGAGTGTGACGGAATGGTTCAATATGCGCCCGCTTTGCCTCAATTACCCGTCAAGAAACGTGATCTGCCTCACGCGATGCACGGTAGGCATCACGGTTCTCCTAGGGTGTTCCGTAGTGACTTCCTTCGACTCATCCCCTCAACTCAACGCCTGGCGCACTCTGCTCGCGCTCGCCGTCGTGTTCGTCATGCTGGCCACCACCGGGTGGACGGCCGTGCGGCACAACAGAGGCGACGCATCGCCTCTGGAAGCCGCGCGCTCCGCCTGGGAGCACGGGCACATCGGCAAGCGCCCGCTGCCCGACACCGACGCTCCGGCCGGCCGGCTCGCGCACTTCTTCACCACGCTCGACGCGCGGCAGCAGAACCGCCTCGCCGCCCGCTACCCCCTCGCGGTCGGCAACATGAACGGCGCGCCCGCCACCCTGCGTTACCGCGCGAACCACATCGCTCTGGGGCAGGCCCGCACGGTCGAGCGCCAGCGCATGCACGACAAGCGGCTCTCCCCTCTGGGGCAGCAGGAGGCCGAACGCAGGATGAAGCGGTTCGGGGTCATGATGCGCCCGGAGCGGCAGGTGTTCGCCTTCGATCCCATGGGCTCGGGCCGGATAGCCGAGGTCTTCGGAGACCTCGACAAGGCCCGCCGCGTCTCGGTCATCGTGCCGGGCGTCGACACCAACGTACTGACGTTCGAGCGAACGTTCCGCAAGAACTCGGCGCCGGTGGGCATGGCCAAGTCTCTCTACCGCGAGGAGCGCTCGGTGAAGCCACGCGCGCGTACCGCCGTGATCGCCTGGGCCGACTACACCGCGCCCGTCGGGATCGGCGTGGACGCGGCCACGGCCATGCGCGCCGAGGACGGGTCCAAGCGCCTCGACTCCATGGTGCGCGGTCTGCCCGGCCGCACTCCGGTCGCGCTGTACTGCCACAGCTACGGCTCCGTGGTGTGCGGTGTGGCCGCGCGGAAGCTCCCCCCACGGGTCACCGACATCACGGTGGCGGGCAGCCCCGGCATGCGCGCCGACTCGGCGTCGCAGCTGGGCACGGGTGCCCGGATCTGGGCCACCCGGGACGGCGACGACTGGATCCAGGATGTCCCGAACATGGAATTCGGCGGGCTCGGCCACGGCGCCGACCCGGTGGCGGCGGGCTTCGGCGCGCGCGTGCTGTCCGCGGCGGGCGCGCGGGGGCACACCGGCTATTTCGAGCCGGGCACGGAGAGCCTGCGCAACTTCGCAGAAATCGGCACCGGCGCCTACGACGGGGTGCGGTGCGCGACCGAGGACGACGCCTGCCGGAAGGGTTTTTCCGGCGCGGCAGCGGCCTGACGCGCGTAGAAATCGATGAAACAGCGGCCCGCCGCAGGAGGGACGGAGGCGCTCGTGCCGCCTACGATGAGCCGCATGGGTGACGTACTGGCCGGATTTCATGCCGCCTGGGAGTTCCAGTCCGACTCCGTGCTCATCCGCTTCGAACGGGGAATCCGCACGCCGAAGCTCTTCCAGGCTCTCGGCGAACGGCGCATCCCCCACGAGGCGATCGCAGCGGTGACACTCTCCCCCGGGAGACGCGGGACCGTGGTTCTGCATGCCGTGCCGAAGCCGGGCGCCGATCCTCTGATGGAGGCCGCGGCGGGCCAGCTCAAGGACGGCTGCGACCCGTACCGCCTCGTGCTGCCCGCCGAGCGGGAGACGCTCGCCGAGTACTACGCGGACGAGCTGCGGGCGGAGATCTCCTCGGACGGGTACGACGGCGTGCCGACGGACCGCTATCTGGTGACCGCGCCCGAGACGCCCTTGCAGTTCAAGGCGTACGACGGCAAGGCGTCCTTCGACGGCAAGACGGTCTCCTTCCGCTGGTTCTGGACGGGCGCCTCGTCGGCGAAGTGGAAGGCCGGTGACCAGAGCTTCCTGGTCACCGACCTGAGCGGCATCGAGTGGCGCTCCCCGGAGGTGTTCGAGGGCCATCTGCGGCTGCTGCGCCGCGAGAGCCCCGTGGCACAGCCGGGACAGGCCGACCAGGATCCGGCGGCCGTGGTGTTCGGCCTCGGCTACGGCCCGGTCCACGAGTCGCTGCCGTTCGCCGCGTCGGTCCTCGCCGCGGTGCGGGCGTCGGGGGCGGGCCCGGCCCTGAGCTCCGGCGGCGTCGGTACGAGCGTCTCCGCGGCGCCGGCCGTACGGCGCGACCCGGCGGACATCGCGGACCGCATCCGGCACCTGGGCGAGCTGCACCAGGCGGGCCTGCTCACGGACGACGAGTTCACGATGAAGAAGGCCGAGCTGCTCGCGGAGCTCTGAGGGCCTGTCTCCGGGGTCGTCGTCGGTCAGGGCGTCTCCGACACCCCGCGGGCGGCCGCGTACGTGTCGATCTTGTAGTCGAGGACGGCGAGGGTGTCCTGCAGCTCCGCGATGCGGCCGCGGACGTCGCGCCGCGTCTGCTCCAGGAGTTCCTGGCGATCGGGGAACGTGTGCTGTCCCTCGCGGACCAGTTCCGCGTACCGGACCATGTCCGCGACGGGCATCCCGGTCAGGCGCAGCTTGCCGACGAAGGCGAGCCAGTCCAGGTCGCGGTTGCGGTAGCGGCGCTGGCCCGTGTGGGAGCGGTCGATGTGCGGCATCAGGCCGATCCGCTCGTACCACCGCAGCGTGTAGGCGCTCAGCCCGGTGTGGGCCGCGACCTCGCTGATCGTGTAGTGGTCCTGGCCGTCCGGGCTCGGGGGCCCCGCCGCCTCGGTCCTGGTCTGCATCACCGTCATGCCCCTCACGCTAGAACCTTGGAGTGCACTCCAAGCAAGCGGATCAAGGGGAAATCGGGGAGATGTCTCTCTTGGCTTCGTACGCAAGCCCGACCCCTCGATGCGCCTCGACCTGTAGGGACCTTAGGCTCGTGCGCATGCAGAGCCTGGCGTTGATCGAGAACTGGCCGGTCCCCACCGCGGCCGCCGCCGTCGTCCGTGCGGACGGCACGTCGCTCGGGGCCCACGGTCCCACGGACCGGCGTTTCGCCCTCGCCTCGGTCACCAAACCCCTCGCGGCGTACGCCGCCCTCGTCGCGTACGAGGAAGGGGCGATCGAGCTGGACGAGCCCGCGGGGCCCGAGGGCTCGACGGTGCGGCACCTGCTCGCGCACACCAGCGGGCTCGCGTTCGACGAGCACCGCACGACCTCGGCGCCGGGCACGCGGCGGCTGTACTCGAACGCGGGGTTCGAGGTCCTCGGCGACCACATCGCGAAGGCGACGGACATCCCCTTCGCGGAGTACCTGCGCCAGGCGGTCCTCGTACCGCTTGGCATGACGTCCACCTCGCTCGAAGGTGACCTCTCGCCTGCCAAGGACGGGGTGTCCACCGTCGACGACCTGGTGCGGTTCGCGGCGGAGGTGCAGGCCCCGCAGTTGCTCGACGCGCGGACCGTGGCCGCGGCGATGACCGTGACGTACCCGGGGCTGAAGGGCGTACTGCCGGGGTACGGGCACCAGAACCCGAACGACTGGGGGCTCGGGTTCGAGATCCGCGACTCCAAGGCGCCGCACTGGACGGGGAGTTCGTCGTCGCCGCGGACGTTCGGGCACTTCGGGCAGGCGGGCACGTTCCTGTGGATCGACCCGGACGCGGGCGTGGCGTGCGTCGCGCTCACCGACCGGCCCTTCGGGCCGTGGGCCGCTGAGGTGTGGCCCCCGTTCACCGACGCGGTGCTCGCCGAGGTGCGCGGCTAAGCGGCACCACCCACCGCGCCCGCCATCTCCCAGATCAGGAGTTCCGCGGCGCCCGAGGCCACCCCTTCGAGCCCCGTCTCCCCGGTGATCCGCACGGCGTCGCCCGGCCCCAGGGGCTCGCCGCCCAACTCCACTTCGCCGCGCACCACATGCACGTACACGAGCGGTGCGTCCGGGATGGCGAGCCGCTCCCCCGCCGCCGCCCGGCGTACGTGCAGCAGCGCCCCCGCGCCGGGCACCGCGTACGGCGTGGAGTCGGCGATGCCGCGGACCACCTCGTAGGACGGGTCGCCGCCCGGGGCGAGGGGGGCCAGCCACATCTGGACGAAGACGAGGGGCGTCGGGCCGTCGTTGCGTTCGACGTGCCGGACACCGCCCGCGGCGGACAGGTGCTGCACGTCGCCGGGGCGCACCAGCGACTCGTGCCCTGTCGAATCGCGGTGCGTCAGTTCGCCCTCGACGACCCAGGTCACGATCTCGGTGTGGCTGTGCGGGTGTTCGTCGAAGCCGGCGCCGGGCGCGAGGCGCTCTTCGTTGCAGGCCAGGACGGCGCCGAAGCGGAGGTTGTCGGGGTCGTAGTGGGGGCCGAAGGAGAAGGCATGGCGGGACTCGATGCCGGCCGCGGTCTCCCCGCCGCGGTACCGGTCGCCGGAGCGCCGTACGTCAATCACACACCCCACGGTAGGGCCTCCGCAGGCCCCTGCACCGCACGTCCCCGCCCCGATAAGGCAGTCTTGTCCCGTGCCCGAACCCTCAGCGAACGCAGCCCAGCAGGAGTCCCACCGGGAGCCCGGCCAGGACGCCCGCCGCAACGCCCACGCCCACGCCGCGACCCTGAAGCGTCTGGAGAAGTCGTCCGGGAGCCTCGCGGCGCAGGCCATCGCGCGGATGGACGAGACGCTGTCCTGGTACCGGGCGATGCCGCCGGAGAACCGGTCCTGGATCGGTCTGGTCGCCCAGGCCGGTATCGCCGCGTTCACCGAGTGGTTCCGGCACCCGGACGCGCCCCAGGCCATCTCCACCGACGTCTTCGGCACCGCCCCCCGCGAACTGACCAGGGCGATCACCCTGCGCCAGACGGTGGAGATGGTGCGTACGACGATCGAGGTGATGGAGTCCGCCATCGACGAGGTGGCCGCGCCCGGCGACGAGTCGGTGCTCAGGGAGGCCCTCCTCGTCTACGCCCGCGAGATCGCCTTCGCCACCGCTCAGGTGTACGCCCAGGCCGCCGAGGCACGCGGTGCCTGGGACGCCCGCCTGGAATCCCTCGTCGTGAACGCGGTGCTGTCCGGGGAGGCCGACGAGGGCGCCGTCTCCCGTGCCGCCGCCCTCGGCTGGAACTCCCCCGACCATGTCTGCGTGATCCTCGGCACCGCCCCCGACGGCGACAGCGAGCTCACCGTCGAGGCCATCCGCCGCGCCGCCCGGCACACGAAGCTGCAGGTCCTCACCGGTGTCCTCGGTGACCGCCTGGTCGTCATCGCCGGTGGCAACGACAATCCGCTGCACGTGGCGAAGTCGCTGATCGGCCCGTACGCCGCCGGTCCCGTGGTGGCGGGGCCGATCGTTCCCGACCTGCTCGCCGCGACGCGTTCCGCGCAGGCCGCGGCCGCCGGCCTCAAGGCGTGCGCCGCCTGGCAGGACGCTCCGCGCCCCGTCCTCGCGGACGATCTGCTGCCGGAGCGGGCGATGGCCGGGGATCCGGCGGCCCGCGACCAGCTGGTGGAGGAGATCTACAGACCGCTGGAGGAAGCGGGCTCCGCGCTCCTGGAGACGCTCAGCGTCTACCTGGAGCAGGCGAGCAGCCTCGAAGGCGCGGCCCGGATGCTCTTCGTCCACCCCAATACCGTGCGCTACCGGCTTCGACGTGTGACTGACGTCACCGGTTGGTCGCCTTCCGATGTGCGCTCCGCTTTCACGCTGCGTATCGCGCTCATCCTGGGACGTCTGGCCGACGCGGATCCCCAGTCGTAGGGTTTTGTCGACCCCCTACAATTTGCCCAGCCGTTCTTCGTCCCTGTCCCCACGGGCGGGCCCCACCGTCCACAAGAGAGAGTGTAAGAGTGCTCGTACTCGTCGCTCCCGGCCAAGGCGCTCAGACGCCCGGCTTCCTGAACCCCTGGCTCGACCTCCCCGGCGCCGCTGACCGCCTCGCCGCCTGGTCCGACGCCATCGGGCTCGACCTCGCCCACTACGGCACCCAGGCCGACGCGGACGCGATCCGCGACACGGCCGTGGCCCAGCCGCTGCTCGTGGCCGCCGGTCTGCTCTCCGCCACGGCACTCGGTGACATCACGCCGGGCGCCGTCGCCGGACACAGCGTCGGCGAGATCACCGCCGCCGCGTACGCGGGTGTGCTCGGCGAGGACGAGGCACTGCGCCTGGTCCGCACGCGTGGCCTGGCGATGGCCGACGCCGCCGCCGTCACGGAGACCGGCATGGCGGCGCTGCTCGGCGGCGCCCCCGAGGTCACCGTCCCGCACCTGGAGAAGCTCGGCCTGACCCCGGCGAACGTGAACGGCGCCGGTCAGATCGTCGCCGCGGGCACCCTGGAGCAGCTCGCCGCCCTGCAGGAGGACAAGCCCGAGGGCGTCCGCAAGGTGGTCGCCCTCAAGGTCGCGGGCGCGTTCCACACCGAGCACATGGCGCCCGCCGTGACCGCCCTTGAGGAGGCCGCGGCCTCAATCACCGTCGCGGACCCCAGGCTCACCTACGTCTCCAACCGCGACGGTGCCACGGTCGCCACCGGCGCCGAAGTGATCTCCCGCCTGGTCGGCCAGGTCGCCAACCCGGTCCGCTGGGACCTGTGCATGGAGACCTTCAAGGAGATGGGCGTGACGGCGCTGATCGAGGTGTGCCCCGGTGGCACGCTGACCGGTCTCGCCAAGCGCGCGCTGCCGGGCGTCAAGACGCTCGCGGTGAAGACCCCCGATGACCTCGACGCGGCCCGCGCGCTCGTCGCCGAGCATTCCTAGCCGAGAGCGACAAGGAGCCGTAGCGCATGTCGAAGATCAAGGCCGGCCAGGGCCACCCGTACGCACGGATCATGGGTGTCGGCGGCTACCGTCCCACGCGCGTCGTGCCGAACGAGGTGATCCTGGAGACCATCGACTCGTCCGATGAGTGGATCCGCTCCCGCTCCGGCATCGCGACCCGCCACTGGGCCTCCGACGAGGAGACCGTGGCCGCGATGTCCGTGGAGGCGGCGGGCAAGGCGATCGCCGACGCCGGCATCACGCCCGAGCAGATCGGGGCCGTGGTCGTCTCCACCGTCTCGCACTTCAAGCAGACCCCGGCCATCGCGACCGAGATCGCGGACAAGATCGGCGCGGGCAGGCCCGCCGCGTTCGACATCTCCGCGGGCTGCGCGGGCTTCGGTTACGGGCTGACCCTCGCCAAGGGCATGGTCGTCGAGGGCTCCGCCGAGTACGTTCTCGTCATCGGCGTGGAGCGGCTCAGCGACCTCACCGACCTGAGCGACCGGGCGACGGCGTTCCTGTTCGGTGACGGCGCGGGCGCCGTGATCGTCGGTCCCTCCAAGGAGCCGAGGATCGGTCCGACGGTCTGGGGCTCGGAGGGCGACAAGGCCGAGACGATCAAGCAGACCGAGAGCTGGGAAGCGTACCGCAACGGCACGCTCGACAAGTTCCCTGCCATTACGCAGGAAGGCCAGGCGGTTTTCCGCTGGGCCGTGTTCGAGATGGCGAAGGTCGCCCAGCAGGCGCTGGACGTGGCCGGAATCACCGCGGACGACCTGGATGTCTTCATTCCGCATCAGGCCAACGAGCGGATCATCGACTCGATGGTGAAGACTCTGAAACTGCCGGAACATGTCACGGTCGCCCGTGACGTGCGCACCACCGGCAACACCTCGGCCGCCTCGATCCCGCTCGCAATGGAGCGGCTCCTGGCGACCGGCGAGGCGAAGAGCGGCGACACCGCGCTGGTCATCGGCTTCGGGGCGGGTCTCGTGTACGCCGCCACGGTCGTTACCCTCCCCTAGGCATCGCTTCCGGATCATCCGATCCGGGAGCCGCACCAACCTGCCGCTGCCGCGGCAGGCGCACCACCTCCCCCGGATACACAAGAAGGAGCGCCGACATGGCCGCCACAGAGAAGGAGATCGTTGACGGTCTCGCGGAGATCGTGAACGAGATCGCCGGCATCCCGGTCGAGGACGTCCAGCTGGACAAGTCCTTCACCGACGACCTGGACGTCGACTCGCTGTCCATGGTCGAGGTCGTCGTCGCCGCCGAAGAGCGCTTCGACGTCAAGATCCCCGACGACGACGTCAAGAACCTCAAGACGGTCGGCGACGCGACCAAGTACATCCTCGAGCACCAGAACTGACCCAGCTCGAGCTCAATCGCCACCCGGCGGTGGCGCCGTTGATCCCCTCAACACCGTGGAGAAATTTCCTGTGAACTCGACCAATCGCACCGTGGTCGTCACCGGTATCGGCGCAACCACACCGCTGGGTGGCGACGCCGCGTCGACGTGGGAGGGCCTGCTCGCGGGCCGCTCCGGCGTCAGCGCGCTGGAGCAGGACTGGGCAGCCGAGCTGCCCGTCCGCATCGCCGGTCAGATCGCCGTGGAACCGGGCGAGGTCATTCCCCGCCCGCAGGCCCGCAAGCTGGACCGGTCGGCGCAGTTCGCGCTGATCGCGGCCAAGGAGGCCTGGGCGGACGCCGGCTACACCGCCAAGGCGGGCGAGGACGCTTCGGTGGACCCGCACCGTCTCGGCGCGGTCATCGCGTCCGGCATCGGCGGCGTGACCACGCTTCTCGACCAGTACGACGTGCTCAAGGAGAAGGGCGTACGCCGCGTCTCCCCGCACACCGTGCCGATGCTGATGCCCAACTCCCCGGCGGCCAACGTCGGCATCGAGCTGGGCGCCCACGCGGGCGTCCACACCCCGGTGTCGGCCTGCGCCTCGGGCGCCGAGGCCATCGGCTACGCGATCGAGATGATCCGCACCGGCCGCGCCGACGTCGTCGTCGCGGGCGGCACGGAGGCGGCGATCCACCCGCTGCCGATCGTCGCGTTCGGCAACATGATGGCGATGTCCAAGAACAACGACGACCCGCAGGGCGCCTCGCGTCCCTACGACGCCGACCGCAACGGCTTCGTGCTCGGCGAGGGTGCCGGCGTCGTCGTCCTCGAGTCCGAGGAGCACGCCAAGGCCCGCGGCGCGAAGATCTACGCGGAGGCCGTCGGCCAGGGCATCTCGGCCGACGCCCACCACATCACGCAGCCCGAGCCGTCCGGCAACGGCATCGCCGCGGCGCTGCAGAACCTGGTCGACACGACGGACCTCAAGCCCGCCGAGGTCGTGCACGTGAACGCGCACGCCACTTCGACGCCGCAGGGTGACGTCGCGGAGATCAAGGCGCTGCGCAAGGCGTTCGGCGACGACGTGGACCACATGGCGATCTCCAGCACCAAGTCGATGACCGGTCACCTGCTCGGTGGCGCGGGCGGCGTGGAGACCGTGGCCACGGTCCTCGCGCTGAAGAACCGCGTCGCCCCGCCGACGATCAACCTCGACAACCTCGACCCCGAGGTCGACGCCGACATCGTCCGCGGCGAGGCGCGTCCGCTGCCCGAGGGCAGGATCGCGGCGCTGAACGACTCGTTCGGCTTCGGCGGCCACAACGTGGTGCTGGCGTTCCGGTCCGTCTGATTCGTCTGATCCGTCTGCTGTACCTGTTGTACATACGCGAAGGGGCCCCACCACTCGGTGGGGCCCCTTCGCGTCGTCTCAGACCACTTGGTGCAGCCAGCGCACCGGCGCGCCCTCGCCCGCGTACCGGAAGGGTTCCAGCTCGTCGTCCCAGGGCTTGCCGAGGAGCTTGGCGAGTTCGGCCGCCAGGTCGCTCTCGCCGCGCTGCGATCGGGCCAGCGCGGCGCGGAGGCGGTCCTCGGGGATCAGGATGTCGCCGTGGATGCCGGTGACCGCGTGGTAGATGCCGAGCTCGGGCGTGGCGCTGTAGCGCTCGCCCTCGGCGCTCGCGCAGGGCTCCGCCGTCACCTCGAAGCGCAGCAGGTCCCAGCCGCGCAGGGCGGAGGCGAGCTTGGAGGCGGTGCCCACCGAGCCCTGCCAGGAGAATTCGGATCTCCAGGTGCCCGGCGCGGCGGGCTGCCTGATCCAGTCGAGGCTCACGCGCGCGCCGAGCACGCCCGCGACGGCCCACTCGACGTGTGGGCACAGCGCGCGCGGAGCGGAGTGCACATACAGAACTCCACGTGTCGTCACCGGGACCTCCAGTGTGGGTCGAGGTTCGCCTTCCCCAGCGGCCTCGCGCCCGTGCCGAGCAGTTTTCCCCAAATACTAGATAAACCTGGGAAAAGGGGACAGATGTGACGTGATGTAATTTAGCGGAACCAGTGCAGCGGTGCGCCACCGGGTGGACCACCCGCCCTGTCGCTGCCGTGACAGCAGTGGCCCGGCGGCTACGGGCCGAGGCTACCGTGCGGCGGCGCAAGGAGTGTGACGTACCGTCGGTCCAAAGGCCAGGAAACTCCGACCTTTCACCCGGCGGGGCGCAACCCCGGCCGTGCGCACGACGTCACGTTGAACGACAGAGGGGAGCAGGGATGCAGAGCCGCAGGCACCGCTCGCGCGCCGTGGTCGCTCTCGCGACGGCGGCCCTTCTGTGCGGCGGGGCGCTCACCGCGTGCGACGCGCAGGGTGACAACTCCCCGGCGTCGGGCGGTCCGCCGGCCCACGGCAAGCCGTCCCCCAGGCCCACGCCCGTCTGGGACACCTCGCCCCGCTCGCTTGCCGCCGTCGGCGACTCCATCACCCGCGGCTTCGACGCCTGCTCGGTGCTCTCCGACTGCCCCGAGGTGTCGTGGGCGACCGGCACCGACGCCGAGGTCGACAGCCTGGCGACACGGCTGCTCGGGAAGGCGCGGGCCGGTTCGCACAGTTGGAACCACGCGAAGACCGGCGCCCGGATGGCGGATCTGACCGGCCAGATCGAACAGGCCGCCACCGAACGGCCCGAGTTGGTCACCGTGATGACGGGCGCCAACGACGCCTGCCGCCCTTCGGCGGCCTCGATGACGTCGGTATCGCAGTTCCGCGCCGACTTCCAGGAGGCGATGCGCACGCTCCGGCGCGAGCTGCCGAAGGCTCAGGTGTACGTGTCGTCCGTGCCGGACCTGAAGCGGCTCTGGTCCCAGGGGCGGACCAATCCGCTGGGCAAGCAGGTGTGGAAGCTGGGCATCTGCGCCTCGATGCTGGCCGACCCGGACGACCTGGACACGGCGGCGACCCAGCGGCGCGCGGCGGTGCGGGAGCGCGTGGTCGCGTACAACGACGTGCTCGAGGACGTGTGCGACAAGGACCGGCGGTGCCGGTACGACGGCGGGGCGGTCTTCGACTACCGCTTCGACGGCGACCAGTTGAGCCACTGGGACTGGTTCCACCCCAGCAAGAACGGGCAGTCGCGGCTGGCCGAGATCGCCTATCGGCAGGTGACGTCGAGGAAGCCCGCCGTTTAGGAAGGTGGTCCGGCCGCGTCCCGGCGCATGCGCAGCGGTCAGTGCCCGGCCGCGGGGCGTCAGGAGGCGGGGCGTCAGGAGGCGGGGCGGGCGCGCAGATGGGCGCGTTCGCCCTGCTTGCCGAAGATGACAAGGAGCTCCACCGGCTGGTCGTTGTCGGGGCCCAGCCAGTGCGGGACGTGGGTGTCGAATTCCGCGACTTCCCCCGGCGCCATGGCCAGGATGCGGTCGCCGAGGTGAAGGCGGAACCTGCCGTTGAGGACGTAGATCCACTCATAGCCCTCGTGCGTCCGGAGCTCGGGCTCGCCGGCGGTGGGGCTGATGACGAGTTTGTGCGCGTGCATGCCGCCCGGCCTGCGGGTCAGCGGCACGTACGTCATGCCGTCGCGCGTGACGGGGCGCAGATGCAGGCGGGGATCGCCTGTCTCCGGGGCGCCGACGAGCTCGTCGAGCGGGACGCCGTAGGCCCGGGCCAGGGGCAGGAGGAGTTCCAGGTTGGGTTTGCGGCCTCCGCCCTCCAGGCGGGAGAGCGTGCTCTCCGAGATCCCGGTGAGTTCGGCCAGCGCGGCCAGCGTGATGGCGTGCCGGCGGCGTAGGTCCCGCAGTCGGGGTCCGACGCCGGCCAGCACGTTCTCGAATTCGCCCATGCGCCGCATCTTGCTGAACCGGCATGACGGATTGCAACTTTTCGGGGCCTGGGCGCACTCTCCTGGCGACGTGGGCCACGCACCTCGTGGCTCACCGAGGCAATCCCGCCCCTCATCGCTCAGGAGAGCTGCCGATGTCTACTCCCGCTCGCACCGCCCGGAAGGGCCCGGATGCGGATGCGCCGGATGCGCCGGGTGCGCCGGATGCACCGGATCCGCGCCGGTGGATGGCGCTGATCGTCGCGTCGGTCGCCACCCTCATGGTCGTGCTCGATGTATCCATCGTGAACATCGCGCTGCCGCAGGCGCAGAGCGACCTCGCGATGGGCGACGCGAACCGCCAGTGGATGATCACCGCCTACGCACTCACCTTCGGAGGACTGCTGCTCCTCGGCGGGCGCATCGCCGACTTCGCCGGACGCAAGCGCGTCCTCACCATCGGGCTGCTGGGCTTCGCGGCAGCCTCCCTGCTCGGCGGCCTGGCGCCCGACCCGGGCACCCTGTTCACCGCACGCGCCCTGCAGGGCGCCTTCGCCGCACTCCTTGCGCCCGCGGCGCTCTCCCTCATCACCGTTGCCTTCACCGACCCCCAAGAACGCGCCAAGGCGTTCGGGATCTTCGGCGCGTTCCAGGGCGGCGGCGGAGCCGTCGGGCTTCTCCTGGGCGGCGTCCTCACCGAGTACGCGGGCTGGCGCTGGTGCATGTACATCAACGTCCCCATCGCCCTGGCCGTCGCTCTCGCCGCCCGCCGCTTCGTCAGGGAGAGCCGCGCCACGGGCGACCGGCACTACGACCTTCCCGGCACTCTGCTGGTGACCGGCGGGCTTGTCGCCCTCGTCTACGGCTTCACCCGGGCCGCCGACGGCGGAGGCTGGACGGCTCCCGCCACCGTGCTCCTCCTGGCGGCCGCCGTCCTGCTGCTGACCGCGTTCGTGCTCGTGGAACGCCGCACCGCCCACCCCCTGCTGCCGCTGCGGGTCGTCATGGAACGCAACCGTGCCGGAGTGTTCCTGGCCAACCTCCTCATCGGCGCCGGCATGTTCGGCATGAACCTCTTCATGACGTACTTCCTCCAGGTCAACCTCCACTACACCCCGCTCGAGGCCGGTATCGCCTTCCTGCCCTTCAGCGCCGGGATCATCGCCACCACCACCCTCGGCCCGCCCCTGGTCACCCGCTTCGGCGCCAAACCCCTGATGGTCTCCGGCACCGCCCTGGCCACCGCGGGGCTGCTGTGGCTCACCCGCCTGGACAGTGCCTCCGGCTACACCGGTGAGGTCCTGCCGACCCAGCTCCTCGTGAGCGTGGGCGTGGGCCTGTTCTTCCTGGCAGGCCCCAACGTCGCACTGTCCGGCGTCGATCCGCGCGACGCCGGAGTGGCCAGCGCAGCGCTCACCACCAGCCAGCAGATCGGCGCGGCCCTCGGCCCCGCCCTCCTCAACACCCTCTACCTCGCCGCCGTCACCGGCTACCTCACCTCCCGCACCCCGACCGGCGGCGAAGCGTCCCGCGCCCTGCGGCTAGAGGGCTTCCTGCACGGCTACCGCATCGCGTTCATCGTCGCCGGAGCCCTCCTGGCCGCAGCCGTCCTCGCCCTGACCGTCCTGGTGAAGACGCCCAAGGCCCCCGCGGACACCACCGACACCGACGTCCCCATCCGGCACACCTGAAACCCCGCCCGTCCCGCACCCCGGCCGCAGCCGCGTCACGACGCGCGTAGCCCTCATTCAAGGAGACCCCCATGGCAGACCTCTTCGAGCCGGTGACCGTCGGCAAGTGGACCCTGAACAACCGCATCGTCATGGCACCCATGACCCGCAACCGCGCCACCCCCGACGGCATACCGACCGACCTCATGGCCACCTACTACGGCCAGCGAGCCACCGCCGGGCTGATCATCACCGAAGGCGTGCAGCCCAGCACCGTGGGCCAGGGATACATGAACTCACCCGGCCTGCACACCCCCGCCCAGATCGCCGCCTGGCGCACCGTCGCCGACGCCGTCCACCAGCACGGCGGGCACATCGTCGCGCAGATCATGCACGCCGGACGCATCTCGCACCCCGACAACAAGCACCACGCCGAAACCGTCGCCCCCAGCGCCATCGCCGCACCCGGCCAGATGTTCACCGCCACCGGCCCCCAGCCCCACCCGACCCCCCGCGCCCTGGGCACCGACGAAATCCCCGCCGTCGTCGACGAGTACGCCCACGCCGCACGGGCCGCCGTCGACGCCGGACTCGACGGCATCGAGCTCCACGCCGCCAACGGCTATCTGCTCCACCAGTTCCTCGCCCCCAACACCAACCAGCGCACCGATTCCTACGGCGGCACCCCCCAGGCACGCGCCCGCTTCGTCATCGAGGTCGCCCAGGCTGTCTCCGACGCCATCGGCAGCGAACGCGTCGGCATCCGCATCTCACCCGCCATCAACCTCCACGGCGCCATCGAGGACAACGCGGCCGACACCGCCGCCACCTACCGCACCCTCGTGGACGCCCTCTCCGCCATGGGCCTGGCCTACCTGCACACCATCGGTGACCCCACCACGCCCCTCATCGAGGACCTCACCCACCGCTTCGCCGGCCCCCGCGTCGTCAGCAACGGCTGGGACCCGGTCACTGACGCTGCCATCGCCCAGGCCCTCCTCGACGACGACCGGGCAGACCTCGTCGCTGTCGGCCGCGCCTTCATCGCGAACCCCGACCTCGTGCGGCGCTGGCAGACCCAGGCACCCCTGAACCAGCCCGACGTGAACACGTTCTACGGAGGCGACCACCGCGGTTACACCGACTACCCGTCCAGGTAACCGCAGGCCCGGGTCAGGCGGGGGTCTGTCAGGGAGTGACTGGCCTCTGCCTTGTAGGGGCCGGGGTGGTGGGACCAGGTGTTCGTGGAGGCGTTCCAGGTTTCGAAGGTTCGCTGCGGGAGGTGGATGGTTACCTCCGTGCTTTCACCCGGTGCTGCCTCCGCGCTTGCGAAACCCGCCAGCCAGCGGGTCGGGCGGGAGCCGTCGTTCTCGGTGGGGGTCAGGTAGATCTGGACGGTCTCGCGGCCCGTGCGCTCGCCGGTGTTGCGGATGCGGACGGTGGCCGTCGTGCCGTCGACGGTGAGTGACTCGTACGTCCAGTCGGTGTAGCCGAGGCCGTGTCCGAAGGCGTACGAGGGAGTGGCGCCCGACTTTTCCCAGGCTCGGTAGCCGATGAACACACCCTCGGTGTAGGCGAGTTCGCCGTCCTCGGGGGTCACGCGGGTGACGGGGGCCGTCGCGAGGTCGCCCCAGGTGGTGGGAAGCCGGCCGCCCGGTTCCTCCACGCCGAGCAGGACGTCGGCGAGGGCCGCGCCGCCCTCCTGGCCGGGGAACCAGGTGAGCAGGACGGCCGCCACGTCGTGCCGCCAGGGAAGTTCCACCGGGGAGCCGGAGTTGACCACGACCACGGTGCGCGGGTTGGCGGCGGCCACGGCGCGGACCAGGTCGTCCTGGCGTCCCGGCAGCTTCAGGTCCCGGCGGTCGAATCCCTCGGACTCGACGCGTTCGGTGGTGGAGACGACCACGACGGCGGTGTCGGCGGCGCGGGCGGTCTCGACGGCCTCGGCGATCAGCTCGTCGGCGGCGCGCTGCGGGCCGAGGTGGGCCAGCGCGAACAGGACGCCCGGCAGCGGGGCCGCGGCCCTCTTGTCGAGACGGTGGCGCAGGGAGACCCGGACGGGGTCACCGGCGGTGAGCGCCACCGTGCCGCGCTCGGCCGGTGCGCCGAAGAACGCCTCGAAGGGGTCGGAGGCGGAGCTCATTTCCTGCACGTCGTCGTAGAGCACCTCGTCGCCGACGGTGAGCGTGAAGGCGCCGAGGCCGCGCGTGCCGAAGGCGTGCTCGCCGCTCTCGCGCGGGGTGAACGTGCCGGTCACCTCGACGCTCGCCAGCGCCTCGTGGGTGACGCCCGCGGGCAGGTCCTCGCCGATCCACTGGACCTGGCCGGAGGGGAGGCTGCCCTCGCCGATGACGGCGCCTTCGGCGTCGCGGCAGACGGCGCGCAGCTCGAACCCCTTTTCCGCGGGGGCGAGTTCGTCGCTGGGGTCGGCGCCGACGGCGTACGTGAGCGCGCCCTCGGGCAGGGCGGCGGTCAGGCCGTCGAGCGGGGAGACGACATGGTCGGGGAAGACGGTGGCGGAGCCGCCGCCGAGGATGCGGGCGTCGCGGGCGGCGGCGCCGATGAGGGCGACCGTGCCGGTGCCGCTCAGCGGCAGAGCCCGGTCCTCGTTGCGTACGAGGACGAAGGCGCGCCGGGCGACCTCGCGGGCGAGCGCCGCGCCGTCGATCTCGGCGGGCAGGTCCTCGGGGGCGACGGCGGGTTCGGCGCCTTCGAGAACGCCGACGCGGACGGCGAGGCGCAGGACGTTGCGGACGGCCGCGTCGAGGGTCTCCTCCGCGACCTCGCCCGCGCGGACGGCGGCGGCGAGCGGCTCGCCGTACACGGTCCGCGGGCCGGGCATGGCGACGTCGAGCCCGCCCTCGATGTCGCCGACGGTGGAGCGGGCGGCCATCCAGTCGGAGACGTTGACCCCGTCGAAGCCCCACTCGCCGCGCAGGACGTCCTGCACGAGGTGCCGGTGTTCGGTCATGGTCACGCCGTTGACCTGGTTGTACGCGGTCATGACGCCCCAGGGGCGGGCGTCCGCGACGATCTTCTCGAAGGGGGCGAGGTACAGCTCGCGCAGGGCGCGCGCGGGCACCTTGTTGTCGACGGTGAAGCGGTCGGTCTCGGCGTCGTTGGCGACGAAGTGCTTCACGGTCGTGCCGACGCCGCCGGACTGCACGCCCCGTACGTAGCCGGTGCCGATGACGCCCGTCAGGTACGGGTCCTCGCTGTACGTCTCGAAGTGGCGGCCGCCGAGCGGGGAGCGGTGGAGGTTGACGGTCGGGGCGAGGAGGACGTGCACGCCCTTGCGGCGGGCCTCCTGCGCCAGGAGCGCGCCGACGCGGCGGGCCAGGTCCTGGTCCCAGGTGGCGGCGAGCGCGGTCGGGGAGGGCAGCGCGACGGACGGGTCGTCGGCGGTCCAGCGGACGCCGCGGACGCCGATCGGGCCGTCGGACATGACGAGGGAGCGCAGGCCGATCTCCGGCAGGGCGTGCAGCGCCCACATGCCGCGGCCGCCGAGCAGGCGGGCCTTCGCGTCCAGGTCGAGCCGCCCGAGGGCCGCCTCTACGGCCGCCTCGCGTGCGCGTTCCTTCGCCGCGTACTCCGGGGCCGCGTGCGCCGTGTGTTCCCGGTCCCCGTGCTCCACTCCCGCCATGGCGGTGCCTCGATTCATCCGTCGCGCCGTGTTCGTGTTCCGGTCCTTTCCGGTCCCTCCATCGTGCATCGTCTACCAGTAGAGAGGTAGGTTTCGTTATCTCTCCGTGACTTGAGGATGTCGTACGGTCCTCCGGGCGGGGACGTACGGAAGGGGTGGGCCGTGGCGGCCAGGGCCAGGAGCGAGGAGCGGCGTGCGGAGATTCTGCGCGCGGCGTTCGAGGTGATCGCGGAGCGCGGCTACCGGGGCGCGAGCCTCGGCGCGGTCGCCGAGCGGGTCGGACTCACCCAGCAGGGCCTGCTGCACTACTTCCCCACGAAGGAGGCCCTGCTGGTAGCCGTCCTGGAGGCCCGCGACCAGTGGGACGCGGTGCCGCGCGGCGAGTGGCGGCTCGATCTGCTCGGCCCGCTGGTCGAGTACAACGCGATGCGCCCCGGCATCGTGCAGACCTTCTCCGCGCTGCTCGGCGAGAGCGTCACGGACGGACACCCCGCGCGCGCCTTCTTCACCGGGCGGTACGAGGCGGTGCGCGAGAGCTTCGCCGCGGTGCTGCGCGCCGAGTACGGTGAGCGGCTGCCGGGCGGGCTCACCCCGGAGGCCGCCGCTCCGCTGCTGGCCGCCGTGATGGACGGCCTGCAATACCAGTGGCTGCTCGACCCCGGCTCTGTGGACATGGCGGCGGCGTTCCGGGACTTCCTGAAGCTACTCGGCGACGGCGGCGACCACCTCGACCTCGACTAGCGCGCCCGGCGGGACGAGGCGCGGGACCGCGACGGTGGTGCTGGTGGGCGGGGTCCCGGGCAGGAACTCCCGGCGCACGGCCACGTAGGCGTCGAAGGCGTCCATGTCGGTCACGTACGTACGGATGTTGATGACGTCGTCGAGTCCCGCGCCGTGGGCCCTGAGCAGCTGTTGCAGGGCCTCGAAGACGCCGCGGGTCTGGGCGGCCATGCCGTCGCCCGCGGCACACTGCCCGGAGAGGTACAGCAGGACGCCGCCGTCCGCGTGCTCGACGCGGGCGACCTGCGAGTAGGGGCCCTGCGGGCGCGGTCCGGTGGCGGGGTTGCCGATGGTGACCTCCATGCCGCGTACTCCTTGGCGGGGGCCGGTGCGGCGGGCGCGGATGTGGGTGACCGCGTGGGCGACGTCCTCGTGGACGACGTCGGGGTCGGCGGCGGCCGCCTCGAAGTGGCCCAACACCGCCTCCATCATGGGCAGTCGCGCCGACCCCGTCGCCAGGGAGATGTCCTTGACGGCGAGATCGCTGCCGAAGTGCACGTCGGTCGCGAAGGCGCGGGCGACGGCGCCGCCGAGGGGCCCCGCGGCGAGCGCGTCCTTGGCGGTGGACTCGTCGAGACCGAGCGCGTCGGCGAGCTTCATGGCCTCGGCGACCAGGCCCACCCCGCCGATGACGGCGGTGTTCACGACGAGCTTGAGAGCGGCGCCGGTGCCGAGCGCGCCGGTGCGGGTGACGGGGCCGAACCGGGCGAGCACGTGCTCGACACCCGCCGCGTCGCCGCCCGCGAGGATGCCGAGCCGACCCTCGGCCGCCTTGTCGGTGCTGCCCATGACGGGGGCGTCGACGAGGGTGACACCGGCCGGGACGCGGTCCGCCAACTCCCGTACGGTGTCCGGTCCGACGGTCGACATCTCCACCCAGTACGTGCCGGTGCGCAACGCGGGAAGGACGGCATCGGCGACCTCGCGCACGGCGTCGGGGCCCGCGAGCATGGTGATGACGATGTCGGCCTCGCGTACGGCGCCGGCGGGGCTCGCGGCGGCGGTGGCGCCCGCCTCGACGAGGGGTCCAGCCTTCTCCGGGGAGCGGTTCCAGACGGTCAACGGGTGCCCTGCGGACAGGAGTTGACGGGCCATCGGCTCACCCATGTGACCGAGGCCGAGGAATGCGATCTTTTCCATGCGGTCGACGCTAGGCCCGGCCACGGGATGCGACAAGCAAATGTCTATCAGCGAGCCATGCCGAACCCGCTTGCCGCACACGGAGCCGCCGCCACGCCCGCGGTCTCCCCGACGGAACCACCCGCGCCGCCGGAGCTGCCGATCCCGGAACCGGTGATCCCTGAGCTGTCGACCGCTAGGCCGCGTCGTTCGCGCGTACATGGAGGCGGACGTGGAGGTGGCCCTCGTCCGGGTAGGCGGGCGGGAACGGTGGCAGTACGGAGTCCAGGACGTACCCGCACTTCTGGGCGACGCGGCAGGAGCTCTCGTTGGTGACGGTGTGGAGGAGTTCGAGGCGCCCGGCCGGGGTCAGGTGCGGCGAGGCGAGCGCCCAGCGGGAGACCGCTTCCAGGGCGCGCGGGGCCACGCCGGTGCCCCGGGCTTCGGGCGCGGTCCAGTAGCCCACCTCCGAGGAGGCACCGGGCCGCGCACTGTCCGGCACGACCTTGAGCAGGACCTGCCCCAGCAGGCGTCCGGCCCCGTCGTCACCATCGCCCGCCTCGGTCACGGCGAAGTTGTACCGGGTGCCCGCGGCCCACGCCTCGGTCTGCTCGTCCATCCAGCGGTGCGCGTCGGCCGTGCTCGCCAGATCCGTCGTGATCCAGCGGCGCAGCTCCGGGTGGCGGTGGGCCGCGAGGAGGGCGGGGACGTCGCGGGGATGCCACGGCCTGAGCGTCAGCCCCGGCGCGGAGGGGAGGTGCTGGGCGCCGGTAGGTGTCTCGGTCACGCGGCTTCTTCTCCTGTGCCGGGTGGGCGGGTGGTGTGGGCGGCGCGGGCGGCGCGGGCGGGTGCCGCGCGCTCACTGGCGACCGGTGACCGATCACCAGTCACCGGAAGCACACTCACACACCTCAGCCCTTCTTCGGTAGCTGCTGCGTCGCGCAGTGGATGCCGCCGCCGCCCTCGCCGAGCGTGTCCACCGGCACCTGGGCGACCCGCCGTCCCGGGTACAGGTCCCGGACGATCGACGCCGCCGCGTCGTCCGCCTTCCGGTCGCCGAAGCGGGGCATGACCACGCCGCCGTCGGCCACGTAGTAGTTCACGTAGGTCGCGAGGAAGTCGTCGCCCCGGCGGCCGATGTCGACCGGTTCGGGCAGGGAGACGATGTCGAGGCGCTTGCCACGGGCGTCCGTCGCTTCGTCGAGGGCGCCGCGCGCCTGTGCGTACGCCTTCGCCCAGACGTCCTCGGGCGCCGTCGGGTCCGGGGTGCTCATGAGGACCACGCCGGGTTCGGTGAACCGGGCAAGCGCGTCGATGTGGCAGTCCGTGATGTCCTCGCCCCGGACGCCGTCCACCCAGATGACCTTGGTGGCGCCGAAGAGGCCCTTGAGCTCGCGCTCGATGTCGGCGCGGGACTTTCCGGGGTTGCGGTTGTCGTTGACCAGCGAGCTCTCGGTCGCGAGCAGCGTGCCGGCCCCGTCGACCTCGATCGCGCCGCCCTCCCCGACGAGGGGCGCCTCGATCCTGGCGATGCGCCGGTCCGCGAGGATCTCCCGCGCGACCTTTCCGTCGCGGCCGTGCTCCTGCTTGTCGCCCCAGCCGTTGAAGTTGAGGTCGACGCCCGCGATGCCGTCCGGGCCGAGGACGAAGCTCGGTCCGGTGTCCCGCATCCACAGGTCGTCCACCGGCACCGGCACGACCGTCACGCCCGAGCCGCAGGCGCGCCGGGCCCCGGCCACGTCCCGCTCGTTCGCCAGCAGGGTCACCGGCTCGAACTCGGCGATCGTCCGGGCGATCCGCGCGATGTCCTGCCGCACGCCGTGCACGTCGGACTTCCAGACGCCGCGGGTCGGCCAGGACATGTACGTCAGCTCGTGCGGCGCCGCCTCCTCGGGCATGCGCCGGTCGCCGCCGGGGGTCGCGGCGGCGGGCGTGGTCCGGTCGCGCCCCCGCTCAGTGCCACCGCGGCCGCCCCCGCAAGCGCTCAGCGTCGCGCCGAGGGCGGCGAGGCCCCCGGTCCCTACGGCCCGGCGCCTGGACATCCGCGTGAACGACATGATCGATTCCCTTGACTGAAAATTTGGTCAGTACGAGCGTAAGGCATGATCGGGCATCGGACACGTCGACCGTCTTTCCTCAGGCAGTGGAGTACGCGATGCCGGACAGGCCCACCCAGATCCTCGAAGCCGCCGCCCGGCTCATCGCCCGTCGCGGCGTGCGCGGGCTGCGTGTCGAGGAGGTCGCCACGGAGGCCGGTGTCTCGACCGCCCTGATCTACTACCACTTCAAGGACCGCGCGGGGCTGCTCCGCCGCACCCTTGAGTTCATCAGCCGCCGCGCCGTCCGCTATACCGACCCGGCCCTCGACACCGCCCCGGACCACGACCCCCGCGCCCAGCTCACCGAGCTGCTGCTCCTGGAACTCCAGGACACCCCCCGCGTACGGGAGAACAGCGCGGCCTGGGGCGAGCTGCGCGCCACCGCCGTCTTCGACCCGGACCTGCGCGAGCAGCTCGCCACCGCCACCCGGGAGTGGGTCGACGACCTGGCGCACCTGGTACGGCAGGCGGAGGCCGCCGGGCAGACCGGTGCCGGTGTCGACGCGCGGGCCGCGGCCGAGCGGCTCACGGCGCTGGTCGAGGGGCTGAGCGAGCGGTGGCTGAGCGACTCGCTGCCGCTCGACCGGGCCCACGAGCTGCTGCGCGGCGCGGTCGGCCTGGAGCTGGGGCGGCCCTGAGCCGCCGGGACAAGACGTCCTCGTACACGACGTCCTCGTACACGACATCCTCGTACAGAACAGACCAGGGGGCACGGGGAACAATGAGTACGGGCAAGATGCACGCGGACGAGGCCGCCATCGACGAGGCTCTGGTGCGCCGCCTCGTCGACGCCCAGTTCCCGGCGTGGTCCGGGCTCCCGGTGGAGCGGGTGGACTCCGCGGGGACGTCCAACGCCATGTACCGGCTCGGCGCGGACATGGTGGTGCGGCTGCCGCGCGTCGCGGGGTCCGCCGAGGACGTGGAGCGGGAGCATCGGTGGCTGCCCCGGCTCGCGCCCGCGCTGCCCGTCGCGATCCCCGTGCCACTCGGCAAGGGCGCGCCGGGTGAGGGATTCCCGTACTCCTGGTCGGTCTTCCGGTGGCTGGACGGCGCGACGCCCGAGCCCGGCCGTCCCCTCGCCGAGCCCGTCCTGTTCGCCAAGGACGTCGCGGCGTTCCTTGCCGCCCTGCGCGAGGTGGACGCGGCCGGGGCGCCCGCCGCCTACCGCAGCGATCCCCTCGCCGGACGCGACGCCGAGACGCGCGCGACGCTCGCCCGGGTGCGCGGCACCGTGGACGAGCGGGCCACGACCGCCGTGTGGGAGGCGGCACTCGACGCCCCGGCCTGGGGGCGGCCCGCCGTCTGGGTCCACGGCGACCTGCAACCGGGCAACGTCCTCGCCGAACGCGGCCGGCTCGCCGCCGTCATCGACTTCGGGTGCATGGGTGCGGGTGACCCCGCGGTCGATCTGATCTCCGCCTGGTACCTGATGGACGCCGAGGCCCGCGAGGCCTTCCGCGCCGAGCTCGGGCGGGCCGCCGACGACGCCATGTGGGCGCGCGGGCGGGGCTGGGCCCTGACGATCGCCCTCATGGAGCTCGCCTACTACCGGGAGACGAATCCGGTAATGGCAGGCATCGCGCGCCGCGTCGTCGAGCGGCTGACGGAGTCCGGCGCGTAGGCGGTCTCACCCCGCGTACAGGAGCAGGTGGACCGCGAGGCCGGTGATCAGCGCGCTCGACGTGAGCGCCGTGACCAGTCGGCCCCGTCGGCTCGTCAGCACCCGGCCGAGCAGCGCGCCGCCGCCCGCCAGAAGCAGTTGCCAGCTCGCCGACGCGGCGAGGGCGGCCAGCGCGAACACGCCCTGTTCCAGGTGCGTCAGCGTGGCCGTGGCCGGGCTGCCGAGGACGAGCGCGGCGAAGTAGATCACCGTGGCGGGGTTGAGGAGCGTAATGCCGAGCAGGGCGGCGTAGGCGCGGGCGGGGCCGATGGGGGTGCCGGTCCGCGCGGTGGTCGCGGCGCGCCTGCGGTACTCGCCGACGGCCGCCGTGGCGCCGCGCGCCGCCAGCGCGAGGAGCACCAGGACGGAGGCCCAGCGCAACGGCGTCAGGACCGGCTCGACGACACCGGTCAGCGAGGCGCCGCCGACCGCGGCGACGAGCGCGTAGAGGCCGTCGGCGGTGGCGACTCCGAGGGCGGCACAGGCACCGGTCCGCAGGGATGTGCGCGCGGTGAGCGCCACGAGGTAGGTCCCGACCCCGCCGACCGGCATGGCAATGCCGTACCCGGCGAGCAGCCCCGCGACGAGGACGGCGCTCACGCGCGCGCGTGAATCGGCCTCCACGCATGACCGTCCTGCTGCTGCCGCACCCGTGCCGGACGGGCGGCGGGGGTGCTGGTCAGCGGCAGGGCGGCGGTGGCCGGGCACGGGTTCATGGGTCGAGCGTGGCGGGGGGTCACCGGGGGCGGCAACTGATTTACGCCCACCGATCAGGCGGTCAAGCGGTCAAGCGGTCAAGCCCACCGCATACCTCTCCAAGATCTCGCGCGCCTCCCCCAGCGTCCGGTGGCCCACCAGTACCTGTGCGGTGAGGCCCTCCGTCAGGGCGAGCAGGGTGGCGGCCTCGGTGGACGGGTCGGAGGCGGGGCTCAGTTCGCCGGTTTCCTGGCCGTGGCCGATCAGCCAGGCGAGGAGTTCATGCGACTTTCCGTACGTCTCGCGCAGCACCGCCGCCAGTTGCTCGCTCACCGCCGCGTGCGCGACGAACGCTCCCCAGACCTGCGCCTCCGTCCTGTCCTCAGGCTCGACGAGTGCGAGCGCCGACAGCGCGCGGTGGAGCAGGGTGACGGCCGACCGCGGGGTGCCCGACGCCTCGATGCGTGCCTTCGCCCGGTCGCCGATCCGCTGCGAGATGCTCTCCAGCGCGAAGAGCAGCATCTCGTCCTTGGTGCGGAAGCAGCGCTGGACCGCACCCATCGACACCCCCGCCTCCGTGGCGACGTCCCGGAGGCTGACGGATTCCATCCCGGAGCGGGCGATCAGGGCGCAGACGGCTTCGGCGATGCGGCTGCGGCGGTCCTCGTAGTCGACCTGCTTGGGCACGTCCGGATCCTCTTCGTGTCGACACCGAAGGATTTCGATGCGGTTGCATCGTATCCCGATCTCAGGGCACGATCTGATGCGACCGCATCGGAACGAGGGGAGACACACATGGCGACGCAGGCCAGCCAGACCGGCCCCACCGGCCCCACCGGCCAGAACAGGCAGAACAGGCAGAACAGGCAGAACAGGCAGAGCGAACAGGGCAAGAAGTCCTCCGTGGGGCTGTTCGCCCTCTTCGGGTTCATCCTGCTCGTGCAGGGCTTCGGCTCCGCGATCACGGAGTCCGGCTGGGACACCGCCTTCGGCGTCTCCGCCGTGCTGCGCGAGGCCGGCGCCCCGGGCTGGACGGATCTGGTGGTCGGAGCGCTGGGCTGCGTACTCCTTGCCATGGCGGTCCGCGGTCGGACGCCGCGGAAGTCCCCGTAGCGCTCACCCCTCCCGCCCCGCGATACTTCCGCCACCTCACTGGTTACGGAAGGATTCGTGTGCTCTCTCGACTTGGTGCCCTCGGTATCGCCGCTCTGCTTGCCGGGGCCGCCGTCCCGGCTTCCGCCTCCGCCTCCGTCTCCGCCGCCCCGGCCGGGCGGTCGGCCCCCACCGCGGAGGAGGCCCGGCTCGACCGCGCCGCCCCGCAGGAGATATTGCGGCGCAGCGGATTCGACTCGCAGGCCCCGGAGTTGGCGCGTGCGCTGGGCAGGTCCCACTCGTACGACGGGGCACGCCGCCTCGTCGTACGCGAAGGCAGGTCGCTGTGGCGGCGGGCCGTCGAGAGGGCGCAGGGGCACGGGCCCGCCGGGGCGCGGGCGGCTCTCAGCCGGGACGACGACCGGCCGCTGTACTGGGCGCGGCTCGGCATGACGCGGGAGCTGCGGGAGTGGGCGCCCACCCGGTTCGCCCTGACCGAGGCGCAACGCCAACGGCTCATCCGCGAGTTGGAGACGTCCTCGCGCGGCCAGGACACCGTCGACCACCGGTCCGGCGGCCACAAGCACATGAAGCGCATCCTCGTCACCGGCTTCGACCCGTTCACCCTCGACCGGGACGTCCGCATCAGCAACCCGTCGGGTGCCGCCGCCCTCGCCCTGGACGGCACCACGATCCGGACCCCCGACGGGCCCGCGCGCGTCGAAGCCGTGGTCTTCCCGGTCCGGTGGCAGGACTTCGCCGACGGCGCCGTGGAGCGGGCGCTGCGCCCGCACCTGCCGCATGTCGACCTGTTCACCACCATCAGCCAGGGGCGCGTCGGCCGGTTCGACATCGAGCGGACCAACGGCGCCTGGCGCGGCGGCTTTCCGGACAACGAGAACGTGTCGCGCACCGAGACCGTGCCGGTGACCGATCCCGCGTCCCAGCCCCAGTGGACGTCCACGACCCTCCCGTACAAGAAGATCAAGGACGCGCGGACCGGCCGCTTCCCCGTGTACGACAACACGTCGGTGACCGAGATCCCGGCGGGCGGCAGCGAGCCCGTTGTCCGGCCCGACGGGCCCACCGAAGGTTCGACGGCGCGCGCGGGCGGCGGCGGGGACTACCTGTCGAACGAGATCGGCTACCGCGCGACGCTCCTGCGCGACCGGCTCGGGCTGCACGGCCGGCTGCCCGGCGGCCATGTGCACACTCCCGTCCTGCAGTTCGGCGCGGGGAACACGGACCCGGCGACGGGCGACGTCACCGATCCCGAGTTCGTGCGGAACCGGCTCGACATCATCGCTCAGGTGCGGGGGATCCTCCGGGTGGCCGCGTCGTCGTCCTGACGACCCGCACCCGGAGCGCGACCGCCGTCGCCATCCCTGTCGCCGTCGCCACCGCCGTCGGTGCTGTTCTCGCCGAGGAGGTCCCGTGCCATCAGCGTCGCGCCCGCGACCGCGCCCGGCATCAGGAACACCGCGACGAACGGCACCAGGAAGGCGACGGCGAGCGGCGCCCCGAAGCCCCAGGCGAGTTGCTTGCGGGAGCGGAGCAGGGCGAGCCGGTCGCGCAGTTCGACGCCGCGGCGCTGCAGGGCGACCGCGGCGAGCTCCTCGACGAGGAAGAAGCCGGTGACGCAGAAGCCGATCACCGGGACGACGGTCTGCCCCGCCACCGGGATGAAGCCGAGCGCGAAGAGCAGCACGCCCCAGAGCGCGGCCCGCACCAGGACGCGGAGGCTGTCCCTCGCGGAGATCCACAGTTCGCGCCAGAGCGGCAGGCCCGATTCGGGGGCGTGGCCGGACTCGGCGATGTCGACCTTCTCGGAGAGCGACTCGTAGAACGGCTGCCCGACCAGGAGCGTCACCGCGGTGAAGGTGAGCACGGAGAGCAGCAGCGCGAGGGCGAAGAGCAGGGCCGTCAGGAAGCCGCGGAAGAGGCCGAGCCAGGGCGAGGACCAGTCGTCGGCGAACGGCGTGGCCCAGCCGACGAGGTCGGAGCCCCAGAGGGCGAGCGCGACGAGCGCGACCGCGTAGAGAACGAGGGTGATGAGGCCGGGCAGCAGGCCCCATCCGTACTGCTTGCCGTGCTGGGCGACCCAGCGCTGCCCCTTCACCAAGTAGCCGAAGCCCACACCCAGATCGCGCATGCGGCACACCTTAGCCGCAGGTGGGCGGGGGGAGCGTCGCCCGGTGGCGGCTGAGCGCCGAGGCGGGGAATTACTCTCCGGGGCGTGGCCGTTGATCAGGTACCGACCAACTCGACTCGCCCCGGAGGCCATTCCGTATGACTCGCGAGATCAAGGTGCAGGGCACGGTCGCCGACGGTTACGAGGCCGTGCGCGACGAGTTCACCGCCGTCCTCGCCGCCGAGGACCCCCACTACGCCGGGCAGCTTGCCGCGTACGTCAAGGGCCGCAAGGTCGTCGACCTGTGGGCGGGACCCGACACCGACGGCTCCACCCTGTACGGCGTGTACTCGTCCACCAAGGGCGCGGCCCACCTCGTCGTCGCCCTGCTCGTCCAGGACGGCACACTCGATCTGGACCGCGAGGTCGCCCACTACTGGCCCGAGTTCGCCGCCGGGGGCAAGGGCGCCGTCACCCTGCGCGAGCTGCTCGCCCACCGGGCGGGGGTCGTGGGCGCCGACACCGGCTTCTCCCCCGAGGAACTCGCCGACGACCGGACGATCGCCGCCCGGCTCGCCGGGCAGCGCCCGCGCTGGCGGCCGGGCACCGCCTTCGGCTACCACGCCCTGGCCATCGGGGCGCTCACCGGCGAGGTGGTGTTCCGCGCCACCGGCCGGACCCTTCAGGAGCTGTACGAGGAGCGGGTGCGCGCCCCGCACGGCCTCGACTTCTTCCTCGGCCTGCCCGAGGAGCACGAGGGGCGGTTCCGCTCCGTCCTGCCGATGGACCCGACGCCCGAGCAGCAGGTGCTCCTCGCGACGACGGAGACCGGCCCGCAGAGCCTGACCGCCGTGGCCTTCAACCGCCACGGGACCGAGCCCACCGACCTCGAAGCGCTGCCCAACTCCCGCCCGGTGCGCGCCAAGGGCCCCGCCTCGGTCGGCGGTGTGGCCTCCGCGCGCGGCCTGGCCGGGATGTACGCGGCGGCGGTCACCGGCATCGAGGGGCGCGAGTCGCTCCTGACGCCGGAGACCGTCGCCGAGTTCGGACAGGTCCAGTCGGTCGGGTACGACCTGGTGTCGCGGGCGCACAAGGTCTTCGCGGTCGGCTTCCAGGCCACGTCCGACGCCCTGTTCCCGTTCCTGGGCGCGGGCTCCATCGGGCACAGCGGCGCGGGCGGCTCGCAGGCGTTCGCCGATCCGAGCAGCGGGCTCGCCTACGGGTACGCGCGGCGGCGGTTCGCCTTTCCCGGCGGGTCCGCGCCCGAGAACGAGCGCCTTGCACGGGTCGTGCACGAGGCGGCGCTCGCCACGGGCTGATCCCGCCCCCGCCCTACGGGGGCACGCGCTCCCTACGGGGGCAGGCGACGGAGGGCCGCACCCCCGCCGGGATGCGGCCCTCCGTCGTACGGCGAGCGGGGTCAGGCGACCGCGAGCTCGACCTTGATGTTGCCGCGCGTGGCGTTCGAGTACGGGCACACCTGGTGGGCCTTCTCGATCAGGGACTGCGCGGTGGCCGCGTCCACGTTCGGGATGGAGGCGGTGATCGCGACCTCCAGGCCGAAGCCCCCGGCCTCGTTCTGGCCGATGCCGACCTTGGCGGTCACGGTCGAGCCGGAGATGTCGGCGTTCTCCTTGCGGGCGACCACGCCGAGGGCGCCCTGGAAGCAGGCGCTGTAGCCGGCCGCGAAGAGCTGCTCGGGGTTGGTGCCCGCGCCGCTGCCGCCCATTTCCTTCGGCGGGTTCACGACGACGTCGAGCTTGCCGTCGTCGCTGGCCACGCGGCCGTCGCGGCCGTTCTCCGCGGTGGCGACGGCGGTGTACTTGACGTCGATCTTCTGGATGGACATAAGTGCTTGTTCCTCCTGAGATGTGACGTGGTGCGCGCCCACAACCACGATTTGTGGAATTAGGTTATCGGATACCGGAAGAGCACCGGTCAGGCGAGGGAGACGATCATCTTTCCGGTGTTCTCGCCGCGGAGCATGCCGAGGAATGCCTCCACGCCGTTCTCCACGCCCTCGACGACCGTCTCGCGGTACTTGAGCTCGCCGGAGCGGATCCAGCCGCCGACCTCGCGGACGAACTCGGGCTGGAGGTCGCTGTGGTCCTGCACGAGCATGCCCTGCAGGCGCAGGCGCTTGCCGATGACGAGGGCCAGGTTGCGCGGGGCCGGGGTCGGCTCCTTGTCGTTGTAGGCCGCGATCATGCCGCAGATGGTGACGCGGCCGTGCACGTTCAGACGGCTGATGGCGGCCTCCAGGTGCTCGCCGCCGACGTTGTCGAAGTAGACGTCGATACCGTCGGGGGCGGCCTCCTTGAGCTGCTCGGCGACCGGCTTGTCGTCCTTGTAGTTGAAGGCCGCGTCGAAGCCGTACTCCTCGACGAGCAGCTTGACCTTGTCCTCCGAACCGGCCGAGCCGATGACGCGCGAGGCGCCCTTCAGCTTGGCGATCTGGCCGACCTGGCCGCCGACGGCACCGGCGGCGCCGGAGACGAAGACGGCGTCGCCCTCCTTGAAGGAGGCCACTTCGAGCAGCCCGGCGTACGCGGTCAGACCCGTCATGCCGAGCACGCCGAGGTACGCGGAGAGCGGCGCGGCCTGCGCGTCGACCTTCGTGGCGTGCTGGGCGGGGACGGAGGCGTACTCGCGCCAGCCCGCGAAGTGCAGGACGTGGTCGCCCACCGCGAAGCCGTCGGCGTTCGACGCGACGACCTCGCCGACCGCGCCGCCCTCCATGGGACGGTCGAGCTGGAACGGCGGGACGTACGACTTCACGTCGTTCATCCGGCCCCGCATGTACGGGTCCACGGAGAAGTAGAGGTTGCGGACGAGGACGCGGCCCTCGGCCGGGGCCTCCACGGGGACCTCGCGCAGTGCGAAGTCCTCCGGGACCGGCCAGCCGGACGGGCGCCGCACGAGGTGCCACTCACGGCTTACGGAGGGGAGCTGCTCGGGGGTGACGGTCATGGGGGCGTCCTCCTACAAGAGATGCTTCAGGTTCTGAAACAACCATGCTTCTGAATATTTCACGATGTCAAGTAAACGGGTAGCCTGGTGAGCATGGCCACCAGTGACTCCCGTGCCCGCTCTCCCCGCACCGACCCGCTGACGCTCGAAGTCGTCGAGCTCATCGGCTCGGTCGTGGCCCGCTACCACGAGGAGTACGAGGAGGCTGCCGCCGGGCACGCGCTGACCGGGGCGCAGGCACGCGTACTGGGACTGCTCTCCCTCGAACCTATGCCCATGCGCCGCATCGCGCAGAAGCTGAAGTGCGAACCGTCGAACATCACGGGGATCGTGGACCGGCTCGAGGCGCGGGGGCTCGTCGAGCGGCGGGCGGACGCGGGGGATCGGCGGGTGAAGCTGGCTGCGGCCACGGAGGCCGGTGTCGAGGTCGCCCGCGGCCTGCGGGAGTCCCTTCACTTCGCGCGGGAGCCGTTGGCCGAGTTGTCGCGGGACGAGCGGGTCGCTCTGCGCGGGCTCCTGCGGAGGATGCTCGGCGAGGTGTGAGGTTCACCTGGGCGGCGGGGTGTGCTCGGGTGCGGGTCCGCTGTGGTCGCTCGCGCAGTTCCCCGCGCCCCTGGGCCGTCCGGAGTGCTCGGCGCCCTGAGGTGAAGGGGGTGCGGGGGTGGTGATCTCGGGTGCGGGTCCGCTGTGGTCGCTCGCGCAGTTCCCCGCGCCCCTGGGCCGTCCGGAGTGCTCGGCGCCCTGAGGTGAGGGGGGTGCGGGGGTGGTGATCTCGGGTGCGGGGCCGTCGTGGTCGCTCGCGCGGTTCCCCGCGCCCCTGGCCGTCCGGGGGCGCCCGGCGGCTGGAAGTGGAGCGCGACTGCTATGTGCACCACCACAGGAAGCGGTCGCAGGTTTGGGTGGGGGCGGGGGGCGTCGTTGGTTTGGGGTGAGTGGTGGCGGGTGGGGGTGTCGGGCGGGGTGGGGCCGGGGTGTTGCCCGGGGGTGCGGGGGCGTTTGAGGGTGGGGGGTCGGCGCTGTCGTCGCCCTCGTCGGCGCCCTGCGCCTTGTCGCCCTCGCGGCCCTCGTCCGCACCCTCGTCCCGCTGCCGCTTCCTCTCCGCCGCACGGCGGGCCGCCTCCGCCGACGGTGCCGCCGACGTGGCCGACGCGTCCTCCACCGCGGTGCCGCCGTCCGCACCCGCACCCGCGTCCGGGCCCGCGGACCCCGTGGGGGACGGATCCGCCGTCGCGTCGCCGTCCGGCACGGACGACGCCGCGGGGTCCTCGGACGCGCCCTCCGTGCCCAGCTCGGCGAGGCTCAGGCCGCCCGCCGCCAGTGCCAGGCCCGCCGTGACGAAGAGGATCTTGCGGCGCCTGCGCCGGTGCGCCCTGCGCCCGCGCTCCCTGCGGCGGCCGCGGCCTCGCGGGGACGACTCCTCGTACCCGTCGTCACCGGCGCCCGCTTCTCCCCGCGACGGCGCGGCGACCGACTGCGCATACTCCCGGCACGCTTCGGCCGGGGTTCCGCACCCCGGGCAGGCGAGGGCGCCATTGAGGTGCCTGCGGCACGGGTGGCAGTAGTCCATGAGGCCTGGAGGCTAAGTGCCGCATCGGCGACAGCGGAAGTCGACACTGTGAAAGTTGTGTGCGGAATCGAAAGGTCCGGTCGCGACCGGGGTTCGGGGGCAGGCGCTCAGGCTCTGCCCAGGAGTCCCCGCAACCGGCGGGCCCGCAGTACCAGTTCCAGTTCGAACCGGCGGTCCGGGTCGTCGATCTCGTCGCCCCAGAGTTCCCTGATCTGGCGCAGGCGGTAGCGCACCGTCTGCGGGTGAACGCCCAGGCGGGCCGCCACCTCGGGGGCGCCGCCGCGGGTTTCCAGCCAGGCGAGCAGGGTCTCCGCGAGGCGGCGCCCGTGGGCGGGGCCGCAGTGGTCGAGCGGGGCCAGACAGCGGCGGGCCAGGTCCTCGATGAGCTCTTCGGGCTGCAGGAGCACCAGCGCCTCCGTGTGCTCCGTGCAGTGCAGGACCTCACCGGAGGGCAGCAGGCCGCGCTCCATCAGGCGTACGGCGGCCTCCGCCCAGCGCAGCGACTTCGCCGCGTCGACCAGGGCCACGGGCGGGCCGATGGCGCCCGACCAGCCGGACATGGCGCGGCGCAGGAGCTCGGGGCGGCCTGCCGCGTCGGGGTCGGGCACCACCATGCGCGGCTGTTCGGCCTCCATGTCGAGGAGGACGCCCTGTCCCACCGCGGGCGCGACGGCCTCGCGCGCGGGGCGCAGGAGTACGCCGACGGCGACGCGTTCGGGCAGCTGCCAGCCGACGCGGGCGGCGCGTTCGCCGAGGCCGTTGCCGAAGGACGCGGGTCCGGTGCCCGACGAGGTGCCCGACGAGGTGCCGGATGAGGTGCCGGAACCGGTGCCGTGGAATGCCCCGGGTGCCCCGGGTGCTCCGGTCGTCGCTCCGGCGTCCGAGCGCCGCTCCGCCAGCAGCAGCTCCATCAACTTCCGTTGCAGGCGCAGGCGTTCACCCGCCTCGCGCGCCGCCGCCTCCGCGTATCCGCGTACGGACTGGTCGACGAGGCCGTCCAGGTACTCGAAGCCCGACTCGGCGAGCTCGTACATGGCCGGGGGCGGGATCTCGATCTGCTGGCCGATCTCGGCGAGGCGCCGCCAGGCGAGGCGCACCCCGAGGCGGTAGATCGCCTGCAACGAGTCGAGGGTGCGGCCGTGCAGGCCCTCGCCGCGGCCGAACTCCTGGAAGACCTCCAGGTGGTAGCGCGGCCGCCCCTCCTGGGACGCGATCTCCTTGACGAAGCCCTCCAGGGCGCGGCGGATGCCGATCAGGGCCATCGGCTCGCCCGAGTCGTCGAGGACGACGGGGAGGCCGGGGTACTCCGCGCGGATCTCGCGCAGGATGTCCTGGGCGAGCGCGGGGACCTCCTCCAGGGCGAGCGCGGCGAACTGCCGCACCTGCCGCGGCGGTACGTCACGCCAGGCGGAGCGGGCCGCCGGGCGGTCCGGGTCCTCGTCGGCGGTCATGGGAACGGGGGCGGCGGCGGTCTCGGCGGGCTGGATGTCGGTCGCGGCCACGGCCGGTCACTGTCCCCGCGCCGGTGTCTCGTAATGCACCAGTGGCGTGTTGGGCTGGTCCGGTGTGGCGTCGAGGAGCGCGACGATGCCGAGCGCGGCGCCCACAGCGAGGAGCGCGCCGGCGGCGACGGTCAGTGAAGCGGCGAGCAATCGGTGCATTGCGAGGGTCAGCCTCTCTGTCGGAGGTCGTCCCCACCCGGGTCACACAGCCCTGGTCACGCAGACTCTCGGCCAGGTCGAGCGGCTCGGCCGCAGTGCCCTGGTCACACAGCATGTGGTCACACAGCATTTACCGGCCCCGCCCGGCAAGTGCCCAGTCTCTGCAATGCATTGACACTTCGTCAAGGGTGCGCTTACGGTTCCCGGCCCATACGGCTCGGTAACACTCTCCCGCCCTCAGCCCAGGAGTGACCTCATGCGCCGCACCGCCTCTCCTCTGTCGCTGATCCTTCTCGGGCTCGGCGCGTTTCTTCTGGTCCTGGCACCGATGCTCGCCTGGTACGTCGAGCCGCGCGCGAAACGCACGCCGGTCGACATCGACACCGTCACCGTCTTCAAGGGCAAGGGGAGTTACTTCGACACCGAGAAGATCAAGACCGTGCACGACAAGAACCTCACCGTCACCCGGCAGGTGCGCGGCGACGTCGACGACAGCGAGGACAGCGGGCGGGCCGTCTGGGACGTGTCCACGTCCGTGGACCCGGACAAGTCGCTGCCCGCGGCGGACCCGCACGACTCGCTCCAGTGGACGCTGGAACGCTGGGTCACCGATCGGAAGACGAACGCGCCTGTGCACTGCTGCGGCGAGGAGCCCTACTTCGAGGGCGAGGCGTACCTGAAGTTCCCCTTCGACGTGGAGAAGCGGTCCTACCGCTGGTGGGACAACACGCTGGGCGCGACGGTGCCGCTGACCTACCGGGGCACGAAGAAGATCCAGGGGTACGAGGGTTACCGCTTCACGGCCACCGTGAAGGCCGCCAAGACGGGCACGCGTCAGGTGCCGGGGCGGATGGTCGGGCAGCCGCGGAAGAGCCAGGTGATCGCGGACGAGTACTACGCCAACCACGGCATCGAGCTCGTCGCCGACCAGCGCACGGGGCGGATCATCTACGCCGCCATCGGCCCCCGCAAGACGCTGCGCGCGCCGGGCTCGGACAAGGACTCGACGGTGCTGCTCGACAGCGAGCGGATCGCGTTCACGCCGGCCACGCAGAAGGAGCAGGTGAAGCTCGCCGACGACGACAGCGGCCGGTTGAAGCTGGTCGGCGAGACGCTTCCGGTCGCGGCGGCGGTGCTGGGCGGGGTGCTCGCGGTGGCCGGATCCGTGCTCCTCGCGCGAGGGCGTCGTGGCGACGGGGCAAACGGTCCCGGAAGGCCGGGTAAACCGGCGGAGCCGGGGAGTCCGAATCCTGGGACGTCGCCGACCTCCCTGCAGACGACCACGATGTGATGAGGTGTCAGCTGTTGAAAGCCCGGAAATTGTCACTTCCGTGAGTAGCCGCGCGGTACGGGGCGGCGAACACTGACCACCCCACCCGCGCACAGCCCCCGCATGAACCGAGCACCGCCCCGCACGGCCCCGCTCCACCCCGCTCCACCCCGCAGGATCCAGCAGAACCCAGTAGGACCGTTCTTCCCGACCGGACCCCCCACAGTTCCGCACCCTGAGACGAGTTGGAGCACGCATGCCCCAGCACGTACCGCCCTCGCTGCGCGCGGCCACCCCACGGCGCGCGCAGCGCCTTCCGGCGCCTCCCCCACACCCGCGCCGGATCGTCTTCCTCGCCCATCGCGACCTCGGCAACCCGGCCGCGGGCGGATCCGAACTCCTCGTCGACCGGCTCGCCGACGGACTCAGCAAACAGGGCCACCAAGTCACCCTGCTGTGCGGCGGACCCGCCGCCTACCGCGACTACCGCGTGGTCTCCGCGGGCAGCGACAAGGGCCACTACCTGCGGGCGCGCGCCGCGTTCGCCCGGCAGATCGGCGACTGCGACCTGCTCGTCGAGGTCTGCAACGGCATGCCGTACCTGGCGCCGCTGTGGCACCGCGGGCCCACCCTCTGCCTGGTCAACCACGTCCACACCGACCTGTGGGGAATGCGCTTCCAGGGCGCGCTCGCCCCTGCCGCCCGGCTCGGCCGCAGACTGGAACACTGGGCCCTCTCGGGGGCGCAGCGCGGCAACCTCCTGGTGGCCGTCTCGCCGTCGACCGCCACGGCGCTGCGCGGCATCGGCGTCGAGCGCGAGCGCATCCGGATCGTGCACAACGGCGTCGAGGAGCCGGGGCCGCTGCACGCCCGCTCCGACGAACCGCTGTTCCTGGCGATGGGCCGACTCGTCGAGTACAAGCGGATCGATCTGCTGCTGCGCCTGTGGGAGCGCGTCAGACCCGTCACGGGCGGCCGGCTCGTGATCGTGGGCGACGGCCCCGAGCGCCGCAGACTGGAGCAACTGGCCGGTACCGCCGTCGAGTTCAAGGGCCACGTCTCCGAGGCGGAGAAGCACCGGCTGCTCTGCGAGGCCTGGATGCTGCTCCATCCCTCGGCCGTGGAGGGCTGGGGGCTCGTCATCACGGAGGCGGCGACGCGCTCGACGCCCTCGATCGGTTTCGACGTCCCCGGCGTGCGCGACTCCATCGAGGACGGTGTGACGGGCCTGCTCGCGCGGGGCGAGAGTTCCTTCGCCGCCGCCTGGTGCACGCTGGCGCTCAGCGCCGAGCGCCGCAGGTCGCTCGGCAAAGCCGCCGGTGAGCGGGCCACCCAGTTCCGCTGGGGCAACACGGTGCGGCAGTTCCAGGCGGTGGCGGCCGAGGCGGCCGCCGCGCACCTGGCGGCCCCGGGTCCCCCGATACCCCAGGGGTCTGTGTGAAGGACCCGTCGCTGCGCCGTTCCGCCACCCTGTTCCGGGCCTTCCTGCGCGAGCAGCAGGAGCCCGAACGCTGCTACACGCTCCTCGCCCGTGACGCCGCCGACCAGGTCGAGGCGTACGGCCCGGTCGAGGGACGGGTCGTCGTCGATGTCGGCGGCGGGGGCGGCTACTTCACCGAGGAGTTCCGGCGGCGCGGCGCGCAGTGCTTCCTCTTCGAGCCGGATCCGGCCGAGTGGGGGGCCAAGCCGCCCGAGGGGGCGGTGGTGGCCGACGGGTACCTGCTGCCCCTCGCGGACGGCGTCGCCGACGTCACGTTCTCCTCGAACGTCCTGGAGCACGTCGACGACCCGCAGACGTTCCTGAGCGAGCTGGTCCGGGTGACCAGGACCGGCGGGCTCATCTACGTCTCGTTCACCAACTGGTACTCCCCGTGGGGCGGCCACGAGTGGGCGCCCTGGCACTACCTGGGCGCGGGCCGGGCCCGCGCCCGCTACGAGCGGCGCACCGGGCGGGCCGCGAAGCACACGCTCGGCGAGAACCTCTTCGCGCACCACGTCGGAACGACCCTGCGCCAGGTGCGGGAGCGCACCGACGTGGACGTCGTGTCGGCGCGCTCCCGCTACTGGCCGTTCCTGGCCGGGGCGATCACCAAAGTGCCGGGTGTGCGCGAGGTCGCGACCTGGAACCTCCTCCTCATCCTCAGGCGGTGTCCATGACCACGGTCCAGGCCCCACCCCCGGCGGCCGTAAGACCCACGACCGATGCCCCTGAACCCTCGCGGGGGCCGCGCTCGCGGCGCTGGTTGCTGGGGTTCTGGGCCGTGGTGTTCGTGGCGTTCCTCGCGGTGCAGCCGGGGCGGATGACGTTCGACACCAAGCTCGGTGTCACCGTCGACCCCTGGCAGTTCCTCTCCGACCTGGGCCAGTTGTGGCACGACCGGGGCGGCTTCGGCGGGATCCAGGACCAGTACGTCGGCTACGCCTTCCCGATGCTGCCGTTCTACGGCCTGGCGAAACTCGTGCACCTGCCGGTGTGGCTGGCCGAGCGGCTCTGGCTCTCGCTGATCGTGACGGCGGCGTTCTGGGGGGCGATGCGGCTCGCCGAGCGCCTCGGCATCGGCAGCCGTAACAGCCGTCTCCTTGGCGCGCTGGTGTTCGCGCTGTGGCCGACGTTCACCATCGTGGTCGGCTCGACGTCGGCGGCCGCGCTGCCCGGCGCGGTGCTGCCGTGGGTGCTGCTGCCGCTGACCGACGAGCGGATCAGCGCGCGCCTCGCCGCGTGCCGCTCGGCGCTGATCATCCCGTTCATGGGCGGCGTGAACGCGGCGGCGACGCTCGCCTCGCTGCTGCCCGTGGGCCTCTATCTCCTCTCCAGGCCGAACGGCCCGCGCAAGCGGAAGCTGATCACCTGGTGGGTGCCGGGCGTCGTCCTGGCCACCGCCTGGTGGGTGGTGCCGCTGCTGATGCTCGGCATCCACGGCGAGAACTTCCTGCCGTACGTGGAGAACGCGGCCACCACGACGGGCACGATGTCGGCGACGGAGACCCTGCGCGGCGCGGGCAACTGGGTCGCGTACCTGCACTTCGGCGAGGCCTGGCTGCCCGCGGGCTGGACGGTGGCGACCGCTGTCGTGGCCGTCGTCTGCTCGGCGCTCGGCGCGGCGCTCGGTCTCGCGGGCCTGGCCCGGCGCGATCTGCCGGAGCGGCGCTGGCTGGTCCTGACCGTCCTCTCCGTCGTCCTGGTGACGCTCGCCGGGTACGGCGGGGCATTCGGGGCGCCGTTCCACGGGACCGTCCAGTCCTGGCTGAACGGCGGCCTCGTCCCCTTCCGCAACATCTACAAGTTCCAGACGGGTCTGGCCCTCGCGCTCGCCTTCGGCCTGATGCACCTGGTGGGCGTGGCGGCCCAGGCGCGCGGTGCGCGGCCGGTGCGCGGCAGGCGGTACGCGCCGCTGATCGCCGCGGTCCTCGTGCTGCCCGGCCTGGCGTTGCCGTATCTCAACGGCTCGATCCTGCAGCCGGGTTCGTTCAAGAAGCTGCCGACGTACTGGCAGGCGACGGCCGACTGGCTGGAGAAGTACTCCCCCGACTCCCGTGCGCTCGTCGTCCCGGCGACCGCGCACGGCATCTACACCTGGGGCTCCCCCATCGACCAGCCCCTCGACGTGCTCGCCGACTCGCGCTGGGCGCAGCGCGACTACGTGCCGTTCGGCACGCCGGGCAACCGCCGCGCGATGGACGCGGTCGAGCAGGCGCTGATGACCGGCGGCCGAGTGCCGGGCCTGCGCGACTACTTGACGCGCGCCGGTCTCTACTACGTCGTCGTACGCAACGACCTCGACCCCGACCAGGTCGGCCACGTCCCGTCCGCGACGGTGAAGCGCACCCTGGAGGAGTCGGGCTTCAGCCGGGTGACGGGCCTCGGCCCGACCGAGACCGACGGGACGATCCACCACGACACCCCGCTCCAGATCGAGGGGCTCTACCCGCGCCAGCGCGCCGTGGAGATCTACGCCCCCGGCAAGGGCGCCGAGCGCCCCGGCCAGGCGGGCCTGAAGCCGGTCGCCAACACGGCGGTCGTCAGCGGCGGCCCGGAGTCCCTGCTCCCGCTCTCCGCCGACCCGACGATGCGGGATCGCCCGACCGTCCTGACCGGCGACAACCATCCGGGCGTCGGGGCGCCGGGGCTACAGGTGGTCGGCGACGGCCTGCGCCGCGCCGACACCCGCTTCGGCCTGGTCAACACCAACACCTCGTACACGTACACGCGCGACGAGCGGAACGCGGTCGACGCGCAGCAGGACGCGGGCAAGAAGCCGCACCAGATCCTGCCGACCAAGGGGATCGAGCACCAGACGACGGCGGAGCTGCGCGGCGCCAAGTCGGTCTCGGCGTCCAGCTACGGCAACTGGCTCTTCCACCTGCCGCAGTACGACCCGGTGAACGCCTTCGACGGCAACCCGGCCACGGCCTGGGCCGAGGGCAACGCCGATTCGGCGGACGGCGAGTGGATCAAGGCCGAGTTCCGCTCCGCGGTCCAGGTCCCGGCCTCCTTCCGCGTCACGCCGCTGCCGCAGGACGGTGTGCGGTCCGCGCCGACCCGGGTGCGTGTGGAGACGGAGCGGGGCAGCGTCACCAGCGATCTCCAGCCGAACGGCATGGCGCAGCGGATCAAGGCCCGCGAGGGCGCCACGAAGTGGATCAAGATCACGATCCTGGACACCCAGGTGGCGAGCCCCGGTCTGGCGGGCGCGGGCTTCGCGGAGATCAGCATCCCCGACGTGCGCGTCACCAAGCTCCTCCAACTCCCCACGGACGCCGAGAAGTCGACCGACGCCGGCGCGAAGACGTACTCGATGCACCGCTCCAGCGACCCGAGCGCCCTCTCGCCGGTGAACTCCGAGGCGGGCCTGCACCGCCGCTTCACGACGGCGGGCGACGGCGCGTACACGTTCAAGGCGAGCGCGGTGGCCGTGCCGGGCGCCGAACTGGACGAACTGCTCTACAAGGTCGCCCCCGAGCAGGAACAGCAGATCATCGCCACCGCGGACGCCACGGCGAAGCTCGGCACCGGCCTGTCGCCGCGCAACCTCACGGACGGCGATCTGACGACGGCCTGGATCGCGGGCTCCACCGACCGCCCGGTGATCCACCTCAAATGGCCGGACAAACAGCCGGTGGGCGAGATCGTGCTGCCCGCAGCGGGCGGCCTGTCCACCCGCCCCGTGAAGATCGAGATCAGCTCGCCGGACGGCGCGGCGACCGCGGGCGTCGACGAGAACGGCCAGGCCCGCTTCACTCCGATCACCACCGATCAGATGGACATCACCATCACGGAGACCGCGCCGCTGACCGTGCACAACCCGGTCGCGGACAGCGACCTCCAACTGCCCGTCGGCCTCACCGAGGTGTACGTCCCCGCGCTCGACAAGTACCGGACGCCGCAGCCCGCGGCCGACGAGCGCTTCTCGCTGCCCTGCGGCCAGGGCCCGGTGATGTCGATCGACGGCGAGCTGTACGAGACGAGCGCCAAGGGCAAGGTCCAGGACCTCACCGACCGGCGCCCGGTCGACATCACGCTCTGCCGACGCGGCGACAAGGACCCCGAGGTCCGGCTCGACGCGGGGGCGCACAGCGTGGAGACGGGCGACGCGGGCCCGCTCGCCGTCATGGACGCGTCGCTGACCCTCGGCACACCGACCGCGCCCGACACCACCTCGCGCGAACTGAAGGTCAAGGACTGGCTCGGCGACCGCCGCGAGCTCACGGTCGGTTCGGGCGCGGCCTCGTACCTCACGACGTACGAGAACGAGAACGACGGCTGGAAGGCCGAGCTCAACGGCAAGGAACTGACCTCGGTCCGGCTCGACGGCTGGCAGCAGGGCTGGCTCGTGCCGCAGGGCGAGGGCGGCACGGTCAAACTGAGCTACGAGCCGTCGCAGATCTACGAGATCGGGCTGATCCTGGCCGGTGTCGGCGTCCTCACGCTGATCGCCCTGGCGGTGCTGTGGCGCCGCGAGCGGAACCACGAGGCCCCCTCCCCCGCGCCGCCCGCCCCCGGCCTGATCCTCGGCACGGTGGCGCTCACGCTGGTGGCCGCGGTCGTCGCGGGCCCCTTCGCCCTGCTTGTCCCCGCCCTCGCGCTGCTCGCCCGATGGCGCCACGCGCTCCTGGTGCCGCTCGCGTTCCTCGCGATGACCGGCGCGGGCATCGCGGCGGCGACGGGCGCGGGGGAAGCGGTCACGGCGGACGAGGGAGCGTTCGGCCGTCCGGCCCAACTCCTCGCTCTCATCGCGCTGTTCGCGGCCCTGGTGTCGGTACGGGAGACACCGCCGCGCGCCGCGGATACGTTGGAGTACGGCCCGGTCGGCCCACCGCCGTACGCACCCGGTCCCGATCCCGACCCCGCGACGCCGCCCCTGCCCCGCCGCAAGCGCGACCCGGACACCCCGCCCGATGCGCCCCACCACGACGCGGGCCCGACCGTATCGGCCAGGGGCCCCGCCTCGGCCCAGCCGGAGCCCGCGCCGCCGGGCGCCAGAACCGTGCGCTTCCCGCGACGCAGGCGACCGTCCACGACAGCAGAAGGCACCCAGCGATGACCGCACTGGAACACCCCGCACGACGGCCGGGCGGCCCCGCACGGCCGCGGGACCGCGTGCCGTTCCCCGTCGTCGACGAGGTCTCCCGGCACTGCCTCCAGGAGGAGGAGCCGGAGACCGTGCACATCGAGGTGCACCTGCCGGGCACCCCGGACCCGGACCGCCTCACAGCAGCCTTCACCGAGGCCCTGCGCCGCCACCCCCGCATCCTGATGCGGGAGGCGCGGGGCCCGTGGTACCGCCGCCGCTACGAGTGGGAACTCACCGACACCCCCGACACCGAGGTGGTGACGTTCCCCGCCCCCGGCCCGGACGCCCTGAAACGAGCCCGCGAAAGGGCCCTGGCCGAGGCGCCACCCCTCTCCACCTCCCCACCCATCCGGCTTGAGGTGGTGGCACAACCCCCTCCCACGGGCGGCCGCGCATCCGAGCCGAGGGGACGTACCGGTATTTCCGCCCGGAGCACAGAGGCGCAAGCTCCGTCGGCCACAACCGAGGCAGAGTCGCAAGGATGGCGAGGACGGACATACCGGGGCGGCCCCGCCCCACAGCCGGAGGAGCGCACACCCGCACCCGCCCCCGGCTCCGTACTCCTCCTCACCATCAACCACACCGCCCTTGACGGCCCCGCCTGCCTCCGTGTCCTCGCCACCGCCGCCGAGCTCTACGGCGGCCGGGACAACTCCCCGGCGGCGCCCCCGACCCGTACCCCCACGAGCCCGGGAGCCCCCGGGGCCACCCCCGAACCGCCGCCCGACGCACCCTCCGGCTGGACACCCCCGGCACGGGTCGCCCGGGGCGCCCCGGAGCCCTCCCCGGGCAACGGGATGCTCGTGGCGGAGCTGCCGGTGCCCCGCCGCCCCAAGGGCTCGCCCTTCACCGTGAACGACCAGCTCATGGTCGCGACCGCGCTGATGATCGCTCACTGGAACCACGAACACGGCGCGCGCCCCCGCCCGTTCCGCATCACGATGCCCGTCGACGACCGCCCGCGCGACGCCACCATGCCGATCGGAAACGGCACCCGGCTGGTGGAAGTCCCCTTCGAGGCGGCCGAGTTGGCCATGCGGGACTGGACCCCGGAGGCCATCCACGACCTCCTGCGCCGCACCTCCGACCGCACCCGCGCCCTCAAGGCACTCCCCCGCCCCCAACTGGGCCACGGCGCAGCCCTCCTGACCGCGCCGGTGCTCCCCGTCACCCTCAGGGCCGCCGTCACCCGCGGCCTGCGCAGGGCGGCGGCGCCCTGGACGTCGACCACGCTCCTGAGCAACATCGGCCGCGTCCCGTACGCCCTCGACTTCGGCGACGCGGGCCGCGCGCACGCCGTGTGGTTCTCCGCACCGGCCCGCCTGCCCCGCGGCCTCACCGTGACCACCGCGTCGACGGCGGGCCGTCTGCACCTGGCGCTGCGCTGGTCGAAGACGCTGCTCAGCCACGGCGACGGCGCACACCTGCGCGACCTCTTCGAGCGCTACCTCCACGCGACGGAACACACCGAACCCCACCGGACCCACGGGGAGCCCACGTGACCACCGCGACCACCCAGCCCCAGCACCCCGCGGGCCTCCGGGACTTCTACGAGGACCCGGCCGTCCCCGTCGCCTCGGGAGACGCCCGAAGCCTCCGCCAGGCCCGCATCCTCGCCGCCGCACTGGGCCCCGCCACATCCCGTACCGCCACGGTCCTCGACATCGGCTGCGGCGACGGCACGGCAGCGGCGACCGCGGCGCCGCTCCTCGCGGGCCACCGCGTCATCGGCGTCGACTGGTCGCAGGACGCCCTGCGGCGCGCGCACGCCCGCCTGCCGTACGTCGTGCGGGGCGAACTCAGCGACGGCGGGCTGCCGTTCGCGTCCGGCGCCGCCGACGCAGTGCTGTTCAGCGAGGTCATCGAACACCTCGTCGATCCGGACAGCGCCCTCGACGAGCTCAGCAGGGTCCTCGCGCCGGGCGGGCACCTCATGCTCTCCACCCCCAACCTCGCCGCCTGGTACAACCGCGGGCTGCTCCTCGCCGGCGTACAGCCCGTCTTCTCCGAGGTGAGCCTGCGCGCCATCCACGGCCGCCCCGGCAAGGAGGTCGTGGGGCACCTGCGGCTGTACACGGCGCGCGCCCTGCGGGAGTTCGTCACGGCCGCGGGCTTCGAGGTGGTGCGGCTCTCCGGCGCGCCCTTCCACGGCGTACCGCGTCCGCTGCGCGCCCTGGACCGCCTTGCCTGCGCCGTGCCCGGCGCCGCATCGATCCTCCTGCTGCACGCCCGAAAGGTCTGAGGCCCGTGTGGTGGGGCGTGGCCGCGGCGCTGTTCGCGAACCTGCTCTACAGCACCGGATTCGTCCTGGAGAAGAAGGCGTTGACGGCCATGCAGGCGGTCAGCGTCCGCAACCCCGCGAAGCTCCTGAGGCAGGTGCTCGGCAGTCCGCTGTGGATCGGCGGCTCGCTCTCCCTCGCCGCGGGCTTCGGCGCCCAGCTCGCCGTGTACCGCACCCTGCCGATCGCCGCCGCGCAGGGCATCTTCGTCTCGGGCCTCGTCCTGCTCCTGCTGCTCTCCTCGGTGCTGCTCGGCGAGCGCACCTCGGGCCGGGAGCGGTACGCGGTCGGCGGCATCCTGATCGCGCTGCTCATGGTGGTCCTCTCGCTCAGCGAGGACAGCGACACGGTCAGCCGCAGCGCGCCCGTGGCGTTGATCCTCACGGTCTGCCTGCCGTCGCTCGCGGCGGGCGTCTGGCTGTACGGCTCCGCGGAGCGCCGCTCCAAGCACCGGCACCGGATGCCGACCGCCGGGGTCGAGTACGGCGTCGCGGTGGGCCTGCTCTACGGGGTGAGCTCGCTGGCCATCAAGGGCGTCTCCAGCTATCTGACGACGCGGGACATCGGCGGCGCGCTGGGCGACCTGCTGCGCTCGCCCTACCCCTATCTGCTGCTCTTCACGGGCGCGTTCGGCCTGGTCATGTCGCAGGCGGCCCTGCAGCGCTGCCGGGCGTCGCTGATCGTGCCGGTGTGCACGACGGTGACGTCACTGTTCACGGCGGTGCTCGGGACGCTCGCGTTCGGCGAGGCGCTGCCGCACGAGCCGGTGCGCCTCGCCCTGCGGATCACCGGCACGGTCCTCGCCGTCTCCGTGCTCCTCGCCATGCCGAAACACGACGACACCGCTCCCCGAACCGCCACCGCCCCCAAGGAGTTGACCAGCGGATGAACCCCGACGACCCGCTCCTGAAGATCCTCGCGTGCCCGCTGGACAAGGGCCCGCTGCACCTGCTGTCCCCGGCGGCACCCCTCGTACCGGAGGAGTCGCTGTACAACCCGCGGCTGCGCCGCCGCTATCCGGTTGTCGACGGCATCCCGCAGCTGCTGCCCTCCTCCGGCGAGCAGGTCCCGGACGACGAGCACGAACAGCTCCTCAAGCTGATGTCCCCGTGACGGCTGACGTCCCCGTGACGGCTGATGCCCCCATGACGAGAGGGTGCGCATGACCTTCGCCGCCCGCGTGGCGCCCTACGTCCCCGACCGGCTGATCGCCGCCCTGGCCCGGCTGGTCTACCCCCGCTTCGAACCGGAGCTCGCCCGCCTCGCCGACCTCTGCCCGCCGGGCTGCGGCACTGCCGTGGACGTCGGCGGCTGGTACGGCCCGTGGTCGCGCAGGCTCGCCTCGCGCGCGCGGCGCGTGGTGACCGTCGAGCCGGTGCCGCACCTGGCACGGCTGCTCGCCGCCAGCACGCCCCGCAACGTCCGGGTGGTCCAGGCAGCGGCGTCGGACCGACCCGGCACGGCCCGGCTCTGGCTGCCGCCCGGCGACCGGGGCGAGCGGGGCGTGTCGTCGCTGGTCCGGCGCGACATCCACGAGAACGCCGTCGACGTGCCGTGTCTGACCCTGGACGGGCTCGGCCTGCGGGACGTCCACTTCGTCAAGATCGACGTGGACGGCAACGAGCTGCGGGTGCTGCACGGCGCGCGGGAGCTGATCGCCCGCGACCGCCCGGCGCTCTTCATCGAGCTGGAGTCCCGCATCCAGCCGATCGCCCCGATCGTGGAGCTCCTGACCGGCCACGGCTACCGCGGCTGGGTCCTGCCGCGCGACACCTGGCTGCCGCTGGCCTCCTTCGACCTGGAGGCCCACCAGGCCGACACGTCGTACGTCGTCTCGCAGGGCCTCCTGCGCCGGGTCCTCACACCGAGACGCCCCCGGTACGTGAACTCGGTGCTGTTCCTTCCCGAAGGGCGCCGCCCCGGCGAGCGCGCGGTGCGCGACGATGGGGTGCATGCCCGCTAGCCCTTCCCGCGCCTCCGCCCCGTTCGGCGCGCTCGACTTCCAGCTCGTCCTGTTGCGCAGGATGGCCGACCACAACGCCGACCTGGTGGACGACGCCCGCCGCGACCTCGGCGTCTCCGTCGCCGAGATGCGCGAGGCCAACCGCCGCTGGCAGGCGATGGCGCGCTCGCCGCGCTCCCGGGGCGCCGCGTCCCGGTACCGCTCGGCGCTCGGCGCCCCGCAGACGGCCCGCCGCACCATCGGCGACCTGGAGTGCGAGGCGCTGCGCTGGCCGGTCCCGCTCTGGCCGGAGCTGCGCTTCGAGGTCCTGCTCGCGCCGAACGGCGCGGTGTGGAACGAGTGGCTTGTGCGCGCTCCCGGCGCCCCGGCGCCGGAGCTCCGCACGGTCGAGGACCTCACGCCGTGGTCCTGCACGGTCGACGAGGCGGCCCGCGCCTTCGCCCCGGCGCGCCCCATGGAGGGCACCGCCCCGACCCGGTGGGGGCTCCTGTTCGAGGCACCGGACGCGCGGGGCGAACGGCGGCCCTACGCGGCGGAGTTCACGTGGGGGCTGCTACAGCGGGTCAGAGAATGAAGACGCTCCGCGCCGTCTCCGTCAGGTAGGTGACGCCCGGATACACGAGCTCCTCGACCTGGCCGGTACAGCGCGGCCCGGTGTGGACCTCGGCGATGGCGTCGGTGTGATTCGTCACCGAGCTCGGGAAGCGGGGCACGGCGAAGCAGCCGCCGGGATTCTGGTGGCCGCGGCCGTTGACGATCAGGACGCCCTGCGCCGCGTACGCACAGGCCGGTACGGAGAGCGCCAGTGCCGCGGCCGTCACGAGCGCCCCGAGCGCCGTGGTCACCTTCGTCTTCGTCGTGCGTCGTCGCGTCATGTGCGTGCCCTCCACCGCGCGGACCGCTCACGACGCGCTCCGCTGAAGTCACCCAAGGTAGCGGTTCGAGCACGTCACGTAACCAACCCGTAATCGCCGTGCCCGCGAGGCAAAAGCCCGGACCCGGCCTTGTTCGCCGACTCCAACATCTGCTTATGATTCAACGGTGTTCGATTCACGGCACATCAAGACGTTCCACGAGGTGGTCCGCTCCGGTTCGTACTCGGCGGCCGCCCGCACTCTCGGCTATACGCAGCCGGCGATCACCCAGCAGATGAAGGCCCTCGAACGGTCCGTCGGCACCCCGCTGTTCACCCGCGTCGGCCGCCGCATGCGCCTCACGGAGGCCGGTGAGGCGCTGTCCCGGCACGCGGGGATCATCCTGGACGACATCTCCGCCGCTCAGCAGCAGATGACCGCGATCACCCGGCTGCGCTCGGGGCGGGTACGGGTCTGCGCGTTCCCCAGCGCGAACGCGACCCTCATCCCGGAGGCCCTGGCCCGGCTCGCCACGGGGCATCCGGGGGTGCGCGTGGAGCTCCTGGAGGACGAGCCGCCCGAATCGCTGCGGCGCGTGGTGCGCGGCGAGTGCGACATCACGCTCGCCTTCACCTATCCGGGACTGCACGACGAAGTGCCCGATGAGCTGGTCGAGATCCCGCTGATGGAGGACCAGCTGACCGTGCTGCTGCCCGCCGGGCACCGGATGGCGCGCCAGCGTTCGGTCAAGCTCGCCGAGCTGGCGGAGGAGCGGTGGATCGCGGGCTGCCCGCGCTGTCGCGCCAACTTCCTGCACGAGTGCGCCGAGCTGGGCTTCGCACCTGACATCGCCTTCACGACCGACGACAACCTGGTGGTGCAGAGTCTGGTCGCCGAGGGCCTGGGCATCGCGATGATGCCGGGGCTCGTCCTGAACTTCCTCTGCCACGGCAAGGTGACGGGCCGCGCCCTGGACCCTGCCTCGCGGCGCCAGGTGTCGGCGTACGTCCTCAAGGACCATCTGCGGATACCGGCCACCGCGCTCGTCCTCGACGAACTGAGGACCGTCGCCGCGAACCGCGTCGGCTGCTGACCGCCCGCCTGCCCTCCCTGATCCATAAGCAGAGTTTGGGGGGTGGCGAAAAGACTGTCGTTGGACGTGATGGATCGGGCGGCGCGACGCTGCCGGTATGAGCACTCCGACCGCGTACCGGGCCGCCCGGACCACAGAGCGCCTCGACACCCTCGTCGCCGACGTGCGCGAGGCCGTGGGGCGCGGCCTGCCTCCCGACCTGACCGCGTATCTGGTCGGCGAGCGGCTCGCCCCGCACCTCGGCGGCGCCGATCTGCTCACCGCCGAGCAGAGCGAGGGCGACCCCGACCACTACCGCCAGCACGTCCTGCACGCCGAGCAGGACGGCAGCTTCTCGATCGTGGCGCTCGTCTGGCTGCCGGGGCAGCGGACCTCCGTCCACGACCACGTGTCGTGGTGCGTGACCGGCGTGCACGAGGGCGAGGAGCAGGAGCGCCGCTACCGTCTCGTGCCCGCCGCCGGTCCTGGCGGCGCCGCCCGGCTCGTCGCCACCGAGGACGTCGTCAATCCGCAGGGCGCCGTCTGCGGCTTCGCACCGCCCGGCGACATCCACCGGGTGTGGAACGCCTGCGGGACGCGCGCGATATCGATCCACATCTACGGCGCGGACATCGCCCGGCTCGGCAGCAGCGTCCGCCGCGTGTACGAACTCCCGGCCGACCGGTAATGGCGCTGCTCGGGCAGCGCCCGACGACCCGTACGGCGCCGGCAGGGCCGCCCGTCGTACGCCCGCCCGGCAAGGCGGCGGGCCTGACGCTCGCCGCACTCGGCGTCGGTGTCGCCTGGGGCGTGCACCAGCTCGTGCCCGCTGTGCCGATGCTCACCGCCGCCGTGGTCCTCGGCATCGCGGCGGCCCACGTGCCGGGCGCCGCGCACGCGTTCGTGCGCGGCCCCGGCAAGGCAGGGCTCACGTTCGCCGGGAAGCGGCTGATGCGCGTCGGCGTCGTGCTGCTCGGTCTGAAGCTGAGCCTGGACGACGTGCTCGGGCTCGGCTGGGCGTCGGTCGCGATGGTCCTCTGCGTGGTCGCGGTCACCTTCTTCGGCACCTGGTGGCTGGGCCGCCGCATGGGGCTGCGCGGCGACCAGCCGCTCCTTATCGCCACCGGCTACTCGATCTGCGGCGCGTCCGCGATCGGCGCGGTCAGCGAGGTGTCCGAGAGCGACGAGCGGGACACGGCCACGTCGGTGGCGCTCGTGACCCTGTGCGGCACGCTCGCCATCGCCGTACTCCCCCTGCTCCAGCAGCCGTTGGGGCTCAGCGACGCGGAGTTCGGCCGCTGGGTCGGGGCGAGCGTGCACGACGTCGGGCAGGTCGTGGCGACCGCGCAGACCGCGGGCGCGGGGGCGCTCGGCGACGCGGTCCTGGTCAAGCTGATGCGGGTCGCGCTGCTCGCGCCGCTCGTCGCGGCGGTGGCGCTCTCGGTGCGGGCGCGGCGGCGCCACGGGCGCGGGGCCGAGGCCGCGGCGGGCACCAAACGGCCGCCCCTCGTGCCGCTGTTCGTCGTCGGCTTCCTCGCCATGGTCGCGCTGCGCACCACCGGGTGGCTGCCCGGCACGGCGATCGACGTCGCGCAGACGGCTCAGGAACTCCTGCTCGCCGCCGCCCTGTTCGGCCTGGGCAGCGCGGTCGACCTGCCGTCCCTGACCCGCACCGGCGGCCGGGTCGCGGCACTCGGGCTCGTCTCGTGGTTCGTGATCGCGGGGATCTCGTACGCGGGCGTGCTGCTGACCTGACCCGTTGGACACCCGCGGTCCGCGGCGACGCCGCCTCCCCGTCCCACGGGAGGCGGCGTCGCCGTGTGCGTACCGTCCTGTTCAGCGGGTCGTGGTGGTCTCCGGGTAGAACTCCCGGGCCCTCCCCCTGCTGTCCTTCGCCCTGCCGAGCAGGCTCGCCGGGTACTCCACGCACCAGTAGCTCGCCGTGCCGACCGCCAGGGCCACCAGGACCGCGACGAGCACCGCGACCGGGAAGCCCGCCTGTGCCGACGGCAGCAGACCCGACGTCCCCAGCCAGAGCATCACCGGCTCGTGCCAGATGTAGAGGCTGTAGCTGATGAGCCCTACCGCCGTGGCCCAGCGCGCCCTCAACAGGCCGTGCCAGCGCACCCGTTGCCGCTCCCGGTGCCGGATGTGCAGCGTCGCGTAGAGCAGCGCGAACCACAGCACGGCGGCGATCGGGTGGTAGAAGGTCTGCGCGAAGTTCTCCGGTGCGGAGAGGTGCGACAGGGTCAGCAGCCCGGCCAGGGCCGCGGCCGACAGTGCGGTCGTCCAGCGGGCCCGCAGCCTGCCCCGGTCGTCGCCGAGCGCCGTGAGCAGGACCGCGAGGGCCATCCCCGCGGCGAAGCCGCCGAAGCGGGCCTGCGGACCGAAGTACACCGGCCAGTCGGTGTGCGGCACACCGAGGACGTAGTGCGCCCCGTAGATCCAGGCGAGCGGTACGGCGAAGAGGACCGCGCAGCCCGACGCGCACAGCGCAACGCGGGCCCGCCGGGTGCGCAGCCCGCGGCAGGCGCGCACCGCGAGCGGCCCGAGGGCCACGAGCACCAGGTAGAAGGCGACCTCCAGGGAGAGCGACCAGGTCGGACCGAGCGTGTAGAAGATCCGCTCACGGTCGAAGACATGGGTGAACGTGAGGTGTTCGACCAGGTCCCGCCAGTCTCCGGGCAGCGTCGGATTGCGCGTCGACCAGACGACCAGGACCGCGAGGAAGTACAGCGGCAGGATGCGGATCGCGCGCCGGAAGAGGAAGACCCTGCCGGGCCTGACCGAGCCCTCCTTGCCGTCGATGGCGGCCCGCGCGTACGACAGCGTGAGGAGGTACGCGGACATCACGAAGAAGAGGTCGATCACTTCGAGGGAGAGCAGCGCCCCGAGGTAGGGGCTGTCGACCGGCGGATGCGAGCCCGCGGCGTCGTACGTGTAGTACTGCTGCCAGACGTGGAAGACCACCGTGCTGAGCACGGCCAGGCCGCGGAAGCCCTGGAGTTCGAGGGCACGGCCGCGGGTCGGCGGCTCCCGGTGGTCCGGGGCCCGGGGCGGCGCCGTGGTCTCGGGAGCGATGAGCGAGGTCATGAACCCCCTCCGGCCCCGGACGGCTCGGCGACGGCAACCGCAACGGCAACGGCGGGCGGCTCGACGGCAACGGCGGGCGGCTCGGTGGCAACGGCGGGCGGCTCGACGGCAACGGCGGGCGGCTCGGTGGCAACGGCGGGCGGCTCGGTGGCAACGGCGGGCGGCTCGGTGGCGACGGCGGCGCGCGGCGTCACCCGCCACTGCCGGTCCCCGAGCGCCTCCTTCAGATGGGCGGCCCGCGCCACCATGTTCTTGAAGTGGGTGTAGAAGAACGTCGACACGAACAGGTAGCGCCAGAACCAGCCCTTGCGGCGGCGCAGTTCTGGCACCGCGAGCCGCCAGGCGAACGCGGCCTGCACCAGGCCCGCCGACATCGTCACGGCCGCCGCGACGATGCAGACCGGCACCGCCCAGTCAAGCCGGTCGGCGCCGCCCGCGCGCCAGGCCGCGTGCAGCAGGATGGGCAGGATCTGCAACGTCAGCCACGGCTGGACCTCGCGCCAGCCGAGCAGCACGAACAGCCCCGCCTTCTGGCGCCGCGTGAAGACCGGCGAGCGCAGGCCCCGCCACAGGTGCCTGAGCGAGACCTGGAGCCAGCCCTGCGCCCAGCGCGAGCGCTGGTTCCACAGGGGCTTCAGGAGCGTCGGGGCCAGCTCGCGCGAGACGAGCGTGCGGTCCATGGCGATGCGCGCGCCTTCGCCGAGGGCCCGCATGGTGGAGTCGATGTCCTCGGTCAGCATCGAGCCGTGCATCCGTGTGCGGGCGAGCAGGTCGGTGCGCCAGAAGCCGTTGGAGCCGCCGAAGACGCCGAACCCGTAGAGCCGGGTGCGGCCGGGGTGGCTGACCGCGTAGATCGCCTCGAACTCGACGGCCACCAGCCTGGCGACCCAAGAGCTCTCGCCGTTACGTATGACGCAGTGGCCCTGCACCACGTCGTAGCCGTGGGACAGCCAGTCCCAGGCGTGCCGGAACGCGTCCGGCGCCGGATGGTGGTCGGCGTCGAAGATGCCGACGAACTCGCCGCGCACCCGCGTCACCGCCGCGTTGAGGTTCTGCGCCTTGGACGTGCTGCCCGCCACCGGGAGCAGCACCAGGCGCGGATCGCGCCGCGCGATCTCCCGCAGCGTCTCCTCGACGGGCAGCGGGTGCGGGGTGTTGTACGCGAGGACGATCTCGATTTCGTTCGGGTAGTCCAGGCGCAGGAACGACTCGACGGTGTCGACGATCGTCGCCGCCTCGTTCGGCAGGTACGCCGCGATGACCGCGCTCGCCACCGGATAGGGCTGACCGGGCGCGGCAGGACGCGGTGTCGCGTCGAGCGAGAAGAGGCACTCCAGGACGATGAGCAGAGCGGAGGCCACGAGCCCCGCGACGACCACCCAGTACGCGACCGCGGCGGCGTCCCAGCCTGCCGCGTACGCCTGTTGGTAGAGCAGGAACGGTACGCCCACGCCGAGCGCCGCCATCAGGACCGGCGAGAGCAGCGGCGTCACCGCCGCGAGCAGGGCGCGCGGGCCGGGCCGGGCGCGGCGGTGGCTGTGCGCGGCGGCGGTCCGCATCCACGGCTCGTACCGGACGGGCCGCAGATCGCGGTGGCGCAGGGCCTCCTCGGCCGCGTCCCTGGCCTGTTCGGCGGCCTGTGCGCTCGCGCCCTTGCCGGTGCAGGCGGACAGCGGGGCCCAGCCGACGGCCGGGGTGAGCCGGACGTTCTCGTCGGCGACGACGAACGGAGTACCGGCCACGGAGACGGCGAACTCCCGCAGGCTCGCGGTGGCCGTCTCCTCGTCGACGCCCGGCATCAGGACGAGCAGGCGCCCTTCGTCGTCCCAGCCGAGCCGGTCGCAGACGTTGCCGAGCCGCTCGCCCACCTGGGCGAGCCGCTCCGCGACCTCGCGCCGCACGCGCGGTCCGAGCCGGGTCTCCAGGGCCTCCGTCTCGGCGACGCGGACCACGGCGAGGATGCCGCCGCGCCGGGCCGCCGCGGGCCGCTGGAGTTCCCGGTCGAGCTCGGCCATGAAGTGCGGCGCCGAGTACAGGCCGGTACGCGGGTCGAGGAGCAACTGCTCGACGGGGACCGGGACCCGGTGCAGTTTGGCCGCGATACGGGCGGACAGCTCGTCCGGGTCGAACGCCTCCGACACACAGTCGTCGGCGCCGTACCGCAGCAGTTCGGCGACCGTAGCGGGGGCGCGCTCCGCGGTGACCATGACCAGCGGCAGCGCCTGGCCCGCCGGGTCGGCGCGCACCTCCCGGATGACGTCCCGGCCCTGCCTGCGGCCGTCGGGCCCGCCGTCGAGGGCGACGATCGCGTCGGGCGTGGCCAGCCTGACCTGTCGGCGGACGTCGCCGGGGACAGCATGCGTGACCTCGTGGCCGGTGAGACGGAGGGTGCGGGTGAGCTGTTCCCGGCCGGGTCCCGGGGCGCCGACCGCGAGCACGTGGGGGTGGCCCGGTGGCGCGGAGTCGGAGGTGGTGGACTGGTGCGGTATGAGCACCGGTGGGGAGGCGTCGGAACGCCTCAGAAGGTCGGACATGAAGGTGGTCCCATCCTGTTCGGATTGTGGGGGGAGGACCGGATTACCGAGGTGTTCGTAGGTGATAGGAGTAGGGCCAATTGGTCACATCAGCCTCAGCGATCACTGTGACACCGCACCTTCAGCGACGTAACACTCTCATTACGCGCCGGTGCAGAGACTGCACAGGCCCTGCACAGGGCGCGCAGAACGAACTGCCGGAATCGAACTGTCAGAAACAAACGACAGAAACGAACTGACAGAACAGACAGCGCGCCATCGACGAGCAGACATCGACGAGCAGACTTCGAGGAGTACGACACGTGGATCCCCTCTTCCCGGCTCTGACCGCCCCGCGCGGCGAGGCACTGCGCTTCGGCGACCGTTCCCTCTCGTACGCCGAACTCGCGGCGAACGCCGCTGCGTTGGCGACACGCCTTGACGGCGCGGGACGGGTCGCCGTCTGGGCCACCCCGTCCCTGGAGACCGCCGTGGGCGTGGTCGCCGCGCTGCTCGCCGGGGTACCGGCCGTGCCGCTCAACCCGAAGTCGGGCGACTCGGAACTGGCGCACATCCTCGGCGACAGCGCGCCGTCGCTGGTGCTGACCGAGCCGGGGGCGGAGCTGCCGCCCGCGCTCGCGGACCTGACGCGGCACGAGGTCGAGGTACGGCACGAGGTCGAGGTACGGCACGAGGTCGAGGTACGGACGGACGCGGGCGAGCCCGCCCCGGCTCCCCTCCCCGCCGAACCGGCCCCCGAGACCCCCGCCCTGATCGTCTACACCTCCGGCACCACGGGCCCGCCCAAGGGCGTCGTCCTGCCGCGCCGCGCGATCATCTCGACCCTGGACGCGCTCGCGGACGCCTGGCAGTGGACCGGCGACGACGTGGTCGTGCACGGTCTGCCGCTCTTCCACGTGCACGGCCTGATCCTCGGCATCCTCGGCCCGCTGCGGCGCGGCGGCTCCGTACGCCACCTCGGCCGCTTCAGCACGGAGGGCGTGACGCGCGAACTCGGCTCGGGCGCGACGATGCTGTTCGGCGTACCCACGATGCACCACCGCATCGCCGAAGCACTGCCCGGCGACCCGGAGTTGGCGAAGGCACTGGCGGGCGCGCGGCTCCTGGTGTCCGGTTCGGCCGCGCTCCCGGTCCACGACCACGAGCGGATCACGGGCGCGACGGGCCGTCACGTCATCGAGCGGTACGGCATGACGGAGACGCTCATGAACACGAGCGTCCGCGCGGACGGCGAGCCCCGCGCGGGCACGGTCGGCGTCCCGCTCCCCGGCGTCGAACTGCGCCTGACCGGCGAGACGGGCGAGGAGCTCGCGGCAGACGACCCCGAGGCGGTCGGCGAGATCCAGGTGCGCGGCCCCCACCTCTTCACCGAATACTTGAACCGCCCCGACGCGACGGCCCAGGCCTTCGCGGAGGGCGGCTGGTTCCGCACCGGCGACATGGCGGTGCGCGACCCCGACGGCTACGTCCGCATCGTCGGCCGCAAGGCCACCGACCTCATCAAGAGCGGCGGCTACAAGATCGGCGCGGGCGAGATCGAGAACGCGCTCCTGGAGTACGAGGGGGTACGGGAGGCAGCGGTCACCGGGGAGCCGGACCCGGACCTGGGCGAGCGGATCGTGGCGTGGATCGTCCCGGAGAACGCGGATGCCCTGCCGACGGCCGAGCAGTTGGCGGCGCATGTGGCGGCGCGCCTGGCGCCGCACAAGCGGCCGAGGGTGGTGCGGTATCTGGACGCGCTGCCGCGCAATGACATGGGCAAGATCATGAAGCGGGCGTTGCCGCAGGCTTGAGACATCTTGTCAGCCCGTCCGGCGATCGAGGACATCTTGAAGGGGAGTCCAGCTTGTAGGGGGGTCCAGGGGGCAGAGCCCCCCCCCTGGACCCCCCTGGCCCCCCCTACCGCACCCCCACCTACCGCACCCCCACCGCCCGAATGATTTCCTGCGACACGACCCCACCCCGGTCATCACTGGCCGATGCCCGCAGCGACACGGACTCGGCACCCCCGGGCACCTTCAACTTCCCTCTCCAGGACGCCTTCTTGCCCTCCCGGTCCAGGGAGACGGACGTCCACGACTTGCCCTCGTCGTACGACACAGAAAGCTCGCCACCCCCGACGGCCCCGGCGCCCCGCACCCCCTCCACATACTCGGCAGAGATCCCCACAGCCAAGGTCCGCCCACCCTTGGCCTCCCCCGCCAACGACGTATCCACATCGAAGCCGAGATTGAGAAGCGGCAGGAACGTCTTCCTGTCCGAGGCCGTCTCCTTCGACCTGAAGGTCCACTCGGCGTGCCCCTTCGAAGCGAGCACCCACCGCTCCGGAGCGAGGGTCGTATCGGTCACGACCTTGTACGTGTGCTCGCCCGGATCCGCATCCCACACGTACACGCCCGAACTCTTGCGCCGGTCGACGCTCACCCCGTCCACGAACACCTCGCTGACCTGCGTCATCGAGTCCTCGTTCCACACGTCGCCGAAGCCGGTGTGGTCGGGTCCCGAGTCGCCCCAGCCGGGCACGTTGAACTCCAGGTCGTTGCCGGTACGGGTCTGCCCCCAGCCGAGCCCGGTGCCGAGCCACGGGTGCAACACGGGTTTGAACCAATCGAGTTCAGCGTGCTGGCCGCCCTTGTACGTGACGAGGCCGCTCCGCTCCTCCAGCGCGCCGGGCCCGGTGGACACGGACTCGTGCCACTTCTGGCCCGCCCCCGTGGATACGTACTCCGTCCGCTCGACCGGGTAGTCGATCTTCTCCTGGAAGCCGAGGCCGACGGGGAAGGTGTCGGTGATCGAGTACCGGAACTCGCCGCCCGCAGCGGGCCGCGAGGCGTGGAAGGCACTCTCGACCACGCCCAGTTCACGCTTCTTCGGCTCGTACGTCAGGTCCCCGCCCCCGGGGACGGCACCCTCGTACCCCTTGGACAGGTCGTATACGTACGGGGTGTTGAGCGTGCCGGTGCTCTCGGCCTTCCTGCCCGCCTTCGCCGCCGCGACCAGCCGCGCGCCGTCCGCCGCGTCGACCGTGGCGATCTGCAGCGGCCGGTCACCGTTGTCGTCGGTGCCGAACCAGGCGTTGAGGCGGCCCGGCCGGTCATCCGTCACGAACAGCGCCTTGGCTCCCGCGTCCTGCGCGGCCTGCCCGAGCTGCGCCGGAGTGACGTCCGCCGTGCGCCGCACGACGACCGCCCTGCCGCGCACGTCCTTGCCCTCGTACGCGGCCGGGGTGCCGTCACCCGCGTCCACCAGGGCCCACCCGTGGCGACCCTCGGCGACCGTCCCGCCGGGCTGTGCGACGGCCTCCCGTACGCCCTTCACCTCCACGACCGGCTTGCCGAGGCGCCAGACCGTGCGGTACTCGAAGCTGCCCTCGGTGACCTTCTCGGTGGGCGCGGCGAAGATGCTGTCGTACTTCACGGGCACCTGGACGGCGCCCATCAGGTCGGCGCCGCCGGCCTTCCTGTCGTACTCCATGAGGAGCTGGCGGGTCTCGGTGCGCCGGTCGACCTCGGCCTTGATCCCCCGCAACTGGCGCCCGTCAAGGGTGACTTCGCGATCGCGGTCGAGCTTGATCTGCGGGGCGGCGAGGAAACCGAGGCCGAGGGAGTCCTTGCCCTTGCTGCCGCGCACGTCGAGGAACGACGTGAGGGCGTACGTACCCGGCTTCAGGCGCAGCTTCGACGTGCCGGACGCACCAACGGCGGCCTGGAAGGGGTCGGTGTCCTTGGCCAGCTGCTGCACCACCAGGTCGGCGGCGGTCGCGGCGCCGTCCCGGTCCTTGGCGTGGACGGTGAGCGTGTACCGCTCCTCCTCCTTGACCAGGCCGAACGCGGTGTGCGCGACCTCCTTGCCGCCGACGCTCGCGACGACCCGGCCGCTGGTGTTCCCCACGGGCGCCTTCGCGCCGTCGCCGGTGACGGTGGTCGACGCGGTGCCGTGGGCGGGGACGGTGAGGGTGGAATCAGCGAGGGTCACCACACCATCGGCGGCCCCTTGAGCAGCCAGCCCCAACTCGACGACCGCAGCTGAGGAGTTGGTGTAGGTGAGGGTTTTGGTGACCGGGTCGTTGGCGTCGTACGGCCAGCCGTAGAAGCCGAAGTCGGCGCTGCCACCGGCGGTCACCTGCGCGTCGATCGCATCGGGCACGCTGACCCGCCCCGCACCCAGCTCATAAGTAGGCGCGTCGAGCTGCTTCGACGTGGACATCAGCGCGTCCTTGAGCCGCGCGGGCGTCCAGTCGGGGTGCTTCTCGGCCAGCAGTGCGGCGACGCCCGCGACGTGCGGGGTCGCCATCGACGTACCACTCATCCCGGTGTAGAAGCCTTCGCCCGCGACCAGTTGGGAGCGGGCGGCGAGGATGTCGACGCCGGGCGCCGACAGGTCGGGCTTGAGCGCGTGGTCACCGGCGCGCGGCCCCTGGCTGGTGAAGTACGCGGCCTCGTCGGCGGAGTCGACGGCGCCGATCGTCAGCGCGGAGTCGGCGGCACCGGGCGATCCGATGGACGAGGGCGCGCCGGTGTTGCCCGCCGCGATGACGAAGAGGGCGCCGGTCTCCTTGGTCAGGGAGTTCACGGCGGCGGCCATCGGGTCGGTGCCGTCGCTGGCCTCCTGCGAGCCGAGGCTCATCGACACGACCTTGGCGTCGATGTCCCTGGCGGCCCACTCCATGCCCGCGATGATCTCCGACTCGCTGCCGAAGCCCTCGTTGCTGAGCACCTTGCCGACGGCGAGTGTCGCGCCGGGCGCCACACCCTTCTCCTTGTTCCCCTCGGAGGCGGCGCCGCTGCCGCCCACGGTCGACGTGACGTGGGTGCCGTGGCCGTTGCGGTCGGCGACCTCCTCACCGGGGATGAAACTCCTGGTCTCGCTGACGCGGTCCTTGAGGTCCGGGTGCCCGGTGTCGACGCCCGTGTCGAGGACGGCGACCTTCACGCCCTTGCCCGTGAGCCCGGCCTCCCACGCCTTGGGGGTGCCGATCTGCGCGTTGCTCTGCGCCATATCGGCCTCGACGCGCCCATCGAGCCACACCTTGTCGATGCCGGGCGCTCGACCGTTGCCGGGCGCTTTGCCATTGCCGGGGGCTTTGCCGTTGCCGGGGGCTCTGCCGTTGCCGGGGGCTCTGCCGTTGCCGGGGGCCTTGTCCCGCAGGGACCGCCAGAGTGCGCCCGGCTTCTCGGCGGTGACGGCGGCACCGTCCACGCTGGGCAGCGAGCGCACTTTCTTCACGCCACGCGGCAACTCGCGCGCCGCGCGACCCGCCCCCTTGTCATAGGTGACGATGAGCGGCAACCCCGCGTCCGCCTTCCCCGCCTTCACCCCTGCCTCGCCCGCTCCGGAAGTGCCGAAGCCCTGCCGTAGCAACTCCGTCACGTCGAACAGCCGCTCGTCGAGGGTGCCCGCGCGCAGATATGGCCGTGCCTCGTCCGGAAGGACGGTGACGTGCCCGTCCGAGATCCGGCTGCGCACCGCCCCGCTCGCCCCGGCGGGCCGCTCGACGGTGACGGACTGCTTGCCTCCGGGAAGCCGGTGGACGGTGACCTTGTCTCCGGTGATCAGGGTGACGGTCCCGGCGGCACGCGCGGCCTGCGCGGCATGCGCCGTACGGGCGGCCGGGGCCACCGAAGCCGCCGAACCGTCCGGGCTCGGCTCGGCGGTGGCGTGCTGCCCGGCAGGAAGCAGGGCGAACGCGAGACCGGCGGCGGCCACGAGCGGTGCTCTTCGCCGCACGGGGGCTCTGGTCATGAGGCTGTCTCTCTTCGTCTCTTCGTCTCTTCGTCTCTTCGTCGGACCCGGGCAGGGGTGGTGTCCGAGTGCTGCAAAGAGTGTCAAGGTCCTGCTGTTGTACGGGAGTTGACTGGGCGTGGCGGAAAGCCGCCAGGGCACCTTCCCGCCAGGGCCGCGCCGCTGTGCCGTGGGGCCGCCGGAACGCCGGAACGCTGGAACGCCGGAACGCCGGAACGCCGGAACGCCGGTGCGGATGACAGCCGCAAGCCGGGTCCGTAACAATGCCGTTGGCAGATGCGGGACATCGACACAGCTCAACGGGGGCGTCACATGGATGGCTTGGTGGAGTTCACGACCGACGACGGCGCGCGGGTCGTCGTCGCGGACGTGGACGAGGGGTCCGGCTCCCGCCTCGTCTCGCGCGGTGAAGGACCCGCCCTTGCGGCCCGTACGTTCGAGGCGTCGCTCGACGGCGCACGGGCGGCCGCCGCGTCCGCGCTGCGCGTGTTCCGTGACGGCAGCCTGCGGCCCGACTCGGTCGAGATCGAGTTCGGGGTGCGGATGTCGGCGGAGACCGGGGCCGTGATCGTGAAGGGACAGGCCGAGGGCCACCTCGTGGTCCGCCTCACCTGGTCGCCCGAGGCGCCGACGCCCCACCCGCCGTCGCCGGAGCCCGCCGCCACCTCATGAGCAGTACGTCCTGGCACGCCCGGATCGACTGCGGCCGCGAGACGGGCGCGGGGTTCCTGGTCTCCGAGCGGCACCTGCTCACCTGCGCTCACGTCGTCCGCGACAGGGGCGACCGCGAGATCACCGTCTCCTTCCCGCACCACAAGGCGCTCGGCACCGTCCCGGCCACCGTGTACGCCCACGGCGGCTGGGACGGTCGGCACGACGACCCCGGTGACCTGGCCGTCCTCGAACTGGAGCAACCCGTACGGGTCGCCCCCGCCGAGTTCGCCCTGCCCGAGGACGCCTACGACCACCCCCGGCCCAGGCTCCTCGTCTACGGGTTCCCCAAGGGGTACGACGAGGGCACGCTCGCCGAGTACCGCGCCACGGCCGCCCAGCTGATCGCCGACGAGTGGGTCCAGCTGGAGGCGTGGAGCGCCCACGGGCAGCCGCTGGCCCCGGGGTTCAGCGGAGCCGCGGTGACGCTCGCCGACTCCGGCCGGGTCGTGGGCATGGTGTCGGCGGCCGCGGGCGGATCCGGCGTACGCAACGGCCGGATGCTCCCCACCTCCGTCATGGCCCGCTACTGGCCGCCGCTCGGCGACCTCGTCCCCACGCCCGGTCACCGGCGGGCGGCGAAGGAGCAGTTGCGCGTACTGGTGGACAGGGTCGTCAGTACCGTCGCCGATACCAGTACCAATACCGGTGCCAGTGCCGGTGCCGTACCCGACCCGGAGCGCCTGTACCGCGACGCCGTGGGGCCGCTCGGCCCGCCCGTGCCGCCCGAGGGCTTCGCCTCGCTCTGGGCTGCGGCCTGGTACGTCCTTTCGGAGGTGGACGAGCCCGCCGCCGTTGCCCGGCTCACCGACCGCCTGGGCCACCTCCTCGAACCGCCCCGCGCGTACGCCACGCCCACCGCACCCGCACACCCCCCGACCCCCGCCCCCGCCCCCACTCCCGCTCCTGCTCCTACTCCTGCTCCCGGCGGACCGCCGCCCGCTTGGTCACCGATCCTCGTCGAGATCGACCACAGCGGCGCGGGCGGCGACCAGGTCCTCGTCGAGGTGTCCGCCTGCCGCGACGGCCACCGCCACCCCGTCGCCTCGCACACCCTGGCGCGCGACCGGGTGCCCGCCTACGTCCAGGCACGCATCGACGACGCCTTCTCCCATCTCGCGCCGGACGCCGACGAGTTACTGGCCTTCGTGCTGCCCCGGACGCTGCTCAACATGCCCGTCGCCCAGTGGGGTCGCGGCGTCGACGATCCGACCCCGCTCGGCTGCTCGTACCCGCTGGTCGTCGCCGACCGCGCGCGGCGCGCGGGAGGACTGCGCCACCAGCTGGCCCGCAAGTGGCGACACGTCGACGGCAGGCCCGCGGCGCCGCTGTACCGCGTCGACTGCGGCACCGAGGAGAAGCCGAACCGGCTCAGGTACCGGCTGCGCCAGGACGAGGCCGACCTGGCGGGCTTCACGCTCCCGCCGCGGGAGGCCGGGGTCGGCGCGCACTTCGACGCGACGCTGAACGTGCCGGTGCCGGTGGTGCTGTGGCCGCGCTCGGGGTGCGCCGCGCACTCCGGGAGCCCGGCCGGTACCGACGCAGTCGCCGCCGGTACCGGTACGGGCGGCGGCTGCGTCGGATCCTCGTTCCTGGACCGCGTAGCAGCGCACGTCGAGGGCCTGTCGCTGGCCGAACTCCCGCGCGCCATCCAGGCATTGCGGGAGACGGCCGACGCCGCGGACGACCCGGACGCACACTGGGCCAGAGACGTACAGCTCCTCTGGGACGACCCCCGCTGCCTCCCCGTACCGCCCCTCGCCCACCTGCACTCACCCGTCGCGTGACCCGCCAAGCCCTTACGGAGAAACCCGGATCATGTCCCTGTGGCCCGTCTACACCGGCACGAACGAGCCCCACGACGGCATCACCGAGCTGCCCCCGCCGCCGCCCTGGCGCGCCTTCGACGGCGGCCCGGTCCTCCCCGTCCCCGAGGACGACGGCTCCGCGACGTCACCGGACCGCAGGCACCGGGCCCAGACGTACCGGGCGACCGAGAGCTGCGTCCAGCTCGTCAACGCCGCCCTGTACCTGCGGCGTCCCCTCCTCGTGACGGGCCCGCCGGGCAGCGGCAAGTCGAGCCTCACGTACGCGGTGGCCAGGGAGCTGGGCCTCGGCCCGGTGCTGCGCTGGAACATCACGAGCCGCAGCGCCCTGCACGACGGGCTCTACCAGTACGACCCGCTCTCCCGGCTGTACGCGGCGGGCCGCGCGGCCCGCTCGGCGCGGCTCGGCGACGGGACGGGGCCCCGGGCGGACCGGGACGGACGCCCGGCGGACAGCGCGGGCGTCGAGGACCACCTGCGCCTCGGCCCGCTGGGCACCGCACTCCTCCCCTACGCCCGCCCCCGCGCCCTCCTCATCGACGAGATCGACAAGAGCGACCTCGACCTCCCCAACGACCTCCTGAACATCCTGGAGGAGGGCCAGTACGAGATCCCCGAGCTGGTCCGGATCGCCAAGCACACCCAGGAGGCGAGCCTCCTGGCCGACGGCTCCGACAGCTCCGACGACCCGGTCACCGTCGTACGCGGCCGGGTGCGCTGCCGCGCCTTCCCCTTCGTCGTCCTGACCAGCAACGGCGAACGCGAGTTCCCGCCCGCCTTCCTGCGCCGCTGCGTCACCCTCCGGCTGCGCCAGCCGCGCGACGAGCACCTGGAGGAGATCGTCCGCGCCCACCTGGGCGAACCCGACGCGTACGCCCGCAGCCTCATCACCCGCTTCCTGGAGCGCGGCACCGGCGGCGAGCTCGCCACCGACCAGCTCCTCAACGCCATCTACCTGACCGGCGCCGCGGGCATCGACGCCGCATCCCGCGACGAGCTCGCCCAGCAGCTGATGCCCTACCTCACGCAGTCGGCGGATCCGGGGCCCGATGAACTCTGACGCCCCCCGGCGCCGGGGCCCCCTGGCCCGCCTGTCCGACGTGCTGGCCCAGGCGGCGGACGGCGCACCTCCCACCCCCGTGGAGCTGGCCGAACTGCTGTGGCTCGCGGCGCAGCAGGACGCCCCGGCGAAGACCGCGAGCGCCCCCGGGGACGTACCGCCGTCGCCCGACGCCCCATCGACATCGACATCGACATCGACGGCACCCTCTGCCACGCCACCACATCCCGCCCCTTCCGACGACCGGGTGCCGCTCCACCTCCCCGCGCCGATGGCCGACGGCGGCGCACCGGACGCCCCGGGCCACACCGGTGCCCCGTCCGCCCTTGACGCCCCCGGCACGCCACCGCAACCCCCCGAACAGGCACAACACACCACCTCCCTGCGCGTGCCCGTCCCCCCGATGGTCACGCACCCCCTCGCCCTGCAACGCGCTCTGCGCCCGCTCAAGCGCCGCGTCCCCTCCCCTGTCGGCCACGTCATCGACGAGGCGGCCACCGCACACCGCATCGCCCGCATCGGCGGGCACCCCTGGGGCTGGCTTCCGGTGCTGCGCCCGGCGGAGGAGCGCTGGCTGCGGCTGTCCCTCGTGTGCGACGCCGGTCCGACCATGCCGATCTGGCACCCGCTGGTCCACGAACTCCACACGGCGCTGGCCCAGTCCGGCATCTTCCGCACGGTCGAGCTCCACCGCGCGGCCCCCGACGGCACGGTCCCGCCCCGGGCGGCCGCCGCGCCCGCCACCGGCCGCACCGTCACCCTCCTCGTCAGCGACTGCATGGGCCCGCAGTGGCGGCCCGGCGCGGCAGGCGCCCGCTGGTACCGCACCCTGCGCCGGTGGGCGGCACGGATGCCGCTGGCCGTGATCCAGCCACTCCCGGAGCGCCTCTGGCGCACCACGGCGCTCCCCACGACCCCGGGTTCCCTCGCCGCCCCGCACCCGGCCGCCCCCTCCGGCGCCCTCACCTTCACCCCGTACACGTCCGAGCCGTCACCACCCGGCGCCCTCCCGGTCCCCGTCCTGGAACCGGCACCGTCCTGGCTCGCGCACTGGGCGTCCCTGGTCGCGGACGGCAGCGGCGTCGAACTGCCCGCGTCGGTGGGGTGGTTGGGGCGCGAGCCGACCGCGACCCGCACGCTCCCGGGCGAGGAGGCCCCCGCCGAGGACGTCACGCGGCTCGCCCCCGAAGACCTCGTCCTGCGCTTCCGCTCCACGGCCTCCCCCGAGGCCTTCCGCCTGGCGGGCCACCTGGCCGTCGGCGAACCCCGGTTGCCGGTCATGCGCCTGGTCCAGGCGGCCGTGGAGGAACGACCGCGCCCGCAGCACCTGGCGGAGGTGATCCTCAGCGGCATGCTGACCGAAGGTCCGTCGGCGGCGCCGGGCTCCTACGTGTTCCGCGACGGCGTACGAGAGGTGCTGCTGCGCACCTTGCCGCGCACCGCACGGGGTCGTACGCGGGAACTCCTCGCTCGCATGGGCGAGTTGATCGACGACCGGGCGGGGGTGACGCCCGGGGAGCTGCGGGCGGTGGCGAGCGTGCCGAGTTCGAGGCAGGGCGCCGGGACCGGGACTCAGGGGCCCGCGCGGGAACCGTTCGCGACCGTCACGCCGGACACCGTGCGGCAGTTGGGTGCGCCGGGCCTCATCCCGCGGGTCGACGTACCGGACCTCGCCCAGCGGGCCGAGGAGCCGGGCCGCGGGCCGCTGATCGGCGGCCGTTACCGGGGCGTGGGGCAGATCGGGCTGAGCGGGCGGGTCTGGCGGGCCGAGGACCTGCATGAGACCGCGCACGAGAACCGGCACGAGAACCCGCACCAGAACCCGCACGGCGCGAACCGGACCGTCGTGGTGCAGCGCTTCCTGCGGGCCCCCCGGTGGCTCCGCCTCGACTTCGTCCACGCGGCGCGGCGGCTCTCCCGCTTCCGGCACCCGAACGTGGCAGCCGTGCACGACTACGGCTTCCACCGCCGCGTCCCCTATCTGGCCATGGAGTTCATCGAGGGGCAGAGCCTGGAGGAGCTGCTCACCGACCACCCGTGGGGGCTCCCCACCGACCTCCTCATGGAACTGGTGCCGCGCCTGGCCGACGCGGTCACCGCCCTCCACGCCGAAGGGATGGTCCACGGTGCCCTGACCCACGCCAACGTGCGGGTCTCGCCCCGCGGCCCGGTGCTCTGCGGCTTCACGCTCACCCCGTTCGGCGAAGTGAGCCGCACGGCCGAACTCCGCGCGCTCGGCCGCCTCGTCCGCAAGATGTACGAGCCGACGGAGGGCGCCTCATTCGACGCCCCATGGCTGCCGGAGGGCCGTCGACGGACCAGGCCCGGGGCCACGCGGGCCCCGCACGCGTACACCCTGTCCGAACAGGCCGCCGACACCCTGACGTCGGCCCTGCGCGACCTGCGCTCCCGCGACGCGGACGTCCTGCGCCGCGGCATCGGGCGGCTCGGTCAGCTCGCCTCGCCCTCGATCCACGAACGCACCTACTCCCTGCTCGGGCCGCTCAGCGTCACGCAGGCCCGCCGCCCCCTGCCCGTCGGCGAACCGAGGGGCCGGGCGATGCTCTGCATGCTGTTGCTCCGGCAGGGGCGTGCCATGACAGCGACGGAACTGGCAGCAGGCATCTGGGGCTCCGCTCCCCCCGCCAACGCGCCGCACCTCCTCGCCCTGTCCGCCGCTCGCCTCCGCGAGACCCTCGGCCCCGACTCGGTGGTGACGGCGGGGGACGGATACGCCCTGATGCTCACGTCGGATGTCGACGACGTCGACCTCTTCCAGTGCCGGAGACTGGCCGCCGAAGCGGAGGCGTACCGCCGCGATGGAGACATCGATGCCGCCCTGGACCGTGTCGCGGCCGCGCTGAGCCTGTGGGACGGCGACGTCCTGGAGGACATCCCGGGCCCGGCCGCGGAAGAGACCAGGGCCACCATCCGCGCCCTGCGGCAGTCCCTGCTCCACCTCCAGTGGGAACTCACCAAGGAACAGGAGGGCACCGAGGGAGCCGAGCAGGACCCCGCCGAACTCGACGAACTGCTCACGGAGTTGTCGATGGTCGAGGAGGCGGACAGGCTCGCCCCGCACGAGCGGTTCCCCGGCGCCCGCCCCGACTCCCTCGACGCCGCGACGACCAGCGCGACGGGCGAGCCCTCGCCCCCGTCCACCACCGTCTCCTTCGAGTATCTGGCGCGCCCCGCCGAGTCCCCCGAGGCCACCCTGCAGAGACTGGGCCGCGCCGTCTCGCACCTCCTCGTCGCGGGCGGGATCGGCCCGGACCGGTTCGAGATGCGCCCGCGCCCGCGCGGCTGGGACGTGACGATCGCCCCCGAGGTCCACGTCCTGCACGTGCTCCTCACGACGGTCGACGGGCTGCCCGACGCGCTCGACGGATTCCCGGTCCTCGGGCTCGGCGTCACCGTCACGCACGACGCGGACCCGACGGTGTCCGCGCCCTCCTTCCCCTCCGGCCTCGGCCACCTCTTCGACCGCACCGGCACCCGGGCCGTGGTGATCGTCTCCAGCGACCTGCACGACCGGCTCTACGAGTCCGGCCGGGCGGGGGCCCACCTCTTCGAGCCGGTGCCGCAGTCCGACGACTGGTACTGCGACGTCACCGCGCGCCCGCCCCGCGCTCTCCCGCCCGGTCCCGGCGACCTCCCCCGGCCCGTCGATTCCCTGATCCTCGGCTTCGACGGCACCCTCGCCCACCTCTACCCGGGCCGCACCGCACGCGACGCGGCCCGCTCCCTCGCCGCCCTGATCGCCGAGCTGCGCGACCCCGAGGCGGCCGAGGCGGGCGATCCCCTCCTGCCCGCAGGGGCCACCGCCTCCCTCGCGGACGACCGGATCCACCCCCTGGACATCCTGCGCGCCTTCGCTCAACACCCCACGCTTCCCCCGGAGTTGCACGCCCGCCTCGAAGCCATCGAGCTGCGTGCCGCCGCCACCGCGAAGCCGCCAGGACCCGCAGGCCTGCTCTCCGACGCCCTGCGGGCCCTGGCCAGACCGGGGGGCCTCCGCCTGGCCGTCGCGACGGACGTCTCGCCGCGTGCCGTCACCTCGTATCTCGCGGCCCAGGGCTTCCCCCTCCCCGAGGCCGCCGTCCACGGCCGCACCCCCGACCTCACCCTCCTCATGCCCGACCCCGACTGCCTGCGCCGGGCCATCGACCAGCTGGGCTCGTCCGCGGACCGGTGCGTGATGGTCGGCTCCTCGACGGCGGAGGCGGCCGCGGCGCAGAGCCTGGGCATTCCCTTCATCGGTCTCGCGGCCGACGGCGGGGCGCGCCGACGCCTGATCGACGCCGGGGCGCGCTTCACGCGCAGACTCCTGGGGGACGTGACGGTGGCGCTGCGCGAGAGGTGAGAGCCCCGGCAACCTCGGACGGGCGGCAACCTCGTACGGGCGGCAACCTCAGACAAGACGGCAACCTCAGACGAGACGGCAACCTCAGACAGGCGAGTATCCGCCTTTTCGGCAGCCGCCCCTCCGCGTCCACTGGAACCACCGCACTTCCTGTGGAACCACCGCACCTCCTGTGGAACCACCGCACTGCCCGCAACGCCGTGAACACCACCCGTGCGGCGGCACCCCGCCCGGCTCAGTCCAGCGCGCGAGGCGCCCGTACCCGTCGCACGATGCGAGACAGGACCGCCGACCGACGGTCCGTACGGTCTGCGCTCTCGGGAGGATCTGCCATGACCGTCAGTCTGGAGCAGTTGCGCCGCTGCCATATCGCCGTCGACCTCGGAGCCGCGAGGACGCGGGTGTTCGTGAAGGGCGCGGGCCTCGTCGTCGACGAGCCGAGCGCCGCCGCCGTCAACACGCGTACGGGCGCGCTCATCGCGGTCGGCCACTTCGCCGAGCAGATGACGGGACGTACGCCGGGCTACATCCGGGTCGTCCGCCCCGTCTCCGGCGGCACCGTCGTCGACATCGAGATGGCCCAGCGGATGCTGCGCAACCTGATCGGTGAGAAGCTCCGCCGCACCCTGCGCCGCAAGCCCCGGCTGCGCGCCGCCGTCTGCACCCCGCACGACGCGGATCCGCTCGCCCAGCGCGCCGCCACCGAGACCATGGTCGGGCTCGGCGCGCGCCGCGTGGAGCTGGTGGACACGCTCATCGCCGCGGCGGTCGGCTGCGGGCTCCCCGTGGAGCGCCCCGAAGCGACGATGATCCTCGTCTGCGGCGCCGCCACCACGCAGGTCGCGGTCCTCTCCCTCGGCGCGATCGTGACCGCCCAGCGGGTCCCGGTGGGCGGCGAGGCCATCGACAACGCGATCGTGCAGCACCTGCGCCACCACCACGAGTTGATGCTGCCCTCCCAGTCGGTACGCCCCCTCCAGCTCGCCCTGCACGGCAACGGCCTCACGCCGCAGGGTCCGGAGTCGACCGAGATCCACGGCAGGGACGTCGCGACGGGCCTGGCCCGCTCCGTCCAGGTGAACACGGCCGCGGTCCGCGACGCCATCCACACCCCGCTCACCGCCGTCCTCGACGGCATCGGCAAGGTGCTGCGCGACTGCCCGCCGGATCTGGTGGCCGACCTCGCGGACCGCGGAATCATGATGGTCGGCGGCAGCGCGCTGCTCCCGGGCCTCGACCAGATGCTGCGGGACGCGACCGGAATGCCCGTACATATCGCGGAACGGCCTGATGTGTGCGCCGTCCTCGGGCTCGGTGCGATGCTGGAGGGCAAGATCCAGCCGCTGTCCCTGGCTCCGCTGTCCGGCTGACCGCCCGGACGCCCGGACCTCCCGGACACCCGCCACCCCGACCACGGAGTACGTCGTACGTGACCGAGATGCCCGAAGGTAGCGAGGTGCCCAGAGGCAGCGAGGTGCCCGGAGGCAGCGAGGCGTCCGAAGGCGCGGACACGGCGCCGCCCTCGATGCAGCCGATCCTCGAAGCCGTCCTCAGCGTCGGCACGGACCTCGAACTCCGTGCCACGCTCCAGCACATCGTGGACAGCGCGGCGCGGCTGACCGGGGCGGATCTCGCCACGCTCGGCGGGCTGGGGGAACTCTTCGTGGCGGGCGGACCCGGCGCCTTCCCCGACGGCGTACCGGCCGTACGGCCGACCGCCGACGGCACCGTCATCGACGTTCCGGTCCAGGTCCACGACGAGCCGTTCGGCACGCTCCTGCTCGCGCGGAAGGCTCGGGGCGGCCCCTTCACCGAGGAGGACCGGCAGCTCCTGCGGGTCCTGGCGAGCCAGGCGGGCATCGCCATCGGCAACGCCCGGCTCTTCGAGGCGGCCCGGCAGCGGGAGCGCTGGATCGAGGGTGCGGCGGCGGTCACCACGGCCCTGCTCACCGGTGAGGCTGCGGCCGACGCGCTGATGACGGTCGCGGACCGGGCGCGGATCCTCGCGGGCGCGGCGGCGGGGGTGATCCTGCAGCCCACGGATGCGGGGGGCATGAGCATCGTCGCGGCGGCCACGGACGGCGCGCCCCACGGCTGGGGCACGACGGCAGGCACCCGGCCCGGCCACGCCACGCCCACAGCCACATCACCAGCCCCTGTGCCACCTACGCCACCCGCACCTCCTACGCCACCGAGGGCATCGAGGGCGGGGGCGGCCCACCCCTACCCCCCGAGCCACAACGACCTCATCGGCACCACCATCGCCCCCGGCAGCGAGGTGCTCGAAAAGCTCCTCGGGGGGGAGCCGGTATTCATCGAGGACTCGGCGACCGACCCCCGCATGACGACGCACGTACGCGTCCGCTTCGGCCCCAGCATGATGCTGCCGCTACAGGCCGGCGGCCGCCTCATCGGCACGCTCGCCCTGCCCCGGCGGCGCGGCGCACCCGCCTACACCTCGGCCGAGCGCCTGCTCGCCACGCAGTTCGCGTCGCAGGCCGCGCTGGCCCTCGTACTGGCCGACGCCCAGCAGAGCCGACAGCGCCTCGCGGTCTTCGAGGACCGCGACCGGATCGCCCGCGACCTGCACGACCTCGTCGTACAGCGGCTCTTCGCCACCGGCATGATGCTGGACGCGACCCGCAGCAGGGCCCGGTCGACGCAGGTCGAGTCCACGCTCGACCACGCCGTCGACGAGCTGGAGTCCACCATCCAGGAGGTGCGCACGGCCATCTTCGCGCTCCAGCAGCCGCCCGCCGACGCCCCGGCCACGTTCCGCGGCAAGGTCCTCCGCGAGACGGCGGGCGCGTCGGCGGTGCTCGGCATCCAGCCGTCGGTGCACTTCGCCGGGGCCGTCGACACCAAGGTCACGGATCCGACCGCCGGCCATCTGCTCGCCGCGCTGCGCCGGGCGCTCGCCGCCGCGTCGCGCCGCACCGGCGTCACCCGGGTCGACGTGGCGATCGACGCGAAGGCGACGCTGCCCGACCGGCGGGAGGGGGTACGCCTGACGGTGTACGACGACGGGGACACGGACGGCGTGGAGGCGGGCACGACGGTGACCTGGCAGGCACCACTGCAGCCCACCGGCCCCGCCTCTCCCACCTCTCCCTGACGACCGGGCCTCAGAGCGCGACGACCGAAACCTCCGTGGCCTTCACACTCGTCCACACCTCCGACCCGTCCGCGAGGCCGAGGTCGAGTGCGGCCTGCGGAGTGATCTCGGCGATCAGGTCGGGCGCCTCGCGCGAGGCGATCAGGACGCGCAACCGGCTGCCCGCGGCGGTGATCTCCCGTACCGTGCCCGGCCATACGTTGCGCGGGCTGCCCTCGGGCCGCTCGCGGTGCACGGACACCGCCTCCGGGGCGATGACGGCGAGCGCCCGCGCCCCCGCCTCCAGCGGATCGGCGACGACCAGGCGCCCCTCTCCCGCGAGCGCGAGCGAACCGTCGGCGTCCGCGGTGCCGGGCCAGGCGTTGCGGCCGAGCATGCGGGCCACCCAGGGCGAGCGCGGGTGCCGGGTGACCTCGGCGGGCGGCGCGTCCTGCAACGTACGGCCTTCGTCGAGTACGAGGACCCGGTCGGCCAGCGAGACGGCCTCGACGGGGTCGTGCGTGACGATGAGGCACACCCCGCCGAACCCGTCGAGGTGCCGGCGCAGGGTGTGGCGGACGTGGGCGCGGGTGGTCTGGTCGAGGGCGGCGAGCGGCTCGTCGAGGAGCAGCAGCCGGGGCCGCGCGGCCAACGCCCGCGCCAGCGCGACCCGTTGGGCCTGGCCGCCGGAGAGCTGTGCGGGCTTGCGGTGTGCGAGGTGTCCGACGCCGAGCCGGTCGAGCCACGTCCGTGCCTCCCGGCGGGCCTCGGCCCGCCGGACGCCCTGCGCGCGCAGTCCGTAGGCGGTGTTGCCGAGGGCGTTGAGGTGCGGGAAGAGGGCGCCTTCCTGGGGGACCCAGGCCACCCCGCGGCGGTGCGGCGGCAGCCCGGTGACGTCGCGCTCGCCGAGCCGCAGCCGGGCGTGGGCGCGCGGGGTCAGGCCGAGGAGGGCGCGCAGCAGGGTGGTCTTGCCCGCGCCGTTGGGTCCGACGACGGCGATGGTGGTGCCGGGTTCGGCGTCGAGGGTGAGTTCGTTGTGGCCGGTGACGTCGGCGTGCAGGGCCCACTGCCCGCCCGGCCCCCCGTCCTTCACGGCCGGGGCGACCTCCGGAACCCCGCGCTCGCCCTCCATGGAGCCCTCACCCTCCTTGGAGCCCTCACCCTCCTCGGAGTCGGTGGGAACGGGCTCCCGCACCCCCCGCCCGGCGGCCCCCGTCGTCCACCGCCCGCGCAGCCCGGCGAGAACGGCCATGGCGATGGCGAGCAGCAGCAGGGACAGCGAGGTCGCGGCCTCCGGGGACTCCTGGAGCAGCAGGTACACCTGGAGGGGCAGGGTCTGCGTGGTCCCCGGCAGGTTCCCCGCGAAGGTGATGGTCGCCCCGAACTCGCCGAGGGCCCGCGCCCAGGTCAGCGCGGCGCCCGCGATGAGCCCCGGGGCGACCATCGGCAGGGTGACGGTGAGGAACACCCGTACCGGGGAGGCGCCGAGCGAGGCGGCCGTCTCCTCGAAGCCGGGCCGCAGACCGCCGAGGGCGCCCTCCAGGCTGATGACGAGAAACGGCATGGCGACGAAGGTCGCCGCGACGACGGCACCTGACGTATGGAAGGGGAGCACGATCCCGAAGGTGTTCTCCAGCCAGGGCCCGAGCAGCCCGCGCCGCCCGAACCCGAGCAGGAGCGCGACGCCGCCGACGGTGGGCGGCAGCACCATCGGCAGCAGCACGAGGGACCGTACGAGCGCCTTCCCCCGGAACTCCACCCGGGCAAGGAGCCAGGCCAGCGGCACCCCGAGCACCAGGGAGAGCCCGAGCGCCCAGAAGGACACGAGCAGCGACAGCTTCAGGGCCTGGGTGACGCCGGGGGCGCTCAGGTGTGTGCCGAGGTCGCCCCACTCGGTCCGGGCGAGAATGCCGACGAGCGGCATCAGCAGGAACGCGACGGCGAGCAGGGCGGGAACGGCAAGGGTGAGCGGCGGACGCGTACGGACGCGTGAACGTGAACGGAGCATGGCAGTGGCTGCTACGGCTTCTACGGCTTCTGGAAGCCCGCGTCCCGCAGAATCTTCTGCGCTTCGGGCGTGCTGAGCCACTTCACGAACCCGGCGGCGGCGTCACCGTTCTTCGACCCCTTGAGGGTCGCGGCCGGGTAGGAGGCGACGGCGTTCTGCGCGTCGGGGATCGTCACGGCGTCGACCTTGTCGGGAGCGGTGGCGGCGTCCGTCCGGTACACGATGCCTGCGTCGGCCTCGCCGAGCTCGACCTTGCTGAGGACGGAGCGGACGTTGGCCTCCTTGGAAACGGGCTTCACGGAGACGTTCTGGGCATCGAGCACCTGCTTGCTGTACCGCCCGACGGGCACGGTGTCATCGGCAAGCACGACCTTCAACTTACTGTCGCCGAGATCCTTGAGCCCCTTCACCTTCTCCGGATTGCCCTCACGGGTGGCGATGACGAGCCGGTTCTTGGCGATGACGGTGGGCTGTCCGGTCTCCCCCTTCAGCCCGTCCATGGTCTTGGTGTCGGCGGTGACCAGGACATCGGCGGGCGCCCCCTGCTTGACCTGCGCGGCAAGCTCCTGCGACCCGGCAGGCGAGACGGTGATGTCCGTCCCCGGGTGCGCCTTCTCGTACGTCTTCTCGGCGGTGGCGAAGACATCGGTGAGGGAAGAGGCGGCAAGAACGGTGAGCTTCACGCTCTTGCCCCCACCACCCCCAACCCCCTCCTTACCCTCACTGTCGTCATCACTCCCACAGGCGGCGAGGGGGACGAGCAGCGCGGCGGTCACGAGAGCGGCGGCGGTACGGCGGACGGTGCGAGCGGAGAACGTCGGGGACATACAGGGCTCCTGGCATTGGGTGAGCGGAGGGGGGCCGAAGGGCAGAAACGGGAAACCGAAAGCGGAATGCGAACGCGAGCCGAACCAATCCGGTGCTGCCCGTACTGCTTGTACTGCCTGTACTGCCTGTACTGCGCTCAGGCCCGATCGATATGAACGTTGGTGGACTTCACCCGGGCGGTGGCCTGCATCCCGACCTCGAGGCCGAGCTCCTCCACCGCCTCCCTGGTCAGCAGCGAGACCAGCCGGTGCGGACCCGCCTGAATCTCCACCTGGGCAGCCACGTCACCGAGCTTCACAGCGGTGACGATGCCGGGAAAGGCGTTACGAGCGGTGGTGTACGAGACCTCGTCCTCCCCCGCCCCACCGCCCTGCGCGACCTCGACGGAGAAGGCGGCAAGATCCCGCCCATCAATGAGCCGCCGCCCGCCTTCATCCCGGTGCGTGACAACGCGACCGGCGTCGGCCCAACGACGAGCGGTATCGGGACTGACCCCGAGCAGACGCGCGGCCTGCCCAATTGTGTAGGACTGCATGTGCGACAAGATACGGCCGATTGCCTAGCATCTCGAAAACTTCAGCCGGATCTACATCGCACCTGCGACCCCCCTCGTAGAAACACCCAACCCTCCGCACACCCCCGCCACCCAACTCTCCCCCACCCCACACAGCGCACCCGACACCCTGCACTCACCCCAGACGGACGTAAGCACGACAAGGCATGCAGCCTCACGACTCAGCCCCCCAAGGCCCACCGCCGCCCACTACATTCCCGATGGAGCACCCCCAGGCCACACCTCCCGCCCCCCAAGGAGCCCAGCCATGCCGACCAAGCCGGGACAGGCCCGCAGCCCCCACCCCCATACGCCCCAATTGTCGCACTCCGCAAAAGACAACAAAAACAGCACCTTCGCCCAATAAGAGCGCAGGTCACGCCCTGTGGTCCCCGCGCATGCGGGGGTGGTCCCGTATAGCTGGTGCCGCCGGTGGTCCCGAGGTCGTGGTCCCCGCGCATGCGGGGGTGGCCCCCGCCTCGCCACCCGGACGGGCAGCACTGCCGGGTGGTCCCCGCGCATGCGGGGGTGGTCCCCAGGGTGCCGGGGAGGGCTGCGGACCTCCGCCTCGGACGGCTTCAGTACCTGTACCGACAGGACAACGCAGGCGCCGTGGCCGCGCTGGCCAGGCTCCGGCGCTGTGTGGGCAAAGACGGGCTGCTGGAACTAGCCGCAATATGGGCCGAGTTGCACTCCGACGCTAAGAACGGATACGGAGACGGGTGAGGGCCGTACGCCTCCTCCGCTGGGTCAGGACGTATAACAAGCAGCGTGAACTGGCCGAGGAGAGGGCTGTATTCCTCGCTGCTACTCTTTGGCCCCTTCACTAACAGCCCGCCAAAGAGGCCGACATGCACTCACGCGGCTGGGCCGCGCTCTTCCGCTACGCGGCTGTCGACCAAGCCGTTCGACGTCCGTGCTTCCACGGAAGCCTTCTGCCGTCTGCTGATCTGATCACACCCTGCCACGGGCGTTCTGTCGTGTCAGCAGGATCAGCCAGCTCCCACCCGAAGCCGATCGGGGTGCAGGTCAGGTGGCGGTCTGCGGAGCGGATTCATTCACTTGTGAGGAGCACCGATGTCTGGGCGGAGCCGGCTGTTAATTCAAGCGATGGCTATGGAAATTCTGGGGACAGCCAGTCGCTGCGCATGTCATGGTCGAGTCATGAAGAAGATCGCAACGTTAGCCACTGCGGCGCTCGCAGCGAGCACGCTTCTCGTCGGTCTGGCCACACCCGTGAACGCGGCGCCCGACTGGAACAAGCGCATCAGGTGCAAGCAGAAGGACTGGGAAGGCAGAACCATCCCGACCCGTTATGGCAACAGCAAGTTCGGCTGGAACCACTTCACTCATAGGCACAACATCAAGAAGTGCAAGGTCGTCGAAGGCCCGCTCAACGGAAAGCCGGACAAGAGGGACGGCGCACGGCTTGAGTACTACGGTGTCGCCATCAACGGCAGCCGCCACGTGAAGATCGTCGTCATCGTCCAGTGGGCCCGTAAGACGAGCGATGGTGACTACGATGCAGGCCGAGGCCAGAAGATCGGCGTCATCAACGCGTTCTGCAAGAATCAGCCCCAAAACAAGTGTCCAAACTGGGTGAGTCAATGACATCCATGCACGCCGAGATCGCGGAGCAGCAGGCGGACATTACCCGTCTGCTACTCCACCATGTCCATGCGCCAGTCACCGGCACGCACTTCATTCGGGGCGTCCTACCCGCATCTGCGCCGTCTTCGGTGATCCGCGTTGTTATGGGTGAAGCGAACGCCTACGCGCCGGATGAGCTGATCGCTTACGAGATCCCTCTGCAATGGGACAGCGAACCAGCCACGGCGCACGGCATTACGGCGCTTCTACGTACCCTCGTCACGGATACCCGCATCTACTCGAGTGAGCGCATCAGCCAGGTGATGGGCATGCTCCTCGTCCGCGTGGACCTCTCAGCCCTGGAGGCACCGGCCCCCACCACGGACGACCGCGCTCTCGTGATCCTGCGCTGCTTCGCTCAGCCATACACGGAAGAGGAGCCGAGCCCTCTGCTGCGCGGATTCTGCTTCCGGGACGAGGACCGACTGCGTCTTTACCTCAACGCCGCAGACGCCCCCGAGGCCATCGCCGTAGACGTGCGCCCGTCAAACGCCACCACTGCCTTGCTGGCCTCCCTGCCGTCGCTGCTCGACGAAGAGCAGTACTGGACAGAGGACGACTCCGATCCACACTGCACCCACGTCGTGAACCTCACTGACTGGTAGCCCAGATGGTGCTGGTGCGGGTCGGGGGGCTTGGGGCGCTACTCCGCGGGGTCTTCGTCGAGCGAGGCCAGAACTGCAAGACGTAGTGCTCAACGCCGTGAGGGACTCCGTGGCGCGCTTTTCCTTTACCTCGGCACGCCCACTGCAAACTGCCCGGACCTGCCAGGTTCCTGGTCCCGACGACAAAGTGACCGGTTCTGGCATCGGACCACCGGCGACTCCGCGTACTTCGAGACTCCCTGACGTGCAGACAATCTCCGCAAGGCCGGATGCCTCCCAGCTGCCAGCCGGCTCCGACGGCTCTGTGTCCCATACTTCGACGACCAGCGTGGCGGTGTGCGTGTGGCCGCGGCGGCGGCCGCGCGGTCCATGTCGCCGTGGGGCCAGTAGATGTCGCCTTCGACGCGGTGTTGGCGGCCCGCCCAGCCCAGGGTCTGCGCGGTGTCGTGCGCTGTGGGGAAGTCGCCGGCGAGGCGGGCAAGGTGGGCCAGGCCCCGGCGGGCCGCGGGGGCGAGGCGGCCGGTTCCGTTGGCGACAAGCTGCATGCCGTGGCGGGAGGAGGCGGAGTCTCCGAGGTCGCGCTGCGCCTTGGCAAGGTAGTAGACGGTCATTTCGTGCAGGTCGGCGGGCAGCAGTTGGGTGCGTGCGACGGCGGCGAGGCGGGAGACGGTCAGTGAGCGGTGCTCGTGCTGGCGGCGGGCAAGTGTCGCCAGGAGTTCGACGAGAGCGGCGGCCGCCGTCACCATGCCGTCATCGGCGTCGTGCCGGGCCGGCGGGGCGAGCGGTTCCCATACCGAGTCGCCGACGTAGGCCCAGGCGGCGTCGGCCAGCCAGTTCAGGTCGAGACGGAAGTCGCGGGCCAGGGCTAGGCCCTGGCGCAGGCAGCCGACCAGCAGCGTCCGTTGGGGGCCGGTGCGGGCCTGGAACTGTTCGCCGAGCGCGGTCAGCGCGCGCTGGGCGGCCTGTTCCCAGTCGCGTGCCGTCCAGCGGTCGTCGGTCTGGTCGTCGGCACCGCGGACGGTGGAGCGGATCAGCCCGTGCAGGTGGTAGGGCCACAGGCCGAAGGCGTTCTCGCGGACGAAGGGCCGCTCGATCAGCCGCAGGGCCGGTGCTTGGTGGGTCAGTCCGGCGGCTGCGGTGGCCAGGTCCAGGTCGAAGGAGTCGAGAAGGGCCACGGAGCGCAGGACGTGCCGCTCGTTGGCGGTGAGGTCGGACAGGGTGCGGGCGATCAGCGCCGGGAAGTCGTGGTCGAAGTCGGTCGGCTGCGGCGTGCGGCCGGTGCGGCGGATCTCCAGGAACCGCATCACCGACAGATCGAGGTAGAGCGGCAGACCGTGGGAGCGGTCGCTGATGACCTGCCGGATCTCCTGGCTGATGAGGGGTTCGCCCTCGTGGGTGAGGCGGCGGGCGAGGTGGTCGTCACAGTCCTCGGGGGAGAAGTCACCGACCAGGATCTGGCGTCCGTGGCCGTGGGGTGGCCGGGCGGCGCGGGCGGCCGGGACAGCGGCGGGGACTGCCAGGCCCGGCCAGGCGGCCGGGCCGGTGTAGTCGAGCTGCCCCTGGAGAGCGGGGTCGGCCCATTGCAGGCGGGAGCGGCCGGTGATGACGAAGAAGCAGTTCGGCATCAGCCACACCAGCCGCTGGATGAGGCGTTCCAGGTCGCGGTGGGTGCGGTCGCCGACGTCCTCGAAGGTGTCCAGCAGGATCACCGGCATGACGCGCTGGTCCGCCGGGAGCCGGGCGAGCTCCCACGTCAGCAGATGGGGATAGAAGGACAGGGCTTCCAGGTCGGCCTCGGCCTCCAGGAGGTCCGCCAGCCGCGCGCACCCGGCGAGCGCCCGTACGGTCTGGCGCCGCTCGCGCAGCGCCCCGGCCAGGGAGCCGATCACCGCACCGACCGCCCTCCCAACCAGGCGGTCACCGCTGCGGCCCAGTGCATGTACGGCGTCGCCCACTCCGTCGTCTCCGCCCTCGGCTGTTCACCCGCCCTCGGATTCGTGCACTCCGGCCATGAACGGTCCTTCGTGCTCAACGTGGCCGACCTCTACAAGACGGACATAGCCATCCCGGCGGCTTTCGACGCGGCTGCCGAGGGCCCGGAGGATGTCGCCTCCCGTACCCGCAGAGCCCTGCGCGACCGCATCAGCCGGACGAACTTGCTCGATCGGTGTGTACAGGACATCAAGAACCTCCTCGGCTACTCCGGAAGACCGGACACCACAGCTGCGGAGCAGGACCACATGTCCTTGCAGTCGGACAGCGGCACGCAGGTCGAGGGTGGCCGGAACTACGCCACGGACGAGCCGATCTGGTGACGATCATCGTCCTCGCCAACTGCCCCCCAGGACTCCGAGGGTTTCTCACTCGCTGGCTCCTGGAAAGCTCCCCGGGCGTCTTCCTGGGCGCACCCAATGCCCCAATACGGGACATCCTCTGGGCAGAAGTCCGCCAGTACGCGGGGCAGGGCCGCGCGCTGCTCGCCTACCAGACCGACAACGAGCAGGGCTTCGCCTTCGAAACCCACGACCACGCTTGGCACCCCACCGACCACGAGGGCCTCACCCTGCTCCACCGACCGTCCACCACCACCCAGCAGCCCTCACCGCCTCGGGAGGGCTGGAGCAAGGCATCTAAACGACGCCGCTTCGGTGGACGCTGAGGCTGAGGAGGACGACCGGACGACCGATAGCTGTTCTATTCCGATAGGGGTCGATTGCCAGTAATGCGCGATTTCCTCAGAACAGGTAGAAACCGCGCCCTGGCCCCCTAAACAAGGAGGTCAGATCCTGTGGTCCCCGCGCGTGCGGGGGTGGTCCCCACAGCGTGTCGACATCGCCTGCAGCCGCAGAGTGGTCCCCGCGCGTGCGGGGGTGGTCCCTTGGCGACCTTGTCCCAGACGGCCTTGATGCCGTGGTCCCCGCGCGTGCAGGGGTGGTCCCGAGACGAGAGGCGAGGTGCCGGGCAGCACCGCGTGGTCCCCGCGCGTGCGGGGGTGGTGCCACATCGAACGCCGCCCCACCATGGCAATGCAGGTGGTCCCCGCGCGTGCGGGGGTGGTCCCTTGAAGGAAGGCCACACGTACGCCTTCTTTGCGTGATCCCCGCTCGTGCGGGGGCCGACACCCGCACGGCTCCAGCCGCGCCATCGAGGCGTAGCCTCCGCTCGCGGCGGCGGTCACGAACTGAAGCCTTCGCGCGCAAGCTGACCGAGCCGGACGAACCGGCAGTGGCCGCGTCAGCCGAACTGCCCCGGCTCATAGTCCCCGGCCGGCTGGCGGGTCATCACATTGCCTCGGTTGAAGGCGTTGATCACGGCGATCTGGGCCACCAGAGTGGCGAGCTGCTCCTCGTCGTAGTGCTTCGCCGCGTTCGCCCAGACCTCGTCCGAGACGCCGGTGCTCGCGTCCGCGAGGCGCGTGCCCTGTTCCGTCAGTTCCAGGGCCGCGCGCTCCGCGTCGGTGAAGACCGTGGCCTCGCGCCAAGCCGCGACCAGGTGAACGCGGACCGCACTCTCACCGGCCGCAAGGGCATCCTTGGTGTGCATGTCGAGGCAACCGCTGCAGCCGTTGATCTGGCTCGCGCGGATCTTCACCAGTTCCAACGTCGCAATCGGCACCGACATCCCGGCCAGCGCCGCGTTCGCCGCGATGATGTGCTTCCACACCTTGCCTGCGACCGGATTGTCGCGCATGTTCAAGCGGGCATCCATGGTGGTCACGGTGAGCTCCTCCGTCGTCGACGTCTGTACCCATGGGACGGATCGCGAGCCCCGCGTTGTGACATGGGCGGCGGATTCACCCGGTCCGGCGGGTCCCGTTCCTGCTCGGTCAACGCCTCCGGCAACACAGGGTGGGGCGACTAACTCGCCCAGCAATGCCGACAGACCCGGCAACGAGGTGGCTTCCGAGCTGCTGCCCTCGGTGGGCTCCACCGGGGACTGCGTGAGCGGCGCTATGCGTTCATTGGGCCCGGGGCCGGAGGCGGCTGCTCAACCGGGAGCTGCATCGCGAGGCCCCGAAGAGCAATTCGCTTGGGCACCGCCGCTCTAGTCCGGGGCTCGGCTGTACTGCTCCAACACCGCTTTCGACGTCCCGGCCTCTATGAGTCGCAGCTCCCACGGGCCGGTGTTGATATCGAACTCCTTGCCGAACCCCACCCACTTACCGCCCATCCGGCGCCCGGTCGGCTCGGCCAGCATCTGCAGGGCCCCGAAGTAGCGGGCGCCGCGGTAGTACCCGTCTACCGCGGTCTGTTCGGTCCATGTGCCCGTGACCGTCGCGCCGTCGAGCTGCAGATCGAGCGCGAGCGGGCTGTCCGGGTTGAGCGAGGCGCCGGGCAGGCTACGGCCGGTGAGCCGGGCGCCGTGCTGCAACAACACGACGTAGTGCTTCCCGGTGTAGACCTCCCCGCCCCGACCGCTCGACACGTACTCGTACGTTGACAGCCACACCCCCGAGTAGTTCCCGCGGAGCGCGGTGTGCGGCGCACCTTGGCTCGCTGGAACGGTGAGGGCCGGGTCGTCGAGGTCGTGACCGCCCTGCCCGTCCTCGGACACGACAACAGCGGAGGCGCCGAACCCGAGCGCCTCGATGGGCATTCCGGTGACGCGCTCCAGAGCGCGCGCGTACAACGGGCGAGGGGCGGCGGTATCGCCGGACTCCCACCGCTGCACGAGCCTCTTGGACGCGTCGTTGGGCTGGCCGAGTTGCTGCCCCGCGTCACGGACCGCGCGGGCGAACTCGTCCTGGGACAGGATCAGGCCCTTGCGGACCGCCTGCAGTGTCACGTTCGGCGTCGCCATGTGATCGACGGTACGCCCACGCGCTCGCGAATGACACCGAAATGACGCCCCCTATGACGCCGATATGACGTCGCATTCGTCGTCGCGCCCGGTACGGAAACAAAGACACCGTGATCTACACAGAGCCCCGGCGGCCGTGTGACCGGCCCCCGGGCATGGCCGACCAGGTAGGAGCCGACATGACCGACAGCACGAGCCGATCTCTGAGCGTGGGAAGCGGCACATTCCCGCAGTCGGTGAACGCGGCCTTCGACTGGCTGGCGCGCGCTCAGCAAGAGCCGCAGCAAGTCCACCGGGAGTGGCGAGAGCGGGGCATCGCCCTGCTGCCGCTCGGCAAAAGGTTCAACTCGGTGTGCCTGCCCGCACCGATCGTGCACGCAGGCGCCGGTACCGACGACCTCGACGTGGTGACCCGGACGCTGGCCGAGCTGCTCCGCGGCCCAGTCATCCACAACGCCCCGCAGAACACGTACTACGCCCTGGTCGACAAGGGCCCGACGGCACGGTGGCGCTACCCCCACGAGGCTCCGATGCTGGGCGCCGGGCACTTCCTGAGCGTGCCCGCCTCCGACCTCCACGGCCCGACCGGCCTGCACTGGGCGATGCGTCCCCGCATCGTCGGCGACCTGTGCCCCGTGCCGGCCGTCGCCGCGCTCGTCCACATCGCCCGCGGCGCGCTCGCTGGAGGGCACCCGTGAGCCTCATCGAGAACATCGAGCTGAGCAGGCATGAGCGGGGCCATCCCCGCAGGTGAGGGGATGGCCTCGAATGCCGCCGCCAGCAGTCAGGCGCGTACGTCCCGCTGCTGCACTTCCTTCAGGACAGTCGCCACCGTGGCGAAGTCGTTGTCCACGTGGAGCACCATGTGACCGTGATGGGCCGCTGTCGCACACACCAAGAGATCGATGGCTCCGGCGGCTCGGTGCTGCCCCTGCTGGGTCAGCTTGTACTGCGCGGTATCGACCCAGCGCCACGCATTCTTGGGAACCGGCGAGAACTGGCAGAGAGCATCCAACTCTTCGGCCAACTCATCCCGGTGGGCCGGACTTGTGGCCGAGTAGAGGAACTCCGCCCGCGTGGGCTCACAGATATGAAACACGCCGGCGGCGATGTGCCCTTCCCAGGGCCGCAACGCCCCTGGAGTGCGGAAGAGATGCCACAGAGCGGAAGTGTCGAGGAGGTACGTGATCACTCGAAGGCTGCCCGCCGGGCGCGCTTGGCAGCCGCGTGCGCCGCAGCCGCAGCCTCGAACTCACCCCGTTCGCCCCGCGCGGCCAACTTTTCGGCAGCCTCCAGCCGCTTGATGCGCGCCACGTAGTCCCGCAGAGCCCCGTTGACCGTCTCTTTTTTCGTCGAGACACCCATGAGCCGCATCGCCTCGGCCAGCGCCTCGTCATCGAGATCAACCTGGGTAACAGACACACCAGCCACCCCTCACCACGAGTACATGATGTACATAACCATGATACATCACCAACATCCCCTACCAAGCCCATCACGCGGCAGAGGCGACCCGATCGCCGAGAGGCCGCGAACCACGGACACCACCACACCCCTGGCCAGGCACGCCCCGCCGCGCATCGAGCCGTGGTCTCCGCTCGCGGTGGCGGTCACGAACCGAAGCCGTCGCGCACAGGCTGAGCGAAGCCGGACGAACCGGTAGCGGCCGCGTCAGCCGAACTGGCCCGGCTCATAGTCCCCGGTCGGCTGGCGAGTCATGACATTGCCCCGGTTGAAGGCGTTGATCACGGCGACCTGGCCACCAAGGTCGCGAGCTGCTGAGGCGGACCGCGCTCTCACCGGCGGCAAGGGCGTCTTTGGTGTGCATGCCGCCCCGGAACTGGCGGAACAGGGCACGCGCCTCGCGGACGCGAGCACCGGCGTCTCGGACGAGGCCTGGGCGAACGCCGCGAAGCACTACGACGAGGACGGGTTCTGTCGCGAGTCTTGGACACTTTCCCGTCACACATACTCATGCGTACGGCCGAGAGGGGCCCCAGTATTCAACCGGGTCGCTCCCCCACTCTGAGCCCCCTTCTACCTTCGGGTGGGAGGGAGGCCTCCGTCATGCCTCGTCAGCTCGGCACCACTTCACGCGCCGTGTCGGCCAGCCAAGAGGGACCGTTCCTCTCGATGACGCGCAACGTCGTTCGCAGGCGTCTGCGGTTACGTGATGAGGCCACGTTGCGCAGGATCGGCGGTAGGCGCAGCAGGGGCTCCTCGGCCTGCTGCCAAGCCCCGAGCCGGACGAGGGCGTCGAGCTCGGCGGTGGCGTAGTACAAGGCTCCGCGCCCAGTCGGGTTGATCGCAGCGACCAGCTCCCGGGTCCGCTCAAAGCCCGGCACGGCACGCGCGGGCTGATCCAGCAACAGAGCGACCTCCGCCTCATGCCCGGTGACTTCAAGGTCGTTGACCCACCACGACCACAGCGGATCACGAGGGTCCAGGGAATCCTCCAAGCTGCTGCGAGCCCTCCCGATCGCATGCCGTGCCCGCGCGTGATCACCGGCTGCGGCAAGGGCACGGCCCCGCCGAAGCTCGGTGAGTAGCGCCACACGCGGAGGGACGCCGCGTCCAGTGATCTCCTCGCAGAGGGCCAGGGCCTCTCCCACCCGGCCGCTTGCGACGGCCTCCATGGACAGGAGATCCATGGCGAACCACTGCATAGGGCAGTCGCCCGCGCTCCGTGCCGTGTGCAGGGACTCCAACCAAGCAGCCCGAGCCTCGTCATGGCGCGCCGCATCGAACAGCAACCAGCCTGCGATCTCCGCGAGCTCGGCGACAACACGCAGATGAGCCTTGTCGCCCTCTGTGATCTTCGCGCGTTCGGAGCGCCACACCTGGATCGCCGCATCCGCCACATGGTCGCCGCCGTGCGCGTTGTCGTGGGCGAGCAGCCACCCCGCCCGTTCCAGCACGACGGCGTGCGGGTGATCATCCTGCGGTTCATCGACCTCCCCGCGGGCCCGTGCCGCGAGGCCAATCAGTTCGGCCGCGGGAACGCCGAGGACCGTGGCGAGGGGAGCCGGCCACGCGTCCGGCAACCGCTGCCCGCGCTCCCATCGGGAGACCTCGTTGCGGGTCAGTGTGGCCGTGCCGCTGAGCAGGCATAACCGTGCGGCGAGCTGGGCCTGCGACAGCTGGACGTGCTTGCGCAGAGCCGCGAGGTGCGCGCCGAAATCACGCCGTGCAGTCACGTGGTCCATACAAGAGACCTCCCACCCGCCACGCTACCTGCGCAACTGGCCCCCAGCGGGCCCCTAGTGGGCACCTCCCCCGTACTGACGACGCGCTTCGATGGGGAAACGGACCCCGGCGACCGTGTCAACGGCCCCCGGGCATGGCCGACCAGGTAGGAGCCGACATGACCGACAGCATGAGCCGATCTCTGAGCGTGGGAAGCGGTGCGTTCCCGCAGTCGGTGAGCGCGGCCTTCGACTGGCTGGCGCGCGCTCAGCAGGAGCCGCAGCAAGCCCACCGGGGGTGGCGGGAGCGGGGTATCGCCCTGTTGCCGCTCGGTAAGCGGTTCAACTCGGTGTGCCTGCCCGGACGGATCGTGTATGCGGGCGTCGGTCCCGACGACCTCGACGTGGTGACCCGGACGCTGGCCGAGCTGCTCCGCGGCCCGGTCATCCACAACGCCCCGCAGAACACGTACTACGCGCTGGTCGAGAAGGGCCCGACGGCACGGTGGCCCTACCCCGACGAGGCTCCGATGCTGGGCGGTGCGGCCTGGAGGGCACCCGTGAGCCTCATGGAGAAGGGCGAGCTGGTGCGGCACGAGCAGGAGGTCTACGAGATCCTCCTCCTGCACACCGTGGAGTGCGACGCCTGTAGGGCCGAGGAGGAGTGCGAGGAAGCGGCACGGGTCCGGCGGGCGCTACGCGAGACCCGGCTCGTCCTCCACCGCGCCGCCGAGCCTGCCGCGGCCAACGATGAATGAGGGCTCTCGCTAGATGAGTGAGAGCTCTCGCTGATCGTCGAGGAGGGCAACCTCTTGATCGGCCGACGACCACTCGCACGCCACTCAGAAGAGGGCCGCTCGGGGGTTTGCGCGGTTGACGCAGGTGGAATCGTTCCTGCGCCACCACGCGATGGTGGGGCGGGTGGGACTCGAACCCACGGCCGACGGATTATGAGTCCGCTGCTCTAACCGGCTGAGCTACCGCCCCTAACGGCGCGTCGCGCACATTTGTGCGCGCCGTCTGCCGCAGCATAGCCGCTCATACGATCTCCTGCTTCGGATGGTCGGCATCGCTCGACCATGAGGACCTCACGGCTGCCCGCATGGTTCCACCGGGCACGGAAAAGGACCCCCGAGGTGCTCCTCGGGGGTCCTTCCGTACAGCTCTCCCGACTGGACTCGAACCAGTAACCTGCCGGTTAACAGCCGGCTGCTCTGCCAATTGAGCTACAGGAGACCGAGCTCCCCCGACTGGACTCGAACCAGTAACCTGCCGGTTAACAGCCGGCTGCTCTGCCAATTGAGCTACAGGGGATCGTCTCGTTGCATCGAACGCACCTACCTGGGAACTCTCCGGGCGGCGGGCGGTCGCTGCGACACATACATTAGCGCAAGCAGGGGGGTGCTCCGCCAATCGGTATCCCTCAGGCGATCAACAGGCGACCAGCAGGCGAGCGACAGACGTGCGAAGCCGACGCAAGGAAAGGGTGGCAGCCATGCGGTACCGGCTCACATTCGTGGTGGGACTGGCCCTCGGGTACGTGCTCGGGACCCGGGCCGGACGCGAGCGCTATGAGCAGTTGAAGAAGTCCGCTCGTGAGATCTCGCAGAACCCGGCCGTGCGCAACACCGTCGAGTCCGCGACGCAGCAGGGGCGTGAGGTGGCGGGCAAGGCCTTCCACTCGGTGTCCGAGAAGGTCGGGGACAAGATGCCCGACGCGGTGGCCGACCGGGTCCGCTCCCTGCGCGAGCAGCGGGGGCCTGGCGGCGCCGAGGACGACTGGGGCACCAGCAACACCTGAGTGGAGTGAGACGCGGGCCGCCCCCTAAAGGCTGACTCCGGGGCGGCCCGCGCCCAGAGGGATGCGTCCAGCGGGATGCGCCCAGAAGGATCATGCTGAGGGATCACGTAGAGCGAACACAGGTACGGACCCCGCCCCCCGTGCGGCAGAATTCCACGTATGGGGATAGTCGCAGGGCTGGACAGTTCGCCCGATTTCACGCGCATCGTGGTCTGTGACGCAGACACGGGCGCCGTACTCAAGCAGGGCTATGCCCCGCATCCGCTCGAGAGCGCCGAGGGCGGGTCCAGGCCGTCCGACGTCGATCCACAGGCTTGGCTGCTCTCTCTCGGCGAGGCAGCGGGCGGGGGACTGCTCGAAGGCGTGCAGGCCATCGGCGTCTCCGCCCAGCAGAACGCGCTCGTACCGCTTGACCAGCACGGCAACACCGTGCGGCCCGCGATGATCGGCAACGACCGGCGGGCGCAGGTCTCCGCCGTCGACCTCATCGACCGGCTCGGCGGCCGCGAGGCCTGGGCGCAGGCCGTGGGGTGCGTGCCGCAGTCCGCGCATCCGGTGACGAAGCTCCGCTGGCTGGCGAAGACGGAGCCGGACGCCGCGCGGCGGATCGCCGCCCTCATGCAGGCCCCGGACTGGCTCGTCTGGCAGCTGCTCGGCAGGCCCGCCCGGCGCACGACCGACCGCGGCGGCGCCTCGGGCACCGGCTACTGGTCCGCGGCGAGCGGCTCGTACCGCCCCGACCTCGTCGAACTGGCCCTGGGCCACCAGGCGATGCTGCCCGAGGTGATCGGGCCCGCCGAGGCCGCGGGTACGACGCCCGAGGGGCTGCTGATCTCCGCGGGTACCGGCGAGACGATGGCGGCGGCCTTCGGGCTCGGGGTGCAGCAGGGCGACGCGGTCGTGTCGCTCGGCGCCTCGGGGTCCGTGATGGCCGTGCACCACGAGGCGCTGACCGACGGCCGCGGCATCGTCACCTCGCTCGCGGACGCCACCGGGCTGCACCTGCCGGTGGTCCACACGCAGAACGCCGTACGGGTGCTGCGCGGCACGGCAGAGATGCTCGGCGTCGCGGACCTGCAGGAGCTCTCCGACCTCGCCATGAAGTCGACGCCGGGCGCGCACGGGCTCGTACTCCTCCCCTATCTGGAGGGCGAGAAGACGCCGAACCTGCCGCATGCGGCGGGGACGCTGACCGGGCTGCGGCGCGAGTCGATGAAGCCCGAGCATCTGGCGCGGGCCGCGTTCGAGGGCATGCTGTGCGGCCTCGGGGACGCGCTCGACGTACTGCGGGGGCGTGGGGTGGAGGTGCGGCGAGTGTTCCTGCTCGGCGCCGCCGCGGAGCTGCCCGCCGTGCAGGCCGCGGCGCCGATGCTGCTCGGTACGCAGGTCGTGGTGCCGCAGCCCGCGGACTACGCGGCGATCGGCGCGGCGCGGCAGGCGGCGTGGGCGCTGACCGGGCAGTTGCCGCTCTGGCAGGGGGCCGCGGCGCAGGTGTTCGAGCCGGGCGAGGAGCTCGCGGTGGGGCAGGCGGTGCGGCAGCAGTACGTGACCGTGCGGGAGCAGTCCCATCCGGGGGCTTTTGCCTAGGCCTGGGGTGCCTACCCAGGCGCCACGCACGGCCCGTCCGTGGTGTCCAAGATCCTTAAGTGGTCCCACTTCTTTACCCGGGCTGAAATTTGACCCGGTCATGGGTTAATCAGTTGCACGCCCCCGGGTCGGGTGTCGCAGGATTGGTGTCGACCTCGCCCAACTTGCCGACACCCGACTCCTCGAGAGACCGAGCGTGCTCATAAGACTCCTGCGGACGTACCTGGGTCCGTATCAGAAACCCATCGCCCTGCTGGTGCTGCTGCAGTTCCTGCAGACGTGCGCCGCGCTCTATCTGCCCAGCCTGAACGCCGACATCATTGACAACGGTGTCGTCGAGGGAGACACGGGCTACATCCTCAGCTTCGGCGGCATCATGATCGCCGTCACCGTCGTGCAGATGGTCTGCAACATCGGGGCCGTCTTCTACGGTGCGCGGACCTCCGCCGCCCTCGGCCGTGACGTCCGGGCCGCCGTCTTCGACCGTGTGCAGTCGTTCTCCGCGCGCGAGGTGGGCCAGTTCGGGGCGCCGTCGCTGATCACGCGGACCACCAATGACGTCCAGCAGGTGCAGATGCTGGTCCTGATGTCGTTCACGCTGATGGTGTCCGCGCCCATCATGTGCGTCGGCGGCATCGTGATGGCGCTCGGCCTTGACGTGCCGCTCTCCGGCGTCCTTGTCGCCGTCGTGCCCGTGCTCGGCATCAGCGTGAGCCTGATCGTGCGGCGGCTGCGGCCCCTGTTCCGCACCATGCAGGTGCGCCTCGACACGGTGAACCGGGTGCTGCGCGAGCAGATCACCGGCAACCGCGTCATCCGCGCCTTCGTCCGCGACGACTACGAGAAGGAGCGCTTCCGGAAGGCCAACGCCGACCTCACCGACGTCTCGCTCAACACCGGCAAGCTGCTCGCGCTGATGTTCCCGATCGTCATGACCGTCGTGAACATCTCCTCGATCGCGGTGGTGTGGTTCGGCGCGCACCGCATCGACAGCGGCGGCATGCAGATCGGCGCGCTCACCGCGTTCCTCGCCTATCTGATGCAGATCGTGATGTCCGTGATGATGGCCACCTTCATGTTCATGATGGTGCCGCGCGCGGAGGTCTGCGCCGAGCGCATCGAGGAGGTCCTGGACACCGACAGCAGCGTGGTGCCCCCGGCCGCCCCCGTACGCGAGCTGCGCAGCCACGGTCACCTGGAGATCCGGGACGTGGGCTTCCGCTACCCCGGCGCCGAGGAGCCCGTCCTCAAGTCCGTCCACCTGGTCGCCCGGCCCGGCGAGACGACCGCCGTGATCGGGTCGACCGGCAGCGGCAAGTCGACGCTGCTCAGCCTCGTACCGCGGCTGATCGACGCGACCGAGGGCGAGGTCCTGGTCGGCGGCGTGGACGTCGGCACCGTCGAACCCGCGCTGCTCGCGAAGACCGTGAGCCTGGTGCCGCAGAAGCCGTACCTGTTCGCCGGGACCGTGGCGAGCAACCTGCGCTACGGAAACCCCGACGCCACCGACGAGGAGCTCTGGCACGCGCTGGAGGTCGCCCAGGCCAAGGAGTTCGTCGAGGGCCTTGAGGAAGGCCTGGCCGCGCCCGTGTCGCAGGGCGGCACCAACGTCTCCGGCGGGCAGCGCCAGCGCCTCTCCATCGCGCGCACGCTCGTACAGCGCCCCGAGATCTACCTCTTCGACGACTCGTTCTCCGCGCTCGACTACGCGACCGACGCGGCGCTGCGGGCCGCGCTCGGCCGTGAGACCGCCGAGTCGACCGTCGTCATCGTCGCCCAGCGGGTGTCCACCATCCGGGACGCCGACCGCATCGTGGTCCTCGACGAGGGCCGGGTCGTGGGCACGGGCCGCCATCACGAGCTGATGGAGAGCAATGAGACCTACCGGGAGATCGTCCTCTCCCAGCTGACGGAAGCGGAGGCCGCGTAATGCCCCCTGGCATGGGTGGACCGATGATGGGCCCCGACTCCCGGTCGATGGACTTCAAGGGCTCCGGCAAGCGGCTCCTGGCGCAGTTCAAGCCCGAGCGCAGCACCATCTACGCGCTGCTCCTGGCCACCGTCCTGAGCGTCGCGCTCTCCGTGCTCGGCCCGAAGATCCTCGGCCGCGCCACCGACCTGCTCTTCGCGGGCATCGTCGGCCGCGACATGCCCGAGGGCACGACGAAGGAGCAGGCGCTCGACGGCCTGCGCGCCAGGGGCGAGGGCGGCATGGCCGACATGCTCTCCGGCGTCGACTTCACCCCCGGCAAGGGCATCGACTTCGGTGCGGTGGGTGAGGTCCTGCTGCTCGCGCTCGGCACGTTCCTGGTGGCGGGCCTGCTGATGGCCGTGGCGACGCGCCTTTCGAACCGCGCCATCAACAAGACCGTCTTCCGGATGCGCGGCGACGTGCAGGCGAAGCTGTCGCGGCTCCCGCTGTCGTACTTCGACAAGCGGCAGCGCGGCGAGGTGCTCAGCCGCGCCACCAACGACCTCGACAACATCAACCAAACGCTGACGCAGACGATGGGCCAGCTCATCAACTCGCTGCTGACGATCATCGGCGTGCTCGTGATGATGTTCTGGGTGTCGCCGCTGCTCGCGCTCGTGGCGCTGATCACCGTGCCGCTGTCGTTCTTCGTGGCGACGAAGGTCGGCAAGCGGTCGCAGCCGCAGTTCGTGCAGCAGTGGAAGACCACCGGCGCGCTCAACGCCCACGTCGAGGAGATGTACACCGGGCACACCCTGGTGAAGGTGTTCGGCCGGCAGGAGGAGTCGGCCAAGGCGTTCGCCGAGCAGAACGACCAGCTCTACGAAGCCGGGTTCAAGGCGCAGTTCAACAGCGGTGTCATGCAGCCGCTGATGTTCTTCATCTCGAACCTGAACTACGTCCTTGTCGCCGTGGTGGGCGGCCTGCGGGTGGCCTCCGGGTCGCTGTCCATCGGTGACGTGCAGGCCTTCATCCAGTACTCGCGGCAGTTCTCGATGCCGCTGACGCAGGTCGCCTCGATGGCGAACCTCGTGCAGTCGGGCGTGGCGTCGGCCGAGCGGGTCTTCGAGATCCTCGACGCCGACGAGCAGGAGGCCGACCCGGTCCCCGGCGAGCGGCCCGACCGGCTGCGCGGGCGGGTCGGGATGCAGCACGTCTCCTTCCGCTACGAGGAGGACAAGCCGCTCATCGAGGACCTGTCGCTCGTGGTGGAGCCCGGCCACACGGTCGCCATCGTCGGGCCGACCGGCGCGGGCAAGACGACGCTGGTCAACCTGCTGATGCGGTTCTACGAGGTCACCGGCGGGCGCATCACTCTGGACGGCGTCGACATCGCCGGGATGTCGCGGGACGAGCTGCGCTCCGGGATCGGCATGGTGCTCCAGGACACCTGGCTGTTCGGCGGCACCATCGCGGAGAACATCGCGTACGGCGCGTCGAAGGACGTCACGCGCGAGGAGATCGAGGAGGCGGCGCGCGCCGCCCACGCGGACCGCTTCGTGCGCACGCTCCCGGACGGGTACGACACCGTGATCGACGACGACGGTACGGGGGTGAGCGCGGGCGAGAAGCAGCTCATCACCATCGCGCGGGCGTTCCTCTCCGACCCGGTGATCCTGGTGCTCGACGAGGCGACGAGCTCCGTCGACACGCGTACGGAGGTCCTCATCCAGAAGGCGATGGCCCGCCTGGCGCACGGGCGGACGTCGTTCGTGATCGCGCACCGGCTGTCCACGATCCGGGACGCGGACACGATTCTGGTGATGGAGAACGGAGCGATCGTCGAGCAGGGCACGCATGACGTGCTGCTGGCCGCGGACGGGGCGTACGCGCGGTTGTACGCGGCTCAGTTCGCGCAGGCGGTGGCCGAGGTCGACTAGGACGTTGTCGCGCGGCGGGGGCCTCCCTCAGGGGCGCCCCTCAGTCCAGATAGCCCCGCAGTTGGTCCGCGAAGGCGTGGTCCCGGAGTTTGTTGAGGGTCTTGGACTCGATCTGGCGGATGCGCTCGCGGGTCACCCCGAAGATCCGGCCGATCTCCTCCAGGGTGCGGGGCCTGCCGTCCGCCAGGCCGTAGCGGAGCTGGACGACCTTGCGCTCGCGCTCGCCGAGCGTGGAGAGGACGGCCTCCAGGTGCTCGCGGAGCAGCAGGAACGCCGCCGATTCCACGGGGCTTGTGGCGTCGCCGTCCTCGATGAGGTCGCCGAGCGCGACGTCGTCCTCCTCGCCGACGGGGGCGTGCAGTGAGACGGGCTCCTGCGCCAGGCGCAGCACCTCGCTGACGCGCTCGGGCGGCAGGTCCAGGTGGTCGGCGACCTCCTCGGGCGTGGGCTCGTAACCGCGCTCCTGGAGCATGCGGCGCTGGACGCGTACGACGCGGTTGATGAGCTCCACGACATGCACGGGGACGCGGATCGTGCGGGCCTGGTCCGCGAGGGCGCGGGACATGGCCTGGCGGATCCACCAGGTGGCGTACGTCGAGAACTTGTAGCCGCGGGCGTAGTCGAACTTCTCAACGGCCCGGATCAGCCCGAGGTTCCCCTCCTGGACCAGGTCGAGCATGGTGAGCCCGCGGCCCACGTACCGCTTGGCGACGGAGACGACCAGGCGGAGGTTGGCCTCGATGAGGCGGCGCTTGGCCATCCGGCCCATGACGACCAGCTTGTCGAGGTCCAGGGCGAGTTGGGAGTCCAGGTCGGGGGTGTTGCTCAGCTTCTCCTCGGCGAAGAGGCCCGCCTCGACGGCACGGGCCAGCTCCACCTCCTCCGCCGCGGTGAGCAGCGGGATCCGCCCGATCTCGCGCAGGTACTGGCGGAACAGGTCGGACGAGGGGCCGGCGGCTTCGGTACGGCTGCGGGGGGTGGGCAGGTCGAGGATCTCGGGCTCCAGCGCCTCGACGGCCTCAGGGGTTTCGGTGGCCTCGGGGGCCTTGTGGGTCTCGGGGGCCTTGTGGGTCTTGTGGGTCTCGGGCGCCTTCTGTACGTCCTGTGCCACCTGCGCTTCGGACGCGTCCGGTATGCCCGGTGCGCTCTGCGCCTCGGGGTGCCGGCTGGCCCGGCTCTGCGGCGGAACCGACTCCAGGACGTCCGTTTCCGCGTCCGCGCGATCCGCGCGCGCGGCGGCGTCGGTCTGGGTGAGGGTCTGGGTCTGCACGGGGGCGACCTCCAGGGTGATCGCAGCTGAGGCGTGCGGCAACGGGAGAGGGACGACGGCCTCGCCGCTGTCCGTCCCGGACACGATGTGTGGAACCGCGGGGGTGTCGGACCCGCTGTCTGCGGGTCGGCCGCGCTCCGAGGACTCAGGCACCGGAACCAGTGTGGGGTACGACACATGGCCGCCACGAGGGGCGTGCGGTGACTTTTTGAGTCCGGTCCGTGACCGCGTGGTTACCCGTCGGGTAACCCTTGGGCCCGGGTCGAATCCCGGAGAACCTCAGGGGCTGTCTCAGGGGCTGTCCCAGGGGCTGTCCCAAGGACTGCCCTCAGAGCGCGTCCGCGCCCCGCTCGCGCAGCGCCTGGCCGTACTGCTGGAGGACCCACAACTCGCTCTGCACGGCGGACAGATGCTGTGGGTCGCCGCCCGCGCCGAGCCGGGCGAGGCTGCCCTGGACGTCGCGGATGCGGCGGTCGACGGCGCGCAGCCGGACCTGCACGAGCTGGATGCCCGCGTACATCTCGTCGACGGTCTTGCGCAGGATCGCCTCGACGGCGAGCTCGGTGACCATCGAGCGGACCGCGTCGTCGGGCGCGGCGTCGCGGACCCGTACGAGGTACTCCTGCGGGTCCTGCGCGCCGTACTCCGCGCCGCCCGCCTCCTCGATGGCGCGGCGCACCGCCGCGTAGGGCGGGGCGGTGAACTCGTCGAGGCCGTACGCGTCGAAGGCCGGGGAGACCAGGTGCGGGTACTGCAGGGCGAGTTTGATCAGTTCGCGCTCGGTGCGGTGCGCGGGGCTGCGGAGGTTGAGGGCGGGGCCGCTGAAGCCCTGGGGAGCGTTCTCGTACGCCTGGGAGGAGCGCTGGGGGGCGGGGGCGGGGCCCCGGCCGCCGCGGTCGCGGGCCCAGCGCGCCAGTTGGGCGACGCGCTTGACGACGAACTGCGTGTCGAGGATGCCGAGCATGCCGGCGAGCTGGACGGCGACCTCGTGCTGCGCGCCGCTGTTCTTGATGCGGGCGACCACGGGGGCGGCCTCGTCCAGGGCGGCGGCGCGGCCCGCGGGGGTCTCCAGGTCGTACCGCGAGACGATCTGGCGCAGGGCGAACTCGAAGAGCGGCGTGCGCGGTTCGACCAGGTCGGCGACGGCCGTGTCGCCCTTGGCGAGGCGCAGGTCGCAGGGGTCCATGCCGTCGGGGGCGATGGCGATGTACGTCTCGGCGGCGAACTTCTGGTCGTCCTCGAAGGCGCGCAGGGCGGCCTTCTGACCGGCCGCGTCACCGTCGAAGGTGAAGATCACCCGGGCCGAGCCATTGTCCATCAGGAGGCGCCGGAGGATCTTGATGTGGTCACTGCCGAAGGCGGTGCCGCAGGTCGCGATGGCGGTGGTGATGCCCGCGAGGTGGCAGGCCATCACGTCGGTGTAGCCCTCGACGACGACGGCGCGGCTGGACTTGGCGATGTCCTTCTTGGCGAGGTCGATGCCGTACAGGACCTGGGACTTCTTGTAGATCGCCGTCTCCGGCGTGTTCAGGTACTTCGGGCCGTTGTCGTCGTCGCGGAGCTTGCGGGCGCCAAAGCCGACCACGTCGCCGCCGATGTCGCGGATCGGCCACATCAGGCGGCCGCGGAAGCGGTCGATGGGGCCGCGGCGGCCCTCCTGGGAGATGCCGGAGAGGGTCAGCTCCTTGTCGGTGAAGCCCTTGCCGCGCAGATAGCGGGTGAGGTGGTCCCAGCCCGCGGGGCTGTAGCCCACGCCGAAGTGCGCGGCCGCGGCCTGGTCGAAGCCGCGCTCGGCGAGGAACTTCCGGCCGATCTCGGCCTCGGGGCTCTCCAGCTGGTCCACGTAGAACTGCGCGGCGACCTTGTGGGCCTCGACGAGGCGGATGCGCTCACCGCGCTGGTGCGCGGGGTTGTACCCACCCTCTTCGTAGCGCAGCGTGATGCCCGCCTGGGCGGCGAGGCGCTCGACCACCTCCGAGAACGTGAGGTGGTCGATCTTCATCACGAAGGCGATCGTGTCGCCGCCTTCCTGGCAGCCGAAGCAGTGGAAGAGACCCTTGCTCGGGCTGACCTGGAAGGACGGGGACTTCTCGTCGTGGAAGGGGCACAGGCCCTTGAGGTTTCCGCCCCCCGCGTTGCGCAGCTGGAGATAGTCGGAGACCACGGCGTCGATCGGGACCGCGTCCCGAACCGCCTTCACGTCTTCGTCATTGATCCTGCCTGCCACGTAGGAATACTACGGCTCGCCTGTGACACTCCTGCCCGGCCGGTCACGTCAGGAGCGACGCCAAGGGGGTCGACGGGTCCGCGAGGGCGTCGGGGTCGGGGCGTGTGCCCCGCTGGATCAGCTGCTGAATGGGCTCCGTGACGTCCCACACATTCACGTTCATGCCCGCGAGGACCTGCCCCTCACGCAGCCAGAAGGCGATGAATTCGCGCTTGCCCGTGTCGCCGCGGACCACCACTTGGTCGTACGTGCCCGGAGGCGCCCAGCCCGAGTACTCCAGGCCCACGTCGTACTGGTCGGAGAAGAAGTAGGGCACGCGGTCGAACGTGACGTCCTGGCCGAGCATCGCGCGGGCGGCCGCGGGTCCGCCGTTGAGGGCGTTGGCCCAGTGCTCCACGCGGAGCCTGGTGTCGTAGAGCGCGTGGCGGACGGCGGCCACGTCGCCCGCCGCGTAGATGTCGGGGTCGGAGGTGCGCAGGGACGCGTCGACGGCGATGCCGCCGCCGTCCGCGCGGTCGGCGAGCTCCAGGCCCGCGGACTCGGCCAGGGCCGAACGGGGGGCCGCGCCGATCGCCGCGAGCACGTCGTGCGCCGGGTGCTCCTCGCCGTCGTCCGTGCGGGCGGCGAGGACCATGCCGTCCTGGCCGGTGATCTCGGTGAGCCGCGCGCCGAAGTGGAAGCGGACGCCGTGCTCGGCGTGCAGGTCGGCGAACATCTGGCCGACCTCGGGGCCGAGGACGGCGTGCAGCGGGGTCGGCTCGGGCTCGACGACGGTGACCTCCGCGCCGTACTCCCGGGCGGCCGCCGCGATCTCCAGGCCGATCCAGCCGGCGCCCGCGATCACCAGGTGGCCGTTGTCCCTGCCGAGCGAGGCCAGGACGTGGCGCAGCCGGTCGGCGTGCGCGAGACGGCGCAGGTGGTGGACGCCCGCGAGGTCGGTGCCGGGGACGTCGAGGCGGCGGGGCTCGGCGCCGGTGACGAGCAGGAGCTTGTCGTAGCGGATGGCGGCGCCGTCGCCCAGGCGCACGGCCTTGGCGGCGCGGTCGATGGCGACGACGGTCTGGCCCAGGTGCAGTTCGACGTCGGCCTGCGCGTACCACCCCGGTTCGTGGACGAAGACGCTGTCCCGCTCCTCCTTGCCCAGCAGATAGCCCTTGGACAGCGGCGGGCGCTCGTAGGGGTGGTCGCGCTCGTCGCTGATGAGGATCACCCGGCCGGTGAATCCTTCGGAGCGGAGCGTTTCGGCCGCCTTGGCGCCGGCCAGCCCTCCTCCGACAATGACGAACGTCTGATCCGCGTCGACCACTTGATGCCTCCTTGCCCGGGGTACCGGGGATGTCCCCCGGAAGAACACAGACTTGCCGATCGGCCTTGCCGCCACAGGGAGCGTCCCGCACGGAGCGTGAGGGGGGAAGGGGGCGTGGCCCCAACTGGCCACATTCCGTCACACCCTGTGGTCACTTCATGGTCATTTACCGTCGTTTCACTGGGGTCTCGCCGTCATCCGCGTGTGCAGGGCGCGGGCCGCCGCGTCCGTGAGCGACGCGATCTGGTCCACGACGACGCGCTGGGCGGCCCGGTCGTCCTGCGCCGCGTCGTACAGGGCGCGGAACTGCGGGTCGAGTCCGTCGGGGGCACGGGCGGTGAGCGCCTCCGCGAGCTCGGCGACGATGATGCGCTGGTCCGCGCGGAGCCGCTCCTGGCTGGGGCGCTGCATCACATAGCGGTCGGCGACGGCCTTGAGCACCGCGCATTCGTGGCGTGCCGCGCGCGGGACGACGAGTTCGGCCGCGTACCGCGTGAGGGGCCCCGAGCCGTACTGCGCGCGCGTGGCGGTCTCCGCGGCCTGACAGAAGCGGCCGATGAGCTGGCTGGTGGCGTCCTTCAACCGGGCCTGGCTGACGGCCGATCCGTCGTACCCGTGCGGCCACCACTCCTGGTCGAGGAGGCGGTCGAGCGCCCGGGCGAGCTCTTCGGAGTCGGTGTCCGAAGGGACGTAGCGCCCGATCGCCACGGCGCAGATGTCCTGCCGCTCGGGCTCGGCGTGCAGCGCGTTCGGATCGATGTGACCGGCGTGCAGGCCGTCTTCGAAGTCGTGCACCGAGTACGCGACGTCGTCGGACCAGTCCATGACCTGCGCCTCGAAGCAGGTGCGCTGCCCCGGGGCCTCCTTGCGGACCCAGTCGAAGACGGGCCGGTCGTCTTCGTAGACACCGAATTTGGGAGACGCCGGGTCGGTGGGGTGCCCGCCGCGCGGCCAGGGGTACTTGGTGGCGGCGTCCAGGGCGGCCCGGGTCAGGTTCAGACCGACGCTGACCAGTTCGCCGGTGGCCTCGGAGCGGATGAAGCGCTTCGGTTCGATGCGGGCGAGCAGCCGCAGCGACTGGGCGTTGCCCTCGAAGCCGCCGCAGTCCGCGGCCACTTCGTTGAGCGCCTGCTCGCCGTTGTGCCCGAAGGGCGGGTGGCCCAGGTCGTGGGAGAGGCAGGCCGTCTCCACGAGGTCGGGGTCGCAGCCCAGGGCGGCGCCCAGCTCACGGCCCACCTGGGCGCACTCCAGAGAGTGCGTCAGGCGGGTGCGGGCGCTGGCGTCCCAGGCCTGGCTACGGGTGCCGGGCGTGACGACCTGGGTCTTACCGGCGAGGCGGCGCAGCGCCGAGGAGTGCAGGACGCGCGCGCGGTCGCGCTGGAAGGCCGTGCGCCCCGGCCTCTTGTCGGGCTCGGTGGCCCACCGCTCGACGGCTGCCTCGTCATAGGCGTCGTAGGCGTCGTAGGCCTCGTATCGCGCGTTCGGTGCTGTGCCTTCCATGCACCGACAGTAGACGCAAGCAGTGACAAACAGGGATCTGGCCCCGCCTGATCCGGCCTCCGTCAGACGCTGGTGAGGCGGCGCCGCGGGGCGGGCGCCGGTGCGGTGTGCGCCGGGGCGGTGCGTGCCTGGTCGTAACGGTGCAGGACGAGTCGGGCGAGGGCCGCGTGCGGGCCGAGGGGCGCCGCGGCGAGCCAGGGGGCGGCGGCCGCGCACTGGCTCGCGAAGCGGCCCGGCGCGGTGAAGTACGCGGCGACGGCGGTGCGCGTCCGCCCGGCCCCGGCCAGGGCTTCAAGCGCTTCCGGCACCGTACGGGGGCAGGCCTCGGTGGGCGCGGCGTAGGCGGGCACCACGGGGACGCCGAGGCGTTCGGCGAGCAGTGCGGCGGCGGTCTCCGTGTCGGCGGCCGCCTCCGGGTCGCGGGAGCCCGCGGCGGCGAGGACCACCGCGCGCCGTCGTCGCGCGCTCGCGCCCGGCGCCCGCGCGGGCCAGCCCGCCTCGACGAGCCGGGCGTGCAGCGCCTCGGCGAGCAGCGGGTGCGGGCCGAGCGGGGCGGCGACGCGGGTGCCGAGGGCGGGGACGCGGGCGGCGGCCGCCGGTATGTCGCGCTTGACGTGCTGGCCGCGGCTGAGGAGCAGCGGCACGAGGACGGCCCGGCCGCCGCCGTCGTGCGCGGCGAGCGTGCCGAGGTCGCCGAGGGTGTCGGTGAGCAGCGGTTCGTTCAGCTCGATGTGACCCAGTCGGACGGCGAGGCCGGGCCGTTGCTCGCGGACCCGCTCGGCGAGGGCCGTGACGGTGGCGAGGGCGCGCGGGTCGCGGCTGCCGTGGGCGACGAGAACGAGAGTGGGGCGGAGGTCGGGGCGGGGGTCGGGGCGGGTCGCCGGGCGGCGCCTGCCGTCGGGCGAGACGAGACCGAGCTGGGTGCCGAGCTGGCTGGTGATGCGGTCCATCAGCTGCGCCGTGCTGTCGAGGTGAGTGCTGCCGGACACTGGGTGAAGAGAGTGCGACGGCGTCATGGACCGAGGATGGCGGGGGCGTGTTGCGGGCGCGTTGCGTGGCGGTGACGGCTGTTTTCCCCGTGCTCACGGCGGGCGGTGGGCGGCTGTCAGGGAGGCCCCGGAACCGGGGTTCGGGATGTTTCGGGGTGGTTCTCCGGGTTGTTTAGGGGGCAGGAGTCGCCGACGCTGCCGGCCGGGGCGCTTACGGTTGTGGCAGAGATCGGATCGGGGAGATCCGGCGGGTACGGGGGCTCGGGGGCGGAACGCGTATGGAACGACGTGGAGAAGGGCCGGAGGAAGGGCCGGAGGAAGGGCCGGAGGAAGGGCCGGAGGAAGGGCCGGGGGAACGGTCGGGGTGGGCGCGGCGTTTGCGGCGGCCGGGCTGGCTCCGTCTGCCGCGCACGCGAAAGGAGCAGCGGCGGACCCTGCAGGCGGTGATGGCGCTGTGCGTGCTCGCACTGCTGCCCGCGGCCTGGCTGTTCGTGTCGACGGACGGCAAGGTCGGCACAGTCGCGGACGCGCCGCGCGCCGAGGTCGCCGTCGTCTTCGGTGCCGGCCTGTGGAAGGGCGAACCGTCGCCGTACCTGGCGCACCGGCTCGACGCGGCGGCCGAGTTGTACCGCAAGGGGCGAATAGAGGTCGTGCTCGTCACGGGCGACAACAGCCGCGAGGAGTACGACGAGCCGGACGCGATGCGCGCCTACCTGAAGAAGCACGGCGTGCCGGAGCGGCGGATAGTGAGTGACTACGCCGGCTTCGACACATGGGACTCCTGCGTCCGCGCCAAGGAGATATTCGGCGTGGACCGGGCGGTACTGATCAGCCAGGGCTTCCACATACGCAGGGCGGTCGCGCTGTGCGACGCGGCGGGCGTCTCGTCGTACGGGGTCGGGGTGGACGCCGTGCACGACACGACCTGGTACTACGGCGGCGCCCGCGAGGTCTTCGCGGCAGGCAAGGCAGCCCTCGACGCAACACTCGAACCGAACCCCCACTTCCTGGGCCGACGGGAACCGGGCATAGAGCGAGCACTGTCCGCACCCCGCTGAGGACGGGGGCGCCCGCAGGGGCGCGGGGCCGTGACAGCTGCGGCTCCACCGCAGGGCGCGACCAGCCACGACCAACGGGCGCCGTGAGCGCCCCAAAGGGGCGCGGGCCTATGACATCTGCGGCTCCGCCGCGGGGCGCACCAGGCGCCCCCAAGGGGCGCGGGGAACTGCGCGACCAGCCACGAACAACCCGCACCCGGCATCCACACCAACCAGGCAAACGAACAGCCGCGGCCCAGGGCAACCAACCACCGCCTCACAGCCGGTCACGGCATCCGCTGAGGTCGGCTTACCGCGTGCGTAACGCGACCACGTCGAAGCACGTAACAAGCCCGGCGGACCCTGGACGACATGCACTCCTCGGTAACACCGGCGACACCGACGCCCCCCTCGGCCGCGGCCCCGGCCTCCACAGCCCCGGCCTCCGCAGCCCCGGCCGAGGTGACGGCGACCCACTGCCCGTACTGCGCGCTGCAGTGCGGGATGGGCCTGACGACGCCCCCCGGCGGCGGCGTGGAGGTCGTGGAGCGTGCCGGGTTCCCCGTCAACAGGGGAGCCCTGTGCGGCAAGGGCCGCACGGCGCCCGCGGTGCTCTCCTCGCGGGTGCGTCTGACGGAGCCACTCGTCCGGTCCCGCGCCACCGGCACACTCACACCGGCCACCTGGGAGGAGGCACTGGACCGGATAGCCGAGGAACTGTCCCGTACCCGTAAGGAGCACGGCGCGGACGCGTGCGGTGTGTTCGGCGGGGGCGGCCTGACCAACGAGAAGGCGTACGCGCTGGGCAAGTTCGCGAGGGTGGCGCTCGGCACGTCGCAGATCGACTACAACGGGCGGTTCTGCATGTCGTCGGCCGCGGCCGCCGGGCAGCGGGCGTTCGGCCTTGACCGGGGGCTGCCGTTCCCGCTGGAGGACATCCCGCGCACCGGGTGCGTGATCCTCGTCGGGTCGAACCTCGCCGAGACGATGCCGCCCGCCCTGCGCTACCTCACGGAGCTGCGGGCGAACGGCGGCACGCTGATCGTCATCGACCCCCGCAGGACCCGCACCGCCGAACAGGCCGACCTGCACCTGGCCCCCCGGCCCGGTACGGACCTCGCCCTGGCACTCGGTCTGCTGCACCTGGTCGTGGCGGAGGGCCGGACGGACGACGCGTACATCGAGGAGCGGACGAGCGGATGGGAGGAGGCGCGAGCGGCGGCGATGGCGCACTGGCCCGAGCACGTCGAGCGGATCACCGGCGTGGCCGTGCCCCAACTGCGCGAGGCGGTACGTCTCTTCTGCGACGTCGACGACGCGATGGTGCTCACCGCGCGCGGGCCCGAGCAGCAGGCCAAGGGGACGGACACCGTGGGGGCGTGGATCAACCTGTGCCTCGCCACGGGGCGCGCGGGGCGGCCGTTGTCCGGCTACGGCTGCCTGACGGGTCAGGGCAACGGCCAGGGAGGGCGCGAACACGGCCAGAAGGCCGACCAGTTGCCCGGGTACCGCAAGCTGACCGATCCGGCGGCGCGGGCGCACGTCGCGGGCGTGTGGGGCGTGGACCCCGACTCGCTGCCGGGCCCCGGCAGGTCGGCGTACGAGCTGCTCGACGCGCTGGGCGGGGACATCAAGACGCTGCTCCTGATGGGCTCCAACCCGGTGGTATCGGCGCCGCGGGCCGCGCATGTGGAGGAGCGGCTGCGGTCGTTGGACTTTCTCGCGGTGGCGGACGTGGTGCTGTCCGAGACGGCTCAACTGGCGGACGTGGTGCTGCCGGTGACGCAGTGGGCCGAGGAGACGGGGACGGTGACGAACCTGGAGGGGCGGGTGCTGCTGCGGCGACGGGCCGTGTCCGCGCCGGTGGGGGTGCGCAGCGACCTTGATGTGCTGCACGGGATCGCGGCACGGCTCGGTCACGGGACGGGTTTTCCCACTGAACCGGAGGAGGTCTTCGAGGAGTTGCGCCGGGCGAGCGCGGGCGGCCCCGCGGATTATTCGGGGATCAGCTACGAACGGCTGCGGGAGAACGACGGGGAGGGGGTGTTCTGGCCGTGCCCCGCCGGACCGGCGGCCGAAGGCACGCCGCGCCTGTTCCTGGACCGGTTCGCCACGGAGGACGGGCGGGCTCGGTTCGTGCCCGTGGTGCACCGGGCCGCGGCGGAGGAGCCGGACGCGGAGTATCCCGTACTGCTGACCACGGGGCGGGTGCTCGCGCAGTACCAGTCCGGGGCCCAGACGCGTCGCGTCGACGAGCTCAACTCGGCGGCTCCGGGGCCCTTCGTGGAGCTGCATCCGCGGCTCGCCGCGCGTCTGGGGGTCGGGGAGGACGATCCGGTCGCCGTCGTCTCGCGGCGGGGCCGCGCCGTGGCTCCGGCGAGGGTCACGTCGGCGATCCGCGCCGACACCGTCTTCATGCCGTTCCACTGGCCGGGCGAGGGCCGCGCCAACACCCTGACGCATCCGGCGCTGGACCCCGTGTCGCGCATGCCGGAGTTCAAGGTGTGCGCGGTGCGACTGGAGCGGGTGTAGGCGCGGGGGCGGCGGGCCCGGGCCGGGTGGCCGGGCCCGCCGGTCGGGCGAAGGGGGTGGAGATCAGCAGAGGCGGCCGGTGTACCAGGCGCCGTCCACACCCGAGGCCGAGCCGATCCAGGTCACGCCCGGGCCCACGCACTGCTCGCTGTTGGGGCCCCAGTCGTCGATCTCGATCACGATGTGCGAACCGTCGCTCGTGCAGTGGTTGTAATACGCGTCGCTGGCGGTCTCGAAGAATCCGCAGGGGTCCTTGACGGCCGCCGACTCGGCGGCGGCCGAGGACGCCAGGGACATGCCGAAGCCGAGGGTCAGGGCGCCGATGAGGGCCGGCAGGGAACGGCGAACTCGCATAGGGCGACTCCTCCATGGGACAGGGTGCTCACGCACCGCCTCGCGCACCGACGGGTGCACACGGAGAGCTTTGCGTTGCTCACTGTCGGTAGTGCCGGTAGTCGCGTGAAGTCGCCCGCACGAGTGGTTCGGATCATCAGATCGAGTGCGTAGGTGTTTGAGCTGCGGATCCGCACTTCTGGGGCGGCCGTCGGCCGGTGGGGCGGGAGTCATCTCCCGAGCCGGTGGGGCGGGAGTCATCTCCCGAGCCGGTGGGGCGGGAGTCATCTCCCGAGCCGGTGTGACGCCCAGTCCCCTCCCCCGATGACCGTTCCCGAGGACCGCAGTCCGGCCGCGAGACGCGGGGCCGCGAGGTACACCCAGGCGCGCACCGCCGTCCCGTCCGGGCGGACCACGTCGCGCTCGATCCGCTCGTACAGGCTGCGCGGGTCGCCGGGGACGTACTCCTCCAGAAGGTCAAGGGCGATGAGGAGCCGGTCGTAGGCGGCGGGCAGGGCCGTCACCAGTTCTCCGCGCACCGGGCCCGCGCCGGGGGCGTCGACGGCGTACGGGTAGCCGGGGCCGTCGTAAAGGACCGCGCCCGGGAGCGCGGCCGGTTCCTCCGCCGCGGTCCGGCCGTGCAGGTACGCGGCGTGGTTGTGCCCGCCCGGTCGCAGCGTGCCGTACACGAAGAACGGCAGCGGGGCCGCGCCGCGTTCGTACCCGCGTCGTCGGTCGTCCATACGCCGATTGTGCATGGGCCGAGCGGGTGCACCGGCGGGGGCACCCGCACGCACACCAAGCCCGCACGCACCCGCACGCACACCAAGCCCGCATGCGCCGAGCACGTACACCGCGCCCCGCGGCCCGCGGCCTCGGACACAGCGGCCCCAGAGGCGTGCGCCCATGCCGAAGGTCCCGAATGCTGGGCTTTTGTCGCGGTTTGGCGCAGTTGTTACACAACCTCCCGTTTTCCGTGATGGAGGGTTCCTACCTTCGAGAGCGGTGGCCGGTCCCTCTGCCGAATCCCCGTTGCAGTCCCAGGACCGGCCACCACCAGCGCCCCCACGCCCCACCCCACCCACGTGACGGTCAGCCACTCCATGAAGCCGATTCTCCGCCGCCCGGTCCTCCTGGGCGCCGCCCCCATCGCCGCCCTGGCGGCCCTCGCGCTGACCGGATGCGCGGGGCCGACCGGTCTCGGGCCGGGCGAGAGCGCGCCGTCCGTATCCGTGCAGCCCCACCCCGAGGCGGTCTGGCCCGCCTGGGCGGGCTCGTCCCCGCAGGCGCCCGGCGCCGAGGCCTCCACCAAGCAGCCGCCGCCGCGGCCGCTGAAGGGCCTGCCGAAGGTCGGTTCAAAAGGGCTGGCCTCGCTGGACGTCCACGCGATCCTGCGGGCCGACCCGCGCACGAAGCCGCTGGCAGGACGCGGCATGATCGACCGGCCAGGACAGGCCGGTCTGCGGCCGCCGATGTTCGTCGACCTGACCGGCGACAAGAAGCCCGAGATGCTCGTGGCCGCCGACACGGAGAGCGGCCGGTCCCTCCTGGCCGTCTACACCGAGCACGACGGCAAGGTCTATCCGATCCTGTTCACCTCCGGCAGGAACCTCGGCGTGGAGACGATCGGCCCCGACCTGCTGGTGCGCACGCCGTGTTCGGAGGGCGGCGAGCAGGCCGTGCGCTTCCACTGGGACGGCGCACGGATGTCCACGGTCAGCGACATCAAGAACTACAAGAGGCCGCCCCAGCCGACCTCCACCTCCACCTCCACCTCCACTGATACCGCCACCGATACCGCCTCGTCCGAGCCCTCCGAGGCGACGGGACAGCCCCCCGCGTCGCCCGTCTCCCCGCACCCCTCCCACCCCTCCCACGGAGGCCCTTGATGCCGCGCGGCGCCGAGGCCGGGCACGGAGCCCTGGCCCGCGTCCGTGCCGTGCTCAACAGCCTCGGGCTGCGCTGGAAGATCGCCGCGCTGCTCGCCGCGGGCTGCGCCGTGGTCGCCGTGGCCATCGGCCTGCTCGTCCACCATGCCCGGCTCGACCAGGTCACCACGAGCGCCCGGTCCGGGGCCGTGGCGCAACTCGTCCGCATCCGCCAGCTGTACGAGCTGTCGGGCCAGGTCGACCAGGACCAGGACGACGGCACGGACGCCGTCCTCGACGATCCCCGGCTGCCCGCGCCGTTGCGGGAGGCGGCGCTTGCCGGGCAGCGCACCACCTACCTCGACATGGCGTCGGACGATCCGTGCGTCTGGGCGGCCCGGCCGGTCGGCGACCATCCGCGGCACGTCCTGTCCGTCCGTGAGTCCCTGCGTGAACAGGCCGACGAGATGGCCGAGTTCGACCGTAAGGTGATCGTCTCGGGCGCCGTCGTCGTCGGCCTCGCCGCGCTCGGCGGCGCGGGCCTGTCCAGCAGGCTCAGCCGCGAACTGCGCACCGCGGCGGCCATCGCGCGCCGCATCAGCCAGGGCGACCTCGACGCCCGTATCGACCACCCGCGCCCGTCCCGCGGGCAGCACGGCAGGAACGAGGTCGCCGAGCTGGCCACCGCCGTCGACACGATGGCCGCCTCCCTGCAGCAGCGCCTGGAGGCCGAGCAGCGCTTCACCGCGGATGTCGCGCACGAGCTGCGCACCCCGTTGACCGGGCTGCACACGGCGGCCGAGCTGCTGCCGTCGAGCCGTCCGACCGAGCTCGTCCGCGACCGCGTCTGCGCTCTGCGCACCCTCACCGAGGACCTGCTCGAAGTGGCCCGCCTCGACGCGGAGGTGGAGAAGCCGGACCTGTCGGTGCACCCGTTGGGGCAACTCGTCACGGACATCGCGGAGAAGGCGGACGCCGCGTGCGCGCCGGTGGGCACCGTCGGCGAGACGTTCGTACGGACCGACGCGCGGCGTCTTGAGCGGATCCTCACCAACCTTGTCGCCAACGCCCACAGGCACGGCGGCGCACCGGTCGAGGTGCGGGTCGACGGTGCGGAGGTCACGGTCCGCGACCACGGGCCCGGGTTCCCCGAGCACCTGCTCGCGGACGGCCCCCAGCGCTTCCAGACCGGCGCGCGCGGCCAGGGCACCGGTCTGGGCCTGACCATCGCACTCGGCCAGGCTCAAGTGATCGGCGCCCGGGTGGAGCTCGCCAACGCGGGGGACGGCGGGGCGGTGGCGGTGGTGCAGCTGCCGAAGGCGTGACCGGACGCCCGACCTGTCGCCCCTCGTCCCACCGGACCTCCGGCCTGACGCCCCACCGGGCCCCTGACCGGGCCGTACCGTACGGGAGTTGGGCGGGTTGAATCCTGGTTCAGGTCGGCGTTGGCGGTGACGGCGGTGACTACGCTGGCGGCATGACTCCCCGCCTCGCCCCACAAGCCAAGGAAATCACCATCGGCGAGCTCGCCGAGCGCAGCGGAGTCGCTCCCTCCGCCCTGCGGTTCTACGAAAGCGAAGGGCTCGTCAACTCCCGCCGCACCGCGGGCAATCAGCGCCGCTACCGCCGCGACACCTTGCGTCGCGTCGCCTTCATCCGCACCTCGCAGCAGCTCGGCATGCCGCTGGCCGTGATCCGCGAGGTGCTCGCCCTGCTCCCCGAGGACCGCACGCCGAACCGCGCGGACTGGGCCAGGATCTCCGCGTGCTGGCGCGAGGACCTCGACACCCGCATACGCACCTTGCAGCGGCTGCGCGACAACCTCACGGACTGCATCGGCTGCGGCTGCCTCTCGCTCTCCAGATGCTCGCTGTCCAACACGTGGGACGCGCTGGGGGCGCGCGGCCCGGGTCCGCGCCGTCTGGTGGAGCAGCAGATCCCGTGCAGCACGGGAAGCTGCGGATCCGCCCCGGAGAAGGACGCTGAGAAAGCCCCGGAGAAACAGGAAGAAGACGTCTCGTAGCGTGGCCGCATGACAATGTCCGCATGACAATCTCCGCACTGATCGAGCGCATCGAGATCGACGGCAGTCCCGCCACCGCCGAGGCCCTGCTGTGGCCCGCCCTCGTCCAGACGGGTCACTTCACCGCGATGCAGGTAAGAGGCGGCAAGGTGCGTGGCCTCGACCGTCATCTGGCCCGGCTCGACGCGGCCACTCGGGAGCTCTTCGGGCACGCGCTCGACGGGGACCACGTGCGGGGCCTGGTACGGCACATCCTGCGCGACGACATCACGGAGGCGTCCGTACGGGTCTACGTCCACGCCCCCGAAGGGGAGCCGTCCCTCATGGTCACCGTGCGGCCGCCCATGGAGCTGGCCGCCACGATGGAGGGCCGCGCCCAGTCGCTGCGGTCGGTGCCGTACCAGCGGCCCTTCGCCCACATCAAGCACCTGGGCGGCTTCGGGCAGGCCCGCCACGCCGATCTGGCGCGGCGCGCGGGGTTCGACGAGGCGCTGCTCACCGGCCCGGACGGCGCGGTCAGCGAGGGCGCCGTCACGAACATCGCCTTCTTCGACGGCCGGGAGGTGGTGTGGCCGGACGCACCGCAGCTGCACGGCATCACGATGCAGCTGGTCGAGGCGGCCCTGCCCGCCGTCGGCCTGCCGACCCGGCACGCCCCGGTCACCCTCGCCGACCTGCCCTCGTACGCGGCGGCCTTCGTCACCAACGCCTGGGGGATCCGGCCCGTGCGGCGGATCGACGACGTCGCGTACGGGATCGACGAGCGGCTGATGGCGACGGTGGCCGGGGCCTACGAGACGGTCCCTTGGGACACGGTCTGAGCTCCGGCAGAGCTCCGGTGGGGCTCCGGCCGAGCTCCGGCGGGGCTCGTCCGGCGGACGGGGTCACCCATTCACCGGCGCCGTGCGCACCCTTCGAACACTCACTCCTCATACGCCGGTGACCTGCTGGAACGCACTCTTCACGGCGTCAGGAAGGCCCCGATCACGGCCTTTCTGAAGCCTCATCAGGAGGCGTGCGGCGCCGAGTGGCACTTACCTCGGTAGAGCGGGGTTCGACCGACGCAGCGGCACTTGGGGGTGCCGCGGGCCGTGCTCGCGCGAAGGCCCTCGGAGGAACGAGCACATGCGCAAGTCCCGCCTGCTGACCGGTACCGCTCTCGCCGTGGCGGTGGGCGCCCTGGCCCTCCCCGCCGCCTCCGCCGCCCCCGGCCCGCCCGCCGGGGACCTGCAGATCCAGCCCGCCACCGTCACCCCCGGTTCCCCCGTCACCGTGCACACGACCGCCTGCGGCCCCGGCGGGACCGCGACGGGCGACGCGAGCGCGGTGGGCGCGGGCCGGTTCACGCTGGCGCCCGGCGCGCACGCGGAGAGCGGCGAGGCCACGGCCGGCCGGTTCGAGGTGCCGCCGTCCGCGCAGCCCGGCACGTACGAGATCGTCGCGAAGTGCTCCGGGTCCGGCGGCTCCGGAGCCAAGGACAAGCAGGTCGCGGGCGATCTCATGGTCACCATCACCTCCACGGCGGCCGCCGGTGAACTGCCGCAGCGACATCCGAGGGGACATGTGAAGACGGGGGTCGGCGGCGCACTCGGCCCCGACCCCGTGCAGACCGCGGCGGGAGTGGCGGCCCTGGCCGTCGCCGCCGCGGGCGGTACCTGGCTCCTGCACCGCCGGGCGAGAGGCGACAGGATCTGACGGACACCCTCCGCTGTCCACCGGTACCGCCACCCCTTGCTCCCTCCCGGCCCGTGTCCCCTCTCGGGCCGGGAGGGGGACGAGGGACCGGCCCGTCCGACCCCGAGGGGGACGCCGTATGCGCCGTGCACACCGTGCACCCCAGTCCCGTACGGGAACCCGTACGCGATCCCGTACGGGGACCCGCGCCCGCAGGAGGACCGGCAACGCCGTCATAGGCACCGTCACCGCCGTGGCGCTGTGCGCCGGGGCGTGGCTGCTGAGCAACGGCGCCGCGTCGCACCCGCCGCCGCAGCCCTCCGCCGACCAGGCCGCGTCGGCCGGACCCGGCGTCCGCCACCACCCCTCGCCCGCCCGCGACCTCGGCACCGCCCCCCTCCCGCCGTCCCCGCCCGACCGCGTGCGGATCCCCGCGATCGGCGTCGACACGCCCCTGATGGGGCTCGGCCTGACCCGGCAGGGCAGCCTCGACGTGCCGCCCCTGGACCGGAAGAACCTGGCGGGCTGGTACGAGGCGGGCACCACGCCCGGCGAGCGCGGCACCGCCATCGTGGCCGGGCACGTCGACAACAAGGAGGGCCCCGCCGTCTTCTACGAGCTGGGCGCGCTGCGCAAGGGCCGCACGATCGAGGTCGAGCGCAGGGACGGCAGCGTGGCCGTGTTCACCGTCGACGCGAACGAGGTGTACGACGCCGCGGACTTCCCCGACGAGAAGGTGTACGGCGCCGCGTCCCGGCCGGAGCTGCGGGTCATCACCTGCGGCGGGAAGTACTCGAAGCAGACCGGGTATCAGGGCAACGTGGTGGTCTTCGCGCACCTCACCTCGGTGCGCTGAGCGGCCTCCGGAGCACGCCGAGCCCTCCCCCGCCGATGCCGACGCACGTGCCTCACGCCAGCCACTGCTCGTACGCCATCTTCACCACGAGCGCCAGGACCGTGGTCAGCAGGACGACCCGGACGAAGCCGCTGCCCTTCTTCAGCGCCGTGCGCGCGCCGAACATGCCGCCCGCGAGGTTGAAGACGGCCATGAGCCCGGCCAGCTGCCACAGGACCGCGCCCTGCCAGGCGAACATCGCGAGGGCGCCCGCGTTGGTGCAGCAGTTGACGATCTTCGCGGTGGCGGAGGCGGAGACGAGGTCGAGGTGGAGCACGGCGGTCAGGGCGAGCACGAGGAAGGTGCCGGTGCCGGGCCCGATGAGGCCGTCGTAGAAGCCGATGCCGAGGCCCGCGAGGCCGATCGCGGCGAGGATCCGCTTCGGGGACGCGGGCCCCGTGGCGGGCGCGGTGCCGAAGGCGGGCTTGAGGATCACGAAGGCGGCGACGGCGAGCAGCACCACCATGATCACGGGCTTCAGCACCTCGGTGCTCATGCCCGCCGCGAAGAAGGCGCCGCCCATCGAACCGGCGAGCGCGGCGAGGCCGATCCGTACCGCGGTCGGCACGTCGACGGGGGTCTTCCTGACGTACGTCACGGCGGCGCCCGTCGTCCCGACGATCGCGACGGCCTTGTTCGTGCCGAGGGCGTGCGCGGCCGGGGTGCCGCCGGGCAGGCCGAGCAGCAGCGCGGGGAGCAGCAGCAGACCGCCGCCGCCGACCACCGCGTCGATCCAGCCCGCCGCGAGGGCGGCGAGACAGAGGACGACGACCGTGGTCAGGGATATGTCAGGCATGATCGCGACCTTAGGTTCGGGAAGATCGCGCCGTCCACGAAATCGTGGAGAGTTGAGCGTCTTCTGAGGTCACGGCCCGATCAGGGACCGATCAGGGCGCGGCCTGCGGCGCGGGTACGCCCGCCGGAGGGCGGTCGGGGGCCGGGGGCGCCGCCGGGTCGACGGCGAGGGCGAGCGCCGTGGCGACGAGCGCGCTCGCGCCCGCGAGGCCCGCGGCGAGCCTGCGGCGGGCCTGGAGGGTGGGGCCCGGGGCGGGGGCGGCGGGTTTGCGGTGGCGTCCCATGGACCGGGTGACCAGCTTTCTCGGGCTCGGAGGGGCGGAGGTGGGGGTGGGCGCGCGCGGGAGCGCGCCGGGGGCAGAGGGTTCAGAAGGTGAAGCACTCCGCGTGGACGCGTTCCTCGGGGACGCCCGCGCGCACGAGCGCCACCGTGGCCGCCGCGGACATGCCGGGCGGGCCGCAGAGGTAGACGTCGTGCTCGGCGAGGTCGGGGATCAGATTGCGCAGGGCCTGCGGCGCGAGCGGGTCGAACGCGGCGTCGGAACGGCCGAGCAGGAAGTGCAGCCCGGCCTGTCGGCGCGCCGCGATGGCCTCCAGCTCCTCGCGCAGGACGAGTTGCTCGGCGCTCGCCGCCCGGTAGAGCAGGGTGATGTCGCCGGGCCCGCCGGGCAGCGTCTCGAACAGGGCCCGCATCGGGGTGATGCCGACGCCGCCCGCGAGGAGCACCACCTTGCGCCGCGTGCGCCGGTGCGCGGTGAGCGCGCCGAAGGGGCCGGTGGCCAGGACACGCGTGCCGGGCCGCAGGCGCCGCATCCGGCGGGTGTGGTCACCTGCCGCCTTGACGGTGATGCGCAGCGTGTCGTCGCGGACCGGCGCGGAGAGGGAGAAGGGCAGCGCGGTGTGCCAGAGCCTGCGCTGCAGGAAGCGCCACCGGAAGAACTGGCCGGGTTCGGCGCGCAGCCCGTCGACGCCGATGCCCTGCACGACGACGGAGACGACGCCTGGCCCCTCTCCGCGTACCTCGACGACGCGCAGGCTGTGGCGCAGCGCCTGCCGTACGGGGACGACGAGGCGGTACCAGCCGAGCAGGACGGCGACGGTGGCGTGCGGCAGCGACCAGAACCACAGGGTGAGGCCGCTGCCCGCGACGTCCGGCCCCGCGAGCTGGTGGGCGAAGGCGAGGGCGGCGCCGAGATAGGTGAGCAGGTGTACGGCGCGCCAGGTCTCGTGCGGGATGCGGCGGCGCAGGGCGCGGGCGGAGGTGGCGCCGACGACGGCGAGCAGGGCGGTGCCCGCGGTGGCGGCGGCGAGGCCGGGGTAGCCGAGCAGGTCGAGGGTGGTGTGCAGGAGGTCGGTGCCGGCGTGGGCGGCGTAGCCGCAGAGGGCGAGGAGGGCGTGGGCGGCGCACAGGCTCAGTACGTACCGGCCGCCGAGGGCGTGCCGCCGCGCCAGGAGGTCGGCGCCGACGCCGTGCTCGACGGCGGGGACGCGGGCCATCAGGAAGAGCATGACGAGGATCCCGTACCCGGCGAGCAGCCCCGTGAGGTGCGCCCCGGTGGCGAACAGCACGTCGAGCCGTGCGGACGGCTCCATCTGCACGGCCCACAGCACGGTGACGGCGAGGCCGCCCCCGAGGACGCCGGTGCGCAGGGCGCGGGGCGAGAGGCGGGCCGGGGGAACAACGGTCGGCGGCCGGGTGGCCGGAGGTTGGGTGGCCGGAGGTTGGGTGGCCGGAGGTTGGGTGGCCGGAGGTTGGGTGGCCGGAGGTTGGGTGGTCAGCGGCGGGGTGTTCGGCGGTGGCGGCGCGGGGCGCGTCTGGTGGAGGTACGCGGCCAGTGCGGGGTACGCGTCGAGTCGGGGGTCGGCTGCCTCGGTGGTCACGGCCGCACACTAGGCGCAGGGAAGTGCCGGAAGTTCCTGGTCAGCGGCGTTCCCGCGATCTTTAAGGCGGCCTTGAGGATCGCCTCAACGGGGGTTAAGCAACGGGGGTTGGGCAAGAGGGGTTACGCAAGAGGGGTTGTGCAAGGGGGGTGGGCAACCGGGTCGGGCGACCGGTCCTCACAGCTCGCCCCCACCCCCGCTGAGGGCAGCGTTCCCCCGGGGAAACAGGTCCGATCCTGACGGGTAACACCGGCACCGCAGGCTCCTGTACATGACCTCATCAGCGCAGCCGCTACCCGTCGGCACCGCACCGGCCGACGGTGTGGTGGTGATCGGCGCGGGCCTTGCCGGTGCGCGGGTGGCGCAGCGGCTCGGTGCGGGCACCGTACTGATCGGCGAGGAGGAGCACGCCCCGTACAACCGCGTGCTGCTCGCCGAGGTCCTCGCGGGCCGGTACGGGCCGGACGTGATCGCGCTGCCGAGCGTGCCGGGGACGGTGCTCCGTACCCGCGTGGTCCGCGTCGACCGCGCCGGGCGCCGGGTGCACTGCGCGGACGGCAGCGTCGTCCCGTACGGCACGCTCGTCCTCGCGACGGGCTCGAACCCCGTACTCCCGCCGCTGCGCGGCCTGTTCACGCACGCCGAGGGTGACCTCCCGGGCGGTGTGCACGCCTTCCGCACCATGGACGACTGTCTCGCGCTGTCCGCGGCCGTGTCGCCGGGCGTCCGCGTCGTCGTCATCGGCGGTGGTCTGCTCGGGGTCTCCGCGGCCCGCGCCCTCGCCCGGCGGGGCGCCCAGGTCGTCCTGACCCAGCAGGCCGAGCGCCTGATGGAGCGCCAGCTCGACCCGATGTCGTCGCGGCTGGTGCACCGGCACCTCACGGATCTCGGCGTTGAGGTGCACACCGAGTGCCGGGTACGCGGGGTACGCGTCGTCGACGGCGCCGTGCGCCGCGTCGAGCTCGCCGACGGCTACCTCCTCGACACCGATCTGACCGTCCTCGCCTGCGGCGTGCGCCCCCGCACCGGTCTCGCGCAGGCCGCGGGCCTCGACGTACGCCACGGGATCGTCGTGGACGACCTGCTGCGGACGTCCGATCCGCACATCCGGGCCGTCGGCGACTGCGCGGAGCACGACGGCCGGGTCTACGGCCTGGCGACGCCCGCCGTGGAACAGGCGGACGCCCTCGCCGCGGCCCTGGGCCAGGAACTCGGCCAGGAATCCGGTGAGGAACCCGGCCAGGGACCCGCCGGGGCCTCCCCGCGCCCCTATACCGGCACCCGCACCCTCACCCGTCTCACCCTGCCGGGCCCGAGGCCGCTGGACCTCGCGGCCTTCGGGGACCCGGAGCCGCGCCCCGACGACGACGTCGTCCAGCTCACCGACGCCACCCGCGGCACCTACCGCAAGGTCGTCGTCCGCGGGGGCCGGCTGGTCGGCGGCGTCCTGCTCGGCGAGCTCGGGGCGGTCGGGGCCCTCGCCCGCGCCTGGGAGGCCGACGACCCGCTGCCCGACGACGACAGCCCGCTGCTCCACCTGCTCACCGATCCCCACGCTCGCGACCTCGTTCGAGCCGGGGAGACCCCCATCGGAGGCCGCTGACATGCCGACGCCCACCCAGACCACGAACCCCCGCCCGACCCTCGTACTCGTCGGACACGGCATGGTCGGCCAGCGGTTCCTCGAAGCCGCCGCCGAGCAGGGCCTCACGGCGAGCCACCGGATCGTGGTGCTGTGCGAGGAGCCGCGCCCCGCCTACGACCGCGTGCAGCTCACCTCGTACTTCTCGGGCCGCACGCCCGACGAACTCTCGCTCACCGACCGGGAGTTCCTCGACGAGCACGGCATCGAGCTGTACGTCGGCGACGCGGCGCAGAGCTTCGACCGCGAGGCCAGGACGGTCACGGCACGCTCGGGCGCCGTGTTCGCGTACGACGCGCTCGTGCTCGCCACCGGCTCCTACCCCTTCGTGCCGCCGGTGCCCGGCAAGGACGCGGCGGGCTGCTTCGTCTACCGCACCATCGAGGACCTGCTCGCCATCGAGGAGTATGCGAAGCGGCACGCCACGACCGGCGCGGTCGTCGGGGGCGGGCTGCTCGGCCTGGAGGCGGCGGGCGCCCTGAAGGGGCTCGGACTCGCCACGCACGTCGTGGAGTTCGCGCCGCGCCTGATGCCGGTGCAGGTCGACGAGGGCGGCGGCGCCGCGCTGTTCCGGACCATCACCGGCATGGGCCTGACCGTGCACACCGGTACCGGCACGCAGGAGATCGTGACCGGTGAGGACGGCGCCGTGACGGGCATGAAGCTGTCCGACGGGAGTGAACTCGCCACGGACATCGTGGTGTTCTCCGCCGGTGTGCGGCCGCGTGACCAGCTCGCCCGCGAGCACGGCCTGACGGTCGGCGAGCGCGGCGGCATCACGGTCGACGAGCAGTGCCGTACCAGCGACCCGCACGTGTACGCGATCGGCGAGTGCGCGCTGGCGGCGGACGGCCGCGTCTACGGCCTGGTCGCGCCGGGATACGAGATGGCACAGACGGCGGCCGCCACCATCGCCTCCCAGGAGGCGAGCTTCACCGGCGCCGACCCCTCCACCAAGCTGAAGCTGCTCGGTGTCGACGTGGCGTCGTTCGGCGACGCGCACGGCACGGCGGAGGGCTGCCTCGACGTCGTCTACACCGACTCGCGCTCGGGCACGTACAAGAAGCTGGTGATGGCGCCGGGCGGCGAGCTGCTCGGCGGAATCCTCGTCGGCGACGCGGACGCCTACGGGCTGCTGCGCCCGCTCACCGGGTCCGTACCGCCCATCCCCGCCGAGCAGTTGGTGCTGCCCGCGGGCACGGGCGCCCCCGTCGTGCTCGGCCCGGAGGCGCTGCCCGGCTCCGCCGTGATCTGCAACTGCCACAACGTCACCAAGGACCAGATCTGCGCCTGCTCCTCGCTGCCCGAGGTGAAGAAGTGCACCAAAGCCGGTACGGGCTGCGGCAGTTGCCTTAAGGTGATCGGTCAGCTGCTGCCGAAGAGCGGCGACGACGGGCTGTGCGGCTGCTTCGCGCAGACCCGCCAGGAGCTGTACGAGATCGTGCGCGCCCTGCGCGTCACCTCCTTCCGCGAACTCCTCGACGGACACGGCCGCGAGGAGGCGCGCGGCGGCGAGGGCTGTGACGAGTGCAAGCCCGCGGTCGGCTCGATCATCGCGTCGCTCGCGCCGACCATCGGCGCCGGGGGCTACGTCCTCGACGGCGAACAGGCCGCACTGCAAGACACCAACGACCACTTCCTCGCCAACCTCCAGAAAAACGGCTCCTATTCGGTGGTGCCCCGCATCCCCGGCGGCGAGATCACACCGGAGAAGCTGATCGTCATCGGTGAGGTGGCGCGGGACTTCGGGCTCTACACGAAGATCACCGGCGGGCAGCGCATCGATATGTTCGGCGCGCGCGTCGAGCAACTGCCGGTCATCTGGACGCGCCTGGTGGACGCGGGCTTCGAGTCGGGCCACGCGTACGGCAAGGCGCTGCGCACCGTGAAGTCCTGCGTCGGGCAGACCTGGTGCCGCTACGGCGTGCAGGACTCCGTGCGGATGGCCATCGATTTGGAGCTGCGCTACCGGGGCCTGCGCGCCCCGCACAAGCTGAAGTCGGCGGTCTCCGGCTGTGCCCGCGAGTGCGCCGAGGCCCAGTCCAAGGACTTCGGCGTCATCGCCACGGCGAGCGGCTGGAACCTGTACGTCGGCGGCAACGGCGGCGCCACCCCGCGCCACGCCGACCTGCTCGCGCAGGACCTCGACGACGCCGGACTGGTGCGCCTCATCGACCGGTTCCTGATGTTCTACATCCGCACCGCCGACCGCCTTGAGCGCACCGCGGCCTGGCTCGACCGGATCGACGGCGGCCTCGACCACGTGCGGGACGTCGTCGTCCACGACTCGCTGGGCATCTGCGACGAGCTGGAGTCACTGATGGCCGCGCACGTCACGCACTATCGCGACGAGTGGGCCGAGACCCTGGACGACCCGGAGCGGCTCGCGCGCTTCGTCTCCTTCGTGAACGCCCCGGGCGTGCCCGACCCCACGGTCGGCTTCGTTCCGGAGCGTGACCAGATCAAGCCGGACCTCCCCCTGCTGTCCATCAGCCCCCGCCCCCTGGAAGGAGCCGCACGATGAGCGACTCGACCGCCTCGACCGCTTCACACGCCTCGCACCCCGCCCACGCCTCGCACGCCGCCCACGCCGCCCACGCCGCCCACGTCCAACTGCGTCTGGACGACGACTGGTTCGCGATCTGCGACCGTACGCAGCTGATGCCGGGCCGGGGCCTCGCGGCCCTGCTGCCCGACGGCCGCCAGGCGGCGCTCTTCCTCGACCGCGAGGGCCGTGCGTACGCGATCGACAACCGCGACCCGTTCACGGGCGCCTCGGTGCTCTCCCGCGGGCTGCTCGGAACGGAACGGGGTCGGCCGTTCGTCGCCTCGCCGCTCCTGAAGCAGCGGTTCGACCTGGAGACGGGGCGGTGCCTGGACGACGAGGAGGTGTCGGTCACGGTGCACCCGGTCCGGGTTGCCTGACCGGGTTGCCTGACCGGGCACACCGGAGTTTTGCTTGACCGATCGTTCCAGAATCACGTAGCGTCTTCCTCGTGGCCAGGACCAAGGAATTCGATCCGGACGCCGCGCTACAGTCGGCCCTTGAGCTGTTCTGGCGGCGCGGCTACGAGGCGACGTCGATGGCGGACCTCGTCGAGGCGCTCGGCATCGGGCGCGCCAGCATCTACGCGACCTTCGGCAACAAGCACGAGCTGTACCTGAAGGCGCTGGAGCGGTACGCCGCGCTCCAGGACCCGCGCCTGCTCGCCGAGCTCTCGCAGCCGGGCCCTGCGCTGCCCGCCGTCCGCGCGGTGGTGCGCCGGTTCGGAGCCGAGTCCTCCTCGACCGAAGGGCGCCTGAACGGCTGTTTCATCACCAACACCGCGGCCGAACTGGGCCCGCACGACGCGTCGGCCGCCCGCTGCGTCGAGCGCAGCTGGGAGCACATGGAGACGCTGCTGCACTCCGCGCTCGTCCGCGCGCAGGCACAGGGCGAGCTCCCGGAGGACCGCGACCCCCTGGCGCTCGCGCGTCTGCTCCTGACCCTGATGCAGGGGCTACGCGTGATCGGCAAGGCCTCGAAGGACCCGGCGCGCACCCGGGACGCGACGGAGCAGGCGCTGACCCTGCTCGACTGAGCCACCACCCACCCCCCGGCCGCTCCCTTTCCATGCCCTGATACTGAACCGATCGTTCAAGAAAAGAGCACCGTCATGACCGCAGCACCGCGCACCCGCTTCACCGGCCGCACCGCCCTCGTCACCGGCGGCGGCTCCGGCCTCGGCAGGGCCATAGCGCTCGCCTTCGCCGCCGAGGGCGCGAACGTCGTCGTCGCCGGGCGCACCGAGGGCCCCCTCAAGGAGACGGTGGACCTCATCGAGGGCGCGGGCGGCACCGCCCTCGCCGTCGCCGCCGACGTCTCCCGCTCCGCCGACCTGGCCGCTCTCGTCGCCGCGACCGTCGACCGCTTCGGCTCCCTGGACGTGGCCGTGAACAACGCGGGCGTCCTGCGCGCCGGTCAGCCGGTCGCCGACCTGCCCGAGGAGGACTGGCGCCTGATGCTCGACATCAACGTCACCGGCGTACTGCTCGCCCTGCAGGCCGAGGTCCGGCAGATGCGCACGCAGCCCGCGGGCGGGGCCGTCGTCAACATCGGCTCCACGCTGGGCGCGCACTCCAGCGTCCAGGGCCTCGCGGCGTACGGGGCGACCAAGGCCGCCGTCTCCGCGCTGAGCCGCGCGGCCGCCGCCGAGCACATCCGGGACGGCGTCCGCATCAACACCGTCAGCCCCGGCTCCTCCGACACCACCATGTCGTTCCGCCCCGGCGAGACCGAGGCCGAGCGGGCGGCCCGCATGAAGGAGTCGACGCCGCTGGGCCGCGTGTCGACGACCGGGGAGATCGCCGCGGCCGTGCTGTACCTGGCGTCCGACGAATCCGGCTCGGTGGTCGGCGCGGACCTGGTGGTCGACGGCGGCGCCGCGGCCTGAGGGGCCCCCGCCCGGCAGGGCCCCCTGCCGTAGGCTCCCCCTCCGACTTACTGTTGAGTAAGAAATCGACGGAGAGGGAGCCTTGCCATGGCCGCGTGGACCACGAGCGACATCCCCGACCAGAGCGGCCGTACGGCCGTGATCACCGGCGCCAACAGCGGCATCGGCTACGTCACCGCACGTGAACTGGCCCGCCGCGGCGCCCGCACCATCCTGGCCTGCCGCAGCGAGGAACGCGGGAGCGCGGCGGTGGCCCATCTGCTCACCGAAGTGCCGGGCGCGCACGCCGAGTTCGCCCGGCTCGATCTCGGAGACCTGGCATCCGTAAGGAAGTTCGCGGCGGCGCACGAGGACACCCGCCTGGACCTGCTGATCAACAACGCGGGCGTGATGGCGCTCCCCTTCCACCGCACCGCGGACGGGTTCGAGACGCAGTTCGGCGTCAACCACCTCGGGCACTTCGCCCTCACGGGACTGCTGCTCCCGCGCCTCCTGGAGACCCCCGGAGCGCGGGTCATCAGTGTCTCGTCCGGCCTGCACGCGCTCGGCAACATCGACATCGGCGACCTCAACAGCGAGCGGCGCTACCGGCGCTGGATCGCCTACGGCCGCTCCAAGACGGCCAACCTCCTCTTCATCCACGAGCTGGCGCGCCGCCTCGCCGCCACCGGCGCCGACACCGTCGCGGCCGCCGCCCACCCCGGCTACGCCTCGACCAACCTACAGACCGCGGGACCCCGGATGGAGAACCGCAGGGTCGCCGAACGCATCGTGGAGCTCGGCAACCGGATCGTCGCGCAGTCCGCCGAGGCCGGCGCGCTGCCCACGCTGTACGCGGCGACGGCGCCCGGCGTGCGGCCCGACTGGTTCACCGGCCCCGGCATCCTCGGACTCCGCGGGGCGCCCGCGCCGTCCTGGCGGGCGAAGTGGACGCGGAACGACGTGGCGGGCGAACGGCTCTGGGCGGCGTCGGAAGACCTGACGGGCGTACGGTACGACGCCCTCAAGGGCTGAGCACCTGCCCCTGAACGGCGCCTGTCCCTGAACCCCGCCTGTGCGCCGTCCGCCTCACGCGGCCCTGCGCAGCCGCAGCGCCGCCAACGGCATGAAGCCAGGCCCTTCGCCCTCGGTCGAGGCGTCCCTGCCTTCGAGGCGCCGCAGCATGGCGACCGCGATCCGCTCCCCCTGCGCCTTGGCGCGGTCCGCGTTCGGCCCGCGGTGCAGGCCGTCGACGGCGGCCTGCCACAGCTGCACCCAGCGGCCGAAGTGCGCGGCGGTGAGCGGGCGCGCGGCGTGCAGGGCGGCGTGCGGGGCGAAGGCGTCGCGGCGGTAGTCGGCGGTGCGGAAGAGCGCCCGCTCCCAGAAGTCGGCGATGCGCGGCAGATGGGCGTCGAGGTCCGTACCGGCGATCTCCGTGAAGAAGGGGCCGATCAGCGGGTCGGCGAAGGCGGCCGTGTAGAACCGGCGCAGGAGCACGTCGAGGTCGGCGCGGGAGGCGATGTCCACACGTACGACTGTGACACGGGCGAGGGGTGCGGCGGCGGGGGAACACGGGATGTGCGGGGCGTCCATGCCTCCACGGTCCGCCCCGTGCCCGGCCTCTCCCAGGGCCGAAGGTCCCGCTCAGCGCAGGTCCGAGGCCTCGAAGACGGCCCGTGCCGTCGCGTCGTCGGCGCGGGTGGCCAGCCGCCGCAGCTCGGCGCAGCCGGTCCGCAGCAGCCCGTTCTGCCGCGCGGTGCGGGCGCCGGTGTCGAGGCGGTGCAGGAGCAGCGGGTTGTCCACGAGGATCTGCGGGTCGAGCTCGACGCGGTTGCCGAGCGAGTCGCACAGGACCAGGCGGGCGGCGACGCCTTCGCTGCGCCGCACGGCGGTCAGCAGGCAGGTGCAGACGTGCCTGCGGCGCCCGAGCCCCCGTACCGCGAGCCAGCCGGGCCCCGCGGTGACCCGTACGGGGTGCAGCACCAGGTAGAGCAGCGCGGAGAGCCCGGCCCACAGGCCGGTGCGGGCGGGCGTGAGCGTGTCGTCGGCCCGGTCGATGAGGAGGACGAGCCCGAAGAGCGCGCAGGCGCAGAAGACGGCGGACCGCACACCGGCGCCCCAGCCGCGGTCCGAGACGGTCCCGTACGGAGTCCCCCGCCCGTAGGGCGACCCCGCCACGGCTCGCGCGTCGCCCTGCCTCGTCCTGTTGTGTCCCATGTGCGGCACCGTAGAAGGTCTGCGGGACCGCGTCGTCATCCTTGACGTGGTGCATACACATGTTGGGCTCTCCTTGACGACGCGCTGACGGTTCTGTCGCCGGTTCCGCCGGGTCGACACTCGGCCGCAACACCCCTGTCGTAATCCCTCTGCATGGTTGATCGTTGAGCCGGGCACACAACGCCATGCCACCGACGTTCCGACACCACGCAGGCCGACGCAGTCCGACACCACGCAGGGGGACGACCAGCATGACCATCAGCCGCAGGACACTGCTCGGGACGGGCACGACGGGCGCGGCACTCGGGCTGCTCACCGCGTGCGGGTCCAACACCGGCCGCGACGGCGGCGGTTCGGGCGGCAAGGGACCGCGGCTCGCGCAGTGGTACCACCAGTACGGCGAGCCGGGCACCGAGCAGGCGGTGAAGCGGTACGCCGCCGCGTACAAGAAGGCGGACGTCAGCGTCCAGTGGCGGCCCGGCAACTACGACGAGCAGACCGCGGCGTCCCTGCTCACGGACTCCGGGCCCGACGTCTTCGAGGTCAACGGCCCGTCCCTGGACCAGATCCGGGGCGGCCAGGTCGTCGACCTCACCGACCTGTTCGACGGCGTGAAGGACGACTTCAACCCGGCGGTGCTCGCTCCCAAGACGTACGACGGGAAGATCTGGTCGATCCCGCAGGTCGTCGACATGCACCTGCTCTACTACCGCAAGAGTCTGCTCGACGAGGCGGGCGTGCGGCCGCCGCGCAGCCTGGACGAGCTGGTCGACGCGGCGAAGGCGCTCACCACGAAGGACGTGAAAGGCCTCTTTCTCGGCAACGACGGCGGGGCGGGCGCCCTCGGCATCACGCCCCTGTACGCGGCGGGCCTCTCCTCCGTCACCGAGGGCGGCGAGGTCGGCTTCGACGATCCGGCGGCCGCCCGCACCCTCGGCAAACTGCACCAGCTGTACGCCGACAAGTCGCTGCTGCTCGGCGCGCCCGCCGACTGGTCGGATCCGTCCGCGTTCGTGCAGGAGCTGACCGCCATGCAGTGGTGCGGGCTGTGGGCGCTGCCCGCCGTGAAGAAGGAGCTGGGCGACGACTTCGGCGTGCTGGCGCTGCCCGCCGACGGCGCGGGCGGCAGGCCCGCGCTCCCCGTGGGTTCGTACGGCGCGGCGGTGAGCGCCCGCAGCGGCCACAAGAAGGAGGCGAAGGACTTCCTGAAGTGGCTGTGGATCGACCGGACGGAGTACCAGGAGGACTTCGCGCTGTCGTACGGCTTCCACATCCCCGCCAGACTCTCCCTCGCGAAGAAGGCCGCCAAGCTGAAGGAGGGCCCGGCGGCGGACGCCGTGCGCTACTCCACGGAGTACGGCTATGCCGAGCCGCTGCTGTGGACACCGGCGAGCCGCACCGCCTACCAGGACGCGCTGAGCCGGATCATCAAGTCCGGCGCGAACCCCGAGAGCGAGCTCAAGTCCGTCGTGCGCAAGGTGCGGGTGGAGCTGGACCGCGCCAAGAAGAAGTCGTGAGCGGGCAGCAGTCGGCGCCGGACACCCGGGAGCGAGTCGTGGCGAAGGCCCCCCGCTCCCCCCTCCGAAACCGCCTCCTCGGAACCCAGAACCGCACCCTCTGGTTCTGGGTCTTCGTCGGCCCCTTCGCGCTCGGCCTGGTCCTCTTCACGTACGTGCCGCTCGCCTGGAGCGTGTACCTCAGCTTCTTCGACGCCCACAACACGGTCTCGCCGACCGACTTCATCGGCTTCGACAACTACACGTCGATCCTGCGGAACGACGCGTTCACCGACAGCCTCGTGACCTTCGCGGTGTTCTCCGCCTTCATCGTTCCGACGACCTTCGTCCTGTCGCTCGCCCTCGCCCTGATGGTGAACCGCGTGCGCCGCGCGCAGGCGTTCTTCCGGTCGGTCTTCTTCCTTCCCGCTGCGTGCAGTTACGTCGTGGCGGCGCTGATCTGGAAGCTGTCGATCTTCAACGGGGTGCGGTTCGGGCTCGCCAACACCGTCCTCGGCTGGTTCGGCGCCGACCAGACGGCCTGGCTCTCGACCACCGATCCGCCCTGGTACTGGCTGGTCATCGTCACCGTGCGGCTCTGGCTCCAGGCGGGCTTCTACATGATCCTCTTCCTGGCCGGGCTGCAGCGGATCTCCCCCACGCTCTACGAGGCGGCAGCAGTGGACGGGGCGCGGCCGGGCTGGCAGGTGCTGCGCCACATCACGCTCCCGCAGCTGCGGGCCACCTCGGTCGCCGTGACGCTGCTCCTCGTCATCAACGCCTTCCAGGCCTTCGACGAGTTCTACAACCTGCTCTCGGACTCCCAGGGGTATCCGCCCTACGCCCGGCCACCGCTCGTCTACCTCTACTACACGGCGCTCGGCCAGGAGCAGAACCTTGGCTTCGGCAGCGCGGGCGCGGTGATCCTCGCGCTGATCATCGCGGTGGTGACGATCGGCCAGGCCCGCTGGTTCGGCCTCGGCAGGAAGGAGGACTGAGGACCGTGACCACACCGGTGAAAAGGCCGCTGGAGGACGCTCTCGTCCGCGTGGGCCGCGCGCTGCGCGTCGTCCTCCTGATCGCCCTCGCGCTGCTCTTCCTGATCCCCTTCTACCTCCTCGTCCGCAACGGCCTCGCGTCCGAGGACGACATCACCTCGCCCGACTGGACGTTCTTCCCCTCCACGCTGCACTGGTCGAACCTCTCCGAACTGTTCGACGACCCGACGGTGCCGATGGCGCGCGCCCTGTTCAACTCGACGCTGATCGCGGTCGCGACGACGCTCGGCACGCTCGTCCTCGCCTCGCTCGCCGGGTACGGCCTGGCCCGCATCCCCTACCGGTACGCGAACCAGGTCTTCTACGCGATCCTCGGCACGATGATGGTCCCGGCCGCCGTCACCTTCGTACCGAGCTTCGTGCTGGTCTCCTCGCTCGGCTGGGTCTCCACCTTGCGGGGCCTGATCGTCCCCACCCTGTTCTCCGCCTTCGCCTGCTTCATCTTCCGCCAGTACTTCCTGGGCTTTCCACGGGAGTTGGAGGACGCGGCGCGGGTGGACGGCCTCGGCTACTGGCGCACGTACTGGCGGGTCGTGGTGCCGAACTCCCGCCCCGTCTTCGCCGCCGTCGGCACGATCGTCTTCATCGGCGCCTGGAACTCCTTCCTCTGGCCCCTGGTGATCGGGCAGGACCGCGACGCGTGGACGGTCCAGGTGGCGCTCGCCACGTTCACCACGTCCCAAGTCATCCGCCTGCACGAGCTGTTCGTCGCGGCGGCGGTGTCGATCGTGCCGCTGCTTGTGGTCTTCCTGTTCTTCCAGCGGTGGATCGTGGCGGGGGTGGAGCGGTCGGGGATCGACGACTGAGGCTGACCGGAGGCCGAACGGGGGCTGACCGGAGGCCGAACGGGGGCCGACTGGAACAGGCGTGCGATAGCTTGCCCGGCATGACTGAACTCGCGTCCGTCACCTGGCCGCCCGCCCCGATCAGGACCGAGCGGCTCGTGCTCCGCGCGTCCGAACCCCGGGACCGCGCGGCGTTCATCGACCTGTTCGCCTCACCGGAAGTGGGCACGTACCTCGGTGGCGCCCGCCCCCGGGACGAGCTCGAACGCGCGGTGCCCGAGGTCCCCGGGCAGCGCACCGGCCTCTTCGTGGTCGAGCTCGACGGGGCGATGATCGGCACCGTCGAGCTCCGCCACCGCGACACGGAGGACCGCGATACGGCGGACCGCGATACGGCGGGCGACGAGGCCGAGATCGGCTACCTGCTGCTGCCACGGGCCTGGGGGCACGGGCACGCCGCCGAGGCCTGCGCGGCGGCGCTCGACTGGTTCGTCGACGCGCTCCCCGCCGAGCCGGTGCTGCTCCGCACCCAGTCCGCCAACACCCGCTCGATGCGCCTCGCGGCGAAGCTGGGCTTCACCGAGGTACGGCGGTACGAGGCGTGGGGCGCCGCACAGTGGATGGGCGTGCGGTCACCGGGCACGCCACCGTCCGACTGAGGCGCCCCACGCCCGCGTCACACGGGTTCCGTCATGTCCTCCATGAGCTCGGGGAGCTTGCGCAGCCTGGACAGGGTCTGGGTCAGGAGGCGTACGGCCGTGTCGGCCCGGTGGCGGGCGATGGGCTGCGGCGCCGACTCCGTGCGGCTCCGCTCCGCGAGCGCGAACAGGAGCTCGCCGACCTCGACGGAGGCGACGTGCAGCCCTTGGATGCGCTCTTCGACGCGGGTCACCAGGGCGTCCAGGGGCTCTTCGGCGGCGGGTGCGGATGCGGGTGAGGGCGGGGGTGGGGGCAGGATGGCGCTCGGCGGTCCGGAGGGGAACGGCACGGTCGCGAACGGCAGGGGCCCCTGCGATGCCGACGCTGACGCCGACGCCGACACGGGCACCCTCACGTCCGGCGGCACCGGCACCGAAGGACCCGGCAGGACCGGGGTCATGGACTTGCGCGGCCTCGTACCGGTCTCCTTCGGGAACTCCTTGTCGAACCAGACCGGCGTCATCTCGCGGCCCTCGAGTTCCTTCCCCGAACCGCTCACCCGCCACGGCCTGCGGTCCCCCTCGTCCATCGCCGACGCGAGCGCCCTGAGCACCCCGACGGCCATCGTCCGCCGCTGCACGCGCAGGGCCTGGAGGCAGTTCGAGACGGTCCTGCGGGACCGCCTGATCCGCTCCCCCGCGTCGTTGAACGCCTCCTGGCCGTCGAGCGAACCCCGGTCGGCCTCGACGATGCCGAAGGACGCGAGCCAGTGCGCGGCCCGGTAGGCCACCAGCTCCTCGAAGGCGGGCTCGTCGGTGTCCGCCGCGGCGAGCAGGTCCGGCAGCCTGCGCCCGGAGAGCACGACGCCGCCCCGGACCTTGGTGGAGAAGACCTCGCCCACGCGCGGGTTCCACGGTGTGGAGTAGCTCTCGGAGGTCAACGCGGACCACGTACGGGCCCGTTGGTTGATCTCGCCCGCCTTGAGCTGGGACGGCGGGTGTTCGCTGAGCGCCCGCCGCAGCAGGAGCTGACGGCGCGGGTCCACCGGGAACAGCTCCAGGAGCAGCCGCATGGAGCGCAGGTCGCGGAGCTCGGACACCTTCATGTCCGGTGTGGCGTCCGGGAGTTCGCGGATCGGCGCGAGGCCGGAGAGGACCTCCGCCGTCTTCTCGTCCATGACCCGCTGGGCCACGTACATGCCGAGCACGCTCCGCCCCAGGGCGCGCGACCGGTCGAGGGCGTCGAACTCCAGCGGCGGGTGCACGTGGTCCCTGCGGTTGTTCATCTGCACGATGCGGTAGAGCCGTTGCGGGGTCGGGGTGCCGACCACCAGGTGCGCGTCCACCACGGCGATGGCGGCCGCCCGCCGCGCCCGCGAGCTGCTCGTGGGGTCCATCTCGTCCTCCACCGTCTCCGCGTACTCCCTGTTGAGTACGGCGGAGAATTCGGGGAGCCAGACACGAGGGTCGCAGATGACGCCTTCCTCGACCCGTTCCAGCTTTTCCCGTGGGACGCCGGCGAGGACCTCGCCGGAAGTCAAACGGAAAATCGATTGCCTTTTCTGTGTTCGATTATTCCCTCGAACGGCCATCCATCCCCAATAGGCGTCCGGATACAGTGGATTGCCGTCGGAATCCGTCTCGGAATTCTCCTGGAGGCACACCTGCTGTGGAACATACATTCCGGGGTCCTGCTGCCCGTTGAGAACGAGATCCGCTTCGAGGTCGTACGGACGGACGCGGTCGCGCCTCTCCAGCGCGTCGGCGGCGTCCTCGGTGTTCATCATCAGCGCGTGCCGGTTGGCCACGGAGCTCTGCAGGGCCGCGTAGAACGTCTCGCTCCCCTCGTCGTCGACGCCCACCCAGGGCCGGACCGAGGCCAGCGTCCCCTCGGTCGCCGGGCCGACCGTCGGATCGGCGACGGAGCGCCAGATCGAGCTGATGCGTTCGTTGTGCCCCCACTGCACACCGCCGACGCCGTGCATCCTGACGACGGCGACGACCATGTCCCCGGCATCCGTACGGATACGCCGGACCGCCCCTCCCTTGAGCCTGCGCACCCCCTGCGCATCGGGTTCACCCAGCGTCTCCTCGGGGTCCACCACGAAGGGCGCGATGTTCTCCAACGCCCCCCGAGGCAGGTTGACCCCCTCGGTGGCCAACACGGCCTCGATCCACGCCTCTTGCCGCTCCGGGGAGACCGGGCTGGGGAACGGCCCGTCGATGGTCGCCTCACTCATGCTCTGCCTCGCTCATGCCGTGCCTCGCATCACTAGAGACTTGCTTTTCATAAGCGGGATGCTTGCAGCGCGGCAGGCGGGATAGCCATACTTATCGGATTGGTAGACCAGTTCGAGGTTCCCGTTAGCGCCCGTTAGTAAAAACAAGTCGGCGGCACCTCGGTCAGAGATGCCGCCTTAGGCGACTGACTCGCAATGTCGTCGAGTCCGGCCAACTCGCGCACAATGTTGACTAGTTGGGTTCCGCCTGGTAAGGGCCTACGATCCGCCCACCGCCGTCAGCAACGCCAACGGCGCCGCCGCCGAGCGGGATTCCAGTTCGCACGAGTGCGGGTACGGCACCGGATGCGGGTACGCCGACCTGTCGTAGCCCGCGAGGACCTCCGGGAGGCGCCCGCCGGCGGTGGTCGCGGCGGAGACCAGGGCGCGGGCCACCGTGCGGGCCTCGTCGTGCAGGCCGTAGCGCGCCAGGCCGAGGGCGATGAGCGCGTTGTCGTGCGGCCACACCGAACCCCGGTGATAGGAGAGCGGATGGAACGCGGGCTGCCCGGCCGCGAGCGTCCGTACGCCCCAGCCCGAGAAGAAGTCGGGCTCCAGGAGACGGCGGCCCACCGTCTCGCCGTACTCCTTGTCGAGCAGCCCGGACCACAGCAGATGGCCCGCGTCCGAGGCGAGCGCGTCGACCTGGTGGCCCTCGCCGTCCAGGGCGAGCGCGGGGAAACCCCGGTCCGGCATCCAGAAGTCGCGCTGGAAGCGGTCCCGCAGGTCCACCGCCGTCTGCGTGAGCAGATCCGCGTACACCTTGTCGTCCCAGACGGTCCTGGCGAGCCGGGCGGTGCGGCACAGGGCGTCGTACGCGTAGCCCTGCGCGCCCGCCGCCATGACCGGCCCCGTCGCACCGCTGCCGTCCGCGGAGCAGATCGCGCCGGGCGAGTCCTTCCAGTTCTGGTTGGCGAGGCCGCCCTCGTCCGCGCGGTAGACGAGGTAGCCGCGCGAGGTGAGGCCGCCGTGGTCGAGCATCCAGCCGACGGCGGCCCGCGCGTGCGCCTCCAGGCGGCGGGCGGCCGCGGGGTCCCCGGTCTGTTCCGTGTAGGCGCCGAGCAGCACCAGGAAGAGCGGGGTCGCGTCGACCGAACCGTAGTAGCGCCCGAACGGCACCTGCCCGAAGTGCGCGAGCTCGCCCTGCCGCACCTCGTGGACGATCTTGCCGGGCTGGGCGACCACGCTGCGCACGGCCTCCGTGGCCTGCGACGCGGCGAGCGCGGGCAGCGTCGCGGCGGCCAGGCGCGGCAGGTAGGGCAGCGCGAAGAGGGAGGTCAGCAGGGCGTCGCGGCCGAGCAGCGTGAGGAACCACGGCACACCCGCCCCGGGCACGCTCAGCTCCTCGCCGTCCGGGCCCGTGGCGGGCACCCGCAGGACGGCGAGGTCAGCGAGGCCGCGCGCGCAGGCGTCCGCGAGCTCCGGCCACCGGGTGGGCGGCGCCACGGTCGACACGAACTCCGCCTCGACGGCCGCGAGATGGCGCGCCGCCTCGGCCGGTGAGTGCGGCCGGGGCACCGCGGCGGCCCCGTGCGGATGCGCTACGGCACGCAGTGCCACCCCGACCGTGTCGTACGCGGTGAGGTCCAGCGTCCATACGAGGCGACGCGCCCCGGCCCCGGTCTCCTCGACGGCGTCCGGCGCGGGGTCGGCCATGACGGTCGTACGCGAACACCATTCGCCGCGCCGGTAGGTGAACTCGACCCCGCCGTCGTCGAGCGGCCTGCGCGACCTGACGGCGCCCGGTTTGGCGTACGTGCGGTGGTCGGCGCGCAGCTCGAACTGGTCGGTGAAGTCGGCGTCCACGGTCAGCTCGATCCGCACCCGGGTCGGCACCGGCCGGTTGCTCACGACCCGCAGCGACTCCACGAACGCGCCGTCCGCCACGGCCTGTTCGCGGAAGAGCGTGTACGCGGGCGGCTCCTGGCGGCCACCGCGCGGCACCAGGACGCAGCGCGCCGCGCCGGTCGCCGCGGTCGACGTGTCCACGGGCGTGAGAACCTCGGGGACGGCCCCGTCGGCCGTCAGCTGCCAGCGGCTCAGGTGCCGCGCGTCCCGTACGAACAGGCCGTCCGGGCCCGCGCCGCCGCGTGCCCCGCCGACGCCGCTGATGTCACCGCCCGTGCCGACGGCTGCGAACGTCCGTCCCCGCACCAGCAGCCGATGCCGATCACTCATGCCCACACCTCTCCTTCAGAGAGTCCGCCCCGCGCGTCATGTGCGTCATGTGCGTCACGTCCGTCGCGTCCGTCGCGTCCGTCGCGTCCGTCGCGTCCGTCGCGTCCGTCGTGTCCGTCGCGTCCGTCGTGTCCGTCGTGTCCGTCGTGCAGCAGGTCCAGCGTGAGCGCGGCCGTCCAGCCGAAGCCCCGCGCACCGCGACCGCGGCCCGTGCGGGGGTCCACGTATTCGGCGAAGCCGGACGCGCCCGCCACGTCGAGCATCGACGTGCGCAGCCGGTCCGCCGGCGCGTCCTCGCCGTGCTGCCGCAGCCCCTTCCACAGAAGCCAGTTGACGTTGAACCACGCCGGTCCGCGCCAGTAGCGGTGCGGGTCGAAGGCGGGCCCCGTCAGGTCGTAGCTCGGCACGAGCAGGGCCGCGCCGCCGAGCCCGAAGTGCGGGCCGCACGCGGTGCGCACCAGGGCCGCGGCGATGTCACGCGGCAGCGCGGGCAGCAGCAGCGGGACGAGCCCGGTGGCGCCGCGCTCCGCGATGAGCTGTCCCGCCTGTCCGGCCCGCAGGTCACGGCAGAGGAACAGCTCCTCGCCGGGGTCCCACAGCCGCTCCACGAGCGTTCGCGTCAGCGCCTCTGCGCGGGCCCGCCGCGCCTCCGGGGGCGGCACGGCGGGGCCCGCCGTCTCGGCCTCGATCGCGGCGAGCGCGTACTCCGAGGCGATCAGGAGGGCGTTGAAGGCGGGGTCCTCGACGGAGAAGCCCCCGCGGTCCGCGCCGCCCGTGTCCGCCCCGCCCGTGTCCGCGCCGCCCGTGTCCGCGTACCCGGCGTCGCGGTACTCCGCCGCGAGCCGCACGTACCGCCCGTAGTCCAGGTCCGTCGGCCGGTCCTCCGGCGCCCCGTGGGCCAGGTCCGCGCGGCGGAAGTCGTCCGCCCCCGCGGGCTCGACGCGGCTCAACGGGCCGTCCCAGCAAGGGCTGTTGTCCATGCCCTGCTCCCAGGGGTGCAGTACGGCCGCCAGCCCCGCGCCGCCCGCGTTCCTGGCGTCGAGCAGATAGCGGTGCCAGGCGTCGAGGCGCGGCCGGACGCGGTCGAGGAAGGAGCGGGCCCGCGACAGGCCGGGGTCGGCGCGGTGCACCAGCCAGGCGGCGAGCGCGTGCACGGGCGGCTGCACGATCCCGGAGGTCCGCACGGCGGCGGGCGCCCCGGCCCGGCGGCCCGCCGTGGCCGAGCGCCAGAAGCCGGGGCCGGGGAAGTAGGCATCGGGCGGGACGGCGTCGTTGAACACGATGTGCGGGACGCGGCCGTCCCCCCACTGGGCGGCCAGCAGCGTCTCCAGCTCCACCTGGGCGCGCAGCGGCGAGAGATGGCGCAGGCCGATCGCGATGAACGCGGAGTCCCAGGACCACTGGTGCGGATACAGCGCCCGCGACGGCACGGTCGAGGTCCCCGTCCAGTTGGTCCACAGCACCCGGCCCGCCCGCTGCCGCAGCGTCTGCCGCGCCGGATCGCCGCGGCGGGCGACCGGCCGAGTGGTGGCGGCGCTGCGGTCCACGCGATCTCCGCTCTTCCCGGGCCGCTGGACGGCCGCTGGGTTCCGTGTCATCCAGCTTAGGGTTGCGTCTGGACAACAGGCAAAACCCGCTAGATATCGTGCAGTTGGCACACAGAAGGCGGTCACGAACGGAGCGGGAGGGGCGCCAGGTGAACGGATTCGCGGAGGACCCGGGCAGCACCCCAAGACCCGGAAGAACCCCCGGCGACCTGCTCCACCTCGTCCGCAGCGGGCGCGCCACCACGCGCGGAGCCCTGCAGCAGGCCACCGGGCTTTCCCGGGCCACCGTCGGGCAGCGGCTCGACCGGCTGTTCCGGGCGGGGTGGCTGCGGGAGGGGGCCGGGGGCCCGGTGGACTCGCCGCTCGGCGGGCGGCCCGCACTGCGCCTTGAGTTCGACGACGCCCACGCCGTCGTCCTCGCCGCCGACCTGGAGACCCGGCACGCCCGTACCGCCCTGCTGACCCTCGGCGGCGAGATCGTCGCCGAGCAGGCGGCGCCGGTCTCCGTCGAGGACGGGCCCGACGCGGTCCTGGGCGAGCTGGGCGCCCGCTTCGGCGAGCTGCTGCGCACGGCGGGGCGCCCGGCGGGGTCGGTGTGCGGGATCGGACTCGCGGTGCCGGGCCCCGTCGACAGCGGGACGGGACGCGTCGTGCAGCCGCCGATCATGCCGGGCTGGGACGGTTACGACATCAGGGGACGGCTGCGCGACGCGTTCGCGGAGCGGACGGGTGCGGCCACGGAGGTGCCGGTGCTCGTGGACAACGACGCCAACCTCATGGCGTACGGGGAACAGCGCGCCCACTACCCGCACTGCCGGGCATTCGCGCTGGTCAAGGTCTCGACGGGGATCGGGTCCGGCATCGTCGTCGACGGTGACGTGTACCGGGGCGTCGACGGGGGCGCCGGGGACATCGGCCACATCCGGGTGCCCGAGGGGGCGGACGCGCTCTGCCCGTGCGGTTCGTACGGCTGCCTGGCCGCGGTGGCCGGTGGCCGCGCCGTGGCCCGCCGCCTGACGGAGGCGGGCGTCCCCGCGGCCTCCGGGTCGGACGTGCGGGCGCTCCTGACGGCGGGCCACCCCTTGGCGGTGGGGTTCGCGCGCGAGGCCGGGCGGCACGTCGGTGAGGTCCTCGCGACGGTCGTGACGCTCCTGAACCCGGGCGTTCTGATGATCGCCGGAGATCTGGCCGGAACCCCCTTCCTCACCGGCGTCCGCGAACTGCTCTACCAGCGGGCCCTGCCCCGCTCCACGGCCCACCTCGAAGTGGTCACGGCCCGCCTCGGCGGCCGCGCGGCGCTGATCGGGGCGGGAACGCTCGTGGTGGAGCACCTGTACGCGCCCGACCGGGTGGAGGAGCGGCTCGCCGCCCTTGGCGTGTAGTGCGAGCGGCGCAGTCATCCGGTGCCGGTCCGGTCCGTCGCCAGGGGGTCCGGATACTGACATCCGGCCGCTTCAAACAGCGTGATTCTCGCCACGCCTGATAGAGCTTCCGCTCAGATGAGCGGCTTATGGGCGACTGCACTTCTCCAAGGGGTGGCACTCAGTGCCACTGCTCGATCATTCATGAGGTGAACTCACATTTGAGTTCTACTCGCTCATCTGAGCGTTTTAAGGGGTTGGGAGGCGACTCGCCTTCAATACTTGAACTCAAGACCGCCTCCCCGGCTACCGCTCAGTCACTTTCGATCTAGCGGCGGACGGGTGGTTACGGCCGCATGACGCACAAGTGGACGTACCCAGGTGCCTTCGATCTGGGTATGTTCCTCGCCGTCAGGGCAGCCACCGAGTCCTCGAGGAGTCGAGACCCGTGTCGGAAAACAAAGATCCCCATGTAGCTCACACGAGTGAGGCGACCGAGGGCGTGAAGTTCGTCTACGACTTCACCGAGGGCAACAAGGACCTCAAGGACCTTCTCGGCGGGAAGGGCGCGAACCTCGCCGAGATGACCAACCTCGGGCTGCCGGTCCCTCCGGGCTTCACCATCACCACCGAGGCCTGCAAGACGTACCTCGGCAGTGGCGAGGAGCCCGTCGAGCTGCGCGACGAAGTGAGCGCGCACCTCGACGCCCTCGAGAAGAACATGGGCAAGAAGCTCGGCCAGGCCGACGACCCGCTGCTCGTCTCGGTCCGCTCGGGCGCCAAGTTCTCGATGCCCGGCATGATGGACACCGTCCTCAACATCGGGCTCTCCGACAAGTCCGTGACGGGCCTCGCCAAGCAGTCCGGCGACGACCGCTTCGCCTGGGACTCCTACCGCCGGCTCATCCAGATGTTCGGCAAGACCGTCCTCGGCGTCGACGGCGAACTCTTCGAGGACGCCCTGGAGAAGGCCAAGGAGGCGAAGAAGGTCTCGGTCGACACCGACCTGGAGGCCGCCGACCTCAAGAAGCTGGTCACCAGGTTCAAGAAGATCGTCAAGACGGAGGCCGGGCGGGACTTCCCGCAGGAGCCGCGCGAGCAGATGGACCTCGCGATCCGTTCGGTCTTCGAGTCGTGGAACACCGACCGCGCCAAGCTCTACCGCCGCCAGGAGCGCATCCCCGGCGACCTCGGCACGGCCGTCAACGTCTGCTCGATGGTCTTCGGCAACCTCGGCCCGGACTCCGGCACGGGCGTCGCGTTCACCCGCGACCCGGCCTCGGGACACCAGGGCGTGTACGGCGACTACCTGCAGAACGCGCAGGGCGAGGACGTCGTCGCGGGCATCCGCAACACCGTCCCGCTCGCCGATCTGGAGCAGATCGACAAGAAGTCGTACGACCAGCTCATGCAGATCATGGAGACCCTCGAAACGCACTACAAGGACCTGTGCGACATCGAGTTCACCATCGAGCGCGGCCAGCTGTGGATGCTGCAGACCCGCGTCGGCAAGCGCACCGCCGGTGCCGCCTTCCGCATCGCGACGCAGCTCGTGGACCAGGGCCTGATCGACGAGGCCGAGGCGTTGCAGCGCGTCAACGGCGCGCAGCTCGCCCAGCTGATGTTCCCGCGCTTCGACGAGGGTGCGAAGGTTCAGCAGCTCGGCCGGGGCATCGCCGCGTCGCCGGGCGCGGCGGTCGGCAAGGCGGTCTTCGACTCGTACACCGCGATCAAGTGGTCGCGCTCGGGCGAGAAGGTCATCCTGATCCGCCGCGAGACCAACCCCGATGACCTCGACGGCATGATCGCGGCCGAGGGCATCCTGACCTCGCGCGGCGGCAAGACCTCGCACGCCGCCGTCGTGGCGCGCGGCATGGGCAAGACCTGTGTCTGCGGCGCCGAGGACCTGGAGGTCGACACCAAGCGCCGCCGGATGACGGTGGGCGACACCGTCGTCGAGGAAGGCGACGTCGTCTCCATCGACGGCTCGACGGGCAAGGTCTACCTCGGCGAGGTGCCGGTGGTCCCCTCCCCCGTCGTCGAGTACTTCGAGGGCCGCATGCACGCGGGCGCCGACGACGCCGACGAGCTGGTCGCCGCCGTGCACCGGATCATGGCGTACGCGGACCGGGTGCGGCGCCTGCGGGTGCGCGCCAACGCGGACAACGCAGAGGACGCGCTGCGGGCCCGCCGTTTCGGCGCGCAGGGCATCGGCCTGTGCCGCACCGAGCACATGTTCCTCGGCGAGCGCCGCGAGATGGTCGAGCGGCTGATCCTCGCCGACGCGGACGACGCGCGCGAGGACGCCCTGAAGGAGCTCCTGCCGCTCCAGAAGCAGGACTTCATCGAGCTGTTCGAGGCGATGGACGGCCTGCCGGTCACCGTGCGCCTCCTGGACCCGCCGCTGCACGAGTTCCTGCCCGACATCACCGAGCTCTCCGTCCGGGTGGCCCTCGCCGAGTCCCGCAAGGACCACAACGAGAACGACCTGCGCCTCCTCCAGGCCGTGCACCGCCTGCACGAGCAGAACCCGATGCTGGGCCTGCGCGGCGTACGCCTCGGCCTGGTCATCCCCGGCCTGTTCACCATGCAGGTGCGGGCCATCGCGGAGGCCGCGGCCGAGCGGAAGACCGCCAAGGGCGACCCGCGCGTGGAAATCATGATTCCGCTCGTGGGCACGGTCCAGGAGCTGGAGATCGTCCGCGAGGAGGCCGAGCAGGTCATCGCGGAGGTCATCGAGACGACCGGCGTCGAACTGAAGCTGGCGCTCGGCACGATGATCGAGCTGCCGCGCGCCGCGCTCACCGCGGACCAGATCGCGGAGGCCGCCGAGTTCTTCTCCTTCGGCACGAACGACCTCACGCAGACCGTCTGGGGCTTCTCCCGTGACGACGTGGAGGCGAGCTTCTTCACGGCGTACCTGGAGAAGGGCATCTTCGGTGTCTCGCCCTTCGAGACGATCGACAGGGACGGCGTCGGCCGGCTCGTACGGGATGCCGCGAGGCTGGGCCGCGAGACCCGCCCCGACCTGAAGCTCGGCGTCTGCGGCGAGCACGGCGGCGACCCGGAGTCCGTGCACTTCTTCCACGAGGTGGGCCTGGACTACGTCTCCTGCTCGCCGTTCCGCATCCCGGTGGCCCGCCTTGAGGCCGGCCGCGCCGCCTCCCACTCGGCGGGCAGCGACCACCGGTAGAACTCCGGGGCCGACGCCGTGTCCCCGACCCTCAGTACCGATGCGGCGTCGGCTCCGGTTCGCGAAAGGGGGCAGCATCCTGTGCGGGGGTGCTGCCCCTTTCTCATGGATCATGATCCCGCGGAGCCGGAGGTACGTCAGGTGATTTCCGGCATCGTGGCCAGGGCGTGGCTGGAGGCCTCCACCATGTCCCGCACCATGTCGTCCGGGTGCCTGGGGGCGTGCGGGGCGAGGGAGTTGAGGGTCTTGCCGTCCGGGGCCCTGCGGGTGAGCGTGTCGGCGATGAAGTGGCGCAGTTGGGGGAAGGCCGCACCCCGCTCCGGCGCCGCGTGCTTGGCGAGGGCCGCGGCGACCTCGGCCGCGTCCTGGGGTGCGCCCGTCGCCACGAGGACGGCTTGCGCGGAGGCCGCCTCGACCTCGGCGAGGGTGGCGAGCCGACGCTCAAGTGCGGGGTCCGGCAGGGCCTTTCGGGCCTTCTCGGCCTCGCGCAGATAGCGGTGCAGGAGCAGGTGCAGGGTGGCGCCGGGCGGTGGGGGCGTGGGGTCGAGGGCCTGTAGTACGGAGCTCAGCCAGTCGGTCAGGCCCCGTCCCGCCAGGCCCAGTTCGGGCCAGGTGGTCGCGCGGAGTTGCTCGCCGAGGTAGTGGGCCCGTTCGAAGGCCTTGCGGCCCGGGGTCATGGGGTGCGGGGCGTCGACCGGCCCGTAGGCGCTCTCCAGGGCGGGCGCGTGCTGCTCCGCGAGCGTGCAGAAGAGCGACAGGTGGACGTACACGTGGAAGGCCGCGACCGTCCGGTGCGGGTCCCATTGGTTGGTTCCCGTGAGGCCAGGTGAATTCCACAGGGATTTCACCTTACGGACTTCTTCGGGGAGTCCGTGGTCGCTTTCCACGTCGCGCACGAGCAGGGAATGCGCGTGCCGGAAGTCGTAGAGCTTCTGGTGCAGGGATTCGTGCAACAGGTGCTCGGCCACCCACCACGGGTTCGTGAGCAGTCTGCGGTTCAGGAAGACGATTCCGGCCATTCTGAACTGGGACGTGGACGATTTCCTCGCCCAGGCACCGACGCCCGGTGAAATACCGATCACGTGGGTGTGGTGCAGGGCGCTGCGGGAGGTCTCGGGAAGGATTTCCCGGAGCAGCTCCGCCGCCTTGCGCAGTACGGCGACGTCGGACGGTTCGGGCGGGCAGAGCTGGTCGGTGAACTCTCTGGCGACGAGCAGCCGGAAAGCCTGCCCGAAAGCGTCGTCCGGGCGCAGCGGATCCCAGAACCAGGCAGGGCCCGCCGCCGGGTCGAGGCGGTGCGCGCGAGGGGCGCCCGCCTCCGACGGCCCGTCGGCGGTCCCTGCGTCGAGGTGGCGTGCGGTCGCGTCGAGCACCTCCTCGCAGAGCGCGAGGGGGAGCACGACCTCGCAGCCCGCCGTGGCGCGGGCCAGCGACTGCTGGATGACACAGCGGACCACGGGGTCGCCGAGCGCACGGTACTCGCGGTGCCGGTCGGCCCCGGCGAGCGCGTCGAGAAGGCGCCCGGCCGCGGGCAGCCCGTCGGCGACCTTCTTCAGTCGGTGCAGGTGGGCGCTCCGCATCTGCTCGTGCACATAGGAGCTGTCGCCGAACGGTCGACCCTGCGACAAGACGGCGTCGAACATGGACATCTCTGTCATCTCTGTCATGAGAATCGACCTCTGCCCTGATCGGTGTGCCGGCGGTCAGACCTCTGCGGCGTGGTCGTGGTCGTGGTCGTCCGGTAACTGCGGCTGGACGACGGCGCGCAGCGCGTCGTGCTGCGACTGCATTGCCTGGGCCTCTTCTTCGGAGACCTCACGGCTGAACACGAGGGTCACTGCGGTGAGGGCCTGCGGGGATTCCGAACTCTGCCCCTGGGGGGATTGCGATTCACTCATGACGACGACTCCGTTCATACGGAAAGGTGCTGCGGAGACCGCTCTCCGGGTCTCCTCGTGGGCAACGTACGAGCGGAATTGCGGGAGGTCAACGAGGATCGGCGGCGGGAAATGCGGGCGGCCATCGGAATCAGCCACGGGGCAGTATTGGCCAAAGCTCGTGTTTCCTGCGCCACGAGAGGCCGGTGTGCAGCGTGGTGCCGCTCCGGCGCGCCACCCAACTCTGCACTATGCCGTGAAATCGACACAAAGCGTGCCGCCGCAAGATTCTTTGGGACCGTTCCTCTTCCGTCTGCGGTCGACGATTTACGGCACGTTTGTGAAAGGCGGTCCGCCCGACCGCTGAACTACGGTCCCCATGACCGCGCGGGCACAGGGAACGCGGGCACAGGAAAAGGGGAAAGCGACATCATGACTCAATTCGATTTTCCGCGGAGCCGGGACGAAGGGGCGCACGAAGAGGGGAGCGGACATCCGCGAAAAGCCGTCCGCCCGAGCCGGGTCACCCTGACCTTCGACCACCCCCTCACCCCGGCCGACATGGAGCGGTTGCAGCGGAGCACCGATGCCCGGGCCGCCGTAGGGGTACCGCTCGGCGTGGCCCTGGCCCTCGACCGCGAACACCGCCTCGGGTTCACCAAGTCGTCGGATCCCGAGGTCGGCGCGCTCCTCGCCGCGCTCGCCGCGTCGGTGCCCGCGGGCGGGCGGATCCTGGAGACGGGGACCGGGGCGGGGGTGGGCCTCGCCTGGATCGTGCACGGGCTCGGGAGCCGTACGGACGCCGAGGTCCTGAGCGTGGAGCTCGACGCCGCACGGGCCGCCTCGGTGCGCGCGTCGGGGCTGCCGCCCTGGGCGTCCGTCCTCGCGGGCGACGCGGTCGAACTCATCGGCGCGCAGGGCACGTTCGACCTCGTCTTCGCCGACACTCCCGCCGCCAAGGACGTGGGCCTCGCCGATGTCGTCGCCGCGCTGCGGCCCGGCGGCATGCTGCTCATCGACGACATCGCCGACGCCACGCACCCCGCGACCTACACGCGGATCACCACGCTGCGCGAGCGCCTCCTGGGCGATCCCCGGCTCGTCGTCGCCGAACTCGCCTGCGCGACGGGGATGTTCCTCGCCACGCGGCGCCGAACCGACTGACCGGCGCCTCAGCCGCCCGACGTGTCCAGTTCCGCTTCCTCGCTGATGCCCGCGCAGTCGTAGGGGTCCTTGAGCCAGCCGTCCGGCAGGACGACGCGGTTGTTGCCCGACGTACGGCCGCGCGGGCCGTCGGCGCCCGTCGGCCACGCCTGGTCGAGGTCCAACTCGCCGAGTCCGTCCTCCAGTTCGGCGAGCGAGGAGGTGATCGCGAGGCGCTTGCGCATCTCCGAGCCGACCGCGAAGCCCTTCAGGTACCACGCGACGTGCTTGCGGAAGTCGATGACGCCGCGCGCCTCGTCGCCGATCCACTCGCCGAGGAGGGTCGCGTGGCGGAGCATCACGGCCGAGACCTCGCGCAGGGTCGGCGCCTGCGGGGCGCCCGTGCCCTCGAAGGCGGCCACCAGGTCGCCGAAGAGCCAGGGGCGGCCGAGGCAGCCGCGGCCCACGACGACGCCGTCGCAGCCGGTCTCGTCCATCATGCGGACCGCGTCGGCCGCCGACCAGATGTCGCCGTTGCCGAGCACGGGGATCTCGGGGACGTGCTCCTTCAGGCGGGCGATGGCGTCCCAGTCGGCGGTGCCGCCGTAGTGCTGGGCGGCCGTGCGGCCGTGCAGGGCGATGGCCGTCACGCCCTCCTCGACGGCGATCCGGCCCGCGTCGAGGAAGGTGATGTGCTCGTCGTTGATGCCCTTGCGCATCTTCATGGTGACCGGCAGGTCCCCGGCGCCCGCGACCGCCTCGCGCAGGATCGCGCGGAGCAGGGGGCGCTTGTACGGGAGCGCGGAGCCGCCGCCCTTGCGGGTGACCTTGGGGACGGGGCAGCCGAAGTTCAGGTCGATGTGGTCGGCGAGGTTCTCCTCGGCGATCATGCGGACCGCCTTGCCGACGGTCGCGGGGTCGACGCCGTACAGCTGGATGGACCGGGGCTTCTCGGTCTCGTCGAAGTGGATCAGCTGCATGGTCTTCTCGTTGCGCTCGACCAGGGCGCGCGTGGTGATCATCTCGCTGACGAAGAGGCCCTTGCCTCCACTGAACTCCCGGCACAGCGTCCGGAACGGCGCGTTCGTGATCCCCGCCATGGGGGCGAGCACGACGGGCGGCTGCACGGTGTGCGGGCCGATCGACAGGGGCTGCGGCTGGGACGGCATCGATGATCTCCGGAACGTATGACGGGACCCTTCATTGTCCCTCACTCCGCGGGCGGCCGTCCCACACTCCCCCGGTACCCCTCCAGCACTCCCCCGGGGCCACCCCCGGACAGCTCCGCAAGGCGCTCCAGGCGGTCCTCCGTCACGTCGTCGGCGGGTACGTACGCGATCAAGCGGTACGACTGCACCAGCGGGGCCGTCCACAGCATCCGGTGCTCCAGGCGGAGCAGGCCGACCTGCGGGTGCTGGTACCGCTTGACGTGCGGTGACATGGTCGCCACCTCGTGCCGCTCCCACAGCTCGCGGAACTCGGCGGAGGCCCCGGCCAGCCGGTCCCGCAGCTCTCTCCAGGCCGGTTCGGCGACGCCGTGCTCGGTCATGGAGCCGCGGAACTTGGCGACCAGGTCGCGCAGCATCTCGTCGCGGTCGATGAACGTCTCGCGCCAGCTCTCGCTGGTGGCCAGGAGCCAGAGGCAGTTGCGGTCGCGGGGCGCCATCGCGTCGAAGTCGCCGAAGACGTGCGTCCAGGCGCGGTTGTAGGTGAGGACGTCGTAGCGGCCGTTCTGCACGGTGGCCGGGTAGGGGCCGAGGCGGCGGACCAGGCGCCGGAGCTCCGCGGGGAGGGCGGTGCACTCGGCCTCGGGGCGGGGGTCGACGGCTCCGGCGAGCGCGAAGAGGTGGGCGCGCTCACCGGGGTCCATCAGGAGGGCGCGTGCGATGGCGTCGACGACCTGCGCGGACACCTTGATGGATCGTGCCTGCTCCAGCCACGTGTACCAGGTGACGCCCACACAGGCGAGGTGCGCGACCTCCTCGCGGCGCAGTCCCGGCGTACGGCGGCGGGTGCCGCGGGGCAGGCCCACCTGTTCGGGCGTGACGCGCTCGCGGCGGCTGCGGAGGAAGGCGGCGAGCTCTTGGCGGCGGATGTCGGCACCCGGTCCGGCCGGGACGGCTGTAACGGTCACCACCCAAGGTTGGCGCATACCGCAGCCTGTTTCCAGGTTCGCCCGGTACCAGGATAAGGAGACTCTGGTACCCCTCTGCGGGCCGGAACATCGTCGTATCCGTGACCCGCCCATCGAACACCGAGACCGCCACCGCCACCGCCAGCACCACGGATACGGGCAGCGACACCGCCAGCGACAGGCCCTCCGCGGACGGCGCGCCCCCCGGACCCGCCACCCTGACCCCCCTCGCCCTCCTCACCGTCCTCCTCGGCGCCTCCCTCTCCAGCATCGACTTCTTCGTCGTCAACATCGCGCTGCCCAGCATCGAGCGCGACCTGCACGCCTCCCCCGCCACCCTGGAGATGGTCGTCGCGGGCTACGCGGTGGCGTACGCCGTGCTGCTCGTCCTCGGCGGCCGGCTCGGCGACACGTACGGGCGCCGCAGGCTCTTCCTGTGGGGCGTGGCCGCCTTCGGACTGACCTCGCTGGCCTGCGGGCTCGCGCCCGGCGCGTGGTGGCTGGTGGGGGCGCGGGGGGCGCAGGGCGCCGCGTCCGCGCTGATGCTGCCGCAGGTCCTCGGCACCATCCACGCCACGACGCGCGGCGAGCGGCGGGCACGGACCGTCGCCCTGTACGGCGCCGTGAGCGGCGTCGCGGGCCTGCTCGGCCAGGCGCTCGGCGGCGCCCTGGTCGCCGCGGACCTGGGCGGCACCGGCTGGCGCGCGGTGTTCCTCGTCAATGTGCCGATCGCCGCGGCGGCCGTGGCTGTCGGCGCGCGCACGGTGCCGGACAGCCGTGTCGAGCGGCCCGCGCGCAGCGACGTCCTCGGCACCGTCCTGTTCGCCGGGGCGCTGACCGCGCTCCTGCTGCCCCTGACGGAGGGGCGCGCGACGGGCCGGCCGCTGTGGTCCGTGCTCCTGCTGGTCGCCGCCCCGCTGCTCGGCTGGGCCTTCGGGGCCGTGGAGGGCCGCGCCGAGCGCACCGGCGGCAGTCCGTTGCTGCCCCCTTCGCTGCTCCGCGAGCCCGCGGTACGCAGGAGCCTGGTCCTCGGCGTGCCGATCTGCATCGGGTTCAGCGGCTTCATGTTCGGGTTCGCGATCCTCCTGCAACAGGGGCTGCGCTACGGGGCGTTGCGGGCGGGCCTGACGGTGGTCCCCATGGGTCTCACGCAGATCCCGGCGGCGATGCTCGTGCCGCGTCTGGTGCGCCGGTGGGGCACCCGTGCGATGACCCGGGCCGCGCTGGTGCACGCGGTGGGCCTGACCGTCCTCGGCCTGACGGTGCTGTGGTCGTCGTGGTCCGGGCTCTCCCCGCTCGCCCTCGCGCCGGGCCTGCTGCTGTGCGGCGCCGGGCAGGGCGTCCAGCTCACGCTCTACTACCGGATCGCGCTCGCGGCCGTGCCCGCCGCGCGGGCGGGTGCGGGCAGCGGCCTCGTGGCGACCGTGCAGCAGTCGTGCCTGGCCGTGGGGGTGGCGACGATCGGCTCGCTCTTCCTGGCGCTCGTGCCTGGCCTCGGCATGCGGGACGCGTTCGTGACGGCGCTCGGCGTGCAGCTGGCGGGGCTGCTCTGGCTGGCTCTGCTGAGCCTGCGGCTGCCCCGAATGCTGAAGACATGACAGATGACAGATGACAGATATTGAAATCTGTCATCTGTCATGTCATGGTGGACGCATGCGTACTCTCACCCTCGGAACCACCGGCCCCCGCACCTCCGCCCTCGGCCTCGGCTGCATGGGCATGTCCGCGCTCTACGGAGAAGCGGACCGCGCCGAGTCCATCGCGACGATCCACGCCGCCCTCGAAGCGGGCGTCACCCTCCTGGACACCGGCGACTTCTACGCCATGGGCCACAACGAGATGCTGATCGGCGAGGCCCTGCGCGCCGCCCCCGCAGCCCGCCGCGAACAGGCGCTGACCAGCGTGAAGTTCGGCGCCCTGCGCGACCCGGACGGCGGCTGGTCGGGCTACGACGGCCGTCCGGCCGCGGTGAAGAACTTCGCCGCGTACTCACTGCAGCGCCTCGGCGTCGACCACATCGACGTCTACCGCATCGCCCGCCTCGACCCCGACGTCCCGGTCGAGGAGACAGTGGGCGCCATCGCGGAGCTGGTCGAGAAGGGACACGTGCGGCACATCGGCCTCTCCGAGGTCGGCGCCGACACGATCCGCCGGGCGGCGGCCACGGCCCCCATCTCCGACCTGCAGATCGAGTACTCCCTGATCTCGCGCGGCATCGAGGCGGAAATCCTGCCGACGGCCGCCGAGCTCGGCATCGGCGTCACGGCGTACGGCGTGCTCTCGCGCGGCCTGATCTCCGGCCACTTCACCCGCGACCGGCAGCTGGCCGCCACCGACTTCCGTTCGATGAGCCCCCGCTTCCAGGGCGAGAACCTCGACCGCAACCTGGACCTGGTCGACGCCCTGCGGAAGATCGCCGACCAGAAGGGCGTCAGCGTCGCGCAGACCGCCATCGCCTGGGTGCTCGCGCAGGGCCCCCGCCACGACGCGGCCATCGTGCCGCTGGTCGGGGCGCGCCGCAGGGACCGGCTCGACGAGGCGCTCGGCGCCCTCGACGTGACGCTCGACGACGCGGACCTGGCGGCGATCGAGGCGGCCGTGCCCGCGGACGCGGCGGCCGGTGCGCGCTACCCGGAAGCGCAGATGGCACACCTCGACAGCGAGCACTGAGCCGCCCACGGGTACGGTCTGTGCCATGGCTACCGCGGCTCCCCTGACCCCCGAGCGCATCCTCGAAGCGACCGAGGAGGTGCTGCGCCGCCACGGCGCGGCCAAGGCCACGGTGGTCGACGTGGCCCGCGCCCTCGGCGTGAGCCACGGCACGGTGTACCGCCACTTCCGTACGAAGGCGGAGCTGCGCGGCGCGGTGACGCGGCGCTGGCTCGACCGTACGTCGCGGACGCTTTCGGCGGTCGTCACCGGCGCCGAGCCCCCCGAGGCGAAGCTCCGCGCCTGGCTCGCGGGACTCTTCGAGGCCAAGCAGCACAAGGCGGGGGACGACCCCGAACTCTTCGCCACGTACTCGGTGCTCGTCGACGAGAACAGCGACGTGGTGGACGACCACATCGCCGATCTCACGGGCCAGCTGACGGCCATCGTCCAACAGGGCGTCGACAGCGGGGACTTCGCCTCCGACGCTCCCGCCGTCACGGCCCGCGCCGTCTTCGACGCCACGTCCCGCTTCCACGACCCCGCCTACGCGGCGCACTGGTCCCGCCCCGGCATCGAGGACGCGTTCACGGCGGTGCTGGATCTGACGATCCGAGGACTGCGCTCCTACTCCTAGCTCCCAAGGGGGTCCTAGCCCCCAGGGGGTGCGGCTTCCTATTCCAGGCCGAGGGCCTCGGCGGCCAGCGCGGTTCCCTTCACCCGGGCGTCGATCTTGGCGAAGGCGAGTTCGCGGGAGGTGGAGGTGTCGTCGGCGAACGGCGAGAAGCCGCAGTCGTCGCAGGTGCCCAGCTGGTCGACCGGAATGTGGCGGGCGGCGAGCAGGACCCGGTCGCGTACCTCTTCGGGCGTCTCCACGGTGCTACTGATCGGGTCGATCACGCCGACGAACACCCGGATGCCGGGGCGGAGTTGTTCGGCGATGATCCGCAGCACGCGTTCGGGGTCGGCCTCGCTGGCGAGCTGGACGTAGAAGTTGCCTGCCTTGAGCTGGAAGAACTTGGGCAGCAGAGCCGCGTAGTCGACGTCCAGGCTGTGGGTGGAGTTGTGGTCGCCGCCCGGGCAGGTATGCACGCCGAGCCTGGCCTGCTCGGCCTCGGTGAAGCGGCCGAGCACCTCGTTGTTCAGCGCGATGAAGTCGTCGAGGAGCGCGCCGCTCGGGTCGAGTTTGAGGGAGAGGCGGCCCTCGGTGAAGTCGAGCTGCACCACGTGCGCGCCCGCCTCCAGGCAGCGGCGGATGTCGGCCTCCGCCTCGTCGGCGAGATCCCGCAGGAACGCCTCGCGGGGATACCCCTCGATGGGGTCGGCCGGGTAGAGCAGGCTGAGCGCAGAGGGCGCGATCACCGCCTGCTTGAGCGGACGGTCGGTGTGCCGCCGGGCGTTGCGCAGATAGGCGTCCGCGTGGACCTGGTAGCGGAACGGTCCGGCGGTCAGCGTGGGTAACTGCCGGGTGTGGCCGTCGGCGAACGGGATGACGGCGCCTGCTGGGTCGAGGCTGGTCAGGCCGGTGATCGGGTAGGTGGCGAAGCTGGGCTTGGCCTGCTCGCCGTCGGCAAGGACGGGACAGCCCAGCTCCGCCAGCCTGGCCAGGGTGTCGGCGGTGGCCTGGTCCTGGAGCTCGGCCAGTTCGGCGTCTTTCAGGTGTCCTTGGGCGTGCTCGGCGAGTGCCTCCTGGAGGGCGCTCGGGCGGGGGATGCTGCCGATCGACTCGGTGGGGATACTCATGGCCGCACCATAGGAAGCGCCTTCGGCCCCGGCAAGAGGGCGCGAGACCACCCCTGCCCCCGGGACCCCTGTGGGCCCTAGCGGTCGTAGATCACCATCGAGATCGACCCGCTCCCGGTCTCGACCGGTCCCGTGTAGACGCCGAAGCCCGGGTACTGGGTCGGGTCGGTGGGCGCGTAGGTGAAGCCGAACATCTGCAGCGCCTTGGGGAAGACGTTGGGCGAGCTTCCGTCGACGGCCGCCGTCAGGAACCACCGTTCGTTCTCGGAGTCATCCTCGCTGTACTGGTACGCCATGTTGAAATTGATGATCGAGCTGTCCGCCGTGGCGCCGATCGGGGCCCCGTTGCCGATGCTGAAGTCGAGGTCGATCTTCGCGTCCTTCTCGATCTCCGAGTCGTCGGTGATCGTGACCACGTCGCTCTGTCCGGTGAAGAGCGGGTCGGGGACGTTGCTGATGCCCGGTCCGCCGGTGGCGGTGTAGTTGAAGCAAGTCACCGTGCAGGACGACCTGTTGATGACGTTGATCTGCAGCTCTCCGGGGGTGCTCTTGCCGCTCAGGACCGTCTGGGCGATGCTGTTGCCGAGGTTCGCCGCCGCGATGATGTTCGCCTGGAACTGGGCACCCACCCCGAGCGCGGCGATCAGTACCTGCGGACCGACACCCGGGCGACCGCCCTCATCGGCGGTGCCGCCATTGATCTCGCTGAGGTACTGATAGAAGCCGTACGTGTCCCGACTCACTTGCAGGGCCACGTCGTTCATGTCCGTGAGCCAGGTCACCGCGCCGTGGACCGGAGGGGTGACCGGGTCGTCAGTGGGCAGAGACATGATGCCTCCCATGGTGATGCGCCCAGGAAGCTCTCTACCGACCGCTGAAGCGGCGGGAGGCATTCCGTTTGACGTTCACCGTTCAGCCTAGACCTCCCGCTCCCGCGCCGCCCGGCGAGCACGGGCCCTGGTTAGGCTGGTCCAATGCCTCTCGTCGAGATCACCTACGCGCCCCACGTCCCCGAGGAAACGCTCCGCGAACTCGGTACGGCCCTCCCCCATCTGATCTCCCTCGCGGTGGAGTGCCCCGAGGAGCCGTACGACGGCGATCTCCAGGCGGGCGACGTGGAGTTGCGGTTCAAGGAGCTCGGGCCGTGGGACCGCAGCGGCCTGGACTTCGTGATCGAGGTGCGGTCGAAGTGGTTCGAGAGCAGGGCCGCCGACCGGCAGGCGCGGGTGGACCGGCTGCACGACGACATCCGGACCGCGACCGGCCGCGAGGACTTCGGCATCTATCTGTCCCTGCCGGTGGCCGCGTGGTCCCAGGGCGATTAGGGCCTGTCAGGGCGACGGATGCACCGTCGCCTGATGCTCCTCCGACAGGTGCTCCTCCGCCTTGAGCCACGGCAGGAACTGCGCCTTCCTGCGCCAGCCGCAGGTTTCGCAGCTCAACTCGCGCTGCACACCCGCCTTCTGGACCTGGACGACGTGTTCGCGTCCGTGCTGGTCCCATCGTCTGACCCTGCTCGTGGTCGTTGGAGGCATGCGCCACAGTGTGCACAGAAGCCCCCGGTTCCATAACCCGGAACCGGGGGCTTCTGTGCGGCGTCACGCCGAAAACGTCACCGCGTCAGCAGCCCACGAGGCGCGTGGCGAGGTAGCCCTCGATCTGGTCGAGGGAGACGCGCTCCTGCTTCATCGTGTCGCGCTCGCGCACCGTCACGGCGTTGTCGTCGAGGGTGTCGAAGTCGACGGTCACGCAGTACGGCGTGCCGATCTCGTCCTGGCGGCGGTAGCGGCGGCCGATGGCGCCCGCGTCGTCGAAGTCGATGTTCCAGTTCTGCCGGAGCGCGGTCGCGAGGCCCTTGGCCTTCGGGGACAGCTCCGGGTTCCGGGACAGCGGCAGGACCGCGACCTTCACCGGGGCGATGCGGTGGTCGAAGCGCATGACCGTGCGCTTCTCCATCTTGCCCTTGGCGTTGGGCGCCTCGTCCTCGAAGTACGAGTCGAGCATGAAGGCCAGCATGGTGCGGCCGACACCGGCGGCGGGCTCGATGACGTACGGGGTGTAGCGCTCACCGGCCTCCTGGTCGAAGTACGACAGGTCCTGGCCGGACGCCTTGGAGTGCGCGGTCAGGTCGTAGTCGGTGCGGTTGGCGACGCCCTCGAGCTCGCCCCACTCGCTGCCGCCGAAGCGGAAGCGGTACTCGATGTCAGCGGTGCGCTTGGAGTAGTGGGAGAGCTTCTCCTTCGGGTGCTCGAACCACCGCATGTTCTCCTCGCGCAGGCCCAGGCCGGTGTACCAGTTCCAGCGCTGCTCCATCCAGTATTCCTGCCACTGCTCGTCCTCGCCCGGCTTGACGAAGAACTCCATCTCCATCTGCTCGAACTCGCGGGTCCGGAAGATGAAGTTGCCGGGCGTGATCTCGTTGCGGAAGGACTTGCCCATCTGCGCGATGCCGAAGGGCGGCTTGCGGCGCGAGGTCTGCTGGACCTGGCCGAAGTTGGTGAAGATGCCCTGCGCGGTCTCGGGACGCAGGTAGGCGACGGAGCCGGTGTCCTGGGTCGGGCCGAGGTGCGTGGCGAGCATGCCGGAGAACTGCTTGGGCTCGGTGAACTGGCCCTTGGTGCCGCAGTTGGGGCAGTTGACGTCCGCGAGGCCGTTGGCCGGCGGACGGTTGTGCTTGGCCTCGTAGGCCTCTTCCAGGTGGTCGGCGCGGTGGCGCTTGTGACAGGAGAGGCACTCGGTGAGCGGGTCGGAGAAGGTCGCGACGTGGCCGGAGGCCTGCCAGACCTCGCTGGCCAGGATCACCGACGAGTCGATGCCGACGACGTCCTCGCGCGAGGTGACCATGTAGCGCCACCACTGGCGCTTGAGGTTCTCCTTCAGCTCGACGCCGAGCGGCCCGTAGTCCCAGGCGGCACGCTGACCGCCGTAGATCTCACTGCAGGGAAAAACGAAGCCACGGCGCTTGCTCAGGCTGACGATGGTGTCGATCTTGTCGGCGGCCACGGTGCTCTCTTCATTACGACGGCGGACGAAGCAAGTACTGCCGGGGCAGCGGCTTCGGGAGCGAATGCTTCAGGTTACCGGCGGCCTTACCCCCCTAATCAAATCGGTTCCCCGTACACGGCCCCGCGCACGCTCTCGCGGAGGCCTTGCGGAGGCCCCGCGGAGGCCCCGCGGAGGCCTTGTTGACAATCGTTTCCACTTTTGTTGAAAATGAGTGTCATGAACGTACGACGACGCCTGATACCCACCGCCGCCCTCGCCTCCGCCACGGTCCTCGGCCTCACGGCACTGACCGCCTGCTCGACGACCTCCGCCGCGGACGACAAGGACGGCAAGCTCGACGTGGTGGCGTCGTTCTACCCCATGCAGTACCTGGCGGAGCAGATAGGCGGCGGCCACGTGTCCGTCACCAGCCTCACCGAGCCCGGCCAGGAGCCGCACGACCTGGACGTCTCCGTCCAGCAGCGCGGCCAGCTCGAAGAGTCGGACGTCGCCCTCTACCTCAAGGGCCTACAGCCCGCCGTCGACGACGCGATCGACGAGTCCGGCATCAAGACCAAGGTCGACGCCGCTTCCCTCACCAGCATGGAGAAGCACGGCAACGAGGTCGGCGGGCACGCCGAGGAGCACGAGGAAGAGGGCCACGAGGGGCACGACCACGGCCACTCCCACGAAGGCGCCGACCCCCACATCTGGCTCGACCCCGTGAAGTACGCCGAGGTCGCCGAGGGCGTCGGCAAGGCCCTGGAGAAGGCCGACCCGGACAACGCGGCGACGTACGAGAAGAACACCGCGAAGCTCGTGAAGAAGCTCGGTGGCCTGGACAAGTCCTTCAAGAACGGCCTGAAGGACACCGACTCCAAGGTCTTCATCACCACCCACGCCGCCTTCGGCTACCTCGCCGAGCGCTACGGCCTCACCGAGGAGGCCATCAGCGGCCTCGACCCCGAGGCCGAGCCCAGCGGCAAGCGCGTCAAGGACCTCCAGAAGATGGCGAAGGCCGACGGCGTCACCACCGTCTTCTACGAGACGCTCGTCAGCGACAAGACGGCGCAGACCCTCGCCAAGGACACCGGCCTCAAGACGGACGTGCTCGACCCCATCGAGGGCATCACCGACGACTCCAAGGGCACGGACTACATCCAGGTCATGCAGTCCAACCTCAAGGCCCTCCAGAAGGCCCTGGGCGCCAAGTGACCCCCACCACCGCGGCTACGGAGGCACCAGCCATGAGTGAGCACGCCGAGACCCGCGAAGCCGTCGTCTCCCTGCGCGGCGTGACGGCCGAGCTCGGCTCGCGCCCCGTCCTTCGCGGCATCGACCTCGCCGTGCGCCGCGGCGAGGTCGTCGCCCTCCTCGGCGCCAACGGCTCGGGCAAGTCCACCGCCGTGCGCACCGTCATAGGCCAGGTCCCCGTCACCGGCGGCGACGTCGAGATCTTCGGCACCCCGCGCCGCCGCTTCCGCGACTGGGCCCGCGTCGGGTACGTGCCGCAGCGCACCACCGCCGCGGGCGGCGTGCCCGCGACGATCAGCGAGGTCGTCGCCTCCGGGCGGCTCTCCCGCTCCCGCTTCGGCGTGCTGCGCAAGGCCGACCGCGAGGCCGTCGCCCGCGCCATCGACCTCGTCGGCCTCGCCGACCGCGCCAAGGACTCCGTCAACGCCCTCTCCGGCGGCCAGCACCAGCGGGTCCTCATCGCCCGCGCGCTCGCCTCCGAACCGGAACTCCTGATCATGGACGAGCCGATGGCGGGCGTCGACCTGGCCAGCCAGGAGGTCCTCGCGGCCACCCTGCGCCAGCAGGTCGCGGGCGGCGCCTCCGTCCTGCTCGTCCTGCACGAACTCGGCCCGCTGGAACCGCTGATCGACCGCGCCGTGGTGCTGCGCGACGGCTGCGTCCTGCACGACGGGCCGCCGCCGCGCGCCGTCGGCCAGCACGCGCTGCCCGGCCACGACCACGTCCACCCGCACCCCGCCGACGCGGAGCCGGTCCGTACCGGCCTGCTGACCTGAGGACGAAAGAACGATGGAACTCCTCGACTACGCCTTCATGCAGCGGGCGCTGCTCGCCGCCGTCCTGGTCGGCATCACCGCGCCCGCCGTCGGCATCTACCTCGTCCAGCGCCGCCAGGCCCTGATGGGCGACGGCATCGGCCACGTCGCGATGACCGGCGTCGGCCTCGGCTTCCTGCTCTCGGCGTCTCCCGTGTGGATGGCGACGGCCGTCGCGATCGTCGGCGCCGTGATCATGGAGCTGATCCGCTGGTACGGCAAGACCCGCGGCGACATCGCGCTCGCCATGCTGTTCTACGGGGGCATGGCGGGCGGCGTCATGTTCATCAACCTCGCCCCCGGCGGCTCGAACGCCAACCTCCAGTCGTACCTCTTCGGCTCGCTCTCGACGGTCTCCGAGGACGACGTCACGGCGATCTGTCTGCTCGCCGCGTTTGTGGTCCTGGTCACGGTCGGGCTGCGCCGCCAGCTCTTCGCGGTCAGCCAGGACGAGGAGTTCGCGCGCGTCACCGGCCTGCCGGTGCGGGCCCTGAACCTGCTCATCGCCGTCACCGCGGCGGTCACCGTCACCGTCGCCATGCGGGTCGTGGGCCTGCTCCTGGTCTCCGCGCTGATGGTGGTGCCGGTCGCGGCGGCGCAGCAGCTCACCCGGAGCTTCAAGGTGACCTTCGTGGTCGCGGTGGCGATCGGCGTCGCGGTGACGCTCGGCGGCACCGTCACGTCGTACTACCAGGACGTCCCGCCGGGCGCGACGATCGTGCTGCTCACCATCGGCGTCTTCATCGTCCTCACGGTCCTCGCGACACCGCTGGCCAGGCGCAGAGCGCGGGCCGTGGCCGCCGCGGAGGCGGCCGGTGACCCCGCGGAGTGCTCGGTACCGGCCCAGCCGATGGCCAAGACCTGACCTGGCTCCTGCCCGACCTGGCACAATGGCCCGGCAGGCCCCAGACCAGAGCGCGACGCGAGGAGGCAACCGTGGGAGCCCCGGTTCGAGGCAGGTCGACCCGCCAGCGTGCGGCGGTGGCCGCGGCACTCGACGACGTGGACGAGTTCCGCAGTGCGCAGGAGCTGCACGACATGCTCAAGCACAAGGGCGACTCGGTCGGTCTGACCACGGTCTACCGCACCCTGCAGTCCCTCGCCGACGCCGGCGAGGTCGACGCCCTGCGCACCAACGAGGGCGAGACGGTCTACCGCCGCTGCTCGACCGGCGACCACCACCATCACCTGGTCTGCCGCGTCTGCGGCAAGGCGGTCGAGGTGGAGGGCCCCGCGGTCGAGAAGTGGGCCGAGACGATCGCCACGGAGCACGGCTTCGTGAACGTGGCGCACACGGTGGAGGTCTTCGGCACGTGTGCCGACTGCGCGGCGGCGTGAGCGGAGCCCTCGCGGGCCGGTACTCCCCGCCCACTCACCCTTCTCGGTGTGGGGGTACCCCGTACCCCCACACCCCCTGATCAGCCCCTGATCAACTGTTCGCGATCTGCTCCTCGTTCGGAATCGCGCCGCCGAAGCGGCGGTCCCGCCCCGCGTATTCGAGGCAGGCCCGCCACAGGTCGCGCCGGTCGAAGTCCGGCCACAGGACGTCCTGGAAGACCATCTCGGCGTAGGCGCTCTGCCAGAGCAGGTAGTTGGACGTGCGCTGCTCGCCGCTCGGGCGCAGGAAGAGGTCGACGTCCGGCATGTCCGGGTAGTACAGGTACTTCGCGAAGGTCTTCTCGTTGACCTTGGACGGATTGAGCCTGCCCGCCTTCACGTCCTCGGCGAGGGCCTGCGCCGCGTCCGCGATCTCGGCGCGGCCGCCGTAGTTCATGCAGAAGTTCAGGGTGAGCTTGTCGTTGTCCTTGGTCTGCTCCTGGGAGATCTCCAGCTCCCTGGCGACCGACTTCCACAGCTTGGGCATCCGGCCCACCCAGCGCACCCGCACCCCGAGGTCGTCCAGCTGGTCGCGGGTCTTGCGGATGAAGTCGCGGTTGAAGTTCATCAGGAACTTCACCTCGTCCGGCGACCGCTTCCAGTTCTCGGTGGAGAAGGCGTAGAGCGAGATCGCGCCGACGCCCATCTCGATGCTGCCCTGCAGCACGTCCAGGACGCGCTCCGCGCCGACCTTGTGCCCCTCGGTACGCGGCAGGCCGCGGTCCTTGGCCCAGCGTCCGTTGCCGTCCATGACGATCGCCACGTGCTGCGGGACGAGCTCACCGGGGATCTTCGGCGGCCGCGCGCCCGAGGGGTGAGGCTCGGGCAGCGTGTACTCGCGGCGGGACCGTCCGAGGATTCCGCGTCGTGCCATGGGGGGCTCTCTCCTACCTAGCTGTTTCCTACGTGCTTTTCTCTACGTACCGCAAAGAGCGCAGTCCGCGCTCCAGATGCCAGTGCAGATAGGCGGAAACAAGCCCGCTCCCCTCCCTGGCGTGCCGCGCCTCGCACGCGTCCGCCGTCTCCCAGTCGCCGGTGAGCAGCGCGCCGAGCAGCGTGAGCGTCTCCGCCGACGGGACGACGCTGCCGGGCACCCGGCAGTCGACGCAAATCGATCCGCCCGCCGCCACCGAGAAGAACCGGTTCGGGCCCGGCATACCGCACTTCGCACAGTCGGTGAAGCTCGGCGCGTAGCCGTTCACGGCGAGGGAGCGCAGCAGGAACGCGTCGAGTACGAGGTGGGGCTCGTGCTCGCCGCGGGACAGGACCCGCAGCGCGCCGACGAGCAGCAGATACTGCTGCACCGCCGGTTCACCCTCGTGGTCGGAGAACCGCTCGGCGGTCTCCAGCATGGCCGTCCCGGCCGTGTACCGCGCGTAATCGGTGACGATCCCGCCACCGTACGGAGCGATCGTCTCACTCTGCGTGCAGAGCGGAAGCCCCCGCCCGATCAGCTCGCTCCCCCGCGCGAAGAACTGCACGTCGACATGGGAGAAGGGCTCAAGCCGCGCCCCGAACTTGGACTTGGTCCGCCGCACACCCCGGGCCACGGCCCGTACCCGCCCGTGACTGCGCGTGAGCAACGTAATGATGCGGTCCGCTTCACCCAGCTTCTGGGTGCGCAGCACGATGCCGTCGTCGCGGAACAGACTCATGGGGCCATTCTCGCGTATGCGGGCGGCTCCCCGGGCACGGGTGTCACTCCGGCGCCCGTCAAGGCACCTCGCCCCGGCTGCGGGCGTTCGCGTACGCCGTCGCCGCGCGCAGCCGTTCCGCGGTGGTCGCCGTGCGGACGGCCTCCGGAGTGCAGTCCCATTCGCGGCCCCCTCCGTAGGGGCGCAGCTGGACGTACGGGCCCTCGTGCCCCATGACCCGGCCGACCAGGCCGCTGCGGGTGTCGACCACGTACGCGCCGACGGGAAGGTCGAGGTTCATCCCGTCCTCCTCAGGGCGGCGGCGAGCCGGGCCGCGGTGTCGGCGGAACACCCGCCCAATTCAATGCGCGGACAGGGTGCCTCCCTGGCGAGTGACGCCGGATCGATCCCCAACGACGGCAACGTAATTCCCGCCTGCCCGAGTGCGTCCCGCAATTCCGTCACGGTTTCCTCCGCATGTTCGGTACATGCCTCTGCGTGATGCTTTCCATCCGCCTTCACGTGGCTCCCCTTCGCCTCCGGATTTCACTCTTCGCACCACTACGGTGACGGCTTGTGCCTAGAATCGGCAGGAGTCTGCCCTCTACAACTGCGGGGCAGCGGAAGGCGGTTGGCCATGGCCAATGGTTCACGGCAAGCAGCGTGGGAGTTCTTCGGCGCAGAGCTGAAGCGGAGGCGCGAGGATGCGGGGCTCAGCCAGTCCGTGCTGGGCACGAGGGTCTTTGTCTCCGGTGGATACATCGGCCAGTTCGAACAGGCAATTCGTAAACCGCAGTTGGATGTGGCGGAACGGATCGATGAGGTTCTACAAACCGATGGCTTTTTCGAAAGGTTGTGGCGCAAGCTCATCAAGGATCAGCCCTTTACGGAGTACTTCGCTCACGCGGCGGAGCTGGAGCGGCTGGCGACGAGCATCTGCGAGTTCGCGCCGTCGGTGATGCCGGGGCTCCTACAGACCCCCGAGTACGCGCGAGCGGTCTTCCTGGGCAGCAACCCGTTCGCCACCGACGAGTACATCGAGGAGCTGATCAGGGGTCGAATGGATCGTGCGCTACTTCTCAAAGACGCTGCACGACCCGCGTACTGGGCGATCCTGCACGAAACGGTGCTACTTATCCCCGTCGGAGGGCCCGTCGCGATGGCGCAACAGCTCGATCACGTCGCGGCGATGATGCGTGAACGCATGGTGGTGGTGCAGGTGCTGCCGTTCGCCGCCGGGGCGTACCCGGATATGGGCAAGATGATGAAGCTCATGGAGTTCGAGGATGCCCCGCCAACGGTCTATACAGAAGCGGTGCTTTCGGGGAATCTCCTGGACGACCCGACAGTGGTGAAGCGGACGCAGTCGACTTACGATCTGCTCAGGGCCGTCGCGATGTCGCCGGAGGCGTCCCTGGACCTGATTGAGTCGGTGTCGGAGGACTACAGACGATGCGCGAGTACGACTTGAGCAACGCTCGCTGGCGCAAGAGCAGCTACAGCGGCGGCAACGGCGGGGAGGACTGCGTCGAGGTCGCGTACGACTTCATCGGCGCCGCCCGTTGGCGCAAGAGCAGCTACAGCAGCGGCGACGAAAGCGACAACTGCGTCGAGGTTGCCGACGGCGTACCCGGAATCGTGCCCGTGCGGGACAGTAAGATGGGGGTCCTCGGCCCCACCCTCCTGCTCGGCGCCCCCGCCTGGACCGCCTTCGTGACCGGCGTCCGGCGGCGCGCTACTGGCGACTGATCGACCGCGTCACGCCCGCCGCGATCGTCGTCGCGAGGGTCCAGCCCAGCACGATCAGCGCATACCCGAACCACTGGTACGCCCCCTGCGCGGCATACGCCCGTTCCTGGCCGAAGTCGACGATCGGGAGCAGCAGGTCGAGCGTGTAGAAGAGGGGGTTGAACTCCGGGGACTCCTCGGGCTTCAACGCCGTCGGCTGCCGCACCGCGTACGTGACGGCGCCCACGAGCAGCAGCGAGAGCAGCCAGACCGCCGCCCGCGTGGGCCGGAAGCCGTAGCCGACGGTCACGTCCTGGAGGTGGCCCCAGACCCGCGCGGGCCACGCGAGGGTGGCCCGGTGACGGCGTTCCTTGGCGAGCTGGACGGTACGGGCTGACGCGTCGTCCCCGCTGCGACGGTAAGCGGCGGTCAACTGCTCGTAGGCGTACGGGACGTAGCCGTCGGCGTCACGTTCCAGTGCCTGGAGGCGACGAGGGACCGGCTCGTGGGGGTCGAGGGTGGTGTAGGTCAGGCCGTCCAAGCGGACCTCTTCCGGCCAGGTCTCGGGCGCGATGTGCAGCAGGTCGAGCTGGGCGCGGCGCAGGCTCACGGTGCCCTCGATGGGCGCGGCGCCGCGCAGCCACAGCTCGCCGACGGTGAGACTGCTGGCGCGCAAGGCCACGCCGCCCGGGTTGGAGAGCCGCGCGTAGGCGAAGTTGAGCTGCCCCGGAATGCGGGCCCCCCGTAGGTTCAGCCGCCCGTTCGCCCGCACCCGCATCGCATGGAGGTCCGTCCCCCCGCTCAGATTCGACGCGTGCAGCGCCGTCCCGCCCGGATTGCTGAGCAGCGCGTCGTCGAAGGTGATGTTCCCGGCTATGACCGCGCCCGAGAGGCGGACCAGGCCGTGCGCACGGAAGCCGCCGTCGGCCTGGAAGTCGTCGTCTATGGTCACGCGGTTGAGCGCGAGGACGGGCTCGGAGTACGTCACGCCCTCCACTCCCACGTGGGCCCCGTCGAGGAAGACCGCCCCGGAGATCCGCGCGCCGCCGAGCCGGACGGGCCCGCGCACGCGGCAACCGGTCATGCGCAGCGAGCCGTCGACGCGGAGCGCTATGGCGTGCAGGCCGGGCAGTACGGAGCGGCCCAGGTTCAACTGGCGCAGGTGCGCCCCGTACAGGTCGGGTACTTCGTCGAAGTAGCAGGACCAGAGGTGGACGGGGCCCGCGACGTCCGCGTACTGGAGGTTGAGCTGCCCGGTGATGCGGGCGCCGGTGACCCGGAGCACCGGGACCTCGCCGTTCCGCCGGGGCCCGTCGAGGAGCAGCGCCCGCAGCACCTCGGCCCGTACCGTCCGTTCCGGCCCCCAGTCCGCACCGGCCGTGGGGACACCTTCGCGCGTCGGCCGGAAGTCGACGGTCCGCTGCAGCGGAACCGCCTCCCACACCCGCCGTTCCGCGTCGGTCAGTTCGGAGATCTCCACCGGCGCGACTCTAACCGAGCCGACCGACCCGTAGGCGTACCGACTTTTGACGCAAGACCGCAGCCGGAAGGAGCTTCCGTGCTCATCAGCCGTAGTCGAAGATGTGGGCATGAAGAGTGACCTGTTCTCCAGCGAACACATGGCCCAGCCCGCCCACGCCCCCGGCATGACCCTGCAGAACGCCAAGTCGGTCAGGTATGCGGTGAACGGCGAGATGCTGGCCCGGCAGGGGGCGATGATCGCCTACCGGGGCAACTTGCAGTTCGAGCGCAAGGGGCAGGGCGTGGGCGGCATGCTCAAGCGCGCCATGACCGGGGAGGGGCTGCCGTTGATGGCCGTGCGCGGCCAGGGCGAGGCGTGGTTCGCGCACGAGGCGCAGAACTGCTTCATCGTCGACGTCGAGCCCGGCGACGTCCTCACGGTGAACGGCCGCAACGTCCTCTGTTTCGACGCGACCCTCTCGTACGAGATCAAGACCGTGAAGGGCGCGGGGATGACCGGCGGCGGGCTGTTCAACAGCGTCTTCACGGGTGCGGGGCAGCTCGGCCTCATGTGTGAGGGCAGCCCGCTGGTGATCCCCGTCTCGCCGCAGCAGCCCGTGTTCGTCGACACGGACGCGGTGGTCGGCTGGACCGCCCACCTCAGCACCTCCCTGCACCGTTCGCAGTCCGTCGGGTCGATGATCCGGGGCGGCTCGGGCGAGGCCGTGCAGCTGAAACTGGAGGGCGAGGGGTACGTCATCGTGCGGCCGAGCGAGGCGACTCCGCAGAAGCCGCAGCAGCACTGAGACCGAGTCTCGACTTCAGCCGACTTGCTCGCCCCGTCAGACGTCGCGGAGCCGGCAGACCGTGGCCAGATATTCGTCCAGCACGGCGTCCTCCCGGCGCGCGGTGTTGTGCAGGGAGAGAGCCATGCTCTCCCTGCTGACCAGAAGATGCAGCAGCTCGAAGTCGAGGCCGTACGAGGCGATCTGCTGAGCGCGCTCCACCACCGCGTCGGCGCCGTCGGCCGTACCGGAGATGGTGTGTGGAAGCTGCGACCGATTCTTCCGTGCCGAGGTCGCGGGCGGCGTCGACGAGCGGCACGACGGACTGCGGGAGTGCCTGCGCAGGGTGAGCGAGCGCTTCGGCCCCGTACTCGACACGGCGCGGGGCTCATCGGGGAGCCCCCGCTTGAGCCCTGAGCCCTGAGCCCTGTGCCCCCGCCCGCCCGAGCGGGCGTCTTGGGCGAGCAAGTACCTTTCGTCTCATGGTTGTTGACCAAGGAGCCGAGAGAGCGGCGGAGGACAAGGGGGTCGGCGTGCGGCTGCGGCCGCCGCGCCACCCCCTGGACCGCCGTGCCGTCGCCTGGTGGCGCACCCAACTGCTGCTGACGGCAGCCGCGCCGGTGGCGCTCCTCGGCCTGCTCGGCGCGCTCATCGCTCCGGCCAGGTTCTGGCTCCTGCTGCCCGCCGCAGGAATCGCGGCCGTCGGTCTGCTCGCCGGGGTGCTGCTGCCGCTGTGGTGGTACAAGGTGCACCGCTGGGAGGTCACCGACGACGCGGTGTACGTACGGACCGGCTTCTTCTGGACCGAGGCCCGGATCGCGCCGATGTCGCGGCTGCAGACCGTCGACACCATGCGCGGGCCCGTCCAGCGGATCTTCGGACTCTCCACCGTCACGGTCACCACGGCGTCCGCCAGGGGCGCCCTGAAGGTCAAGGGCCTCGACCACGCGACCGCCGCCGAACTCGCCGAGCGGCTCGCGCTCGTCACCCAGGCGACACCGGGCGACGCGACGTGAACGGGCTCGCGGAGGCCGCCGAGGCCGCCGAGGAGCACGACTGGCGGCGGCTCGACCGGCGTTCGCTGCTCGTCACCGTCCAGATGACGGGCGGCGTGGTGACCGCCGTCGGCCTGCCGGTCACCCTCAGCTTCCAGGGCTGGGTGGCCATGGGGCCCGTGATCGCCTGGGCGGTGGGCCTGAGCCTGCTGCTCATCGCGAGCGGCGTGGGCATCGAGGCGCTGCGACTGCGGCACAGCCGCTACCGCATCGGGCCGGAGCGCGCCGAACTGCGCAGCGGCATCCTCTTCGCCAAACACCGCACCCTCAGCAGGGAGCGCATACGCTCCGTCGACCTCGTCGCCCACCCGCTGCTGCGCGTCCTCGGCCTGGTCGAGGTCCGCATCGGCACCGGCGAGCAGAGCGCGGGCCAGGAGGCCACGCTCGAACTCCGCGCCGTCCGCAGGGCGGAGGGCGAACGGCTGCGGCGCGAACTCCTGCGCCGTGCGGCCCCCGGCGCCGCGTCCGACGCGGAGGGCACCATCGCCGCCCTCGACCTCCGCTGGATCCGCTACGCCCCCCTGTCCTTCGTCACCTCGGCGCTCGCCGCCGCGGCGGGCGGGGCGATCATGCAGGTCAGCGAGTGGTTCGGGGTGCAGGAGGAGGTCATCGAGCGGGTGGGCGACGCCTTTCGCGGGATGTCGGTCGCGGGCATGGTCCTCGCGCTGATCGCGGGGGCGCTGGCGGCCGGGGCGGTGGGGGCGCTCGGGCTCTGGGTCGAGATGTGGTGGGGCTACCGCCTGGAGCGGGAGCCCGGCGGCACGCTGCGGGTGCGGCGCGGGCTCTTCACGACCCGTTCCGTTTCCCTGGAGGAGGCCAGGCTGCGCGGCGTCGACGTGGTCGAGCCGCTCGGCCTGCGGCTCTCCGGGGCGGCCCGGGTGGACGCGGTCGCCACGGGGCTCTCGCGGCGCGACGAGGAGGACCAGGCGGGGCCGAGCACCCTGCTGCCCGCGGCGCCGCGGGCGCTCGCGCGTGAGGTGGCGGCGCGTGCCCTGCGGGAGCCGGTGACGCCCACGTCGGCGCGGCTCACGGCGCATCCGCGGGCGGCGCGGGCGCGGCGGATCCGCTGGGCGTTGTCGGCGGCGCTGGCCCCCGCCCTCGTCCTGGTCCTGCTCGGCGCACTCCTTGGCGTGCCGGTCCTGACCTACCTGGGCGCCGGGACCGCGGCGCTCCTGGCCCCCGTCGCGGTGGCGCTCGCGTACGACGCGTACCGCAGCCTGGGCCACGCGCTCCACGGCGACTATCTCGTGGTGCGCTCCGGGACGCTACGGCGGTCCACGGTGGCCCTGCGACGCGGCGGAGTGATCGGCTGGACCGTCAAGCAGTCCGTACTACAGCGCCGGGCAGGCCTGGTGACCCTGAGCGCGACGACGGCAGCGGGCGCGCAGGCTTACGCGGCCTACGACGTATCCGAAGCGGAGGGCCTCGCCTTCGCGGAACAGGCGGTACCGGGCTTGCTCGCCCCGTTCCTGGAACGGGTCGAGCAGCCCCGCTAGGGGCGCGGGGAACTGCGCGAGCAACCACAACGGACCCGCACAGACCCGGCAGCGCACACCCCACGCTAAGGGGCGCGGGGAACTGCGCGATCAGCCACGACCGACCCGCACGGGTCCCCACGCACCCCCAGCCGGACTCAGCGCGCGGCCCGCACCCCCCGCTCGTACCCCGCGAGGCGAACACACACCGTCAGCCCCGCAATCGCCTGCTCCAGCTCCGCGAGACCCGGGTAGCTCGGCGCGATGCGGATGACGGCGTCACGCGGATCGTCACCGTACGGGTGCGTCGCCCCGGCCGGAGTCAGCACGATCCCCACCGCGGCAGCGAGACGCACGACGTCCGAGGCGCAGCCGTCCGGGACCTGGAGGGTCACGAAGTAGCCGCCCTTGGGCGAGGTCCACGTGGCGAGGCCCGTGCCGCCGAGCTCCGCGTCGAGGATCCGGGCGACCGCCTCGAACTTGGGCTGTAGCAGGGCCCGCTGCCGCTCCATGTGCGCCCGCACACCCTCCGCGTCCTTCAGGAACATCACGTGCCGCAGCTGGTTGATCTTGTCGGGGCCGATCGACCGCTTCTGGTTGTTGGCGAGCAGCCACTTCACGTTGGCCGGGGACGAGCCGAAGAACGCGACGCCCGCACCCGCCGAGGTGATCTTCGAGGTGGAGCCGAAGACGAACGCCCGGTCCTCGTGCCCGGCGGCGGCGCACGCGGCGAGCAGGTCGGCGATCTCGGCGGGCTCGTCGGTGAGGTGGTGAGCGGCGTACGCGTTGTCCCAGAAGATCCGGAAGTCCGGCGCGGCGGTCGGCATCGCGGCGAGCCGCGCCACGGTCTCGTCGCTGTAGACGACGCCGTCGGGGTTGCTGTACTTCGGCACGCACCAGATGCCCTTGACCGCGGGGTCCTCCGCGGCGATCCGCTCGACCTCGGCCATGTCCGGTCCTTCTGCCGTCATCGGCACCGGGATCATGTCGATGCCGAAGCGCTGGCAGAGCGCGAAGTGCCGGTCGTAGCCGGGCACGGGGCACAGGAACGCGATCCGCTCCTGGTCCACCCAGCGGGACTCCGTGCCGGGCAGCACGCCGAGGAGGGCGTGCACGAGGCAGTCGTGCATGAGCTCAAGGCTGGAGTTGCCGAGCGCGAGGAGCTGGGCCGCGGGCACCTGGAGCAGCTCCGCGAAGATCTCGCGGAGCTCGGGCAGGCCCCGCAGTCCGCCGTAGTTGCGCACGTCCGTTCCGTCGACGGCCGTGTGGCGCCCACCGGGCAGGCTCAGCAGGTCCTCGCTGAGGTCGAGCTGCTCGGGCGCGGGCTTGCCCCGGGTCAGGTCGAGGGCGAGGCCACGCCCGGCGAGTTCGTCGTACTCCTTCCTGGCCTGTTCAAGCAGCCCGGCCAGGGCCTGGGTGTCGGGGCTCAGCTCGGTGGTCATGGTGGTGCCTCTCGCAGGTGCCGCTTTCGGTGGATGGCGCCCGCCGACCTTACAAACCCGGCGGAGCCGGGTGCGCGGGTGACCGCTCCGCGAGACCGACGAGGACGGCGCAGGAGAGGACCGCGAGGACGGCGGCCGCGGTGAAGAGGGCCGGGGGGTGCGCCACGCCGGACAGGAGCGATACGGCGTACGGGGCGAGCATGCCCGCGTAGGCGGCCGTCCAGAAGTACGCGGTGAGCCGGGCCAGGCGGTGCGGCGGGGCCAGGGCGGAGATTTCCGTGAGGCCGTACGTCAGGACGAAGCCGTACCCCGCGCCGAGGACCGCGGCGGCGACGAGGCCGAGACCGGGGCTGACCGCCCGCACGGCGAGCGCGGCGGCGCCGAATCCGACGGCGACGACGAGCAGTCCCGCGACGGCGGTGGCGAGCCGGTGGCGGCGGGCCACCCGCCGGGCCAGGGGCTGCACGAGCAGGCCCGTCCCGGGGACGACGGCGGTGGCCACGCCCGCGTAGACGAGGCCGCCGTGCACGAGTCCCGGCAGGGTCGCGAAGCCGATGCTGGGGGCGGCGAAGACCCAGGGGGCCACGGGCAGGATCGCGCGGCGGAACTGGCGCCCGGTGCGGGTCGGGGTTTTGGTGCCGCCGTCGTGACCGCCATGCCCACCGTGCCGCCGCACCGTCTCCGGTGCGCTCAGCGCGGCGAGGCCCGCCCCCGCGGCCAGCAGTACGTGCGGTACGTACGCCATGACCATCGGCGCCGCCGACCAGCGGGCGATCAGTGCCGCCACGAGGCCGCCGGAGGCGAAGCCCGCCGAGACGAAGAGGCCCGCCCGGCGCGACGCCATGGCGCCCCCGGCCGCGTGGGGAGGCGACGACAGTTCCTTGATCCACGCGCTGCCCGCCGCGAGGAGCGCCCCCGCGCTGACCCCCGTCAGGAACCTCCCGGGCCACAGCCACCCCGTGGTGCCCGCCCCCAGCATCAGCACCCCCGTGGACAGGAGGTTCAGCGCGAGGGCCGTCAGTGCGACCGGCCTGCGTCCGGCCCGGTCGGCCAGCGGGCCGCCGATGAGGAGGCCGGGGACGAGCCCGACGACGTACAGGGCGAAGAGCCCGGTGACGGCGGATTCGGAGAGGCCGAGCTCGGAGCGGTAGGCGCCGAGCAGCGCGGAGAACTGGTTGGCGCTCCAGCCGGATGCCGTCATGATCCAGGCCGCCCGCACCCCGTGTCCGGGGCCGCGGAGGGTGGCGGCCGGTCCGGTTCCGGGGCTGCCTGAGGTCTGCGTGGTGATGCTCATGACGGCCAGTTGTAGGCGGTCCACGGGTCCGCGCGCCGCCTGCGTTCAGGATTCGTGAAGACCCCGCGCACGCCCGTGACCTCCGGGTCTACGCTGGAAGGCATGTCTTCCGCGCCGCTCGATCTGCGACTCCTGTCGTCGTTCCTCGCGGTCGTGGAGGAGGGTCACTTCGGCCGGGCGGCGGCCCGGCTCTTCCTCTCGCCGCCCGCCGTCACCCAGCACGTGCGCCGCCTGGAGGCGGATCTCGGCGCCACGCTCGTCGACCGGAGCGCGAGCCCGGTCGTGCCGACCCCCGCGGGCGTGCGCCTGACCGGCCACGCGCGCCTCCTGCTCGCCGCGTCGAACGCCGCCCTCGACGACCTGGCCGAGGCCACCCGCCCGCGGGCCGGTGCGGCGGAGCGGCCGCTGCGGGTCGGCATCATGGGCCACGGTTCGGCGGAGCTGACCCCGGCGGCGATCAACGCCTACCGCCGCGCGCGGCCCGGCGTCCGGGTGGAGATCACCCAGCTGGACTTCACCGAGCACGTGACGGCGCTGACGGAGGACCGGGTGGACGTCGCCTTCGTGCGCCCGGGGCCCGACGACGAGCGGGTGTCGGCGGACGTCCTGACGACGGAGCAGCGCATCGTGGTCGTCGCGGACCGCTCCCCGCTGGCGGCGGCCCGGCTCACCGGCGCGACGGTGGCGGACATCGCGGGCCTGCCGTTCTTCCGCGTCCCCGGCCACACTCCGCGCCCCTTCACCGACTACCTCTACTTCGGCGACGACGCCCGGCGCCGCAGCACGGACTTCGCGGTGACTCCGCAGGAGGTGCTGACCGGCGTGGTCACGGGCCGCGCCGCGGGCTCGGGCCTCAAATCCTTCGCCCGCTACTACGCCTGGCCGGGCGCCACCTTCGTCCCGATCATCGACGCCCCGTGGGAGAGCAGCTACCTCGCGGTGCGGGCGGACGAGGACAACCCGGAGGTACGGATCTTCCGGGCCCTTACGGTGGCTCTGGCGCGGGATCCGGGCCTCGCTGCCCCCTCGGGTCCCGCCGCCGTGGACGGCACGACACACCCGTAGCCGACGAAAAGCCCTGCCGCGCACCCGAGTTGTCCCCGCTCCCCCACCCGGCCCACCGCTCCGGCGAGCCCGTGCCGGGGGCCTTGACCGGCCCTCTCCCCCCTCCTATGGTCGCCACGCCACCCACGACGTAGGACGTGGGACCTCTTAGGCAGGCAAGGGAGACACAGTGACCGATCTGCCCTCTCCGACCGGGCGCCGCGCCGTCCCGCCGGACCGCCGTTCCTTCCTCAGGTACACCGGCGCCCTCGGCGCCGCCGCCGTCGTGACGTCCACGCTCTCCGCCTGCTCCTCCGGGCCCGAGTCCACCAACGAGACCGGGGGCGGCGGGCAGGGCGGCGGCTCTACGCTCACCGCCGTCATCGGGTACGGCAACGACGGCAGCTGGGATCCGACGCAGACCGCCTCCGCCTTCGCGATGGCCGGCAACGAGCACATCTACGAGGGGCTCCTCGGCACCGATCCGATCACCCGTGAGCCGTACGCCGCGCTCGCCACCGAAATCCCCGCCGACCCGAAGGCGACGACGTGGAAGTTCACCCTGCGCCCCGGGGCCACGTGGCACGACGGCAAGCCCGTCACCGCCGATGACGTCGTCTTCGTCTTCGACCGGATCCTCGATCCGAAGACCCAGACCCTCGCCAAGGGCTTCTTCGCGAGCTGGCTCAAGGAGGTCAGGAAGACCGGCGCGACCTCCGTCGAGCTGATCCTGAAGTTCCCCTTCCCCGACGGCGCCGCCCGCCTCTCCCTCGCCAAGATCATGCCGAAGCACGTGTTCGGGAAGCCCGGCGCCTGGGACGACGCGACCAAGGGGAAGGCGGTGGGCTCGGGACCGTACAGGATGGCCTCGCACCACCCGAAGTCGAACACGACGTTCGAGGCCTTCGACGACTACAACGGCCCGCGCAGGGCCGCCTTCAAGAAGATGAACTGGCTGACCATCGTGGACGCCGCACCGCGCGTCGCGAAGATCTCCGGGGGCAGCGCCGACGCGGAGATCGCCGACAACATCCCGTACGCCAACATCGGGCAGCTCAAGAAGGGCGGGATGAGCGTCGAGGGCGGCGCCGGGATGAACAATCTCTTCCTGCTCTTCAACACCGCGCACAAGCCGTTCGACGACGTCCGCGTCCGGCAGGCCCTGCACTACGCCATCGACCGCGACAAGATGATCGAGGCCGCCCTCCGTGGCCACGGCAAGGCGTCGACGTCCTTCCTCAATGAGGCCAACCCCTCCTACCGGCCCGCGAAAACCGTCTACGGGTACGACCTGGCCAAGGCGAAGAAGCTCCTCAAGGAAGCGGGCGTCGGCAAGCTGAGCATCAACCTCATGGCCGTGAACGTCAGTTGGATCGTGGACTGCCTGCCCACCATCCAGGACGGCTGGGAGAAGCTCGGCGTCGACGTCACCCTCGACCCGCAGGAGACCACCGCCGTCTTCACCAAACTGGACCAGAAGAAGGACTTCCAGATCGTCGCGGCCGCCTCCAACCCCAACCAGTTCGGGCTCGACGCCGACCTGATCATGCACTACAACTACGGCCCCCAGAACCTGTGGATGGGCTACGCGCGCTGGGCGGACGACGCCGTCGCGAAGAAGCTCTTCAAGGACATGGACCGGGCCACCCGCGAGCCGGAGGCAGGCCGTAAGAAGGCCATGGTCCAGGAGTACCTCGACGTCATCGCGGAACAAGCCGTGCTCTACCCGGTGGTCCACAACGAACTCATGACCGCCTGGGACCCGAAGAAGATCACCGGAGTCAAGGCCCAGCCCTATCCGGGAATCAACCTGATGCAGGCCAAGTGGGCCTGACTCGGGCACCGTTCACCGGACAGCTCAGGAGTACCGTGCCGTGACCGCAGTCCTCAGCATCCTGGCCCGCCGCGTCGCCCTGCTCGTCCCGCTGCTGCTCGGCATCGTGCTCTTCGTCTTCCTCGTGATGCGCTTCTCGGACGTCGACCCGGCGTCCGCGTTCTTCCAGGGCGCCAACCCGACCCCCGAGCAGCTGCACCAGTTCCGCGAGGAGAACGGGCTCCTCGACCCGCTGCCCGTACGCTACTTCGCCTTTGTCGGCGACCTCCTCCAGGGCGACATGGGCATCAGCGTCCTCAACCGCTCCCCCGTCGTCGACCAGGTCACCACCGCCCTGCCGCTCACCATGCAGCTCACCTTCCTGGGCCTCGGCATCGCCGTCGTGCTCTCCCTCACCCTCGGCGTCACCGCCGCCATCCACCGCGACCGGCTGCCGGACCAGCTGATCCGCGTCGTCTCCCTGACCGGGGTCGCGGCGCCCGGCTTCTGGCTGGCGCTGCTGATGATCCAGTACCTGGCGGTGGACCTCGGCTGGTTCCCGACCGGCGGCTACATCAACCCGGCCGACTCCTTCACCGGCTGGCTCAAGACCATGACGCTGCCCGCTCTCGCGCTCTCCCTGCCGGTGGCGGCGGGCCTCACCCGCATCATCCGCACCGCCGTCGTCGAGGAGCTCGACAAGGACTACGTACGGACCGCGATCGGCTGCGGCCTGCCGCCGGTGGTGGTCGTGGGCCGCAACGTCCTGCGCAACGCCCTCATCAACCCGCTCACCGTGCTCGGCCTGCGCGTCGGCTACCTGCTCGGCGGCGCCGTGGTCATCGAGACCATCTTCTCGCTGCCCGGCATGGGCAAGCTGATGATCGACGCCGTGAAGAACGGCGACCCGGCCGTCGTGCAGGGCGTCGTCATCACGACCGCCGTCGGCTTCGTCGTCGTCAACCTCGTCATCGACATCCTCCATCTCCTGGTCAACCCGCGCCTGAGGGGATCCGTCTGATGCTCGCCCCCCGCAGGAGGCTGACCGAGCGCCTCTCCGTACCCGGCATCCGGCTGCGCTCCTGGCAGAAGCTCCCCGCCCTCTCCCGGGTCGCGGTCTGCGTCGTCGGGCTCGTCGTCCTGGTGGCGCTCCTCGCCCCGCTCCTCGCCCCGCACGACCCGCTCGACCAGCAGCCCCAGGCCGACGGCACGGGCCACCCCTCCGCCGACCACTGGATGGGCCAGGACAGCCTGGGCCGCGACATCCTCAGCAGGCTGATGTACGGGGCGCGCTGGTCGCTCGCGATCGGGCTCGGCGCCACCCTGCTCGCCCTCGTCGTCGGCGCCGTGATCGGCGCGGTCGCGGCGACCTCCCGCAAGGCTGTCGACGAGACGCTGATGCGCTGCCTGGACGTCGTCATGGCCTTCCCCGGGATCGCGCTCGCCGCCGTGCTCGTCGCGGTCTTCGGCGGCGGCATCCTCGTCCTGATCTGCGCCATCGCCTTCCTGTTCACGCCGCCCGTCGCCCGCGTCGTACGGGCCAACGTGCTCGACCAGTACGGCGAGGACTACGTCGTCGCCGAACGCGTCATCGGCGCCCGCACCCCGCACATCCTGATCCGCCACGTCGCCGTGAACTGCGCCGCGCCCATCCTCGTCTTCTGCACGGTGCAGGTCGCCGAGGCCATCGTCTTCGAGGCGTCGCTCTCCTTCATCGGCGCGGGCGTACGGCCGCCCGACCCGTCCTGGGGCAGCGTCATCGCCGACGGCAAGAACATGGTCCTGATCGGCGGCTGGTGGGCGACGGTCTTCCCCGGACTCCTCATGCTGCTCACGGTCCTCGCCCTGAACATCCTCTCCGAGGGCGTGTCGGACGCGTGGGCGGCGCCCTCCACCCGGGACACGGCGGGCGCGGCCCGTACGGAGGAGGACCGGCTCGAAGCCCCCGAGCCCGGCAGCGGCCAGGTACTCGAACTGCCCGGCCTGACCGAGGCCGCCCACCGGCTCCGCTCCCGCGCCCGCCCCCTGCCCACCGGCGACCCGGTCCTCTCCGTCGACCACCTCACCGTCTCCTTCCCCCAGCGGCACGGCGGCGTGGACATCGTCGACGGGATCAGCTTCGACGTGCGGCCCGGTGAAGTCCTCGGCCTCGTCGGCGAGTCGGGCTGCGGCAAGTCGCTGACCGCGCTGACGGTGATGGGCCTCGCCCCCAAGGGAGCCGAGGTCGGCGGGCGCGTCACCTTCGACGGACAGGAACTCGTCGGCCTGCCGATGCGCGCCCGGCGCCGCCTGCTCGGCCACGACATGGCGATGATCTACCAGGACGCCCTGTCGTCGCTGAACCCCGCCATGACGGTCCGCTCCCAGCTGAAGCAGGTCGTACGGAGAGGTGGCCGCCGCACGGCGGTCGAGCTCCTCGAACTGGTCGGCCTCGACCCGGCGCGCACCCTGCGCAGCTACCCGCACGAACTCTCCGGCGGCCAGCGCCAGCGCGTCCTGATCGCGATGGCCCTCTCCCGCGACCCGAAGCTGATCGTCGCCGACGAGCCGACCACCGCGCTCGACGTCACCGTGCAGGCGCAGATCATCCAACTCCTCCTCGGGCTGCGCGAAGAGCTCGGCTTCGCGCTGATCCTCGTCTCGCACGACCTGGCCCTCGTCGCCGACGTCACCGACCGCGTGGTGGTGATGTACGGCGGTCAGATCGTCGAGACGGGCGTGACGGCCGACCTGGTGGAATCCCCCGCGCACCACTACACGCGGGGCCTGCTCGGCTCGGTGCTCTCCCTGGAGTCGGCGGCGCAACGCCTCACGCAGATCAAGGGCGTCGTGCCGTCCCCGGCGGACTTCCCGCAGGGCTGCAGATTCGCGGACCGCTGCCCGCTGGCGGACGAGACGTGTCGGACTACGGCGCCGGAGCTCACGGGCGCACCCGAGCACTCCATCGCGTGCCACCACCCGGCGACGCGCCCCGCAGGGGCGCCGTCAGGGGCGCGGGGAACTGCGCGCCCAGCCACAACGGAGAGCGAGCCGACATGACCACCCCCCTCGTGGAGCTGGCCGACGTGCACGTCGTACACCGGGCCCGCTCCGGAGGCCTCTTCTCCAGGGACCACGTGTACGCCCTCACCGACGCCACCCTCAAGGTCGCCCCCGGCGAAACCGTCGGCATCGTCGGCGAATCCGGCTGCGGCAAGTCCACCCTGGCCAAGGTCCTCGTCGGCGCCCAACGCCCCACCCACGGCACGGTCTCGTTCCGTGGCCGCGACCTCTGGACGATGAAGCCCGCCGAGCGCCGGACCTCCATCGGCACCCACACCGGCATGATCTTCCAGGACCCCTCGACCGCCCTGAACCGCAGGCTCCCGGTCAGCCGGATACTCCGCGACCCCCTGGACGTGCACCGCCGCGGCACACCCGCACAACGGGACGCGCGAGTAAAGGAGTTGATGTCCCTGGTCGGCCTGCCGAAGGCCTTGGCCGACGGCCTGCCGGGGCAGCTCTCCGGAGGCCAGCGCCAGCGCGTCGCCATTGCCCGCGCCCTCGCGCTCGAACCGGACCTGATCGTCGCCGACGAGCCGACCAGCGCCCTCGACGTGTCGGTGCGCGCCCAGATCCTCAACCTCCTCCTCGACCTGAAGGAACGCCTCGGCCTCGCCCTGGTGTTCGTGTCCCACGACATCCAGACCGTACGCAGGATGAGCGACCGCGTCGTCACGATATACCTCGGCCGGATCGTCGAGGAGGCACCGGCCCGGGAGATCCTGGACCGCGCCCGCCACCCGTACACCCGCGCCCTCTTCTCGGCCACCCCCGGGCTGCTCGACCCCATCGACCCGATCCCGCTGGCCGGTCCCGTGCCGTCGGCGACCCGGCCGCCGAGCGGCTGCCCGTTCCGTACCCGCTGCTGGAAGGCGGACGAGATGTGCGCCACCGCGATGCCGGAGGCCCGGCCGGCGGGCGCGGGGCACCTGTTCCGCTGCTTCCATCCCGTGGAGGAGGGACAGTCGACACACGACCTCGTCACCCAGGCCGCCGCCACGGCCCCCACCCCCAGGGAGCAGCCATGCCCGTCCCCACCCCGCTGACCGGTGTCGTCCCGCCCGTCTGCACCCCGCTGACACCGGACCGCGAGGTGGACACGCCCTCGCTCGTCAGGCTCGTCGACCATCTGGTCGCGGGCGGCGTCGACGGCCTGTTCGTGCTCGGCTCGACCTCCGAGGCGGCGTACCTGACGGACCGGCAGCGGGCCGTCGTCGTCGACACGGTCGTCCAGCACGTGGCCGGTCAACTGCCCGTCCTGGCCGGGGCCATCGACATGACCACGCCCCGCGTACTGGACCACGTGCGCGCCCTCACCGGCGCGGGCGTGGACGCGACCGTGGTCACCGCGCCCTTCTACACGCGGACCCATCCGGCCGAGATCGACCGCCACTTCCGGCTGGTCGCGCGGGACTGTCCGGTGCCGGTCCTCGCGTACGACATTCCGGCGTCGGTGCACAGCAAGCTGGGCGCGGAGCTGGTTCTCCGCCTGGCCGAGGACGGCCTGATCGCGGGCCTGAAGGACTCAAGCGGCGACGAGGGCGCCTTCCGCGGTGTCGTCCTCGGCAAGCGGGCGGCGCCGGGGCTGCAAGAGTTCAGCGTGCTCACGGGGTCCGAGGTGACGGCCGACTCGGCGCTCGCGATGGGCGCGGACGGCATCGTGCCGGGCCTCGGCAACGTGGACCCCGAGGGGTACGCGCGCCTCTACCGCGCCTCCCTGGCGGGGGACCGGGCGGGGGCGCGGGCCGAACAGGAGCGGCTGTGCGGCCTGTTCGGGATGGTCACGGCCGGGGACCCGGCGCGGATGGGCGGGAGCTCCTCGGCGCTCGGCGCGTTCAAGGCGGCGCTGCACCTGCGCGGGGTGATCGACTGCCCCGCCACGGCGGAGCCGCAGATCCCGCTCTCCTCCGTGGAGACGGAGCGGGTGGGCAGGCACCTGGCAGCGGCGGGCCTGCTCTGACCCGTCCGCCCGCCCGTCCGCCCCTCCGCCTTCCCCGCCTCGCCCCCTCGTCCACCTCACGCCCGCCTGCTCGCCCTGCCCGTGGTCATGCGCCGCGCCGACCTGTCCCCGCCCCGGCAGAGCACCCACGCCTGAGCCCCCTCAGGAAGCGGCCACCGAACCCGGGGCGACGAGCCCCGACTCGTAGGCCATGATGACCAGTTGGGCCCGGTCCCGGGCGCTCAGCTTTCCCATGATGCGGCTCACGTGGGTCTTCGCGGTCAGCGGACTCAGCCCGAGCGTGTCCGCGATCTCCTGGTTGTTCAGGCCCCGCGCGACGAGCCGCAGGACCTGCCGCTCCCGCTCCGAGAGCCCCTCGGGCCCGCCCGTGACGGGCGCCCCGGTGTCCGGCGCCCGCAGCACCCGGGCGATGAGCCGGGCCGTGGGCCCTGGCGAGAGGAGCGCGTCACCGGCGGCCACCGTGCGGATGGCGTCGAGGAGTTCGGCGGGCCTGGTGTCCTTGACCAGGAAGCCGGACGCACCCGCCCGCAGCGCGTCGACGACATGCTCGTCCGTGTCGTACGTCGTCAGCATCAGGACCTTCACGCCCGCCAGGTCCTCGTCCGCCGCGAGCAGCCGCGTCGCCTCGATGCCGTCGAGGTCGGGCATGCGGATGTCCATCACGACGAGGTCGGCGCGCGCGGAGCGGGCCAGCTCGACCGCGGAGCGCCCCGTGCCCGCCTGCGCCACGACCTCCATGTCGGCCGCCGAGTCGACAAGCATCGCGAACGCCGCACGCACCAGGGTCTGGTCGTCGGCGAGCAGCACCCTGATGGTCATCGCGGCCCTCCCGGGCTCTGAACCGTCATGACAGACCTCCCAGGGACAGGGGTGCGAGGGGCAGCACCGCCGACACCATGAAACCCCCCTCGGGCCGCGGCCCCGCATCCAGGGTCCCGCCGACCGTACGAGCCCGTTCCCGCATCCCGAGGAGCCCGAACCCCTGGGCGTGATCGGCCTCTTGGGGCCTGCCGCCCGTCCCGTCGTCGACGACCCGCACGCACAGCGCCGCGTCCGCCGTGCCGACCGACACCCGTACGGTGATGCCGGGGCCCGCGTGCCGCACGACGTTGGTGAGCGCCTCCTGCACGATGCGGTAGGCCGCCGCGCCCACGGCGGGCGGCGCCTCGCACGGGGCGACCGCGAGCTCCACCCGGGCGCCCGCCGTGCGGGCCGCGTCGGCGAGGTCGGGCAGACTGTCGAGGCCGGGCAGCGGCCCTCGGGCCTCGTTCTCCGTACCGGCCCTCAACACCTGCAACGTGGCCCGGAGTTCACCGCGGGCGCTGCGGCAGGTCTCGGCGACGTCGTCGAGCGCCTTGGCGACGGCCGCGCGGTCGAGCCGGTCCGGATCGGCGGTCAGGACGTGTGCGGCGACGGACGTCTGGACGCCCACCAGGGTGATGCTGTGCGCGAGCAGGTCGTGCAGGTCGCGGGCGACCCGCAGCCGCTCCTCGGCGACGCGGCGGCGCGCCTCCTCCTCGCGGGTGCGCTCGGCGCGCTCGGCCCGCTCCACCACGGACGTGACGTACTGCCGGTGGATGCGCACGTACACGCCGATCAGCAGGAAGGCCACGATCCAGCCGGAGATGCGCAGCGACTCGGCGCCCTGCGCCATGCCCTCGTGGAACTTCAGACCCAGCATGATGCCCATGACCGCGGCGCCGACGAGGACGGTGTTACGGGGGCGGCACCGGGAGGCCACGGTGAACAGCGCGGCCATCGACACCGCCATGGGCGCGGTGTGGTTGGCGTTCAGGGAGTGGTAGGTGAGCAGGATGACCATCAGGGCGGCCATGACGCGCATCGGCGCGCGGCGCCGCCAGACGATGACGACGTGCGCGGCGAGCAGCAGCGCCCAGCCGAGCACGCCGGGCGGTCGGCCGTTGTCCCGTACGACCTGGACGACCACGACGGAGCTGGCCGCCATGGCCACGGCGAACAGGGCGTCGGTGCGCAGCCGTTCGTCGGGGGCCGCGGGGCCGAGGACGCGCTCGACGAGGTTGCGGCGGGCGGCGGCGCCCGAGGCCGTACTCCGGACCGCGACAGGTAGTTCCACCGCTCCATCTTCCGGCACGCTGGCGCCCCTCCGGGAGAGGAAGGGCGCCGCGAAGGGCCGGTGCGGGGGTCGGCCGGGGAGCCGGTTCAAGGCGAGGGGACCCGGATCGGTTCGGCCTCGTGGGCCGGTGGCGTGTCCGTCACGGCGGGCCTGGACAGCGGTCCGGGCCACCACACCTTCCTGCCGAGTGCCACGCTCGCGCTCGTCACCAGGTACGTGCGGACCAGGAAGGTGTCGAGCAGGACGCCGACGCCGATGACGAAGCCCAGTTCGACGAGTTGGACGAGCGGCATGCTGGTGAGCACGGCGAACGTGGCGGCGAGGACGAGTCCCGCCGAGGCGATGACGCCGCCGGTGGTGCGCAGCGCGGTGAGGGCGGCGGCTCCCGGTTCGGCCCCGTTCAGGCACTCCTCGCGCATCCGGTGCATCAGGAAGATCCCGTAGTCCACGCCCAGCGCGACGAGGAAGACGAAGGAGAGCAGCCCGAGCCCGGGATCGGTGCCCTCGAATCCGAAGAGCGGTTCGAGGACGAGGCCCGCGATGCCGAGCGAGGCGCCCCATACCGCGACGACCGCGGCGAGCAGCAGCAGCGGCGCGACGAGGCTGCGCAGCAGGGCGACGAGGACCAGCAGGACGGCGCCGAGGACGAGCGGCACGACGATGCCGCGGTCCCGGGCGTTGGCGTCCTTCAGGTCCAGTCGCTGTGCGGCGGGGCCGCCCACGTACGCGCCGTCGAGCCCGTCGCGCAGCGTCTCGATGGTCCGGGTCTCCCCCGCGGACTCGGGCGCGGACGTGGCGGTCACGGAGATCTCGGTCCATCCTTCGCCGGTACGGCCCCGCGCCGCACTGTCGACGCCCTTGGTGTCCCGTATCTGCGCGAGGGAGGTATCGGCCCGGTCCGCCCGGGTCATGACAGTGATGGGCTGGGTGCCCCGCTCGGGGTAGGCGGCGGCGAGGGTCTGCATGGCGGCCACGGATTCCGGGGTCTTGGTGAAGGAGTCCTCCTGCCTGAGCGCGCCCGGCAGGTTCAGCGCGCCGAGGGCCAGCGCGCCGAGCAGCACGGCCCCGCTCGCGAGCACGGTCAGCGGCCTGCGCCCCGCCGAACTCCCCATCGCGGCGAAGAGGCCGCGCCGCTGGGTGACCGCGCTGCCGAAGGCGGGCACGAGCGGCCAGAACACCCGGCGGCCGAGCAGGACGAGCACGGCGGGCAGCAGCGTCAGCATCGTCGCGAGGGCGCACAGCACACCGACCGTGCCGAGCGGCCCCATGCCCCGGCTGCTGTTGAGGTCGGCGGCGAGCAGGCAGAGCAGTCCGGCGGCGACGGTGCCCGAGGAGGCGAGGACGGCGGGCCCGCAGCCGCGCAGCGCGGCGGCCATCGCGTCGTAGGGCCGCTCGATCCCGCGCAGCTCCTCCCGGTACCGGGAGACGAGGAGCAGTGCGTAGTCGGTGCCCGCGCCGAACACGAGGATGGTCATGATGCCCGAGCTCTGACCGGTGACGGACGTCCCGAAGGCCTGGTGCAGGCCGTACGCGACGCCCATCGCGAGGTAGTCCGCGACGCCCGCGACGGCGAGCGGCACGAGCCACAGGAAGGGGCTGCGGTAGATGACGACGAGCAGCAGCGCGACGACCGCGGCGGTGGTGTAGAGCAGGGGGCCGCCGAGCGAGTCGTAGACCTCACTCGCATCGGTGCCGAGGGCTCCGGAACCGCCGACCTCGACGGTCAGGCCGCCCCCTCCCGATGCGGCTTCGCGCACGTCCTCGACCAGGGCGTCCCGCTCGTCCTCGTCCTGCCCCGGTTCGGTGGTGGCGACCGGGTACATGAGCGTGGTGCCGTCCTTCGAGGGCACGGCCTCGGGTTCGGCGACGAGCCGGTGGTCCCGCGCGATGCCGGTGACCTGCTCACCCGCGGTCCTGCGGTCGGCGGCGGTGAGCCCGCCGTCGCGGTGGTAGACGAGCACCAGCTCGGTGGCCTCGCCGCCCGGCAGCTGTTCCTGGATCTTCGCGACCTCGGTGGACCCCGCGCTCGCCGGCAGGTAGTCGACGGCCCGGTCCTGCCGCACGTCGGCCAGTTGCGCCGCGAAGGGCGAGGCGACCGCGAGCACGACGATCCACAGGCCCAGGAACACCCAGGGCACGCTGCGCCGTCGCCGTGGTGACGCGGGAGTGGTCTGTGCGGCCCCCATGACGGGCCTCCTTCGGCAGGGCTGACGTGTTCTGCGTCAACCCTTCCGGCGGGTGGGGGCGAATCCGTCGGACCCGGGGGCGAGTTGGGAGCTACGGCCCCGGGAGGTCAATGGCCGGAATTACTCCTGCCGGAGTACCGGAGCAGGCGACCGCGTCCTCAGGACGGCGTCCGCGCCGTCACGAGGAGGCGGATCACGTCCTCCGAGCAGATCGTCAGCGCGCAGCCCGCCGTGGTGAGCACGTCGCGTTCGGCGGTCGTGTAGGGGCCGTCGGCGAGGGCGATGCGGGCGCCCTTGAGGAGCAGGGCCTCGCGGCCCGCGGGGGCGAGGTGCGGGGCCAGGGGGCCGAGGGCCTCGTGGAGTTCGATGGCGAGGCCGGGGGCGCAGTCGGGCTCGGTGGCGCGCCCGGCGTCGGTGGCGAGCGCCTCGACGAGGGCGACGAGCTGTTCCTCGGTGCAGTCGTCGTACCCCGCGCCGTGCAGCGCGGCGACGGCCGTGTCCAGGGTGGTGCGCGAGGCGGTGCCGCCGGTGGTGAGGACCGCGAGGACGATGGTGTGCACGGCGTCGCGGAGCATCGCGGAGAGCCGGGTGGTGGTGGGGTGGTCGAGGACGTCGGGGTCGAACAGGTCCTGGCAGGCGGCGCACTGGATGACGGGGCCGCGCGAGCCGCGCGGCACGACGGGCAGGCCGAGCAGGACGAAGCGGCGTCGGCCGGTGAGCCGCTGGTAGTTGCGGTCGCCGCCGCAGGCCGGACAGAAGAACTCGCCGTCACCGACCGTGTTCCAGGCGGTGTGCATGCCGATCATGCGTCTGCACAGCGCTCGCCCGCGCGAGACGGGTTTGGCGGGGATGCGGGCATTCCGGCTGTTCTGTCCCTGAGCTGGCAGCACCACGCACCTCCGTAACTCCCCGGCTGCATTGCCGTGTTGCGTGATGTTAGCCACATCGGTGATGCGACGTCAGCACCTGGTGCGGGAGAGCGGGCCCGACATGGCCGGGAGACGACGCGGCCCCGCCCGCCGAAGAGGCGGACGGGGCCGGTCGGAACCGTTCGGGGGACTAGCGCGCCGCGCGGTTGACGGCGGAGACGGCGGCCTTCAGTGAGGCGCGCGTGGTGTTCGCGTCGATGCCGATGCCCCACAGCACCTTGTCGCCGATCGCGCACTCGATGTACGAGGCGGCCTGCGCGGACGCACCCTCGCTCATCGTGTGCTCCTGGTAGTCCAGGAGGCGTACGTCGATGCCGATGCCCTGCAGCGCGTCGAAGAACGCGGAGATCGGTCCGTTGCCCGTACCGGTCAGGACGGTGTCCTCGCCGTCCAGGGTGGCGTCGACGGTGAGGGTGTCGACGCCGTCGGTGTCGGTCGTCGTCTGGCCGTTCTTGACCTGAATACGACCCCAGGGGTTTTCGGGGTTGGGCAGGTACTCGTCCTGGAAGACGCTCCAGATCGCGCCGGGCGTGACCTCGCCGCCCTCGGCGTCGGTCTTCATCTGGATGATCTTCGAGAACTCGATCTGCATGCGGCGCGGCAGGTCCAGCTTGTGGTCGTTCTGCAGGACGTAGGCGATGCCGCCCTTGCCGGACTGCGAGTTGACGCGGATGACGGCCTCGTAGGACCGGCCGACGTCCTTGGGGTCGATCGGCAGGTACGGGACGGCCCACTCGACGTCGTCGATGGTCTTGCCCGCGGCCGCCGCCCGGGACTCCAGCGCGTCGAAGCCCTTCTTGATGGCGTCCTGGTGGGAGCCGGAGAAGGCGGTGTAGACCAGGTCGCCCGCGTACGGGTGGCGGGGGTGGACCTCCATCTGCGTGCAGTACTCGTACACGCGGCGGACCTCGTCGATGTCCGAGAAGTCGATCTGCGGGTCGACGCCCTGGCTGAACAGGTTCATGCCCAGGGTGACCAGGTCGACGTTGCCGGTCCGCTCGCCCTGCCCGAACAGGCAGCCCTCGACGCGGTCGCCGCCGGCCATGACGGCCAGCTCGGCGGCGGCGACGGCGGTGCCGCGGTCGTTGTGCGGGTGGATGGAGAGGCAGACGAACTCGCGCCGGGACAGGTTCCGGGACATCCACTCGAAGCGGTCCGCGTGGGTCGAGGGCGTCGAACGCTCCACCGTGGCGGGCAGGTTGAGGATGATCTCGCGCTCGGCGTCGGGCTGCCAGACGTCCATGACGCCCTCGCAGACCTCCAGGGCGAAGTCCAGCTCGGTGTCGGTGAAGATCTCCGGGCTGTACTGGTAGCCGAAGGTGGTCCGGTCGTCGAGCAGCTTGTCGGCGTACTCCGCGACCAGGCGCGTGCCGTCGACAGCGATCTGCTTCACGGCGTCGCGCGAGCCGCGGAAAACGACATCGCGCCAGACGGGGGCGGTCGCGTTGTACAGGTGCACGGTGGCGCGGCGGGCGCCCTTCAGGGACTCCACGGTGCGCTCGATGAGCTCTTCGCGGGCCTGGGTCAGGACGGAGATCGTCACGTCCTCGGGGATCGCGTCCTCGTCCTCGATGATCGAGCGCACGAAATCGAAGTCGGTCTGGCCCGAGGAGGGGAAGCCGACCTCGATCTCCTTGTAGCCCATGCGTACCAGGAGGTCGAACATGGCGCGCTTGCGGGCCGGGGACATCGGGTCGATCAGCGCCTGGTTGCCGTCACGCAGGTCGGTGGAGAGCCAGCGGGGGGCGACCGTGATCCGGTTGTCGGGCCAGGTGCGGTCGGGGATGGCGACCTGCTCGTACTGGCCGTACTTGTGGATCGGCATGGAGGTGGGGCGCTGGAAGTTCGGCATGATGCGTGGGCTCCTCGGGAGGGTGTCCGCTGGATCCTCGCCGGAAGGAACTGGTTCTCCGGCAGAGGGACGGCCGACGGTCTGAGCGCAACACCGAACTCCGCGGGGAGGGGGTCGGCCTCGTCTACAGGCCCTCGCCGCGGCAGCTAAGAAGGAGCAGCCCGAATCGCATGATGTGCCGCAGCCTAGCCGAGACGCCCGTGGCGCGCGGGCCCGTATCAGTATGCGGGATCACCGACAGGTAACGGGTATGGCGTGATCAATACCTCTATTTCACTAATCCTGGTTGCAGGTAGTGACAGCGGCATGACCCAGTGCCACATTGCACGCCATGACCGCGAACCCAGCAGGCTTCGAGCCTGTCTTCTGCACCATCGTGCCGCCCCACGTCCTGGACACTCTGGCCCAGAGCCAGGACCCCTCGCTCGCCGCGCCCGCCCGCCGCACCCTGCAGCGCGACGCGTTCGAGCGCACCCAGCGCCGTCTGACGACCGTCGTCGGCGCCCCGTCCGTCGCCGCGCCCAAGGAAGCCGCGGAGGGCAAGCCGCACCGCACGATCCACGACGCCAAGCACCGCACGGAGCTCCCGGGCCGCAAGGTCCGCGGCGAGGGCGACAAGCCCGGCAAGGACGCGACCGTCAACCGCGCGTACGCGGGCCTCGGCGCGACCTTCGAGCTCTACCAGAAGTCGTACGACCGCAACTCCATCGACGGCAGCGGCCTGCCGCTGACCGCGACCGTGCACTACTCCGAGGAGTACAACAACGCCTTCTGGAACGGCGAGCAGATGGTGTTCGGCGACGGTGACGGAGAGATCTTCCTCGACTTCACCATCCCCGTGGACGTCATCGGTCACGAGCTCACCCACGGCGTCACGCAGTACACGGCGAACCTCACCTACTTCGGCCAGCCGGGCGCCCTGAACGAGTCCCTGTCGGACGTCTTCGGCTCGATGATCAAGCAGTACACGCTCGGCCAGACCTCCGCCGACGCCGACTGGCTGATCGGCGCGGGCCTGCTCGCCCCGCGCGTCACCGGCAAGGCGCTGCGCTCCATGAAGGAGCCCGGCACGGCGTACGACGACGACGTGCTCGGCAAGGACCCGCAGCCCGCCGACATGGACCACTTCGTCAGGACGGGCCGCGACAACGGCGGCGTGCACATCAACTCCGGCATCCCCAACCGCGCGTTCTACCTGGTCGCCGACGCGCTCGGCGGGCACTCGTGGGAGCGGGCCGGAGAGATCTGGTACGCCGTCCTGACCGGCGGCGAGCTGGCGCAGGACGCGTCCTTCGCCGACTTCGCGAAGCTGACGGTCGCCGCCGCGCGCACCAAGTACGGCGACGGCGACGAGCTGAAGGCCGTCATCGACGCGTGGTCCACGGTGAAGGTGCCGGCCACCGACGGCTGACACCGCGCTACCGGCCGCCCATCCGGTGCAGTAGACAGGACCCATGCGTATCCAGGTGAAGCGGACCGGAGGATTCGCGGGCATCGACCGGCATGCCGAGGTGGACACCTCGCAGCTGGCCGATGCCCCGGACTGGCAGGCCCTGGCCGAACAGGCCCTGGCCGAGGGGCGGGATACCCCGCCCATAGGGGTGCCCGACGGCTTCAACTACCAGCTGACGGTGGACGGGCGGACCGTGTACTGCTCGGACCCGCGGCTGACGGAGCCGCAGCGGAAGCTGATCTCGCGGGTGCTGAAGGAGGGCGCGTAGCGAGGACGCGTAGCGCGGCAGCCGAGGACGCGTACCGCCGCAGCCGAGGGCGCGTACCGCCGCAGCGGGCCCGCCCGGGGAAAACCTGAGCCTTGTTCATCTTTCTCCCGCACGCCCATTGACTTCCGTACTCGCCGGTACGGAGGATCCCGCCCATGGCAGCGAGCGCGGCGACACCGGCGAGATCACCGTTCCCCCAGTTCCCCCACGGCTTCCTGTGGGGCGTCTCCACATCGGCCCACCAGATCGAGGGCGCCGCAGACCAGCGCGGCCCCTCGGTCTGGGACGCGTTCACGGCCGTGCCGGGGAACGTGAAGGACGGCTCGACGGCCGCCGTCGCCTGCGACCACTACCACCGCTACCGCGAGGACGTCGCGCTCGTCCGTGAGCTCGGCGTGGACGCCTACCGCTTCTCGGTCTCCTGGCCGCGCGTCCAGCCCACCGGCACTGGCCCCCTGAACCCCGCGGGCCTCGACTTCTACGACCGCCTCGTCGACGAGCTGTGCACGGCGGGCGTGCGCCCCGTCGCCACCCTCTTCCACTGGGACACCCCGCTGGCCCTCCAGGAGGCGGGCGGCTGGCTTGAGCGGTGCACCGCCGAGCGGTTCGCCGAGTACGCGGCCTCGGTGGCGGCCCGCATCGGCGACCGCGTCACGAAGTGGATCACCCTCAACGAACCCGCGGAACACACCCTGCTCGGCCACGCCCTCGGCCAGCACGCCCCCGGCGAGCGGCTCCTCTTCGACGCCCTGCCCGTCGCCCACCACCAGCTCCTCGCCCATGGCCTGGCCGTACGGGCGCTGCGCGCGGCCGGTGCCCGCGACATCGGCATCGCCAACTCGCACGGCCCGACCTGGCCCGCCTCCGCCGCCCAGGAGGACACGGCGGCGGCGGACTTCTACGACCTGCTCCTCAACCGCCTCTTCGCCGACCCGCTCCTCCTCGGCCGCTACCCGGAAGGCATCGGCGAACTGATGCCGTCGGACGACCTGGCAGCCGATCTTGCGGTCATCGCGGAGCCGCTCGACTGGTACGGGATCAACTTCTACCAGCCGACGAAGGTGGGCGCCCCGCCCCCGGAGGGAACCGCCGCCGAGTTCTCCGGCGTCACGCTCCCGCCCGAACTCCCCTTCTCTCCCCGGGAGATCGAGGGCTACCCGGTCACCGACTTCGGCTGGCCGGTCGTCCCCGAATCCCTCACCGAACTGCTCACCGCCTTCCACGACCGCTACGGCGACCGGCTGCCGCCCCTCGTGATCACCGAGAACGGCTGCTCCTACGAAGGCCTCGACGACCAGGAGCGGATCACCTATCTGGACGGCCATCTGCGGGCGCTGCACCGGGCCCTGGAGGCCGGGGTCGACGTGCGCGGCTACTTCGTCTGGTCCCTGATCGACAACTTCGAATGGGCCGAGGGCTACCGCCAGCGGTTCGGCCTCGTACACGTCGACCACACCACCCAGGAGCGCACCCCGAAGGCGTCGTACCACTGGCTGCGCGAGGCCCTGCGGGCGCAGCGCCCATGACCACCACCGCGCTGCGGGAGCCGGTCGAGCGGGTCGGCCGCGGCTGGACGGCCGGTCTTTCGGTCGCCAACGGCGCGATCTGGGTGGGCTGGTACGGCCCGCTGCAGATCCTGCTCGCCGTGCAGGCGGAGGACCTGGCCCCCGCGGGCACCTCCAAGGAGACGGTGCTCGCCTGGGTGACGGGCGTCGGCGCCGTCGTCTCCCTCGCCGCCAACCCGCTCTTCGGCGCCCTCTCCGACCGCACCACGTCCCGGTGGGGCCGGCGCACCCCGTGGATCGTGGCGGGCACGGCGGGCGGCGCCGCCTCGCTGCTGCTGCTCTCCGCGGCGGGCTCGGTGTGGTGGATGGCGGCGGGCTGGTGCCTGGTCCAGCTCACCCTGAACGCCGCCTTCGCCGCCGTCACGGCCGCCGTGCCGGACCGGGTGCCGCGGTCCCAGCGCGGCTCGGTGGGCGGCTGGCTCGGGGCGGCGCAACTGCTCGGCGTAGTCGTCGGAACGGGGCTCGCGACGGTGGCGGGCGGCACGGTCGCGGGGTACGCGGCCTGCGCGCTCTTCACCGTGGTGGGCGTGGTCCCCTACGTCGTACGCCACCGCGACCTGCGCCTGACGGCCACCGAACGGCCGCCGTGGAACCCGCGCGAGTTCCTGGCCGGTTTCTGGCTGAGCCCGCGCCGCCACCCCGACCTGGCCTGGGCCTGGCTGACCCGGTTCCTGATCAACGTCAGCAACTCGGTGGTCCTGCTCTACCTGCTCTACTTCCTCCGCGACCGCCTGGAGTACGCCGACCCGGACGAGGGCGTGCTGATCCTGACGGCGGTGAACGGCGTGACGATGCTCGCCACGGTCGTGGTGGGCGGCGCCTGGTCGGACCGGACCGGCCGCCGCAAGCCCTTCGTGATCTGGTCGGGGGTGCTGATGGCGGTGGCGACCGGGCTGCTCGCCGCCTGGCAGACCTGGCCGGGCGCGATCGTCGCGGCGGCGGTGCTCGGCATCGGCTTCGGCGTCTTCACGTCGGTGGACTTCGCCCTGATGACGGACGTCCTGCCCACGGCCATGGACCGCGGCAAGGACCTCGGCGTCATCAACATCGCCAACTCCCTCCCCCAGGTGGCGGCCCCGGCCCTCGCGGCCCCGATCGTGACGTACCTGGGCGGCTACCGGGTGCTGTATCTGACGGCGGCGGTGGTGGGTCTTGCGGGGGCGGTGCTTGTGACGCGGATCAGGGGGGTGAGGTAATCACCCCCGCAACGCCTTAGAACCCGAGCTTGCGAAGCTGACGGGGGTCCCTCTGCCAGTCCTTCGCCACCTTGACGTGCAGGTCGAGATAGACCGGCGTACCCAGCAGCGCCTCGATCTGCTTACGGGACTTGATGCCGACGTCCTTCAGCCGCTTGCCCTTGGGGCCGATGATGATCCCCTTCTGGCTGGGCCGCTCGATGTAGACGAACGCGTGGATGTCGAGCAGCGGCTTGTCCGCGGGCCGGTCCTCACGCGGCAGCATCTCCTCGACGACCACGGCGATGGAGTGCGGCAGCTCGTCCCGCACCCCCTCGAGCGCGGCCTCGCGGATCAGCTCGGCGACCATGACCTGCTCGGGCTCGTCGGTGAGGTCGCCCTCGGGGTAGAGCGCGGGGCCCTCGGGCAGCAGCGGCACGATCAGATCGGCGAGCAGGTCCACCTGCTGGGCGCCGACCGCAGAGACCGGCACGATCTCGGCCCACTCGAAGCCGAGCTCCTTGCCGAGCTGGTCGATGGCGATGAGCTGCTCGGCGAGGGTCTTGCTGTCGACGAGGTCGGTCTTGGTGACGATCGCGATCTTCGGCGTCTTCTTGATGGAGGCGAGCTCCTTGGCGATGAACCGGTCGCCGGGCCCGAGCTTCTCGTTCGCGGGCAGACAGAAACCGATCACGTCGACCTCGGCCCACGTCGTCCGCACGATGTCGTTGAGCCGCTCGCCGAGGAGCGTGCGCGGCTTGTGCAGCCCCGGGGTGTCCACCAGGATCAGCTGCGCGTCGGCCCGGTGCACGATGCCGCGCACCGTGTGCCGGGTCGTCTGCGGCTGGTCGGCGGTGATCGCCACCTTCTTGCCGACCAGAGCGTTCGTAAGGGTGGACTTGCCCGCGTTGGGGCGGCCGACGAAGCAGGCGAAGCCGGCGCGGTGGACGGCCTCGGACGGCTCGGCTGATGACGGGGTACGAACGCTCATGGCGCCCATTGTCCCTGATCCCTGGAGCCCCGCCGCACCGCCCGGCCCGTGGGAGCCCGGCATACGGTGCGCGGGCCCGCGCGGTGAGCCCCCGCGAACGCCACGCACACGCCACCGCACACGCCACCGCGACACGAAACACGGCCGAAACCCGCGGGTGCCCGTTACGAAACGCGGGCCCGGGACGCTCTGCCCCCATGACGACCTATGCCGCCCCCCACCTCGACACGGGCGACACCGCCTGGCTGCTCGCGGCCACCGCGCTCGTCCTCCTGATGACGCCGGGCCTCGCCCTCTTCTACGGCGGCATGGTCCGCACGAAGAGCGTCCTGAACATGCTGCTCATGTCCTTCGTGGCGATCGCCCTGGTGACCGTCGTGTGGCTGCTCGCGGGCTACTCGCTGGCCTTCGGCGACGACGCGTTCGCGGGCCTGATCGGCGGCGTCGACCATCTCGGCATGGCGGGCATCGGCCCGGACAGCCTCACCGGCACGGTTCCGACCCTCCTCTTCACCACCTTCCAGCTCACCTTCGCGGTCATCACGGCGGCGCTGATCAGCGGCGCGATCGCGGACCGCACCAAGTTCGCGGCCTGGCTGGTCTTCGTGCCGGTCTGGACCCTCGCCGTATACGTTCCCGTGGCGCACTGGGTGTGGGGCCCCGACGGCTGGATCGCCGACTCGCTCGGCGCCCTCGACTTCGCGGGCGGCCTCGTCGTGGAGATCGCGTCGGGCGCCTCGGGCCTGGCGCTCTGCCTGGTCCTCGGCCCGCGCATCGGTTTCCGCAAGGAGGCGATGCGCCCGCACAACCTCCCCATGGTCCTGATGGGCGCGGGCCTGCTCTGGTTCGGCTGGCTCGGCTTCAACGGCGGCTCGGCCCTCGGCGCGAACGGCCTCGCCGCGGCGTCCCTCCTCAACACCCTGGTCGCCGGATGTACGGGACTGCTCGGCTGGCTCCTCGTGGAACAGCGGCGCGACGGCCACCCCACCACGTTCGGCGCGGCGTCCGGCGCGGTCGCGGGCCTGGTCGCGATCACTCCGTCGTGCGGCGTGGTGGACATCCTGGGCGCGGCGGTGATCGGTCTCGCGGCGGGCGTCGTCTGCTCGTACGCGGTCGCGTGGAAGTTCCGCCTCGGCTACGACGACTCGCTCGACGTCGTCGGCGTGCACCTGGTGGGCGGTGTGATCGGCACGCTCCTCATCGGCCTGTTCGCGACGGCCACGATGACGGACGGCGCGGAGGGCCTGTTCCACGGCGGCGGCGTGGCTCAGCTGGGCCGGCAGACGGTGGCGGTCGTGGCGGTGGCGGCGTACACGTTCTCCGTCACCTACGGCATCGGGAAGGCCGTCGACAGGCTGATGGGCTTCCGGGCGTCCGCCGAGGACGAGGTGACGGGCCTGGACCAGACACAGCACGCGGAGAGCGCCTACGATCACGGCGTCCTGGCGAGCCCCGTGGGTTCCGCCTCGGTCAAGAAGGGGAGCCACGTCGCATGAAGCTGATCACCGCGGTCATCAAGCCGTTCCGCCTGGACGAGGTGAAGTCGGCGCTCCAGGAACTCGGCGTCCACGGTCTGACGGTCACCGAGGCCAGCGGATACGGCCGCCAGCGCGGCCACACCGAGGTCTACCGGGGCGCGGAGTACCAGGTCGACCTGGTCCCCAAGGTCCGGGTGGAAGTGGTCGTCGACGACCTCGACGCGGACCCGGTCATCGACGCGATCGTGCGGGCCGCCCACACGGGCAAGATCGGCGACGGCAAGGTCTGGGCAGTCCCGGTGGAATCGGTGATCCGGGTCCGAACGGGAGAACGCGGCCCCGACGCGGTGTGACCGACGATTGCAGCCCCTCCGGCGTTTGAGGAGCGGGGTCCGGGGCGGAGCCCCGGGGGTGGGCCTCAGACCGCCGCCACCCGCTCGCGGACCTCCCCGTCCACCCCCGCCAGAAACACCGGCGTCCCGGCCCCGCCGAGATCCCGCACCGCCGCCAGATCCTCCGCGCCGACCCGCACCCCGTCGGAGACGACCGCCGCCGCCTCCAGCGACTCCGCCCCGGACGCCACGGCCATCGCCACCGCGGTCCGCAGCGCGGAGAGCTGGAGCGAGTCGAGGGCAACGGTCCCCGCCACATACGTACGACCCGTCTCGTCCCGCACGGCCGCCCCCTCGGGCACACCGTTGCGGGCCCGTGCGGAACGGGCCAGGGTGACGATCTTGCGGTCCTCGGGGTCCAGCGCGGCGCTCTCAGTCATGGTCCGAGCATACGGAGCACGCCCCGCTACATCGCCACCGGATACATCGATCCCCGGCGCCCCTCGGGCGAGGCGAGCCACGCCAGCTTCCCCGCCGTGTCCACCTCGGCATCCGGCAGCGGCGTGTGCAGCACGATCGTGAGGTCGGGCCTGGCCGGCACCTTCAGCTGCGTCGACTCCAGGAACAGCGCCCCCACGACCGGGTGCTCGATCTCCTTGGCGACCTGCCCGCCGGGCAGGATGTCCCGCCGCTCCCACAGCTCCCCGAACTCCGGACTCACCGCCTTCGCCGCGGCGATCACCGCGGCGAAGCCGTCGTCGTCGGGGTGCTCCGAGCACGCGGCCCGGTACATCGCCACGATCTGCGGGGCGTTGGCCCCCCAACTCGTCGCGCGGGCACGGTAGATGGTGTCGGTGAAGAAGGTGAGCAGACAGTTGTCGGCGGTCTCCGAGCGCATGCCGAGCACGGACGCGGCCGCGTCGTTGTACATGACGCAGTTCCAGTACGCGTCCATGATGTGCGCCGGATACGGCATCCACGTGTCGATGAGCCGGTTCAGCCCCTCGCACATGCCCCAGTCGGTCTGCGCGACCTCGGGCGCGGGCGGGTTGAGCCCGGACAGCACGTACAGATGGCGCCGCTCCGCGCTGCTCAGCTTCAGGACCCGCGCCACGGAGTCCAGGACCTGCGGCGACACGGAGATGTCGCGCCCCTGCTCCAGCCACTGGTACCAGGACGCCCCGACCCCGGCGAGCACGGCGACCTCTTCGCGGCGCAGCCCCGGCGTGCGACGGCGGGCCCCGCCGTCCGGTAGCCCGGCCTCCGAGGGGCTGACCCGTGCGCGGCGGCTCATCAGGAACTCCCTGAGCTCCCCGAGGCGACGCGCCTTGGAGGAGCCCGTGTCCGACTCCGTAACCGCTGCCGTGCCCGACGCTGCCGCTGCCGCTGCCATGTGGCGCTCCCCCAAGCCCTGACTGGTGTTCCGACCACCAGCATAAGTTCCCGCTCCCCACGTCTATTCCGGCCGACGCAAGCTCTTGACCATGGCGATCGACACCACCACTGCCCCGTCCCCCCAGGCCGCCCCACCGGCGCCCCGACAGCAGGACCCCAAGCTCTCCACCCGCGACAAGCTCGTCCTGTTCGTGCTCTGCGCCGCGCAGTTCATGGTCGCGCTGGACTTCTCCGTACTGAACGTGGCACTGCCCGCGCTCGGCCCCGACCTCGGCATGAGCCACTCCGCACTGCAATGGGCGGTGACCGCCTTCGCGCTGCCGTCGGGGGGCTTCCTGCTCCTCTTCGGCAGGACCGGCGACCTCTTCGGGCGCCGCAAGCTGTTCCTCGCGGGCCTCGCGCTCTTCGGCCTGGCCTCGCTGCTCGCCACCTTCGCGTGGGACCCGGTGTCGTTCCTGACCGGGCGCGCGCTGCAGGGCATGGGCGCGGCGGCGATCGTGCCGACCGGCATGTCACTCCTGACGACCACGTTCCCCGAGGGCCCGCAGCGCGACCGGGCGCTCGGCATCTCCGGCACGCTGCTCTCGCTCGGCTTCACGGTCGGCATGGTGCTCGGCGGCGTACTGACCGACACCCTCGGCTGGCGCTCCACCATGGGCCTGCTGACCCTCTTCGCGCTGATCGTGCTGCCGCTCGCGCCCGGACTGCTGCCCGAGTCGCGCACCCCGGACCGCCCGCGCCTGGACATCCCGGGTGCCGTGACGGTCACCGGCGGCCTGCTCGCCCTGATCTACGCCCTCTCCACGGCGGCCCAGCGCGGCTTCGGCGGCACGGACGTCATCGGCACGCTGGCGGCGGGCGTGCTCCTGCTCGCGGCCTTCGGATACGTCGAGTCGCGCGCCGCATCGCCGCTCGTCTCGCTGCCCATGCTGCGCCGCCGCACGGTGGCGTGGGGCAATCTCGGCGGCCTGGTCACGTTCTCGATGATGTCGACGGTCGTCTTCGTCCTCACCCTCTACTTCCAGGAGGTCCTGCGCCTCTCGGCCTTCGAGACCGGTCTGGTCTTCGGCGTGCAGGGCGTCCTCTCGGTGGTCGCCGGGGTGTACGCGCCCCGGGTCATCGGCCGCTTCGGCGCCCGCCGAACGCTGGTCGGCTCGCTGGCGGGTCAGGGCCTGCTCGGGGCGGTGCTGCTCGGCATCGGCGAGGGCGGCTGGTCGGTGTGGCTCGCCACGGCCGCGGTGTCGGTGGCGAGCATGTTCCACCTGGGCTCGATCGTCTCGTACGGCGTGACGGTCACCTCGGGCGTGCCCGACGAGGAGCAGGGCCTGGCCACCGGCCTGGTCACCTCCACCCAGCAGGTGGGCCTCACCATCGGCATCCCGGTGCTCGGTGTCCTCGCGACGACGGGCCAGGACCTTCTGACGGGCACGCGGACGGTTCTCGCGATCGACGCGGCGGTGGTCCTCGCGGCGGCGGCCGCGGTGGCGGTGGGGCTCGGCGGACGCAAGCGCGCGTGAGCCCGGCGAACCGGTGCGGGTCGGCCCGGCCCCGTCAGGGCCGGGCCGCCGTCACGTCACGCGCCGCGGGGCGGACGACCGAGGAGAGGAAGACGCCCCAGGTGTCCGGGCCCACCGCGACCACCGCGCCCCGGGGGCGCGCGGAGTCGCGGATCAGGACCGTCTCACCGGTCCAGGCGATCTCCACACAGTCGTCGTTGGGAGCCCCGCTCGCGCTGCTCTTGCGCCATCCCCATGTGCTGACCACGCTTCTCCTCCACCCCGGGTGCGGAAGGCCAGCCGGCCCAGCACGGCTGGTGCAGAGGGACGTAGCACCTCTTCCAGGATAACGGCGCGTCATCCATATCTGAACGACCGGAATCGCGCCAAGGTCCTGTGGTACAGGCGTGATTGACGGGGCGTCAAGCCGCTTCGGCGGGCGCCAGGAGCCTCATCAGGTCGTCGCTCCCTTCTTCGGCCCTCGCCGCCAGCGCCTTGAGGATGTCCACGGTGCGCTCCTTGATGGCGAGGTCCTCCAGCTCCCAGAACCTCTCCAGGTAACGCCCGCTCTCCTCGGGCGCGCTGGTGCTGTACGAATCGCCGCGTGGGTTCTCCAGATAGAGCGAGTCCGGCATCTCGTCCGCCTCGAACTCGAAGAGCGTGAAAGGCCCCTGGACACCGGGGTGACCGCCGACGCTGAACGGCAGGATCTGGATGGTGAACTTCGGCAGGGCCGCCAGCTCCGCGAGCCGCTCCAACTGGGCGCGCATGACGCCGCGTCCGCCGACCTGGCGGCGCAGGACCGCCTCGTCGAGGATGTAGAACACCTCGCGTTCGCCCGACGTCAGCATGTCCTGGCGGGAGAGGCGCACCTCGACGGCGCGCTCGATCACCTCGTCGGCGACCCCCTTGTCGTACGCCCGCATGATGGCGCGTCCGTACTCCTCGGTCTGCAAAGGACCCGGAACCTGGAGGGAGTTGTACACGCGGACGATCGACGCCGACGACTCCAGGGCGAGGAACTGCAGGAACTCCTTGCTGTACAGGTCGCGGTACTCGGTGTACGGCATCTTCCTGCTGCCCCGGGCGAGGTCGAGGAGCTCCTCGATCTTGCGGCGGTCCCGGATCCCGTACGCATCCAGGAGGGGCCGCAGATCGTTGACCGAGACGCCGACCTCACCGGCCTCGATCCGGATCAGCTTGGAGGGGCTCCACTCCATTTTCGCGGCGACCTGCCGCTGTGTGAGGCGCGCGACGGTCCGCGCCTTTCGGAGCTCTGCGCGCAGCCGCAGCCGCTGCAGTGCCGCACTTGGCGCGCTCATGATGGCTTCACCTCCGACCGGACGGTGCGAGGTGCAACATAGCAGACTAGCAGCTTACTCATCGAGACCTTTCGGGACGACAGTTCACGCCACTGTCAGGAGACCCCGAGCCCCATGGGCACGCAACCGGAGCGACGGCCCGAGGTCGACAGTTGCCGGATAGCTATATCGCACTTGGCGAGCCCTCGATGAGCGACGTGCCCGTCGGCACTACCCATGTCGCATCCTCCAGGCTACGATATAGCAGAGGGTTGCCTGCTCAACTGACCACCGCCGCAAGGAGGTTGAGAACGGAACCGGTACGGCACGGACCCACACCATCGAGTGCCGTCCACCGTCAGTTCCCCCTTCCTGGCGCCACCCGTTCGTGGCTCGCCGCGGTATCCACGACTCGCGTGGAACCAGGAAGGAGTACAGCCCGATGGCCGAGAAGCCTGACGGGCGCCGCACCACCCGCACGTGGGCCGACCGGGTCGCTCTGGCGGCCCCGTGGGTGAGCCTCCTGGCGCTGGTCCAGGAGATCATCGACAAGTGGGTCCTGCCCCACGTGTAAAAGGAAACTGGCCCCGGCCTGAGGCCGGGACCAGCTGCGGCGGACGCCATCGCACGACGTTTCCACTCCGAGTTCCCTTGGCCGGCAGCCCGGAGTGGGAGCGTTTCGGATCCGCCTGTCACCCCATTCTGCCCGCCCCACCACCCCGATGGCGAGGGGCTGTTGGGACACTCTGCGGGGTGCACCCCGGACCGCGCACGCTCTCAGGGCCGATCGAGCCGCAGCCGCTCCGCCCGCGGCAGGCCCGCGACCACCAAGTCGTACGAGTCCTCGATGAGCTCCCTGACCTGCCGGTCGGCGAGTCCCGCGTCGACCGTGACCGTGTTCCAGTGGCGCTTGTTCATGTGCCAGCCCGGCACGATCTCCGGGTGCGCGGCCCGCAGCCGGTCGGCGATGTCCGGCTCACACTTGAGGTTGACGGTGAGGGGACGTCCGTCGAGGGCCGTGAGCGCGAACATCTTCCCGGCCACCTTGAAGACCGAGGTCTCCGGGGTGAACGGGAACTCCTCCACCACACCGTTGAAGGAGAGGCAGAAGGCACGCAGCCGTTCGGGCGTCACGCGGACTCCCGGGCCTTCGCCTCGTCGCCGTCGGCCGCGACGGGCTCCACGAGCACCGTCATGATGCGGTTGCGGCGGCCCGCCGCGGACTCCGCGGTGAGCTTCAGCTCCCGCTCGTCGGGCAGCGGCACGACCGCTGAGGCGCCCGCGATCGGCACGCGCCCCAGCTGCTTGGCGAGCAGACCGCCCACGGTCTCCACGTCCTCGTCGTCGAACTCGTCGAACCCGAAGAGCTCGCCCAGGTCGCCGATGTCGAGCCGTGCCGTCACGCGGTAGCAGCCGTCGGCCAGCTCCTCGACGGGCGGCAGCTCGCGGTCGTACTCGTCGGTGATCTCGCCGACGATCTCCTCCAGGATGTCCTCGATGGTGACGATGCCCGCCGTACCGCCGTACTCGTCGATCACGACGGCCACGTGATTGCGCTCCTGCTGCATCTCGCGCAGCAGGTCACCGGCGTTCTTCGTGTCGGGCACGAAGGTCGCGGGGCGCATCGCCGTCGACACCAGGTCGGACTCGCTGTCGCGGTTGATGTGCGTCTTGCGGGCCAGGTCCTTCAGGTACACCATGCCGACGACGTCGTCCTCGCTCTCCCCCGTCACGGGGATGCGCGAGAAGCCGGAGCGCAGCGCGAGGGTGAGCGCCTGGCGGATGGTCTTGAAGCGCTCGATGGCGATCAAGTCGGTGCGGGGCACCATGACTTCGCGTACGAGCGTGTCGCCGAGCTCGAAGACGGAGTGGACCATGCGCCGCTCCTCGTCCTCGATGAGCGACTCCTTCTCGGCGAGGTCCACCATCGCGCGCAGCTCGGCCTCGGAGGCGAACGGGCCGCGCCGGAAGCCCTTGCCGGGCGTGAGCGCGTTGCCGATGAGGATCAGCAGGGGCGGGATCGGGCCCATGACGCGGGCCAGCGGCAGCAGGATGTACGCCGCGGCGGTGGCCGTGTTCAGCGGATGCTGGCGGCCGATGGTCCGCGGGGAGACCCCCACGGCGACATAGCTGACCAGGACCATCACACCGATGGCGACCGCGAGCGCCTGCCAGGTCTCGTCGAACTCCTGTAGGCACGCGTACGTCACCAGGGCCGCCGCGGCCATCTCGCACACCACCCGCACGAGCAGCGCCACATTGAGATAGCGGGTCGGGTCCGCGGCGACCTGCGCGAGCTTCGCGCTGCCGCGGCGCCCGGAGCGGGCGGCCTCCTCCGCGCGGAAGCTGGAGACCCGGGCGATGCCCGCCTCGGCGCACGCGGCGAGCCAGGCCACGACCACGAGGGCCACGGCACCGGCGATCATCTGAGGGCTCATGGCGCTACGAGACCGTGGGCGCCGGGGACTCCCCGGTCAGGCCCTGCTCCGCGCGCCAGCCGTCGACGATCGCGGCCTGCAGACCGAACATCTCGGCCTTCTCGTCGGGCTCCTCGTGGTCGTACCCGAGCAGGTGCAGCACTCCGTGGACGGTCAGGAGCTGGAGCTCCTCGTCCATGGAGTGCTGCGTCGGGGCGTCCTTGCCCTGCTGGGTGGCGACCTCGGGGCAGAGCACGATGTCCCCGAGGAGGCCCTGCGGGGGCTCGTCGTCCTTCATGGGCGGCCGCAGCTCGTCCATCGGGAAGGACATGACGTCCGTCGGGCCCGGCAGGTCCATCCACTGGATGTGCAGCTGCTCCATGGCGTCGGCGTCCACGACGATCACCGAGAGCTCGGAGAGCGGGTGGATGCGCATCCGCGCGAGGGCGTAGCGGGCGATGTCGAGGATCGCCTGCTCGTCGACCGCGGTCCCGGATTCGTTGTTGACGTCGATCGACATGGTGGTGCTTGTCTACTTCCCGTCGCGGCTGTCGTGCTTCTCGTACGCGTCGACGATACGGCCGACCAGCTTGTGCCGGACCACATCGTGCGACGTGAGCCGCGAGAAGTGGATGTCCTCCACGCCGTCCAGGATGCGCTGCACCTCGCGCAGGCCGCTCTTCGTGCCGCCCGGCAGGTCGACCTGGGTGACGTCACCGGTGATGACGATCTTCGACTCGAAGCCGAGGCGGGTGAGGAACATCTTCATCTGCTCGGCGCTGGTGTTCTGCGCCTCGTCGAGGATGATGAACGCGTCGTTCAGCGTCCTGCCGCGCATGTACGCGAGCGGGGCGACCTCGATCGTCCCTGCCGCCATGAGGCGCGGGATGGAGTCCGGGTCAAGCATGTCGTGCAGGGCGTCGTAGAGCGGGCGCAGGTACGGGTCGATCTTCTCGTAGAGCGTCCCGGGCAGGAAGCCGAGCCGCTCGCCCGCCTCGACCGCGGGCCGGGTCAGGATGATGCGGTTGACCTGCTTGGACTGCAACGCCTGCACGGCCTTGGCCATGGCGAGGTACGTCTTGCCCGTACCGGCGGGGCCGATCCCGAAGACGATGGTGTGCTTGTCGATCGCGTCGACGTACCGCTTCTGGTTGAGGGTCTTGGGGCGGATGGTCCGGCCGCGGGACGAGAGGATGTTCTGCGTGAGGACCTCGGCGGGGGTCTCCTCCGCGCCGTTGCCGTTCTCGTCCGCCCTCAGCATGGCGATCGAGCGTTCCACTGCGTCCTCCGTCATCGGCTGCCCGGTGCGGAGCACGAGCATCATCTCGTCGAACAGGCGTTGGATGAGAGCGACTTCGTGGGCGTCGCCCACGGCGCTGATCTCATTTCCCCGGACATGGATGTCGGCCGCCGGGAAGGCCTTCTCGATCACCCGCAGCAGGGCGTCGCCGGAGCCGAGCACCGTCACCATCGGATGGCTGGCGGGAACGGTGAAGTGGGCTCGGGCCTGCTTCTGCGCGTCGGTGTGAGTCGTGGGTGTCTGAGTCATGGGCCGGCTCTGAAGGCCTGCTCATCCTCCTCGTGCGGGGCTTGGTGGCCGCGTGACAGCCTTGCTGCCTCAAGAGTACGACGGGCCACCCTGTCGCCCGTAGGACTTTTCGCGGCGGACCCGCCCGCACGCCCCTCCCCCGCCGCCCACGGCCACGCCCACCGCTACGCCGACCTGAACCCGATGGTGGGCACCGCCCGCCGCAGCGGCCACGGGCGGGTCGCCGACGGAAGCAGGCCGTCCAGGAAGGCGTACCTGCGCAGGGCCAGCGGATCCTGGTCCTCGACCTCCCGCACCCGGCGCCACCAGGCCCCCACCTCCGCCCACCCGGGCGCCGAGAGGGACCCGCCGAACTCCTGGACGGAGAGCGCCGCCGTCAGGCCCGCGAAGGCGAGCCGGTCCGCAAGCGGCCACTCCGCGAGCGTCCCCATGACGAAGCCCGCGACGAAGACGTCGCCCGCCCCGGTCGGGTCGAGCGCCTCGACCGCGATGGCCGGGACCTCGGCGGTCTCGCCGGTCCGCCCGTCCACCGCGTACGCGCCCTCCGCGCCCAGCGTCACCACGGCCAGCGGCACGTGCTCGGTGAGCGCGCGCGCCGCGGCCCGCGGGCACGAGGTGCGCGTGTAGCGCATCGCCTCCTCCGCGTTCGGCAGGAACGCCTCGCAGTGCGCCAGGTCGGCGAGGCCCGCGAGGTCCCACCGCCCGGTGTCGTCCCACCCGACGTCGGCGAAGATCCGCGTGCCGCTCCGGGCGGCCTGCGCGATCCAGGGGGCCTGGGTGCCGGGCGTCAGCGAGGCGACGGCGGCACGCGCGCGTGGCGGGCAGGACGGGGCGCCCCCGTCCGGCGCGCCGGCGTCCGGCGGCGGCTCGTGGCCGTGGCTGACCATGGTGCGTTCGCCCTCGTACGCCATGGAGACCGTCACCGGCGAGTGCCAGCCGGGCACGGTCCGCGACGGCGTGAGGTCGATGCCCTCGCCCTGTTCGAGGGCGTCCCAGCAGTACTCCCCGTAGTGGTCGTCCCCGAAGGCGGCGGCGAGCGACGTGTGCAGGCCGAGCCGGGCGAGCGCGGTCGCCATGTTGGCGACGCCTCCTGGGCTCGACCCCATGCCGCGCGCCCAGGACTCGGTCCCGCGCACGGGCGCGGAGTCGAGCCCGGTGAAGATGATGTCGAGGAAGACCGTGCCGGTGAGGTAGACGTCGCAGTCCGGATCACCGGCTCTGCGGGCCGCCTTCAGCGGGTCGATGGTGGGCTTTACGGGTACGACCATGCAGGCAACGTAACGGACGGGCCCTACCAGCGCGGCACGGACGGGGTCTCCCACGCGGGGTCGGCCACCCGCATCGCCGCCGCGTCGTCCCGCTCCCGCAGCGCGCGGAAGTCGTCGTCGAGCCAGCGCGCGTGCAGCGCCGCGAGCGCCACCCGGTCGAGCTCGACGCCGAGGCCGGGGGCGTCGGTGACGGCTACCTTGCCGTCCACGAACCGCAGCCGCGAGGTCAGCACGTCCTCGGCCTGCCACGGGTAGTGCGCGTCGCAGGCGTGGTCGAGTCCTGGCACGGTGGCCGCCACGTGCGTCATCGCGGCCAGGCTGATCCCCAGGTGTGTGTTGGAGTGCATCGACACGCTCACGCCGAACGTCCGGCACACCGCGGCCAGTTCACGGGTGCGCCGCAGCCCGCCCCAGTAGTGGTGGTCGCAGAGCACCACCTGGACCGCCTTCTTCGCGAAGGCCTCCGGTATCTCCTCGAAGGTCGTCACGCACATGTTGGTGGCGAGCGGCACGCGCGTGCCCGCGGCGACCGCCGCCATCGCGGGCGTGCCGAGCGCCGGGTCCTCCAGGTACTCAAGGACGTCGCCGAGGTCGGCAGCGACCTTCAGCGACGTCTCCACGGACCAGGCGCCGTTGGGGTCGAGACGCAGCGGCAGTCCGGGGAACGCCTCGGCCAGGGCGCGGATCGCGGCGACCTCCTCGTCCGGCGGGAAGACGCCGCCCTTGAGCTTGAAGGAGGTGAAGCCGTGGCGCTCGGTGAAGAGCCGGGCCTGGGCGACGATCCCGGCGGGATCCAGGGCCTCCCCCCAGGAGTCGGCGCCCTCGGCACCGGGGTGGGCGGCCCACTTGTAGAACAGGTACGCGCTGTACTCGACGGCGTCGCGCACCTTGCCGCCGAGCAGCGCGTGCACAGGCAGCCCGAGCGACTTGCCGAGCGCGTCCAGGCACGCGACCTCGAACCCGGAGACGACGGAGAGCCGCAGCTTGTCGGCGGTCTGCACGCCGCGCAGGCCGCCGACGTCCACGGATGCGTCGATCCGTGCGGCGTCGACGGCCACGTCGTCCGCAAGTGTGAACAGCCCGTTCAGATCGGACACGTCGTGCCCGACGAGCCGCCCGGCGAACGGCCGGGCGAGCTCCAGGTACTTCGAGTCCCCGTACGTCTCCCCTATGCCGGTCACCCCACCCGCGGTGACCACCTCAATGATCAGGCGGGGCGTATAGGGCTGGTGAACGCCCTGGGTGTTGAGAAGCGGCGGATCGGCGACGAGGACGGGCGTGAGACGAACATCAGTGATGACGAGGCTGCCGGAGCGCTGTCCATACATGAGAACGGAGACTAAATACGCGAACGAGCGCCGTCAATGGGACGGTTCCCCGAGCCCCATAAGGGGCTCGGGGAACCGCGAAAGGGGCGCGGGGAACGGCGCGACCAGCCACAGCGGCCCCGCAGCCGCATCACCGCCCCCGTCAGCGCACCGTCAGAGTTCCGCCTCGATCAGATCCGCCGCCCGCCGCGCACCGCCCGCCGCACGCGCCTCCGCCTTCAACTCGGCGGACCTGCGCGCCACCTCGGGGTCCGAGGTCAGCGCCAGCAGCGCGTCCCGCAGGACGTCCGCCGTGGCGGCCCCCGTGTCGACGCGCCGCGCGACGCCGAGCTCCACCAGCCGGTCCGCGTTCATCGGCTGCTCCGCGCCCTGCGGCACCGCGATCATCGGGACACCGCAGAAGAGCCCCTCGGAGCTGCTCCCCATGCCCGCATGGGTGACGAACGCGTCGGCCTGCTCCAGGATCGCCAACTGCGGCGCCCAGGAGCAGACTTCGACGTTCGCCGGGAGGTCGGCACCGAGCTCCGCGGGATCCACGTGCTTGCCGATCTGCAGCACGACGTGCCAGCCGGGAAGGTCACCGAACGCGGCCACGCAACTCCGGTAGAACTCCGGCTGCACGGTGTACGCCGAGCCGAGCGAGACCAGGAGCACTTTCTCGGCGCCCTCGGGCCGCGCCCAGCTCTCCTTCCGCGCACGGTCGCCGAAGCAGGGCCCGACGAAGTCGACCCGGTCGGCGTCGACGGTGTCGGCGTGCGGCTGCATGGCCCGCGGGATGGTGGCGAGGGCCCGCGGCGGCACGCCGGAGAATTCCCCGACGTCCAGCGTGGTGGCCCCGCTCCCGGCGAGCCACTCCTTGAAGCGGGCCTCAAGGACGTCGGCGCCCGGCAGTTGGGCCACGGCCGCGCCGACGTCCTCCTGGTAGCTGCCCCAGGCGACGAAGGTCGGCGACAGCTGGACGAGCGGCCTGCCCTGCGCCTCGGCGAGCGCACGGGCGACGTACGCGCCGATGTCGTACAGGTACAGGTCGGCGGGGTCGCCGTCGTACGCCGCGTGGAGCCGCGGAAGCAGCGCCACCGCTTCGTCGAGGAAGAGCGCGCTGGCCTCGATCGGGTCCTCGGGCCAGATGTTGTCGCGGAACGGGAGCGTCGAGTCGTACGGGACGAGTTCGGCGCCCGTGGGTTCGATCAGCCCCGCGGTGGCCGGGTCGTTGGCGTACGTCACGCGATGGCCGCGCGCCACCAGTTCACGGATGACCTCAAGAGTGGGCAGCACATGGCTGACCATCGGGACGCCGATCATGGCGATGTGGGCGCGGCGACGGGAGAGACGTCGGGATGACATGAGAGTTCCTTCGCGTACAGAAAGCTACGGGTGTGGACACGACGGCCCGCCGCCACGGCCCCGGAAAGGGGCGGGCGGGGGCCAGAGGGCCGTGTCAGCCGTAGATCTGCGCGATGGTGTCCATGGACGGGACCGTAACCCGTCACCCGGCCGTCAGTCGAACGAATAAGCCTCGACCTCGGCGAGGTACCGCGCCCGCAGCGCCTCGTCCGCCGCGTCCCGGTCCAGGAAGGACGCCTCGAAGGAGTTCCGCGCGAGCGTGCGGAGGCGCTCCTGGTCGAGCCCGAGGGCCTCGCGCACCGCGTGGAAGGTGTCGTCGACGTACCCGCCGAAGTAGGCCGGGTCGTCGGAGTTGACCGTGCACATCAGACCGGCGTCGAGCATCCGGGCCAGCGGGTGGTCCTCCAGCACGTCGATGGCGCGCAGCCGCACGTTCGACAGCGGGCAGAGCGTGAGCGGCACGCGGTCGCGGACCAGGCGCTCCACCAGCTGCGGGTCCTCCATGCAGCGCAGCCCGTGGTCGATGCGCTCGACGCGCAGGACGTCAAGGGCCTCCGTGATGTACGCGGGCGGGCCCTCCTCACCCGCGTGGGCGACGAGCCGCAGGCCGCGGGCGGCGGCCGCCTCGTACACCTTTTGGAACTTGGCGGGCGGGTGGCCGACCTCGGCCGAGTCGAGGCCGATGCCGATGATGCGGTGGAGGTGGGGCTCGGCGGCCGTCAGGGTCTCCAGGGCGGAGTCGGCGGACTGGTCGCGCAGGAAGCACATGATGAGCCGCGTGGAGATGCCGTGCCGCTCCTCGCTGCGGTCGAGCGCGCGGCAGAGGCCCTCGACGACGGTGCCGATGGGGATGCCGCGCGCCGTGTGCGCCTGCGGGTCGAAGAAGATCTCCGCGTGCCGTACGCCCTGTTCGGCGGCGCGGGCGAGGTAGGCGTCCGCGAGCTCCTCGAAGTCGGCCTCGGTGCGCAGCACGGCCATCAGGCGGTAGTAGAGGTTCAGGAAGGTCTGGAGGTCGTCGAAGAGGTAGGCCTTGCGGAGCTCTTCGGTGTCGGCGTAGGGCAGTTCGACGCCGTTGCGCTCGGCGAGCGCGAAGGCGAGCTCGGGTTCGAGGGTGCCTTCGATGTGGAGGTGGAGTTCGGCCTTGGGGATCGGCATGGTGCGGTCTCGCTCAGTTCGGGGGGGGGAGAGTGGTTCAGTTCCGCTGGGGCGTTCAGTTCCGCTTGGGCGTTCAGTTCCGCTTGGGCAGGGGGACGCGGGTCAGGTCGCGGGCGATGGTGAGTTCGCCGTCGAAACCGGCGGCGCGGGCCTGCCGCTCGTAGGCGGACGGGTCGGGGTAGCGCTGGCTGAAGTGGGTCAGCACGAGGTGGCGCACGCCGGCGCCGGTCGCCACGCGGGCGGCCTGGCCCGCGGTCAAGTGGCCGTGGTCGGTGGCGAGTTGTTCGTCCTCGTCGAGGAAGGTCGACTCGATGACGAGCATGTCGCAGCCCTCGGCGAGCGCGTACACGCCGTCGCAGAGCCGGGTGTCCATCACGAAGGCGAAGCGCTGCCCGCGCCGCACCTCGCTGACCTCGTCGAGCGTCACGCCACCGAGGCCGCCCTCCTTCTGGAGCCGCCCGACGTCGGGGCCCGCGATGCCGTGCTCGGCGAGCAGGCGCGGCAGCATCCGGCGACCGTCGGGCTCGGTGACGCGGTAGCCGTAGGACTCCACCGGGTGGGAGAGCTTCCGCGCGTCGAGGGTGTACGAGGGGGTGACGGCAAGCGGCCCGTCCGCGGCGACCGGCGCCTGCGTGAGGCGCACCGTCTCGCGGTAGGCCGTCGCGTACCGCAGGCGCTCGAAGAAGTGCTCGCCCGAGGCCGGGTAGTGGGCGGTGACGGGGTGCGGGACGCGGTCGAGGTTGATGCGCTGGATCACCCCGGCGAGGCCCAGGCTGTGGTCGCCGTGGAAGTGCGTGACGCAGAGGCGGTGCAGGTCGTGGGCGGCGACCCCGGCGCGCAGCATCTGTCGCTGCGTGCCCTCGCCGGGGTCGAACATGATGCCCTGGCCGTCCCAGAGCAGGACGTAGCCGTTGTGGTTGCGGTGCCGGGTCGGGACCTGGCTGGCGGTGCCGAGCACCACCAGTTCTCGTACGGACAAGAGGGGTCGGCTCCGCTATCCGGGGGGCCACTGGAGGCCGCGGCCGCCCAGGACGTGCGCGTGCGCGTGGAAGACGGTCTGGCCCGCGCCGGTGCCGGTGTTGAAGACGATGCGGTAGCTGTCGGCCTTCTCCTGAGCGGCGACCTCGCCCGCCTCCCGCAGCACGTCCGCGGCGATCCGCGGCTCGGCGGCGGCCAGCGACGCGGCGTCCGGGTGGTGGACCTTGGGGATCACCAGGACGTGGGTCGGCGCCTGCGGGTTGATGTCGCGGAAGGCCACGGTCGTCTCGGTCTCCCGCACGACGGTCGCCGGTACGTCGCCCGCGACGATCTTGCAGAACAGGCAGTCGCTTTGCGCTTCGCCCGCCATGGGCCGCCTCCTAGAACGGAACCATCAGTACGTTCGGCATGCTATCGGCCCCGTGCCGAGGAGCCGGGACTAGGGCCTCGCGCCCGGCAGGTCCGGCGCCGCCTTCGCCGGGTGCTCCGCGAGCGCGGCGAGGGCAAGGCGGATCGCCTCGTCCAACTGCGGGTCGCGGCCCGCCGCGTAGTCGTCCGGAGTGGTGACGACCTCCACGTCGGGATCGACGCCGTGGTTCTCGACGCGCCACTCCTCGCCCTCCAGCCAGAACGCGTACTTCGGCTGCGTCACCAGCGTCCCGTCGACGAGGTGGAAGCGGCTGTCGATGCCGACCACGCCGCCCCACGTGCGCGTGCCCACCACGGGCCCGATGCCGAGCGCCCTGATCGCCGCGTTGACGATGTCGCCGTCGGATCCGGAGAACTCGTTGGCGACGGCGACGACGGGGCCGCGCGGCGCGTCCGCGGGGTAGCTGAGGGGTCGCGAGCCCCGGGGCAGGTCCCAGCCGACGACGCGGCGCGCCAGCTTCTCCACGACGAGCTGCGAGGTGTGCCCGCCGCGGTTCTCCCTGACGTCCACGACCAGCCCCTCGCGGGCCACCTCGACGCGCAGGTCGCGGTGGATCTGCGCCCAGCCGGGGGCCTGCATGTCGGGCACGTGGAGGTAGCCGAGGCGGCCGCCCGAGCGTTCATGGACGTACGCCCGCCGGTCGGCGACCCAGGCGTGGTAGCGCAGCGGCTCCTCGTCGTCGACGGGGATCACCACGGCGTGCCGCGCGTCGCCGCCGCCGGCCGGCGAGATCGTCAGCTCGACGGGCTTGTCCGCGGTGCCCACGAGCAGCGGTCCCGGGCCTGTGACCGGGTCGACGGTCCTGCCGCCCACCTCGACGACCGCGTCACCGGGACGGACCGCGACGCCGGGCGCGGCGAGCGGCGACTGCGCGGACGGGTCGGAGGTCTCCGAGGGGAGAATCCGGTCGATGCGCCACAGGCCGTCCGCGCCGCGCGAGAGGTCCGCGCCGAGGAGCCCCTGCCGGTGGGCGGTGCCCGAGGCGCCGGGGACGACGTAGGCGTGCGAGGTGCCGAGCTCGCCGTGCACCTCCCACAGCAGGTCGACGAGGTCGTCGTGGGTGGCGACGCGGGCGAGGACGGGGCGGTAGCGCTCCAGGACGGCGTCCCAGTCGACGCCGCCCATGTCGGGCCGCCAGAAGTTGTCCCGCATGAGGCGGCCCGTCTCGTCGTACATCTGGCGCCACTCGGCGGCCGGGTCGACGGTGTGCCGGACGCGGGAGAGGTCGACGGTGATGTTCGAGTCGCTGTCCTCGTCGCCGGAGGCGCGCCGGTCGCCGGGGACGACCTTCAGCTTGCCGTCGGTCCACAGCAGGACCCGCTTGCCGTCGCCGGTGACGGCGAAGTGGTCGGCGTCCGCGGCCAGTTCCTCGACGCGGTGCTGGGCGAAGTCGTACCGCTCCAGTTCGGTCTTCGGGTCGGGGTCGTGCGGGGTGGCCCGGGAGGCGCCGAGCACGCCGCGCACCGGGTGGCGCAGCCAGAGCAGGCCGTCCTTGGCGGCGCGCAGCGTGCTGTAGCGGGCGGCCTCGACGGGGAACGGGACGATGCGGTCGGCGAGTCCGTCGAAGTCGATGCGGGTGACGGGCGCGCCCTCGCTGTCCGGCGTCTCGGCGCCCGCGCCGTCCTGCGCCTCGAAGGGCCTGCCGTGCCGCTGCGGGCCGAAGGGCGAGGGCGTGGTCGCGGCGAGCGTGATCAGGTACGGCCGGGAGCCGCCGACGAAGGCGAGGTCGAAGACGTGCGCGTCGTAGACCGGGTCGAAGGCGCGCGCGGAGAGGAAGGCGAGGTGCTTGCCGTCGAGGGTGAACGCGGGCGCGTAGTCGCGGAAGCGCAGCGGGGTCGCCTCGGACACCGACAGGTCGGCGGTGTTGGCGAGCTTGAGCTGGCGCAGCGGCCGGGGGCCGGGGTGCGACCAGGCGAGCCAGGCGGAGTCGGGCGAGAAGACGAGCCCGGTGGCGTCGCCGTCGTCGCTGCGGTCGACCTCGCGGACCTCGCCGCTCTCCCGCTCGACGAGCAGGACCCGGCCGTCGTGCGAGGCGACGGCGGCGCGGGAGCCGTCGGGGGACATGGCGAGCGCGAGGACCCGGCCGAGCTGTCCCGCGGCGAGGCGGCGGGGCGTGGCGCCGGGCGCGGGCCCGGTGGCGGGCGCGAACTCCAGGGCCTCGTCGCCCTCCGCGTCCGTGACCCACACGACGTGTTCCTCGCCCGCCACGCGGAAGGTGCGGGGCAGCCGGGCGCGCACCCCGTGCTCGGCGGCGAGCGCGCGGGACGGTCCTTCGCGGTGCGTGATCCAGTGCACGGAGCCGCGCACGGAGACGGCGCTGCCGCGTCCGGTGTGGTCGGGCGCGGCGGCGCCGAACCAGCGGGCCGCGGCGACGGGATGCGGCTGCAGATCGGTGCGCTGGCCGCCCAGGCGGATGTCCAGGCGGCGCGGCTCGGCCTCCGCCAGGTCGTCGAGGAGCCAGAGTTCACCGGCCGACGCGTAGACGACGCGGGTGCCGTCGGTGGCAGCGTGGCGCGCGTAGAACCCGTCGACCGGGGTGTGTCCGCGCAGGTCGGAGCCGTCGGGCAGCGAGGAGTAGAGGGCGCCCACCCCCTCGTGGTCACTGAGGAAGGCGATGCGGCCGTCCACCCAGAGCGGGTACTCGATGTTCCCGTCCAGCTCTTCGTGGACGCGTACGAAGGGTGTCACTTCGTCCCCGTCCGGCCGCCGGATCCACAGCTTCCCCGCGGTGCCGCCCCGGTACCGCTTCCACCGGGCGGCCTCGCGGCCCATCGGGGCCGAGAGCAGCAGGACCTGCCCGTCGGGCCCGTGCGCCACGTCGCCGACGATGCCGTACGGCAGGGTGGCCGCGGGGCCGCCGTCGAGCGGCACGGCCCGCGCCCAGGAGCGGCGCAGCGAGGCCTGTCCCTCCGTGCTGACCGCGAGGACCTGGCCCTCCGGCGTCCAGCCGCGCACGGCGGTCTGCCAACTCCCCCAGTAGGTGAGGCGCTTGGAAGGACCGCCGTCCAGAGGCGCGACGTGTACCTCTGGGGCTCCGTCGCGGGTGGAGGTCCAGGCGACGGTCGTGCCGTCCGGGGATATCCGTGGGTGGTTGACGGGCATGTTGTCGGCGCTGACCCGCCAGGCCCGCCCCCCGTCGAGGGGTGCGACCCAGACGTCGTCCTCGGCCGTGAAGGTGGTCAACTCGCCGTGGATGTGCGGGAACCGGAGATATGCGGTGTGCGCTGCCTCTGTCACGACGTCCACCCTAGGCAGCCGCCGAGCCGGCCGACAGCGGTTTGGATCACTTGCCGGGCAGGCAGTTGCAGGTCGGTCCGGGCGGTGGGTCCGCGGTGACGGTCACGGTGACGGTGGTGGTGGGTCCGGGGCGGGGCTGTTCGTGGGAGGGCGGCGGCCGGTGCGAGGAGGCCGGATCCGACGGCTTGCCGCCCCCTCCCCCATCCCCATCGCCGTCGTCCCCATTGCCGTCGTCCGCGTCGCAGTTGCCCAGCACGTCGACGCGGAACCACTGCTTGCCGCCCACCCGCGCGGTGAGGCTGCCGCGGACGCAGTTCCCGTCGACCACGGAGCGGACCCTGCCCTTGATGGTGATGTCCTTGCCGCCGTCGGTCTCGCCCTGGCAGTCCACCTCGGCCACCGCGTCGGACGACGCGGACCTGCCGCGCGGTGTCACCCTGTCGCCGAAACTGGCGGTACAGCTGAGCCACGCCACGTCGGCGTGCTGCCGCTCCAGCTCTTTCGTCCCCATCTCGTCGGTGGTGAGCGCGACCGCGGAGGTGTTCATCTCCCCGTCCACGGGGTCGCACGCGGTGACGCCGAGCGCGGCGGCGCCGACGAGTGCGACGGCGTACAACGAAGTCGTACGCCGTGTCGCCACGGACCGGCCGCGTACCCGTCTCAATGCCCCCATAGGCGGCAGAGTGCCACCGCACACCCCGGTGCGGTAGACCGCTTGCGGCCATCCGCGACGCGCCGGGTCGGTCCGCCCCGGTCCGGGGCCGCCGTCAGGCGCGCAGCAGCAGCCACTCCTGAAGCTCCACCAGGTTCCCCTCGGGGTCCTTGAGATGGGCCACCCGCATGCGGTCCGTCAGCGGCGCGGGGCCGTGGGTGAGCTCGGCGCCCCGGTCGATGATCTCCGCGCAGTACGCGTCCAGGTCGTCGACCCGCAGCACCACCAGTGAGCGGTGTCCGGCCACCGACCCGGCCACCTCGCCGAGCAGCCCGGCCATCATCGCCCGGTCCTGCAGCGCGATGCCCGCGGAGCCCGCGGCGGGGCTGAACTTCTCGTACGGTCCTTCCTCGGCGCCCGACTGGGGCTTGAGGCCGAGGACCTCACCGTAGAAGCGGTAGCAGGCGGGAAAGTCCGTGACGAGCAGCCGGACTTGAGCGAGTTCCAAGGCGTCCTCCGTTGGGGTGTCAGGACCAGCGGCCGGTGCGGCCGAGGAGCAGCGCGGTCGCCGCGGTCCCGGCCGTCGACGTACGCAACACACTGCGCCCAAGGCGGTACGGCTTCGCGCCCGCCCCGCCGAAGGCCGCCAACTCGTCCGGCGAGACGCCCCCCTCGGGCCCGACCACCAGCACGATGTGCCCGGCTTCCGGGAGTTCCGCGGTGGCCAGGGGCTCGCTGCTGCCCTCCTCGTGCAGGACGGCCGCGAAGTCGGCGTCCGCGAGGAGGGCGGCGACCTGCTTGGTCGACGCGGCGTCGGCGATCTCGGGGAAGCGGACCCGGCGCGACTGCTTGCCCGCCTCGCGCGCGGTGGCCCGCCACTTGGCGAGCGCCTTGAGGCCGCGGTCGCCCTTCCACTGCGTGATGCAGCGCGAGGCGGTCCACGGCACGACGGCGTCGACGCCGGTCTCCGTCATGGTCTCCACGGCCAGTTCACCGCGGTCGCCCTTGGGCAGGGCCTGGACGACGGTGATACGAGGCGATTCCGCCGCCTCCTCGGTCACGGAGTCCAGGTCGAGCACAAGGCGGTCCTTGCCCTCGGTGCCGAGGACCACGCCCCGCGCCCAGCGCCCGGCGCCGTCGGTCAGCACGACGTCCTCACCGGCGTGCAGCCGCTTCACGGAGACGGCGTGCCGCCCCTCGGACCCATCCAACACGTAATGCCTGTCGGCGCCCGCGGTGAAGGCCTCGACGACGAAGACAGGGGCGGTCACGCCTCGCCCTCCGATGACGACGCCGTCTTCGCCCTCGCCTCGGCCAGCTCGGCGGCGAGCACCTCGACGAGCTGTCCGGCGGGCAGTTCCCGGGCGAGCCGGTGGCCCTGCCCGGCCCAGAGCGCCATGGCCTGCGCGTCCCCGGCCTTCGCCGCGGCCTTGCGCAGGCTGCTGGTGAGGTGGTGGACCTGCGGGTAGGCGGCGGGGGCGTAGGGGCCGTGCTCGCGCATGAAACGGTTGACGAGGCCGCGCGCCGGGCGCCCGGAGAACGCCCGGGTCAGCTCGGTCCGCACGAACAGCGGATTGGTCATGGCCTGCTTGTGCAGGGGGTTCGCGCCCGACTCGGGGGTGACCAGGAACGCGGTGCCGAGCTGTGCCGCGTCCGCGCCTGCCGCGAGGACGGCGGCGATCTGCGCGCCCCGCATCAGCCCGCCGGCGGCGACGAGCGGAATCTGCACGGTCTCGCGGACCTGCGTGATCAGGGAGAGCAGCCCGATCCCGGCGGCGTCGGTCTCGGGGTTGTCCCGGTGGGTGCCCTGATGGCCCCCCGCCTCGATGCCCTGCACACACACCGCGTCGGCACCGGCCCACTGCGCGGCCTGGGCCTCTTCGGCCGTGGTGACGGTGACGACGGTCATGGTACTGACGCGCGCGAAGGCGTCGAGGACGTCGCGCGTGGGGCAGCCGAAGGTGAAGGAGACGAGCGGCACGGGGTCGTCGAGCAGGATCGCGAGCTTGGCGTCATACCCGTCGTCACGCCCGCTGTCCGGGTCGCCGAGCTGCGTCTCGTACCAGGTCGCCTCGCCCGCGAGCTGATTGCGGTAGACCTCGATGGCCGCGGGGTCGGCGGAGTCGGGCTGCGGCATGAAGAGATTGACGCCGAAGGGGCGCGAGGTCAGCCCCCGCACCTGTTTGATCTCCTGGTACATCCCGTCGGCGGTCTTGTACCCGGCGGCGAGAAACCCGAGCCCACCGGCTTCGGCGACAGTCGCGGCCAACTGCGGGCCGGAGGCACCGCCCGCCATGGGGGCCTGCACGATCGGATGGCGGCAGAGATCGGTCAGTGCGGAGGACATGCACGCATCGTGCCACGCCCCTCACACGGCCCCGAACCGCACCCGGCGTTACGCCCGCCGACCAGTGCGGGTCGTGGGGGTTGCTCGCGCAGTTCCCCGCGCCCCTAAGGGGGCCGCGCAGCGGCCCTTCAGGGGCGCGGGGAACTGCGCGGCCAGCCCCCACGACCCGCAGGAGGGAGCAAACGCAAAGCCCCCCCGGCACGGGGACAACCCGCACCGAAGGGGGACCAGAACGAAGACACCGCTCCAGGCGCTACCGCCCGTTGAACGCATCCTTCAGGCGAGAGAAAAGCCCCTGCTGCCCCGGCTGGAACTGCCCCGTGGGCCGCTCCTCACCCCGCATCTGCGCCAGCTCCCGCAGCACCCGCTCCTGCTCGGGATCGAGCTTCGTCGGGGTGAGGACCTCGACGTGCACGATGAGGTCTCCGCGACCGCCGCCGCGCAGGTGCGTGATGCCACGGCCGTGCAGCGGCACCGACTGGCCGGACTGCGTGCCCGGCCGGATGTCGATCTCCTCCATGCCGTCGAGCGTCTTCAACGGCACCTGCGTGCCGAGCGCGGCCGCCGTCATCGGAATGGTGACGGTGCAGTGCAGATCGTCGCCGCGCCGCTGGAAGACCTCGTGCGGCAGCTCGTGGATCTCCACGTACAGATCGCCCGCGGGGCCGCCGCCGGGGCCGACCTCGCCCTCGCCCGCGAGCTGGATCCGGGTGCCGTTGTCGACACCGGCCGGGATCTTCACGGTGAGCGTCCGCCGCGACCGGATGCGGCCGTCACCGGCGCACTCGGGGCACGGCGTCGGGACGACGGTCCCGAAGCCCTGACACTGCGGGCACGGCCGCGAGGTCATGACCTGACCGAGGAAGGACCGCGTGACCTGCGACACCTCACCGCGACCGCGGCACATGTCACACGTCTGAGCGGACGTCCCCGGCGCGGCACCCTCACCGCTACAGGTCGTACACACCACAGCGGTGTCGACCTGGAGGTCCTTGGTGGTCCCGAAGGCGGCCTCTTCGAGGTCGATCTCCAGACGGATCATGGCGTCCTGGCCGCGACGCGTGCGCGAGCGCGGCCCGCGCTGCGACGCCGTCCCGAAGAACGCGTCCATGATGTCGGAGAAGTTGCCGAAGCCACCGGCGCCGAAGCCACCCGCGCCTCCGCCGCCGCCCGCCTGGGACAGCGGGTCGCCGCCGAGGTCGTAGACCTGCTTCTTCTGCGGGTCCGACAACACCTCGTACGCGGCGTTGATCTCCTTGAAGCGCTCCTGAGTCTTCGGATCCGGATTCACATCCGGGTGAAGCTCTCGCGCAAGCCTCCGGAAGGCCTTCTTGATTTCGTCCTGGGAAGCGTCGCGGCGCACGCCGAGTACGGCGTAGTAGTCCGTGGCCACTTACGACTCCGCCAGGATCTGTCCGACGTAACGTGCCACTGCGCGTACTGCTCCCATCGTTCCCGGATAGTCCATGCGGGTCGGTCCGACCACGCCGAGCTTGGCAACTGCCTCGCTGCCCGAACCGTAGCCGACCGAGACCACGGAAGTAGAGCTGAGTCCCTCATGGGCGTTCTCATGACCGATCCGTACGGCCATGCCCGAATCCTGCACCTCTCCAAGCAACTTGAGGAGCACGACCTGCTCCTCAAGGGCTTCGAGGACGGGCCGGATAGTGAGGGGAAAGTCATGTCCGAAGCGGGTGAGATTGGCGGTTCCGCCGATCATCAGCCGCTCCTCGGTCTCCTCGACCAGAGTTTCGAGGAGGGTCGCGAGGACCGTCGAGACGGTGCCGCGGTCCTCGGCCTCGAAGGCCTCCGGCAGGTCCTGCACCAGTTGCGGCACGTCCGCGAAGCGACGGCCCGCGACCCGGCTGTTCAGCCGTGCCCGCAGGTCCGCGAGCGCGGTCTCGCCGAACGGCGCGGGACAGTCGATCATGCGCTGCTCGACCCGGCCGGTGTCGGTGATCAGGACGAGCATCAGCCGCGCGGGAGCCAGCGCGAGCAGCTCCACGTGCCGCACCGTCGACCGCGTGAGCGACGGGTACTGCACCACGGCGACCTGCCGCGTCAGCTGCGCGAGCAGCCGGACCGTGCGCCCCACCACGTCGTCGAGGTCCACGGCGCCGTCGAGGAAGTTCTGGATGGCCCGGCGCTCGGGCGCCGTCATCGGCTTGACGCCCGCGAGCTTGTCGACGAACAGCCGATAGCCCTTGTCCGTCGGGATGCGCCCCGCGCTGGTGTGGGGCTGGGCGATGAACCCTTCCTCCTCCAGCGCCGCCATGTCGTTGCGCACGGTGGCCGGGGAGACCCCGAGCCGGTGCCGCTCGGTCAGGGCCTTGGAGCCGACGGGCTCCTCCGTCCCGACATAGTCGTGGACGATGGCGCGCAGCACTTCGAGCCTGCGTTCATTGAGCATCGCGCACACCTCCAACTGTCTCCGTCACGACGGGCCCCGATCGTCCCCCGAGCCCCCGCCTGGCACTCACCGTGCGGGAGTGCCAGCCTTTCAGAAGGTCAGTGTACGGCCGTCGGGTACGGGCCCGGCAAGGGCGGACCCCCCTGTGTCCTGCCTGACGCCGGACCGCCGGGCCGGACCCCGCCCGTGGGATAGCGTCGACCGTATGGATGTGACGCCGGCATGGGAAGCAGCGGGCTGGGAACAGCTCGCGCCGCGCGTGGGGCGGCGCCGCCTGCCCGGCTGGGACTGCACGGCGGGGCTCGTCGTCGGCAGCGACGCGGCCCTCATGATCGAGGCCGGGTCGAGCCTGGCCGAGGGCGCGGCCCTGCGGACGCAGGCCCGCCGGATCCTCGGCGGCACCCGCCGGGTCACCCACCTCGCCCTCACCCACCCGCACTTCGACCACGTCCTCGGGGCGGCGGCCTTCGCGGGCGTGGAGGTGTACGGAGCGGTGGGCATCGAGACGGTTCTCACCACGGGCCGCGACGAGCTGCGCGCGGACGCGGTGCGGCACGGCCTGGACGCGGACGCGGCGGCCGAGGCGGCCGACCTCCTGGTCCGCCCGCACCACCTGGTGTGCGGGGAGTGGACGCTCGACCTGGGCGGCGGTCTCCAGGTGCTGCTCGCGAACATCGGCCCCGGACACTCCGCGCACGACCTGGTGGTCCTGGTGCCGGGCGTCGACGGCGGCCGGGAGACCGTCTTCTGCGGCGACCTCGTCGAGGAGTCGGGCGCACCGCAGGCGGGCCCGGACGCGGTGCCGGCGCGGTGGCCGGCGGCGCTCGACCGGCTCCTGGAGCTCGGCGGTGAGGACGCGCGGTACGTGCCGGGGCACGGTGCGGTGGTGGATGCGGCATTTGTCCGTGCGCAGCGCGCCACACTGGCGGCCCGTTTCGGCGTGTCGTAGGCGAGAGCGGGCCCGTTCTTCCTATCGTCGGCAGAATGCGCCAGTACTCCGCCGATCTCACGCCCCCTTGGAAGAAGCCGAAGCCCGTGCCCGAGGTGGCGGCGGACGCCGGCCTCGTGGTCGAGGAGCTGAGCACCGGTTTCTGCGGGGCGGTGATCCGCTGCGAGAAGACGGCGCAGGGCCGGACGGTGACCCTGGAGGACCGCTTCGGCAAGCACCGCGTCTTCCCGATGGAGCCGAGCGGGTTCCTCCTCGATGGCCGGACGGTCACTCTCGTACGCCCCTCGGGCGGCGCGCGTACTCCGGTGCGCCCCTCCCGCACCGCGTCCGGCTCGGTGGCCGTCCCCGGGGCGCGGGCCAGGGTCGCCCGCGCGGGGCGCATCTACGTGGAGGGCCGTCACGACGCCGAACTCGTGGAGCGGGTCTGGGGCGACGACCTGCGCGTCGAGGGCGTCGTCGTCGAGTACCTGGAGGGCATCGACGACCTCCCCGCGATCGTCGCCGAGTTCGCCCCGGGCCCCGACGCCCGGCTCGGCGTCCTCGTGGACCACCTCGTCCCCGGCTCCAAGGAGTCCCGCATCGCCGCGGACGTCACCAGCGCACACGCCCTGGTGGTCGGCCACCCCTACATCGACGTCTGGGAGGCGGTGAAACCCTCCTCGGTCGGCATCACGGCGTGGCCCCGGGTCCCGCGGGGCCAGGACTGGAAGACGGGGGTGTGCCGGGCCCTCGGCTGGCCGGAGAACACGGGGGCCGCGTGGGAGCGGATCCTGGGCTCGGTGCGCAGCTACAAGGACCTCGAACCGGCGCTCCTCGGCCGCGTGGAGGAACTGATCGACTTCGTCACGCTGCCCTGAGGGCGGGTGGTCACCGGGCCCGCAGGGCCCCATGGCGTCCGGCGGCCATCCCGCACACCAGCGGCATGACCACCGGGGGCAGCAGGAGCAGGGCCACGGCCGTGGGCAGGATCATCACCAGGACGCCGGTGATCCACACGTTGTCGTCACTGAGCCACAGCATGCCGAGGCCCGCGGGACGGGCCAGTGGACCGGCCGCGTACCGGGCGGCCAGGACGAAGAGCACGGCGCCCGCGGTGAGCAGCGAACCCGCCCCGAGAACGCGCCACCGCGCGCGGCGGGTCAGCACCCAGGAGCGCCACAGCGCCGCGAACGGGGACCGTCCCTCCCGCACCGTCTCGGCCGTGGCCAGCGAGAGGCGGAAGTACACCAGCGGGCCGACGCACAGGACGGCGATCGGCAGCACCCACCCCACCAGCGTGTACTGCGGGGCCGCGGTCCCGCCCAGGGGCGTGGGCTCGACGCCGGGCACTTCGCCGCGCTCGACGGAGAACCACAGCACATAGGCCACACATGCCATGGCGATCACCACCAGACCGCTCAGCGCGTTGACCGCGAGGGCCGCGGGAAGGCGCCCGCGGGTGCGCCGCCACAGGTCGCGGCGGGTCAGTGGTCCGCCGCCCGGCGCGGGGCCGGTCTCAGCGACGGCGTACGCGGCGTGCAGGACGGAGACGACGGCGAGCGCGAGCGCGAGCAGCAGCAGCGACACCACGAACCCGACCTTCACCAGGGGGAACCAGCCGCCGTCGGCGTAGGCCACGTAGGAGTCCTCGTTGGCGATGTTGCGGTCCGCGTAGTCCCGGACGCCCTCGAAGGTGCCCCAGGCCGCCGCGAACCCACCGCCCACGATCGCGCAGCCGAGTACGGCGGTGAGGGCGGACACGCGGAGGGCGAGACCGTACGGCGCTCCTCGGTAGTGCGCGCCGACGCCGAGCGCCCGCCGGTCGGTCGACTGGTTTTCTGCGCCTGCGCGTGCCATGAGCTGGGCTGACCTCCGTGCTGTGGTGACAGCACTCAAGACGCCCCGCGGGGCGCGTGAGGTTCCCGACGCCCGCCCCTCCCCGCCTCAGTCCACCAGGTCCCGCACCACCGCGTCGGCCAGCAGCCGCCCCCGCAGCGTCAGGACCGCCCGCCCCTCGTCGTACGGGGCGGCCTCAAGGAGCCCGTCCCCCAGCGCCCGCCGTGCCGCGGCGAGACCGGCCTCCTTCAGGAGCGACAGCGGGCAGCCGTCGCGCAGCCTGAGCTCAAGGAGGATGCGTTCCACCCGCCGGTCCTCGTCGGAGAGCAGCTCGCGCCCGGCGCCGGGCGACCCGCCCCCCGCGAGCGCCCCGGCATACGCGCCGGGGTGCTTGACGTTCCACCACCGCACGCCCCCCACGTGGCTGTGGGCACCAGGACCGGCGCCCCACCAGTCGGCGCCCCGCCAGTACAGCTCGTTGTGCAGGCACCGGCCGCTCTCGGACGTGGCCCAGTTGGAGACCTCGTACCACTCGAAGCCCGCGCCCCCGAGGACCTCGTCGGCGATGAGGTACCGGTCCGCGTGCACGTCGTCGTCGGTCATCGGCACTTCGCCGCGCCGGATCCGCCGCGCCAGCTGCGTCCCCTCCTCGACGATCAGCGCGTACGCGCTCACGTGGTCGGGCCCGGCGCCGATCGCCGCGTCGAGCGAGGCCCGCCAGTCGTCGTCGGTCTCGCCCGGCGTGCCGTAGATCAGGTCGAGGTTGACGTGGTCGAACCCGGCCGCCCGCGCCTCCGCGACGCAGGCCTCGGGCCGCCCCGGCGTATGCGTGCGGTCAAGGACCTTCAGGACGTGCTGCCGTGCGCTCTGCATGCCGAAGGAGATGCGGTTGAACCCGCCCTCGCGCAGCTCGCCCAGGTACGCGGCGTCGACCGACTCCGGGTTCGCCTCGGTCGTGATCTCCGCGTCGTCGGCGAGCCCGAACTCGTCCCGTACCGCGGCGAGCATCCGTACGAGGTCGCCCGCGGCAAGCAGCGTCGGCGTGCCGCCCCCGACGAACACGGTCCGCACCGGCCGCGGGTCGTCGCCGAGGACCTTGCGCGCAAGACGCACCTCGTCGGTCAGGGTGTCCGCGTAGTTGTCGCGGGAGGCGAGCACGCCGCCGGAGCCGCGCAGCTCGGTGGCGGTGTAGGTGTTGAAGTCGCAGTAGCCGCAGCGCGTGGCGCAGTACGGGACGTGCAGGTAGAAGCCGAGTGGGCGCGAGGCCGCGCCGGCCAGGGCGGACGCGGGCAGCGCGCCGTCCTCGGGCATGGGCTCACCATCGGGCAGTGCGGAAGGCATACCTTCGATTGTCCCCCACCGCCCGGGACCCCCCGTCCGGCCACCGCCGGTACACCGGTACACCGGTACACCGGTACACCGGTACACCGGTACACCGGTACACCGGTACGCCTCAGCTCGCCCGCAGCACGAGCAGCGCCAGATCGTCGTCCGGCGGCCGGTCCGAGAACTCGTGCACGAGCCGCCGGATCCGCTCCGCCACCAGCGGCGCGTCGAGCCCCGCGCAACCGGCGAGGGCCGCGGCGAGGCCGTCCTCGTCGTCGAACTGGCTCCGCCCCGAGCGCCGCTCCGTCACGCCGTCCGTGACGCACAGGAGCGTCTCGCCGGCCCGCAGGTCGAAGCTCTCGCTCGTGTACGTCTCGTCGTCGACGACCCCGAGCAGCATCTGCGGGGTGGCCGCCTCCCGCACCTCGCCCTCCGGCGACAGGAGGAGCGGCAGCGGATGGCCCGCGCACGCGATCGTGACGCGCACTCCCCCTTCGTACGGGACCAGCTCGCCGTACAGGAGGGAGAGGAAGCGCGAGGTGGGCCCGTCGGGCGGCACGCCCTGGCCGCCCGCGACCGCGACGACCGCGGCAGCCGCGTCCGCCGCCTCGGTCGCGTCGTCGAGGAGCAGTTGGTTGAGCCGGTCCATGACCTCCGAGACCGCGTACCCCTCGCGGGCGAGGAGGCGCAGCCAGGGGCGGGCGAGACCGATGACGACGGCCGCCTCCGGGCCCTTGCCCTGGACGTCGCCGAGCGCGAAGCACCAGCGGCCGTCGCTCGCGTGGAACACGTCGTAGAAGTCGCCGCCGGGGCCGCCCTTGTCCCGCGGCTCGTACACCAGGCCGCTCTCGACGCCGGGGATCTCCGCGACCTTGCTGGGCAGCAGCCCGCGCTGCAGGACCTGGCTGATGTTGGCCTGGCGCTGATAGCGGCGCGCGGTGCTGAGCGCCAGTGCGACGCGGCGGGTGAAGTCCTCTACGAGGCCGGTGACTTCGTCGGCGAACCGGACGAGGCCCGCCCGGCCGATGACGAGGGTGCCAAGCGAGCGCCCGCCCGCGACGAGGCGGTAGGCCAGCGCCGCGCCGGACGAGCCCGCCCCGGCCGCGAGGGCCTCGCCGGGCCAGGGAATGGGGAAAGCGCCCGAGCCCGCCGCCTCGGGCAGCTGCGGCGGCTCCTTCTCCAGGACGCGGCGGAGCTCCTCCAGGCGGCTCTCGCTGCTGTGCCAGACGCGGGCGAGGCGCGCTCCTGAGACGTCCAGGTCCCCGCGGACCGGGCCTTCCGAGCCGTCCTCGAGCCACACCGCGCACCAGTCCGCGAGCCGCGGCACGAGCAGCTGTCCGGCGAGGGCGGCCACCATGTCCTCGTCGAACTGCCCGGCCAGCAGGTCGGAGGCCTCGGCGAGGAACGTGAGCGCACCCCTGTTCACCCATTCCATGTCGTGCGCTGTCCTCTTGGGCAGCGGCGCGAGGATCTCGGCGGCGCGCAGCCCGCGCTGGAGCGCGTGTTCGCTCGCGTACGACTCGATCTCGTGGACGGCCTTGACGCCCTCGACGGGCAGCCGGGCCCAGACCGTCTTCGTGCCGGGACGGTAGGTGATGCCCCAGGACTCGGAGAGGGTCGCGACGAGGTACAGGCCGCGGCCGTACTCGGGGGTGCCGCTCGCGGGCCGGGTCTGTTCGCTGCGGACGGCGCGGGAGGGGTGGTGGTCGGAGACCTCGATGACGAGGGCCCCGGCGCTCTCGCCGGGCGGGGCGTCGTCCAGGCGGCAGAGCAGCTCGACGGCCGTGCCCGCGTGCACGACGGCGTTCGTCACCAGTTCGCTGACCAGAAGCACCGAATCGTCGGCGAGCCGGTCGGTGAAACCCGCCGCCGCGGGCACGCCGAGCTCGGTCCAGTCGGCCAGCGCCGCGCGTACGAACTTACGTGCGGCGGCGGGCGCAAGCGAGTTTCCGGGCAGAGATGTACCCACCACTACGGACGGCCCGGGGCGGTCCGGGGCCGGAGCGGAGGAACGGAAGTCGGTCTCCCGTTGCAGCGGAATGGACCCCACGGTGCGGCTCCTGAGCAGTTCGGGCGAATACGCCTCAGGCGACACCGACAGAGTGACAGACTGGCCGCGCCCATAAGCACCGAGTTACTGAAGTGGGCCGTTATGAGTGAGAACAGTGCTATGCCTGCGCTTCAAGACGGCCGGATTCCGGTCCCAGCGCAGTCCGTCGCGTCCAGCGCGTCCGGTACGGATCCGGCCACGTGCCAGCTGCGCCCGCTGCTCGCCGCCATACGCGCCGCGCGGGACGGGGACTTCACCAAGGTCGCGCCGGTCGGCGAGGGCATAACCGCCGAGCTGTACGCCGTCTTCAACGAGATGCTCGACCGTTCGCTCCACTTCGACAGCGAACTCGTGCGCGTGCGGCGGGAGATCATACGACACGGCCGCCTCGACGAGCGGTTCGCCGCGAGCCCGGGACAGGGCCGGTGGGCGGCGCGCGTGTCGGAGGTCAACACGCTGCTCGACGCGCTGGTCGCCCCGGCGGCGAACGCCACCCGGGTGCTCAACGCGGTGGCGGGCGGCGACCTCACCCAGCGCGTCGACCTGCACGACGGCACCCGCGAGCTGCGGGGCGATCTGCGCCGCCTGGGCCGCGCCGTCAACACGATGGTCGATCAGCTGTCCCTCTTCACGGGTGAAGTCACCCGCGTCGCCCGCGAGGTCGGCACGGAGGGCCGGCTCGGCGGGCGCGCCAAGGTGCGCGGGCTCTCCGGCAGCTGGCGGGACGTGACGGAGGCCGTCAACACGATGGCGGCACGGCTCACCGCCCAGGTGCGGGACATCGCCCTCGTCACCACGGCGGTGGCGCAGGGCGACCTGACCCGTACGGTCACCGTCGAGGCCACGGGCGAGCTCCTCGAACTGAAGCTCACCGTGAACACGATGGTGGAGCAGCTCTCCGCGTTCGCCGCCGAGGTGACGCGGGTGGCGCGCGAGGTCGGCACGGAGGGCCAGTTGGGCGGCCGCGCCCAGGCCCGGGGCGTGTCCGGCGTGTGGAAGGACCTCACCGACAACGTCAACTTCATGGCGTCGAACCTCACCTCCCAGGTCCGCAACATCGCCCAGGTCACCACCGCCGTGGCCAACGGCGACCTGAGCCAGAAGATCACCGTCGACGCCCGGGGCGAGATCCTGGAGCTGAAGTCGACGGTGAACACGATGGTCGACCAGCTGTCCGCCTTCGCCGACGAGGTCACCCGGGTCGCCCGCGAGGTCGGCACGGAGGGCAATCTGGGCGGGCGCGCTCAGGTGCGGGGCGTGTCGGGCGTGTGGAAGGACCTCACCGACAACGTCAACTTCATGGCGGACAACCTCACCTCCCAGGTGCGGAACATCGCGCTCGTCTCGACGGCCGTGGCCCAGGGCGACCTCGGCAAGAAAATCACGGTCGAGGCCAAGGGCGAGATCCTGGAGCTGAAGTCGACGATCAACACGATGGTCGACCAGCTGTCCGCCTTCGCCGACGAGGTCACCCGCGTCGCCCGCGAGGTCGGCACCGAAGGCAACCTCGGCGGCCAGGCGCAGGTCCGGGGCGTGTCCGGGGTGTGGAAGGACCTCACCGACAACGTCAACTTCATGGCGTCGAACCTCACCTCCCAGGTCCGCAACATCGCCCAGGTCACCACCGCCGTGGCCAACGGCGACCTCTCCAAGATGATCACGGTCACCGCGCGCGGGGAGATCCTGGAGCTCAAGGACACCGTCAACACCATGGTGGAGCAGCTGCGCGCCTTCGCCGACGAGGTGACCCGCGTGGCCAGGGAGGTCGGCACGGACGGCCGTCTCGGCGGCCGCGCGCAGGTCCTCGGCGTATCGGGCGTATGGAAGGACCTCACCGACAACGTCAACTACATGGCGGACAACCTCACCGGCCAGGTCCGCAACATCGCGCAGGTCGCGACCGCCGTGGCGCAGGGCGACCTCTCCAAGAAGATCGACGTGGACGCGCGCGGCGAGATCTTAGAGCTGAAGACCACCATCAACACCATGGTGGACACGCTGTCCTCGTTCTCCTCCGAGGTCACCCGGGTGGCCCGCGAGGTCGGCTCCGAGGGCCAGCTGGGCGGCCAGGCACGCGTCGAGGGCGTCTACGGCACATGGAAGCGCCTGACGACGAACGTGAACGAGCTCGCCCTGAACCTCACCACGCAGGTCCGCGCCATCGCCGAGGTCGCCTCCGCCGTGGCCCAGGGCGACATGACCCGCGCCATCACCGTCGAGACGCGTGGCGAGGTCACCGACCTCAAGGACAACATCAACCTCATGGTCTCCAATCTCCGTGAGACCACCCGCGCCAAGGACTGGCTGGAGTCCAACCTCGCCCGCCTGGCCGGTCTGATGCAGGGCCACCGCGACCTGATGGAGGTCGCCGACCTGATCCTGCGCGAGCTGACCCCGCTGGTGAACGCGCAGTACGGCGCGTTCTTCCTCGCCGACCCGGACACGGCCGAGACCCCGGCGCCCACCCAGGTCACCGCCAAGGGCCTCGCCTTCATCGCGGGGTACGGCGCCGCGCAGGGTTCGGTCGTCGACACCGGCGGGATGCCCGCCCAGGGCCTGGTGCGGCAGGCGGCCCTGGAGAAGAAGCGGATCCTCGTCGAAGAGGTCCCGCCCGACTACATCAAGATCCATTCGGGGCTCGGCGACGCGGCCCCCGCGACGGTCGTCATCATCCCGATCCTCTTCGAGGACAAGCTGCTCGGCGTCATCGAGCTGGCGACGTTCTCCCGCTTCTCCGACGTCCACCTGGCGTTCTTCGACCAGTTCGTGAACACCATCGGCGTCGCGATCAACACCATCATCGCCAACTCCCGTACGGAGTCCCTGCTCGGCGAGTCGCAGCGCCTCGCCATCCAGCTCCAGGAGCGCTCGGACGAACTCCAGCGCCAGCAGGGCGAGCTGCGCCGCTCGAACGCGGAGCTCGAGGAGAAGGCCGCCCTGCTCGCCACGAGCTCGCAGTACAAGTCGGAGTTCCTCGCGAACATGTCGCACGAGCTGCGCACGCCGCTCAACTCCCTCCTCATCCTGGCCCGGCTGCTCTCCGACAACCCCGACGACCACCTCTCCGACCAGGAGGTGCAGTTCGCGACGACCATCCACCGCTCGGGCTCGGACCTGCTCCAGCTCATCAACGACATCCTGGACCTGTCGAAGATCGAGGCGGGCCGGATGGACGTCCGGCCCAAGAAGCTCCCGCTCATCAAGGTCCTCGACTACGTCCACGCGACGTTCCGGCCGCTCACCCTCGACCGCGGTCTCGCCTTCGACGTGTCGGTGGGCGAGGACGTGCCGCGCGAGATGTTCTCGGACGAGCAGCGACTACAGCAGATCCTGCGCAACCTCCTGTCGAACGCGGTCAAGTTCACCTCGGCCGGCAGCGTCGAGCTGCGGGTCAGCCGCGTCAGGGCGGCCTCGGGCGACCGGCTCCTCCACGACAACGACGACCTGCTCTGCTTCGCCGTCAGCGACACCGGCATCGGCATCCCGGCCGAACAACTCCCGGTGATCTTCGAGGCGTTCCAGCAGGCGGACGGCACCACCAACCGCAAGTACGGCGGCACCGGCCTCGGCCTGTCCATCAGCCGCGAGATCGCGGGCCTGCTCGGCGGCCGCATCACGGCGGAGAGCCGCCCCGGCCAGGGCTCGACCTTCTCGCTCTACGTCCCCGTGGTGCACCCCGGCCACGGGGCGGCCGCCATCGCGTACGCCGCCACCCACACCCAGCTGCCCGAACAGGCGGAGCAGGCCACCCTGCGCCCGCACACCACACTCGAACCCGACGACAGCTGGCCCACCCCGACGAAACTGGAGGAGTGGAAGGAAGGGCGCGCGGGCCGCATACTCCCGGGCCGCCGCGTGCTCATCGTCGACGACGACATCCGCAATGTCTTCGCGCTCACGCACGTGCTGAGCCGCGTCGGCATGCCCGTCCTGTACGCGGAGAACGGCCGTGAGGGCATCGAGACGCTGGAGCGCAATCCCGACGTCGACCTCGTCCTGATGGACATCATGATGCCGGAGATGGACGGGTACGAAACGATGGCCGCGATCCGTCGCAGCCCCCGCTGGCAGGGGCTGCCCATCGTCGCCCTCACCGCCAAGGCCATGCCCGGCGACCGCGAGAAGGCCATCTCGCAGGGCGCCACCGACTACGTACCGAAACCCGTGGACGTGGACCAACTCCTCGGCGTCGTCTGCTCCCTCCTGGACCCCGGGGGCGCGGACGACACCGAGGAGCCCACGCCCCCCGACCAACAATCCGTCGCCACGGAGCAGCCCGGCACACCGAAGGAGAAGGCTGTTCCACCGGCACCCGAGTGAGGCACTGTCACCATGAGCGCAGAGGCCACGACCGACAACCGCGCAAGCATCCTCCTAGTCGACGACATGGAGGACAATCTGATGGCACTCGAAGCTGTCCTGGGGTCCTTGAACGAGCCTTTGGTCCGCGCCCGTTCGGGCGAGGAAGCGATGAAGGCGATCCTGAGGCAACGATTCGCCGTCATCCTTCTGGACGTCCGCATGCCCGGCATGGACGGCTTCGAGACCGCGTCCAACATCAAACGGCTCGACCAGACGAAGGACGTGCCCATCATCTTCCTGACGGGCACCGACAACGACGCGGGCTACGCCTTCCGCGGTTACGCGACGGGCGCCGCCGACTATCTCACCAAGCCCTTCGACCCGTGGGTGCTGCGGGCCAAGGTCACCGTATTCCTCGAACTGCACCGCAAGAACCGGCAGTTGGAGCGGATACTGGCCCGCGAACAGCGCCAGTTCGACGAGCTGGCCGCGCGGCTCTCCGCGATCGAGACCCATATGGCCGCGAGCAGCCTCAAGGACGTCCTCGAACTGCGCCGCCACGTGACGCACATGGAGGAACTGGTGCAGGAAATGCGGCGCGGGCGGGGCGCCTAGGGCCTGTGTCCTAGACGGCGCACCCCGCCCGCTCGACAGCACGCCTGTCCGCGTTCGGCGGCCAGGATCACTTGCGGCGTCTGAGCCCGGCCCGACGGGCTCAGGCCTCGCGCGGAGCCGGTCTCAGGCCTCGCGCGATCCCGCGTACATCTCCTCGATGAGGTGCTTGTACTCCCGCTCGACGACCGGGCGCTTCAGCTTCAGGCTGGGAGTCAGCTCGCCGTGCTCGACGTCCAGGTCGCGCGGCAGGAGCCGGAACTTCTTGATGGTCTGCCAGCGCTGCAGGCCCTCGTTGAGCTCCTTCACATGGCCTTCGATGAGCGCGACCGTGGCCGGGTGGGCGCACACCTCGGCGTACGACTTCCCCTCCTGGCCGTTCTCCTTGGCCCAGTCCAGGATGGCGGGCTCGTCGAGGGCGATGAGCGCGGTGCAGAAGTTCCGGTCGGCGCCGTGCACGAGGATGTTGGAGACGTACGGACACACCGCCTTGAACTGGCCCTCGACCTCGGCGGGCGCGATGTACTTGCCGCCCGACGTTTTGATCAGGTCCTTCTTGCGGTCGGTGATCCGCAGATAGCCGTCGACGGACAGCTCGCCGATGTCCCCGGTGTGGAACCAGCCGTCGGACTCCAGGACCTCGGCCGTCTTCTCCGGAAGGCCGTGGTAGCCCTCCATGATGCCGGGGCCGCGCAGCAGGATCTCGCCGTCGTCGGCGATCCGCACCTCGGTGCCGGGCAGCGGCTTGCCGACAGTGCCCGTGCGGTAGGCCTCGCCCGGGTTCACGAAGGAGGCCGCGGAGGACTCGGTCAGGCCGTACCCCTCCAGGATGTGGATGCCGGCACCGGCGAAGAAGTACCCGATCTCGGGCGCGAGCGCGGCAGAGCCGGAGACCGCCGCCCGCAGCCGCCCGCCGAAGGCCTCGCGCAGCTTGGAGTAGACGAGCGCGTCGGCCGTCCGGTGCTTGGCGCGCAGCCCGAAGGGCACCGAGGCGGTGCCGGTCCTGCGGAAGTTGTCCTGGCTGACCTTCGCGTACTCGCGGGAGACCTCGGCGGCCCACTGGAAGATCTTGTACTTGGCCGCGCCACCGGCCCGCGCCTTGGCCGCGACGCCGTTGTAGACCTTCTCGAAGATGCGCGGCACGGCGGCCATGTACGTCGGCTGCACCACCGGAAGATTCTCGATGATCTTGTCCACGCGTCCGTCGACGGCGGTGACGTGCCCGAGCTCGATCTGCCCGGAGGTCAGCACCTTGCCGAAGACGTGTGCGAGCGGCAGCCACAGGTACTGCACGTCGTCCGGGCCGAGCAGCCCGGTCGACGCGATGGCCTTGGCCATGTACGACCAGTTGTCCTGCGGCAGGCGCACGCCCTTGGGCCTGCCGGTGGTGCCGGAGGTGTAGATGATCGTCGCGAGCTGATCGGCGGTGATCGCCGCGATCCGCTCCTTGATCAGCTCGGGGTTCTTCTCCAAGTGCGCGGCGCCGCGGGCCTCCAGGTCGGCGAGCGTGAGCAGCCAGCCCTCGGGGTCGCCCTCGGCGGGCTGCGCGCCCTCGGGGTCCACCACCACGACGTGCCGCAGCTCAGGCAGGTCGGCCCGCTTCTCGCGCGCCTTGGCGAGCTGCGCGGCGTCCTCGGCGATGAGCACCCGGCTGTCGGAGTCGGCCAGGATGTACGCCGACTCATCGGCCTTGGTCTGGGGGTAGACCGTCGTGGTGGCCGCGCCGGCGCAGGTGATGCCGAGGTCGGCGAGGATCCACTCGACCCGGGTGGAGGAGGCGAGGGCGACGCGGTCCTCGGGCGCGAGGCCGAGCTCTATCAGGCCCGCCGCGATGGCGTATACGCGGTCGGCGGCCTGCGCCCAGCTGAGCGACTTCCACTCGTCGGGCCCCTCGCCGGAGGCGGCAGGGACCGGGTAGCGGTAGGCCTCTGCGTCCGGAGTGGCCGCCACGCGCTCCACGAAGAGATGCGCCACGGAGGGCGGACGGTTCTCGATCAAGGTCTGTGTGTCGCTCACGACATCCTCCGGGCCCACGACAGTGCGGCGAACTGGCTGGCGGCTGCTTCTTACGTCTAGTGGTTCTTACGTCTGGTTCTTGCGGCTGCTTCTCACGTCTGCATCCTGCGTCTGCTCTGACGTCCCTGCGGCTACTTGTTTAACTTGCGAGTAACCTACGAGTGGTGATCAGAGTAGAGCGCCGACGCCCGGTGCGTAAGGGGCAGCTACCTGTCACTTTCTACAGACACCCATACGGAAACGGCCCGCCGCCCGCAAGCGCCGCGGGCCCCTTCGTGCGTGCCGTGACCGGGGTGATCCGGGGGTGAGAGCCGCGTCCGGACGAGGCGGGATGTGACGCGAAAGGCGCCCGTCCGAAGAGCGGACGGGCGCCTTGTGCGCGATCTTTTCGGTTATACGGAGGGTGACCCGCGCGCGGAGGGTGACCCGCGCACGGAGTGTGACCGGCGGCTACTTCTTGGCCTTGCCGCCGCCGCTGTCGTCGCTGGAGAGCACGGCGATGAAGGCTTCCTGCGGCACCTCGACGGAGCCGACCATCTTCATCCGCTTCTTGCCCTCCTTCTGCTTCTCGAGCAGCTTGCGCTTACGGGAGATGTCGCCGCCGTAGCACTTGGCGAGGACGTCCTTGCGGATGGCGCGGATGGTCTCGCGGGCGATGACGCGCGATCCGATCGCGGCCTGGACGGGAATCTCGAAGGCCTGGCGCGGGATGAGCTCGCGCAGCTTGGCGACGAGCCGCACGCCGTACGCGTACGCCTGGTCCTTGTGCGTGACCGCCGAGAAGGCGTCGACCTTGTCGCCGTGGAGCAGGATGTCGACCTTGACGAGCTGGGCGGACTGCTCGCCGGTGGGCTCGTAGTCCAGCGAGGCGTAACCCCGCGTCTTGGACTTCAGCTGGTCGAAGAAGTCGAAGACGATCTCCGCGAGGGGCAGCGTGTAGCGGATCTCGACGCGGTCCTCGGAGAGGTAGTCCATGCCGAGCATGGTGCCGCGCCGGTTCTGGCACAGCTCCATGATCGAGCCGATGAACTCGCTGGGCGCGAGGAGCGTGGCGCGCACGACGGGCTCGAAGACCTCGTCGATCTTGCCCTCGGGGAATTCACTCGGGTTGGTGACCGTGTGCTCGGTGCCGTCCTCCATGACCACGCGGTAGACCACGTTGGGCGCGGTGGCGATGAGGTCGAGGCCGAACTCGCGCTCGAGCCGCTCACGGATCACGTCGAGGTGCAGCAGACCGAGGAAACCGACGCGGAAGCCGAAGCCGAGCGCGGCCGAGGTCTCCGGCTCATAGACCAGCGCGGCATCGTTGAGCTGCAACTTGTCCAGGGCCTCGCGCAGGTCCGGGTACTCCGAACCGTCCAGGGGATACAGGCCCGAGAACACCATCGGCTTGGGGTCCTTGTAGCCGCCGAGCGCCTCGGTCGCCCCCTTGTGCAGGGAGGTGATCGTGTCACCGACCTTGGACTGCCGGACGTCCTTCACGCCGGTGATGATGTAGCCCACCTCGCCGACGCCGATGCCGTCGGCCGGGGTCATCTCCGGCGACGAGACGCCGATCTCCAGGAGCTCGTGCGTGGCGCCGGTGGACATCATCCGGATGCGCTCGCGCTTGTTGAGCTGGCCATCGACGACTCGTACGTACGTGACGACGCCTCGGTAGGAGTCGTACACCGAGTCGAAAATCATGGCGCGGGCGGGCGCGTCAGCGACACCGACCGGCGGCGGGACCTCGGCGACGACCTTGTCGAGGAGCGCCTCGACACCCATGCCGGTCTTCGCGGAGACCTTCAGGACGTCCTCGGGCTCGCAGCCGATGAGGTTGGCGAGCTCCTCGGAGAACTTCTCCGGCTGGGCGGCCGGCAGGTCGATCTTGTTCAGTACGGGGACGATCTTGAGGTCGTTCTCCATCGCCAGGTAGAGGTTGGCGAGAGTCTGCGCCTCGATGCCCTGGGCCGCGTCGACCAGGAGGACCGTGCCCTCACAGGCCGCGAGCGAACGTGAGACTTCGTACGTGAAGTCCACGTGGCCCGGGGTGTCGATCATGTTGAGGATGTGCGTCTTGCTCTGGTCCGGGCCCTCGTTCGGGGCCCAGGGCAGACGCACCGCCTGGGACTTGATCGTGATGCCGCGCTCGCGCTCGATGTCCATGCGGTCGAGGTACTGGGCACGCATCTGCCGCTGCTCCACCACACCGGTGAGCTGCAGCATGCGGTCGGCGAGCGTGGACTTGCCGTGGTCGATGTGCGCGATGATGCAGAAATTGCGAATCAGCGCAGGATCGGTACGGCTCGGCTCGGGCACATTTTTAGGGGTCGCGGGCACGCAGGGTCCTGTCTCTTGAGGCGCCTGTCGCCTCGGGTCGGATCTATACGTAGGTTCCATCGTCCCATGGGTGGAGCACTGCGCTCGGTTTGGGCCGGTCGGACGGCGACTGGTATCGTGGACAGCTGTGTCTCGTAGCCCTCTCAAGCCTCGAGGCGCGTGTCATAACATTCATCTGCAGTACCTCTGCAGTACCTGAACCTGAAAAGGCTCTTTCGTGGCGAACATCAAGTCCCAGATCAAGCGGATCAAGACCAACGAGAAGGCGCGTCAGCGCAACAAGGCGGTCAAGTCTTCTCTGAAGACCGCGATCCGCAAGGCCCGCGAGGCCGTTGCCGCCGGTGACTCCCAGAAGGCTGCCGAGCTCACGCGTGAGGCCACGCGCCAGCTCGACAAGGCCGTCTCCAAGGGTGTCATCCACAAGAACCAGGCCGCCAACAAGAAGTCGGCGCTTGCGACGAAGGCCGCGTCCCTCAAGGGCTGAAGCCTTTGCCCCGGCTCGCCGGGGCGCTGATCAATCCTTCCCGCGAGGGTAATTCGAGCCCTCTACCTCGAATCGCGGACAGACCACGCAGTACGCCACGCTGCGATGATGCCCCCGGCCCACTCCGGGGGCATCGCTGTGTTCCGGACCCCGCCCAGGGGCGCGGGGAATGCAGGGGCGCAGGGCACCCAGGGGCGCGGGGAACTGCGCGACCAGCCCCAACGCACCCGCAGCAGCCGAGCCAGCCGAGCACGGCCCCCCAAACCGCCGCTGCAATCCGGGGCCGCCGCAGGCGCCCGTCCAGGGGCGCGGGGAACTGCGCGACCAGCCACGACGCACCCGCGGCAGCCGAGCACGGCCCCCGAACCGCCGCTGCAATCCGGGGCCGCCGCAGGCGCCCGTCCAGGAGCGCGGGGAACTGCGCGACCAGCCCCAACGCACCCGCAGCCGAAATCGCTACTGCCCGCGGAGCGCCCCGCGTCTACCCCCGCCGCGACCGCGCCGCACGGGCGATGGCCACGACCGCCTTCTCCAGCGCGTACTCGGGATCGTCGCCGCCCCCCTTGACGCCCGCGTCAGCCGCCGCGACCGCGGTCAGCGCGGCAGCCACCCCGTCCGGGGTCCAGCCACGCATCTGCTGCCGCACACGGTCGATCTTCCAGGGCGGCATGCCCAGCTCACGGGCGAGGTCGGCGGGACGCCCACCGCGCGCGGAGGAGAGCTTGCCGATCGCCCGGACACCCTGCGCGAGGGCGCTGGTGATCATGACGGGGGCGACACCGGTCGACAGCGACCAGCGCAACGCTTCGAGCGCCTCGGCCGCCCGCCCCTCCACGGCCCGGTCGGCCACGGCAAAACTGGAGGCCTCCGCCCGGCCCGTGTAGTACCGCCCGACGACCTCTTCGTCGATCGTGCCCTCCACGTCCGCCGCCAGCTGGGAGACCGCGGAGGCGAGCTCCCGCAGATCGCTGCCGATGGAGTCCACCAGCGCCTGGCACGCCTCGGGGGTCGCCGACCGGCCAAGGACCCGGAACTCGCTCCGCACGAACGAGAGCCGGTCCGCGGGCTTGGTCATCTTCGGGCAGGCGACCTCGCGGGCCCCCGCCTTGCGCGCGGCGTCGAGCAGGCCCTTGCCCTTGGCGCCGCCCGCGTGCAGCAGAACGAGGGTGATCTCCTCGGCGGGCGACCCGAGATACGCCTTGACGTCCTTGATCGTGTCCGCCGACAGATCCTGCGCGTTCCGTACGACGACGACCTTGCGCTCGGCGAAGAGCGACGGGCTGGTCAGCTCGACGAGCGTGCCGGGCTGCAGCTGATCGGAGGTGAGGTCGCGCACGTCCGTGTCCGCGTCGGCCGCGCGGGCGGCCGCGACCACCTGCTGCACGGCACGGTCGAGGAGCAGGTCCTCCTGCCCCACGGCGAGCGTGAGGGGAGCGAGCGGATCGTCGTTTGCTGTCTTCCTGGCCATCGCGGACCAGCATCCCACGCGGCACTGACAGCCCGCCCCGCACGGCCCGCCCCGTACGTCCCCCTTCCCGTCCCATATCGGAGAATGGACCCGTGACCGACGTGACCGACGTACGACATGTCCTCGTCCTGCCCGACCGCGACGCCGCCGAGGTGGTGGCGGAAGAGCTCCCCGACCGTTTCGGCGTGGCCGAGGAGCCGCAGCTCGTACGGGACGCGCTGGCCGGTGAGGACGACGCCGAGGACGCCCAGTGGCTGGTCGTGGTCGAGGACCCCGAGTCCCGCCTCGACCCGACCGCGCTCGACGCCCTCGCGGCCGAGCACGAGGGCTGGCTGGAAGCCCCTTGACCTACGCCGCCGCCGGTGGCGGTCGGTGGGGGTCAGCCCTTGGGGATGACCTGGATGTCGAGGTCGATCGTGATGCTGTGTCCGACGGCCGCGATGCCGCGCGCGAGCATCGTCTGCCACGTGATCGTGAAGTCGTCGCGGTGCAGCTCGGTGCTGGCACGGCAGGCGACGCGGGTCTCGCCCTGTAGCCCCTTGCCGACCCCGAGATACTCCGTGTCGAGCGTGACCGTGCGCGTCACCCCGTGCAGCGTCAGACCGCCGGATATCGCCCAGCGGCTACCGCCCTTGTGCACGAAGCGGTCGCTGTAGAACTCCATCGTGGGGAAGCGCTCCACATCGAGGAAGTCACCGGAACGCAGATGGTCGTCGCGCATCGCGACCGCCGTGTCAATGGAGGCCGCGTCGATGACGACGTGCATCGCGGAGTCCTCCATCCGCTCACCCATCCGTATCGCGCCCGCGAAGGTGTTGAACCGGCCGCGGATACGCGCGAGCCCGATGTGGCGCGCCGTGAAGCCGACCGAGGAGTGCAGGGGGTCGATCTCCCAGTCGCCGGGCTCGGGCAGCGCCGGGGGCTGGGCGACCTGGAGCATGACGTCACCGACCGAGGCGTGCGCGTTCTCCCCGACCGTGGCGCTCGCCCGGTACGGGGTGAACCCCTCCGCGGAGACCGCGAGCCGGTAGTCCCCGGCCGGTACCGCCGTGACGAACGAGCCATAGGGGTCCGTGCCCCCACTCACGATCTTGCGCCCCATGGCGTCACTGACCGCGAACTCCGCGTTCCGCACGGGTTCATTGACCGGGTCGAGCACCCGGCAGCTGAGCACTCCCGCACTCGACGGAACCGTGAGCGCCGACAAGGGCCCCGTCCGTCCGGCCCGATTCATACGGTTTCCCAGCCAACGGCCGAACACCCTGCGACACATCCCCGCGATACTTGACAACGCCTGCAAACTGCAACGAATAGGCATTCGATCACCGTTGCGGCTTTAGGCGCAACACGGGCCCAGATCACGGGAATGCTGGCGATGCGCTGGAAGTGTCGCGAGTAGCCCGAATTGCTCAGCAGTAGGGGTACCGGCAGCGGTGGCCGGGAGCCCGGTGCGGGCGTCAAGGCGGCCGGGTGGCCACTTCGAGCCGTGGCGCCGATCGCCGCCCCGCTGCCACCACCGCGATCGCCCCCTTCGTGTCCGTACGCACCACTTCCGCTCCCCCGGCCCGCAGCGCCGCGAGCGTGACGGGCGAGGGGTGCCCGTACGAGTTGTCGGCCCCGCATGAAATGAGCGCCAGCCGCGGGGCCACCTTGCGCAAGAGCCCCGGATCCTGCTGGGCCGAGCCGTGATGGGCCACCTTGAGCACATCCACGGAGGCGAGCGCAGCGGCTGCCGGGGTCCGAAGAAGAGCCCGCTGAGCAGGCGGTTCGAGGTCCCCGAGCAGCAAGAGGGTCAGGCCACCCGTCCGCACGAGCAGGGCCACACTCGCATCGTTCGGCCCCTCGGGTCGCGGCACGGGTGCGGTGGTCGATCCGGGCGGCTTTGGTGAGCCTGGTGGTCCTGCTTGCCCTGGTGGAGCTGCCTGCCCTGCCGGGCCCGGTGACGGTCCCAGTGGCCACAGCACCTGCCACTCCAGCGGGCCCGCCCTGCGCCGTTCCCCCGCCTCGGCCCGGGTCACCGGAACCCGCGCGGCCGCCGCCTGCTCCCGCACGAACTCGGCCTGCCCCTGCGGCTCCTGGAACCCCGTCGTCTGGATGACCCCCACCTCCCGCCCCCGCAACACCCCCGGCAGCCCCGCGACATGGTCGGCGTGAAAGTGGGTGAGCAGGAGCAGGGGCACACGCGCGATCCCCAGCGAACGCAAGCAGCGGTCGACCGCCACCGGGTCGGGCCCCGCATCGACCACCACCCCCGCCCCGTCACCCGCGGCAAGCACCATGGCGTCGCCCTGCCCGACATCGCACACCACCAGACGCCACCCCGGAGGCGGCCAGCCCGCGATCACCCGCGTGACGGACGGGGGCTGAACGACCACCAGGATGAGCAGGACAGCACACGCCCCGGTCAGCCACGGATGCCGCACGAGCCTGCGTCCCACCAGGGCCACGGCCACCGTGACGAGCGCGAGCAAGAAGCCGCCGCCCCAGCCGTCCGGCCAGTCGACCCCGCTCCCTGGCAGCGCCGCCCCCGTGCGGGCGACCTCCGCGATCCACCCGGCGGGCCAACTCGCGCCCCACGCCAGCCCTTGGGCCACGGGCATCGCGACCGGCGCCGCGGCCAGCGCCGCGAAACCGAGCACGGTGGCAGGCGCGACGGCGAACTCCGCCACGAGATTGCACGGCACCGCGACCAGACTCACCCGGGCCGCCAGGACGGCGACGACCGGCGCACACACCACCTGTGCGGCGGCCGCGGCGGCCAGCGCGTCGGCCAACCGCGGCGGCACGCCCCGCCCTCGCAGCGCAACGCCCCACCGCGGCGCGAGGGTGAGCAGCGCCCCGGTGGCGAGGACGGAGAGCGCGAAGCCGTAACTCCGGGCCAGCCACGGGTCGTACAGGACCAGCAGCAGGACCGCCGTGGCCAGCGCCGGGATGAGGGATCTGCGCCTGCCGGTGGCGAGGGCGAGGAGCACGATCAATCCGCAGGCCGCGGCCCGCAGCACGCTCGGGTCGGGCCTGCAAACGATGACGAACCCGAGCGTGAGCACCCCGCCGAGCAGCGCCGTCGTACGGAGCGAAATGCCCAACCTGGGTGCCAAACCGCGCCGTTCGACTTGTTGGGCGCTGCCCTGCGGTCCGATGAGCAGGACGAGCACGATCGTGAGATTCGCCCCGCTGACAGCGAGCAAATGCGTGAGGTCGGTCGCCCGGAAAGCCTGGTCCAGTTCGGCCGGCACTCGCGAGATGTCCCCGATGACGAGACCGGGGATGAGCGCCCGGGCGTCGGTCGGCAACCCGTCCGTGGCCGCCCGCAGGCCGTCCCTCAGCCTCCCGGCCAGCCGCTGCGTATCGGACGGCGCCCCGACCACGTGCGGTGTCCGCTCCCCGGACACCCTGAGCACCGCGGCCGACCTGCCCCGTTCCGGCAACGGCGGGGCCAGACGGGCTTGCACCCGCAGCCGCGTCGACGGCAACAGCCTGAGCCAGGCGCCATCGGGCCCGGCAGCACTCTGATCCCCCGCCTTGGCGCCTCGGCTGCCCCAAGCCCCTCCCCGCACCACGACCAGGACCGGGGTGCGCGTCACCGTCGACGTACCATCCGCCTCCGTGACGCGGACCACCTCGGCGTCCAGGACGACGGCGGGCGGCATCGAGTGCGCACCGGCGACCCGGGGCCGGGTGCGCCGAGGGTCGGAGGTGATCTCCAACTCGGCCTGCACCTGCGCGAATTCACTCGCCAGCCCCGGGACCGGCCCGCGGCGCAGATCCGCCCCGTGCAGCGCCGCCGAGCCCGCCGCCCCGGCCACGCAGAGCAGTACCCCCGCCGCCGAAAGCCGACTCCATCGCCGCCCACCAGGCCCCCGCCCGCGGGTCGTCCACGTCACCAGCAAGACTCCGGCCACCAGCACACACCCAGCCACGGTGATGACCACCCACCGGGCCGGGGCGTCCAACATCAGCGCGGCCGCGGCCCACGCCGCGAGGGCGGGCGGCACCAGCCGTAGGTCGGCAGGGCCCTCCTGCCGAGGGTGTGAGGCGCCCAGACGGTGGCCCGACGCGAGGTGAACCGCCGCGCGCGTCATGGCCGTACGAGATCTTGCAGGTCGGCGAAGCGCCGGTCACCGATTCCATTGACCTCACGGAGCTCCTCCACCGAGCGGAAACCACCGTGCTCGGCGCGGTAGTCGAGGATGTGCTGGGCCAACACGGGGCCGACACCCGGCAGTTCGTCGAGTTGCTCGGCCGTCGCCGTGTTCAGCCCGATCGGGCCGGTGGCGGGAGCTCCTCCTGCACCTCCCGCAACCGCTGCACCTCCTGCGCCTCCCGCAACCCCTGCCGACCCGGCGCCCGCCCCGGCACCCCCTCCGCCGACCCCGGCCGCTGTCGCGGGGCCGCCCACGACGACCTGTTCGCCGTCCACCAGGAACCGCGCGCGATTGAGGCCGTCCGTCTCCGTGCCGGGTCGGACCCCACCGGCTGCCCGCAGGGCGTCCGCCACCCGCGATCCGGCAGGCAGCCGACACACCCCCGGGTGACGGACCTTGCCGCTGACGTCCACGACGATCTTGGTCGCAGCCCCGCCACCGGCCGCCGCGCCGACCGGATCTCCCTGCTCCCCCGCCCGCGCCGAAGGCCCCGGCGAGGGAGCGGGCTCCGCGCCCCGCTCAGCGGCGGAGCCCGCCTCACGCACCACGTCGGGCGGCCGCACGGGCTGAGCCCTCCCCGTCCAGAAGTGCTGAGCGGCGAAGACCGCGGCGACGAGGAGGACCACGGCCAGCGCGGTTACGCCGCGCCGTTCGAGACCGCACCGCGTATGCAGCCACAACGGCAATCGGTCCCGCACCGCGAGTCCGACCCGCTCCCGCCGCGAGGGCAGCTCCGGTTGCACCGCCGCACCCGCATCCGGATCTGCATCCGCATCCGCATCCGCGTCCGGATGTGTGGCTGGGGCGGGCCCCTCCACACCCACTTCGTCGTGCACCAGCACCGCATCGGCTGCCGCCACACCCAACCGCGGCGAGCCCGGCTCGACGAACAGCCTCTCCGCCCGCAGCCGTACCGACTCTGCCCCCGCCTCCGCCCCTGCCCCCGCCTCCGCCCTCGCCGAAGCGCGTCTGCGCCGTGCCCGCCCGCGGGCCTCGCGGTGGCTCATGCGGCCGTCGGACGCGGGCCCGCGACCGGGGCCACTCGTAGCGGAAGGTGTCCGGGAAAGTGATCGAAGCGCCATGCCGACGACGTTAGGCACCGGCGGCCAAAGTTGTTGATCTTGGTCAATTCCCGTGGATTACCCGGCAGTTGTGGATAACTTCGTCACCCACACGAGGTACAGGCTCGGCCCGACACCTCCCTGACCCGGCACCTCACCGAGGTGAGACCACAGCTCCCAGCAACCCCGGCCCCGTGTGCGCCCCGATCACCGCGCCGACCTCGCTGACATGCAGCTCTGCGAGGCCGGGCACCCGCTCCCTGAGCCGGTCGGCGAGCACCTCCGCCCGCTCCGGCGCCGCGAGGTGGTGCACGGCGATGTCGACCCGGCCGGTGCCGGCCCGCTCGATCACGATCTCCTCAAGACGAGCGATCGCCTTCGACGCCGTCCGCACCTTCTCCAGCATGTCGATACGGCCGCCGTCCAGCTTCAGGAGCGGCTTCACCGCGAGCGCGGAGCCGAGCAGCGCCTGCGCGGCGCCGATGCGGCCGCCCCTGCGCAGATAGTCGAGGGTGTCGACGTAGAAGTAAGCGGACGTACCGGCGGCCCGCTTCTCCGCGGCCGCCACCGCCTCCTCCACGGAGTCGCCCGCCTCCACGGCCTGAGCCGCCTCCAGGGCGCAGAAGCCGAGAGCCATCGCGACCATGCCGGTGTCCACCACCCGTACCGGCACCGGCGCCTCCTTCGCGGCGAGGACCGCGGCGTCGTATGTACCGGAGAACTCGGCGGACAGGTGCAGCGAGACGATGTCCGTGGCACCCGCGTCCACGGCCTCGCGGTAGGCCTGCGCGAAGACCGCGGGGCTGGGCCGGGACGTGGTCACCGACTTCCGCTTCTGCAGCGCGAGCGCGAGTGAGCGGGCCGAGATCTCGGTGCCCTCCTCCAGCGCCTGGTCCCCAAGGACCACGGTCAGAGGCACCGCGGTGATGCCGTGCCGCTCCATCGTCCGCTGCGGCAGGTAGGCCGTTGAATCCGTGACGATCGCGACATGGCGGGACATGAGCTGGAGATTACCTGTCTGTTCCGCCGGGTGGCAGCCCGGCCTCTGTCGACCCCGTTCCGGGAAAGCGCCCCGTTCCGGGGAAGTGTCCGGTGCCACCGGCCGGATCAGGTCGTGCTCTCTGGCTTGGTCTTCTTCTCCCACGGATACGCGGCCCTCGCGGTGGGCGGGGTGATCGCGGGCCGCGTCGGCTCCTGGGCCGCCTCGCGGTCGGCTGCGGACGGCTCGGGCCAGGTGGGCGGGGTCTGCGCGGGTGACGGCTCCGTCGTCCAGTGCCGCAGGGCGCCCGCCTCCATGTCGATCTGGGTGCTCAGCGAGTCCAGGTCGTCGCCCGCGAAACGGCGGGCCCGGTCGCGCGCGGACCAGCGCAGCGAGTCGGCCGCCTTGGTGATCTGCGTCGTGCGCTCCCGCAGATCGGGGAGGCGCGCGGCCAGAGCGGCCTTGTCCGGGTCGCGCTCCAGGCGCCGGAGCTCGTCGTCCAGCTCGTGCCCATGGGCGCTGAGCCGGTCGAAGAGACTCAGCGTCTCCTTCAGGGAGGCGTCCTCGGCGGCGCCCGCGTGCAGGACGTCCTGGGTGGCGCGCATGGACGAGCGCAACGAGAGCCGCAGCTGGGCCAGTTCCGCTGCCGTGCCGAACTGGCCGAAGCTCTTCGCCCGCAGTGTGGTGTCCTCCACCGTTCTGCGGGCTTCCGAGATGGTGCGGTCCACGCCTCGCTTGGCGGCGCGGACGACCTTCACCGTCGCGTACACCCCGAGCACCAAGAACAGCACGACCAGCAGCGCCACGATTGCGCCCACGGCTTCCATGACGCTCCTCTCCGCATCCCGTCCGTTCCAGTGACTTCTTCCACCGTAAACGGAGAAGGCAGGCCAGGGGTTCCAGCGGAACCCCCAACCTGCCCGTAGGGGAAGACCCCTATGCGGCTGTCCGACGGTTACGCGGGAACGATGTTCACCAGCTTCGGCGCCCGCACGATCACCTTGCGGATCCCGGCACCGTCCAGCGCGGCGACGACCTTCTCGTCGGCCAGCGCCACCTTCTCCAGCTCGGCGTCGGAGATCGACGGCGAGACCTCCAGGCGCGCCTTGACCTTGCCCTTGATCTGCACGACACAGGTCACGGACTCGTCCACGACGTACGCCGGGTCGGCGACCGGGAAGTCCCGGTGGACGACCGAGTCGGTGTGGCCCAGCTTGCGCCACAGCTCCTCGGCGATGTGCGGGGCCAGCGGCGCGATCAGCAGCACCAGGCGCTCCGCGACGGACCTCGGCACCGGGCCGGCCACCTTCGTCAGGTGGTTGTTCAGCTCGGTGATCTTGGCGATGGCGGTGTTGAACCGCATGCCGTCCAGGTCCTGGCGGACGCCGTCGATCGCCTTGTGCAGGGCGCGCAGGGTGCTCTCGTCTGCGTCGGCCTCGGCGACGTCCGTGACGGTGACCTCACCGGTCGACTCGTCGACGATCAGGCGCCACAGCCGCTGCAGCAGGCGGTACTGGCCGACGACCGCGCGCGTGTCCCAGGGCCGTGAGACGTCCAGGGGGCCCATCGCCATCTCGTACAGGCGCAGGGTGTCCGCGCCGTACTCTTCGCAGATCTCGTCCGGCGTGACGGCGTTCTTCAGGGACTTGCCCATCTTGCCCAGCTCGCGCTTGACCGGCTCGCCCTCGAAGAAGAACTTTCCGTCGCGCTCCTCGACCTCGGTGGCCGGCACCGGGAAGCCGCGGCTGTCCCGGTAGACGTAGGCCTGGATCATGCCCTGGTTGTACAGCTTGTGGAACGGCTCGGCCGACGAGATGTGGCCCAGGTCGAACAGGACCTTCGACCAGAAGCGCGCGTACAGCAGGTGCAGCACCGCGTGCTCGGCGCCGCCCACGTACAGGTCGACGCCGCCGGTCGGCTGCCCCTCGCGCGGCCCCATCCAGTACTGCTCGACGGCGGGGTCGACCAGCTGCTCGTCGTTGCGCGGGTCCAGGTAGCGCAGCTCGTACCAGCACGAACCCGCCCAGTTGGGCATGGTGTTGGTCTCGCGGCGGTACTGCTTGGGGCCGTCGCCCAGGTCCAGCGTGACGTTGACCCAGTCCTCGTTGCGGGACAGCGGCGTCTCCGGAGAGGTGTCCGCGTCGTCCGGCTCGAAGGTCCGCGGCGAGTAGTCGTCGACCTCCGGCAGCTCCAGGGGCAGCATCGACTCGGGCAGCGCGTGGGCGATGCCGTCCTCGTCGTAGACGATCGGGAAGGGCTCGCCCCAGTAGCGCTGGCGGCTGAACAGCCAGTCGCGCAGGCGGAAGTTGACGGTGCCCTCGCCGATGCCGCGGGTGGCCAGCCAGCCGGTGATGCGGGCCTTGGCGCCCTCGACATCCATGCCGTCCAGCGAGATCTCCGGGTTCGACGAGTTGATCAGCTTCGCCTCGTAGGAGGAGAAGGCCTCGTCCCACGTCCGGGTGTCGGTGCCGCGGCCGTCGGAGGGCTCGACCACGCAGCGCATCGGCAGGTTGAAGGCGCGTGCGAACGCGAAGTCGCGGCTGTCGTGCGCGGGGACGGCCATGATCGCGCCGGTGCCGTAACCCATCAGTACGTAGTCGGCGATGAAGACGGGGACCTGCTCGCCGCTGACCGGGTTGGTGGCGTAGACGCCGGTGAAGACGCCGGTCTTCTCCTTGGCGTCGGCCTGGCGCTCCACGTCGGACTTTGAAGCGGCGAAGGCGCGGTACTTGGCGACGGCCTCGGCCGGGGTGGCGTGGCCGCCGGTCCACGTCTCGTGGGTGCCCTCGGGCCAGGCCTCCGGCACCACCTTGTCGACCAGGTCGTGCTCGGGGGCCAGGACCATGTAGGTCGCGCCGAACAGGGTGTCCTGGCGGGTGGTGAAGACGGTGATCGCGTCGCCCTCGATGCCCACGGGGAAGCTCACGCGGGCGCCTTCGGAGCGGCCGATCCAGTTGCGCTGCTGCAGCTTGATGGCCTCGGGCCAGTCCAGCGCGTCCAGGTCGTCGAGCAGGCGGTCGGCGTACGCGGTGATGCGCATGTTCCACTGGCGCAGCTTGGCCTTGAAGACGGGGAAGTTGCCGCGCTCGGAGCGGCCGTCGGCGGTGACTTCCTCGTTGGCCAGGACGGTGCCCAGGCCGGGGCACCAGTTGACGGGGGCGTCGGAGGCGTAGGCCAGGCGGTACCCGCTCAGCACGTCCGCGCGCTCCGCGGTGTCCAGCTCGCTCCACGCGCGCGTGGAGTCCGGTACGGCGCGGTCACCGCTCTCGAACTGCGCGACCAGGTCGGCGATCGGACGGGCCTTCGCCGTGTCGGCGTCGTACCAGGAGTTGAAGATCTGGACGAAGATCCACTGGGTCCACTTGTGGTACTCGGGGTCGATCGTCGCGAACGAGCGCCGCTTGTCGTGGCCCAGGCCCAGCGCGCGCAGCTGGGACTTCATGTTCTCGATGTTGGCCTCGGTGGAGACCCGCGGGTGGGTGCCCGTCTGCACGGCGTATTGCTCCGCGGGCAGGCCGAAGGCGTCGAAGCCCAGGGTGTGCAGGACGTTGTGGCCGGTCATGCGCTGGAAGCGCGCGAAGACGTCCGTGGCGATGTACCCCAGGGGGTGGCCGACGTGCAGGCCCGCTCCGGAGGGGTACGGAAACATGTCCATGATGAACTTCTTGGGCTTGGCCACCAGCGCGGCCTCCGCCTCGTTCCTCGGGGCCATGTCACCGCTCGGGTTCGGCGCCTCGTAGGTGCCTTCGGCGTCCCAGAAGTCCTGCCAGCGTGCCTCGATATCAGCGGCCAGAGCGGCCGTATAGCGGTGCGGCGCGGCCACCTCGGAGGCGGCAGCAGAATTCGTCTCGCTCATGATCCTCAAAGCTCCATCGATCGTCTCTGCCTGCGGAATTGACCGTGCTGGCCAAACAAAAATGCCCCTCGCACAGGAGGGGACGCCGCGCCGATTCCGACCGCGGTTCAGCGGCGGTCGGGACTGATCAGCGCGGCCCGCTAAGCAGAAGGCGTACGGCACGCATGGCGTCAGGGTACCGCAGCGCCCGCGCGGCCCGCGACGAGCTTTCCCTTGCACCACGCGAGGCGCTCCGCCCCCATCCTTTGGCCAAGGGTTACTCCGCGTACCACCCTCTATCGGGGCAACACCAAGATCGGATCGCGCTTTGATAACAACGCAATAACTCAAACCTCGTACCCACCGGTATGGGGCGACTTAGCATGCGGCGGGACCGAACCACTTCGGAGCCGCCCCCATGAACCCTCTGCACCCGCACCGCAAGAGCCGTTCCCTCCCCCGATCGTCTCCACGTTCGTCAGCCCGCCCTTCTCCACGTCCGTCCACCCGGCCCCCCGTCCCGCCGTCGCGGGCCCTGAGCGCCGGAGCCCTGCTCCTGATACCCCTGCTCGTCTTCGCGGGCAGCGACGGACTACGGGCGGCGCTGGACTTCACCGCCGGTGTCCTGTCCCTGGTCTCGCTCACCGCCGCCGTCGTCTGGGGCCTGGTCGCCACCGACCGGATCTTCCTCCACTCGCGCCAGCGCCTGCTCGCCCAGGCCGTGCACCGGGCCACCGCGGTCTTCGCGATCGGCTTCCTGCTACTGCACGGCACCGTCAAGGTCGCCCTGGATCACGTGTCGCTGTTCGGCGCCCTGATGCCGTTCGGACTCGGTGTCACCGGCAGCGCCGGACTCATCGGCCTGGGCTCCCTCGCGGGCCTCCTCATGATCGTCACCGGTGTCACCGGCGCTCTGCGTAGTGCCTTCGCCTCTCCCGCGCGGATCGCGTCACGCTGGCGGGCGCTGCACATGCTGGCTTACCCCGCCTGGTGCTCGGCGCTGGTCCACGGCCTGTACGCGGGCCGCGAGCCGAAGCCGTGGGTGGTCGCGCTGTACTGCCTCTGCCTGGTCGCCGTCGCCGGGGCCGTCACGCTGCGCGCGGCGCCGCTCCCCGTCAAGCGGAAGGTCGCCGCACGGATCCTGGCCCTGCTCGAACCGGCGCCCGACGCCCCGCCCCAGGAGCGACCTGCCGCGCGGGACACGGCCTCCGCTCCACTGCCCGGCATCTCGGCGGCCTACCGCGCGCTGACGCCCACCGCCCCCGTTCCCCCGCCCCGCGCCGAACCCGACGTCCGCTGGCCCGCCCCCTGCCCGCCACCACCCGTCGAGTCCCCCTACGTCGCGCCCCCGCCCACGTACGACACGACTCCCCAGCCCGTCCACGACCCCGCGTACGACAGTGGCCCCGCCACCGAGCCGCTGCCCCGGCCCTTTCAGGCCCCCAGCTCGGGCGAGCCCTGGAACGCCGCCACCGGAGGCCACCCGTGAACGCGCCGCTGCCCGACGTCCCCGAAGTCCGCGTCGTCGGCCTGCCTCTGCTCACCTCCGGCTTCGACCTCGTCGAACGCCTCGATCTCGCCATGCACCTGAAGGTGCACGGCCCCCTGGAACCCATGGCGGGCGAACAGCTCGCCCGACTCGCCGAGCAGATCGTGCTGCGCGGCCGGGGCGGCGCGGGCTTCCCCTTCGCGCGGAAGCTGCGGGCCGTCGCCGACGCGGCGATACGACGCGGAGTGCGCCCCGTGGTCGTCGTCAACGGCAGCGAGGACGAGCCCGCCTGCCGCAAGGACACCGTCCTGATTAACCGCGCCCCGCACCTCATCCTGGACGGCGCCCTGCTCGCCGCCGAGGCCCTCGGGGCGCGCACCCTCGTCATCGGCGTGACGCGCGATTCCACTGAGGCCTCGATGCGCACCGCGCTGGCCGAGCGCGGCCTCGGCGACCGGCGCGGACCGGCCCTTCGCGCGCGCGTGCAGCGCAATCCGGTGCGCATGGTCACCGGGGAGTCCTCCGCCCTCGTTCGCTCGGCCGACGGCGGTCCTCCGCTGCCACCGGGGCGCAAGGCGCGCACGTCCGACTCCGGAGTGGGCGGCGCCCCGACCCTGCTGTCCAACGCGGAGACCTTCGCCCAGCTCGCCGTCGCCGCCCGGACCGGCGCCGACCGCTACTGCCGCACCGGCCTGCGCGAGGAACCCGGCACAGTCCTGCTGACCCTCTCCGGAGCGGTCGCCCGGCCGATGGTGGTCGAGGTGCCCACCGGGGTGCCGCTGCGGTACGTCCTCCAGCTCGCCGGCGCACCGGCGCTCCCTCAGGGCGTGCTCACGGGCGGCTATCACGGCAAGTGGCTCGACACCGTCACGGCACACGACGCGGTCGTCTCCCGCGCCTCCCTGGACGCCTGCGGGGGCGCGCTCGGCGCGGGCGCCGTCCTGCCGATCGGCGAGGGCACGTGTCCGCTCGGCGAGTCGCTGCGCGTCGCGAACTGGCTGGCCGCCGAGAGCTCCGGGCAGTGCGGCCCCTGCTACCTGGGGCTCCCCGCGGCGGCCCGTGGTCTCGCGGACGTCCTCCAGGGCGGCGGGCCGACCGCTCTGGAAGCGTTGCGCGAGGTGACCCGGGCCGTGAAGCGGCGCGGGGCGTGCAAGCACCCGGACGGCTCGGCGGCCTTCCTGGAGTCGACGATCTCGACGTTCACGGACGACCTCGCGGCGCACGTCCTGGGCGGTGGCTGCGGCCGTCCCGTGGAGGGCGTGCTGCCCCTCCAGGAGGACGTGCCCCCGGCCGAGGCACCCAGCGGCCGCAAACTGGCCGTCGACTGGACGCTCTGCCAGGGCCACGGGCTGTGCGCGGACATCGTCCCTGAACTGATCCAGCTGGGCCCGGACGGCTTCCCTTCGGTCGCGGAAGCCTCCGTACCGCGCTACTCCGAAGCGCGTGCCGCACGCGCCGTACGCCGCTGTCCCGCGCTCGCACTGCGCATCGAGGAGCCGTCGAGGGCGAAGCCGCCGGGCATCCCCGGGCTGCCTGTGGCGCTTCCGCCGGGCCGACGGCGCAGGGCGCTCGGGAGCGGCAGGCAGTGAAGGACGGAAGAAGGGCGTGACAAAGGGCGTGACAAAGAAAGAGCGGGCCACCCGATCCGGGTGGCCCGCTCATATCCTGTGGAGCTAAGGAGAATTGAACTCCTGACCTCCTGCATGCCATGCAGGCGCTCTACCAACTGAGCTATAGCCCCTTGCCTGTCCGCCCGGTTTCCCCGGCGGCTTCGCCAACATTACACGGTCATCCCCGTGCTCCACCAAATCGATTCCGGTCTGCACCGTTACAGCCCGATACGGCCGGTACTGTCTGCCCCCGTGACCGTGATCGTGTTCGCCGCCACCGCCCGCCGCCGCGTACCGCTGGCCGCCGGAGCCTGCCTGTTCTCCTTCACGGCCTTCTGGCTCGCCCAGCGCGCCGCAGACGTCTCGATGATCGACGTGATGGTCTACCGGGCCGAGGGGGCGACCGTGCGCGCGGGCGGTGACCTCTACGCGCTGCGCGCCACCGAGGCCCACCTGCCCACCACCTACCCGCCGTTCGCCGCGCTCCTGTTCACCCCGCTGACGCTCCTGACCACGGCGGACATGCGCACCCTCGCGACGCTGGGGAACCTGCTGCTCCTGGTCGGCCTCGCGCACCTCTCCCTGCGGCTGATCCACGGCGAGCGGCACACGCGCGTGGCGGGTGCCCTGTGGGTGGCCGCCCTCGCCGTCTGGTGCGAACCGGTGTGGACGACACTGCGCTACGGGCAGATCAATCTGCTGCTCGCCGTCCTCGTCCTGTGGGACCTGTCCCGGCGCCCCGGTCACCGCTGGGCGGGCGTGGGCATCGGCGTCGCGACGGCGATCAAGCTCACGCCCGCGCTCTTCGCGGTGTTCCTGCTGCTTGCCGGGGCCGCCGAAGCGCTGCGGCGCGGGCCGTGGCGGCCGATGGTGCGGCACGCGTGCGTGGCGGCCGCTTCGTTCGCCGGCGCGACGCTCCTCGCGGCCGCCGTCCTGCCGTACGACTCGTGGCGATTCTGGACCCGGATGGTCTTCGAGGCGAGCCGGATCGGGTTCGCCGAGGACACCTCGAACCAGTCGCTGCGCGGCGTCCTCGCCCGGGGGCTGCACACCGGGGACCCCGGGGCCCGCTGGGCCCTGGCCGCCGCCGCGGCCGGGGCGCTCGGCCTCGGGGTCGCGGTGGTCGCCGCACTGCGCGGGGAGCGGGCCTGGGCCGCGCTCTCCTGCGCGGCGACGGCACTCCTGGTGAGCCCGGTGTCGTGGTCGCACCACTGGGTGTGGTGCGTGCCGATGGTGCTGCTTCTGGGGGTGGAGGCGGCGCGCAGGGGCGGCCGGGCGCGGTGGGCGGTCGCCGGGGCGGCGTACCTGGTCTTCTGCTCGTACGCCGTGTGGTGGGTGCCGCACGGCACGGGGCGGCTGGAACTCGCCCAGAATTATGGCCAGATGACGCTGTCAGCCCTCTACGTAGTGACCGCTTTCGTATTTCTTCTGGTCGCGCTCACGCGGTCGCGAACGAGTAGAACCGTTTGAGCGTGCAGTGCTCGTCCAGCAGCCGGCCGTAGATCGGCTCCCCTTCGAGCTCGCGGTACGTCTCGATGGGGTCGCCCTTTATGATCAGCGCCCGTGCGCATTCCTCGCACCAGTACTGGTAGTCCGGGTTGACCGGTTCCATGTCGCGGACGATCGGCGTGCCACTGCCGCACCAGTCGCACTTTCGCCTGTGTGCCCCCATCGATCAGCTCCAGCTGTGGCCGCAGGCGGTACACACGTACGAGACTCCGCCGTTGTCACCGAGTACTTGGGCGACATGGGCCGAGCCGCAGGAAGGGCAGTTGAAGAGCGTGCGGAGAGCGGCTCGTTCTCGTACGGCCGCCGCTTCGGAGAGGCGGTCGGCCTCTTCGAAGATGCTCGCAGGCATCGCGCTCTCCCTCCCGTCGGGCTGCGTCTCCTTCCGGCCGTCCGATTCTGCCACGCTCTGAGCGACCCGGTCAGCGACGCATTCGTACCAGTCCGGACACGGCCCCGAGCGCGGCCACGGCAGCCAGCGCACAGGTGCACACCAAGAGCGCGCCTCCGGATGTATACGCCCCGGGAGCCCCCTGCGACTCAAGCCGGTTCAGGAAAAGCGCACCGAAGCAGGCGACGCCGGTCAACTGACCGAGCTGGGTGACCGTCGCGAGCAGGCCGCTGGCGTCGGCCGCGTCCTCGGCGCGCACCGTGGCGAGCGCCCGGGTGAGGGTCGGGCTGAAGCCCAGGGAGAGCCCCGCGCCCACGCCGGTGAAGGCCGCGTAGAGCCAGAGCCCGCCGTCGCCGCCGTCCCGCAGCAGCAGCCCCACGGCGGTCGTCGACACGGCGGTCAGCGCGAAGCCGACCGGGATCAGCGCCCGTTGGGCCGCCTGCGGCCAGCGTCGCCAGGTCAGGCCGACCGCGCCGAAGACCACAGCCGTCGGCGCGAAGGTCAGACCGGCCCGCAGCGGGCTGTATCCGAGCCCACCCTGGATGTGCAGGGTGAGCGCGAACAGGAAGCCCGCGTTCACGGCCATCACGGCGGCGATCCGGAAGATCGCGAGGCCCATGCCCGGCGTCCGCAGGACCCGCGGCGCGATCAGCGGCGCCCCGCCCCGCCGGGCGAGCCGGGACTCGTACGCGCAGAAGAGCGCGAAGCAGACCGCGGCCGCGGCGAGCGAGAGCCAGGACCACAGCGGCCAGCCCTCCTGCTCCCCGAGGACCAGCGGCACGGTGCAGAGCGATACGGCGGCGCCGAGCAGCACAAGGCCGGGCAGGTCGAGCCCGCGCGCCCGGCCCGCCGCCCGCTCCCTGTCGTCGTCGCGCGGCAGCACGCGCACCGCCATGATCAGGAGCACCACCCCGACCGGCACGTTGACCAGGAACACCGGACGCCACCCGGTGCCGAACAGGTCGGCGCTGACGAGTACCCCGCCGAGCACCTGTCCGGCGGCGGCGCCGATCGCGAGGATCGCCGCGTACGCACCGAGGGCCCTGGTCCTCGCCTCGCCCGCGAAGTTGCGCTGGATCAGGCTGAGCACCTGCGGGATGAGGACAGCGGAGCCCGCCCCCTGCAGCAGCCGGAAACCGATCAACTCGCCCGTTCCCCGCGCGAGTCCACAAGCCAGCGAGGCAGCGGTGAAGACCGTGAGCCCTGCGAGGTAGATCCGGCGGTGCCCGAGGCGGTCGCCGAGCCGTGCGCCGGTGATCAGGAGCACGGCGTACGTGATGGTGTAACCGGCGATCACCAGCTGCAATCCGGCGCCGGAGGCGTGCAGTTCGCCGCGGATGGTGGGCGCCGCGACATTGACGATGAAGACGTCGAGCAGGGCCATGAACTGGGCGGCAAGCACGATGGCGAGCAGCCGCCCGGGCCGGTTGTCAGTGCCGGGCGCTTTACTGGACACGGGAGTTGAACCCGCAGGGGCGGACGAGGTGGTCGTTGTCATGCCATGAGCGTGCGGCCGATCCGGTACGGGTAACGAGAGCCCGCCGATGCTGGTACTGACAGCACCTGTCAGTGGCCTCGGCGGGCGCGGACGATGGGGGACGTGACGACGATGACGACCGCACACGGGATGACCACCGAACACGGGATGCCGACCGCACACGGAGAGCCGGGAGCCCACGACCGGCGCCGCCCGGGGACGGCACAGCGCCGCCGCCCCGAGCTCGCCGCCTTCCTGCGCGGCCGCAGGGCCCGGGTGACACCGGCCGACGTGGGCATGGCCCCGGGCCTACGCCGCCGCACACCGGGCCTGCGCCGCGAGGAGGTCGCCCAGCTCTCCGGAGTCGGCGTCATGTGGTACACCTGGCTCGAACAGGGCCGCCCGATCAACGCATCGCCCCAGGTCCTTGACGCCGTGGCCCGCACCCTGCGCCTCGACCGGCCGGAGCGCGAGCACCTGTACCACCTGGCCGAGGTGGCGTACGCCCCGGACCGCGCGGCCGCGGAGCAGGTGGTGGGCGCGGACGTGCAGGGCATCATCGACGCCATGGACCCGCACCCCGCGGTGGTCTACAACGCGCGGTACGACATCCTCGCCACCAACCCCGCCTACCGCGACCTCTTCCTCCTCCCCCAGCCCCCCGGCACCGGTGTCCCGAACGTGCTCTGGTCGCTGTTCACCGTGCCCCCGGCGGAGTGCCCGCTGGTGTTCCGCGACGCGGAGCTGCCGGTGATGGTGGCCACCCTGCGCAGCGCGTACGGCAGGCATGTGGGCGAGCCGGCCTGGGTGGGCTTTCTCCGCGGCCTCTCCGCCGCGAGCCCGCACTTCGCCGAGCTCTGGAACAGCGGCGACGTGATACCGCCCGGCCGACGCGTGAAGACGTTCCGGCACCGGGCGATAGGCGAGCTGCGCATGACGTCGGTCTCCCTGAGCATCGACGGCATGCCGGAGTGCCGGATCGTCGTGTACACCCCGGACGACGAGGAGAGCGGTCGGCACACGGCGCAGCTGCACCGGCTCAGGACGGCGGAGCAGCCCGTGACAACAGAGCTGCGCGTGACGGCGACACAAGAAAATCCCGCCCCCTGATGGGGACGGGATTTCCGGGACTGTGGAGCTAAGGAGAATTGAACTCCTGACCTCCTGCATGCCATGCAGGCGCTCTACCAACTGAGCTATAGCCCCTTGCGTTCTTCCCGCTCGGCGGGCGAACAAGAAGAACTTTAGCCTGCGACCAGCCGGAATGTGAAATCCGGGTCGGGCCGCTCGCCGGAGCGGCTCCGGGGTGCTCAGTCGTCGTCGCCGAGCACCGGTTCCGGCAGCGTGCCGGCGTTGTGCTCCAGCAGACGCCAGCCCCGCGCGCCCCGGCCGAGGACCGACCAGCAGCAGTTGGTGAGGCCGCCGAGGCCCTCCCAGTGGTGGGGCTCAAGACCGAGGAGGCGACCGATCGTGGTGCGGATGGTGCCGCCGTGGCTGACCACCACCAGCGTGCCGTCATCGGGCAGCTTCTCGGCATGGCGCAGCACGACGGGCGCGGCGCGGTCGGCGACCTCGGTCTCCAGCTCACCGCCGCCGCGGCGCACCGCTTCGCCGCGCTTCCACGCGGCGTACTGGTCGCCGAAGCGGGCGATGATCTCGTCGTGCGTCAGGCCCTGCCACGCGCCCGCGTACGTCTCCTGGAGGCCTTCCTCGTGCGCGACGGGGAGGCCGGTGATCGCGGCGAGCTCACCGGCGGTGGCCGCCGCGCGCTTGAGGTCCGAGGCGACGATGGCGTCGGGCTTCAGGGAGGCGAGCAGCCGGGCGGCGCGCTTGGCCTGGGCGAGGCCCGTCTCGGTCAGCTCGATGTCCGTGGAGCCCTGGAAGCGGCGCTCCAGGTTCCAGGCGGTCTGGCCGTGCCGCCACAGGATGATCCGGCAGCCGCGGTGGATCACCGCAGCTCACCGTCCAGGTCGGCCTCCTCCGCGGCCCGCTGCTCGGCGTGCTCGGCGGCCTTGCCGCGGGTCGCCTTGGCCTCCTCGGGCAGGTCGATCTCGGGGCAGTCCTTCCACAGGCGCTCGAGGGCGTAGAAGACACGCTCCTCGCTGTGCTGGACGTGCACCACGATGTCCACGTAGTCGAGGAGGATCCAGCGGGCGTCGCGGTCCCCCTCGCGGCGGACCGGCTTGGCGCCGAGCTGCTTGCTCAGCTGCTCCTCGATCTCGTCGACGATCGACTTGACCTGGCGGTCGTTGGGGGCGGAGGCGAGCAGGAAGGCGTCCGTGATCGACAGCACGTCGCTGACGTCGTACGCGATGATGTCGTGCGCGAGCTTGTCGGCAGCCGCCTGGGCGGCGACAGTGATGAGCTCGGTGGAGCGGTCCGTGGCGGTCACTTGTGAGCTTTCCTTCGGGTGGTGGATACACCCCCAGGGTCTCACGGACCGCCCACAGCACCCCAGACGATTACGTCACCGCCCCCGGGCTGCCCCTCAAACCACCCCGTCACCGCCCCGTCACCGCCCCGGCGCGGGCGGCGCGAGGCCGTCCGCGCCGGTCGGTTCAGCCGGTCCGGTAGTCCTGGCCGAGGACCACGGACACATCGGCGTTCGGCGGTGTCCTGCCCTTGCGGACCGCCGTCGCCGGCAGCCCGAGGGTCTTCGCGACCTCACTGGCCTGGGTCTTCTTGGCCGCGTCGGCGTAGGTGACCTGTGAGGCGGCCTGGGCCGTGGCGCCCGCGCCGCTGTCGATGAAGGCGTAGCCGCCGTTGACCAGGGAGACCCGGGCATCCTGGGCCGCGGCCTTCTTCCCCGAGGCGTTCTTGACGCCGACGCGCACGGCCGCGTCCTTCTCCGGGCTCTTCACGGCTCCGCCGAGGACGTCCTTGACCACGGCGGAGCCGGCCTGCTCGGTCAGCGTGCCGTCCTGCCGTACGGGCAGCAGCGTCGTCTTGTAGTCGCCGCCCTTCGCCCGGTCGGCGAGCTTGGCGAGGAAGGCGCCGAGGTCCTTCTCCTTCAGCGAGGGGTCGAGGATCTGCGCGAGCGACTGGACGGTGGTCGTGGCCGCCTGCGGGTCCGACGAGAGCTTGCGCAGCACGCCCTGCATGACCTGGCCGAAGCGGTCGAGCTGGGCGGACTCGGCCTCGCCGGACGCGCGGTAGGTCGCGTAGGCGACCGCCATCGGCCCGCTCAGGGTCTGCCGCTCGCCCTTCTTCACGAGGGGGGCCTCGCCCTTCTTGGCCTTGGGGTCGGGCACGTCGGTGTCCGTGTCGATGTCGATGTTCCCGACGAGTTCGACGAGGTTGTTCAGGTACGGGGTGTCGAGGCGCCAGGTGCCCTCGACCTCGGTGCCGAGCATCGTGTCGATGGACTCGCGGGTGCCGGTCGAGCCGTCGTCGTCGACGGACTTGCCGAGCGTCGTCGACGTGCCGTCGTCGTCCGAGACGGCGAGGGAGTTGGGCAGCAGGACGGTGGCGCCCTGCCCGGTGGTGGCGTTGTTCACCAGGAGCGCGGTGGAGGTGCCGCCGCCCTTGGTGTTGTGCAGGTGGACGACGATCACGTCGCGCTTCTGCGGTCCGGACGCGGCGGCCGCGGCGTCCTTGTCGTCGGACTGGCCTGGCAGCTTGCCCGCGAACCAGAGGTAGCCGACGCCGCCCGCGACGACGAGGGCGAGGACCACGACCAGCGCGACGATCCGGGAGCGCCCGCGCCGCTTGGCCTCCTCGCGCCGCTCGGTGCGGCTCTCGGTGAACTTCAGCCAGTCGATGACGTCTTCGGAGTCCTCGTCCGGCTCCTCGATGAACGAGAACTGCTCGGTCTTGTACTCGCCGTTGGGCCCGTCGTTGGGCTCGCCCGTCTTCGGTCGCCGCGGTGCGGGGTCGGGCGCGGGGGCCGGAGCGGGCTGGGGGGGCTGGGGGGGCACCTGAGCCTGCTGCTGTTGCTGCTGGTTGTGGTGGTGCTGTTGCTGTTGCTGCGGGGTCCAGCCGGTGTCGTACGAGGTTCCGTAGGACCCCTCTCCGTAGGACCCGGACCCGGTGTCGTAGCCCTGCTGCTGGCCGCCCGCGTAGGGGTCATACCCGTACCCCTGGTGCTGCTGGTGCTGCTGCACCTGCTGATACACCGGTCGCCCGTACTCGTCGTACCCGACCACCTGGTACTGATCAGCCGCGTACTCGCCCGCGTACTCGCCCGCATACGGGTCGCTGCCCGCATACGGGTCGTACTGTCGGTCGTTCACCGGTGCCCCTCTCGGCTCATTCGCCGCGGTACAGCTCGCGCTTGTCGATATAACGCACCACACCGTCGGGCACCAGGTACCAGACCGGGTCCCCCTTGGCGACCCGCGCGCGGCAGTCCGTGGACGAGATGGCCAGGGCAGGCACCTCCACCAGGGAGACGCCGCCCTTGGGCAGCCCGGGGTCGGCCAGCGTGTGGCCGGGCCGGGTGACCCCGATGAAGTGCGCGAGGGAGAACAACTCTTCCGTGTCCCGCCAGGTGAGGATCTGGCCGAGGGCGTCAGCGCCCGTGATGAAGAAGAGGTCTGTGTCGGGGTTGAGGGCACGCAGATCGCGCAGCGTGTCCGTCGTATAGGTGGCTCCGCCGCGATCGAGGTCGATGCGGCTCACCGAGAACTGCGGGTTCTCGGCGGTCGCGATGACCGTCATCAGATAACGGTCCTCGGCGGGCGAGACCTGCTTGTCGCTCTTCTGCCACGGCTGGCCGGTCGGCACGAACATCACCTCGTCGAGGTGGAACTGCGCGGCGACCTCACTGGCCGCCACGAGGTGTCCGTGGTGGATCGGATCAAACGTTCCGCCCATGACGCCCAGGCGGCGCTTGCCGTTGCTGACCGGACCGGTCTCCGGACCGGTAGGCATGTCCTGCTCTCCCATGCGTGCAGACCCTACCGGCCCGGCGGACGGGCTCTGTTTCAGCGGTCCCGTTCGGGACGGCCCCGCTCAGCGGTCCCGGTTGAAGCGGGTGGTGATCCACAGGAGCAGCAGGAGGACGACGAACGCGCCCCCGCCGGTGAGGATGGGGCTGAGGCTTTCGTGGTTGCCGCCGTGCTCGCCGCCCTCGGAGGCGAGAGTGACCAGCTGGGCGGCGTTGCTGTGGAGGCTCATCTCAGGCAGGACCTATCCGGAGGTGGGATGGACATAAAGATTTCTGGGCCATCGTAAGCGGGGGGCCCGCTCCGGGTTACGCCGACTCAGCCGTTGCGGCTGTCGGCGCTCTTGCCGGGCGTACTCCCGGTCTCCGTGTCGGGCGTACTCCCGGTCTCCGTGTCGGGCGTACTGCCGGTGCCCGCGTCCGGCGTACTTCCGGCGCTCTGGTCGGGCGCGCCTTCCGTGTCCTTGCCGGACGCGCGCTCCGGCATGCGTTCCACGCCTCGTACCGAACCGCTGTCGCTGCTCTGCCGGTACCCGCGCAACAGGAACCAGCCGACCAGGCCGCAGCCGACGACCATGACGATCAGCACGATCCGCAGCAGATTGCCCGGACCCTGCCGCTCCGCGGCCTTGGCCGCCTCGGTGAGCCAGTCGGCTCCGGGGTTGTACTCCATGACGGAAGACTCCTTCTGTGTGCTGCCCTGTCACGGTATCTCCGCCTAGGCTGGGCCCCACCTCGGGGGCACAGGAGGACGAGACATGGGGGATGCGGCATGACCGACGACAACCACCGCGGGGACGGCGAGGGCCACGAGCACGTGCCGAGCCGACAGCGCAGGCGCTTTCCCGGCATCTCGTCACGGGCGTACGAGCACCCCGCGGACCGCTCCGCCCTGGTGGCCCTGCGCAAGCTCACCGGCTTCGACACCGTCTTCAAGGCGCTCAGCGGCCTGCTGCCCGAGCGGAGCCTCAGGCTCCTGTTCCTGTCGGACTCGGTGCGGGTGTCCGACGCCCAGTTCGCGCACCTCAACACCATGCTGCGGGACGCCTGTTACATCCTGGACCTGGAGAAGGTCCCGCCGATGTACGTCAACCAGGACCCGAACCCGAACGCGATGTGCATCGGCCTGGACGAGCCGATCATCGTCGTGACGACGGGGCTCGTCGAGCTGCTCGACGAGGAGGAGATGCGTGCGGTCGTCGGCCACGAGGTGGGCCACGCCCTCTCCGGCCACTCCGTCTACCGCACGATCCTGCTGTTCCTCACGAACCTCGCGCTGAAGGTCGCCTGGATCCCGCTCGGCAATGTCGCGATCATGGCGATCGTCACGGGCCTGCGCGAGTGGTTCCGCAAGTCCGAGCTGTCCGCGGACCGGGCGGGGCTCCTCGTCGGGCAGGACCTGAAGGCGTCGATGCGCGGCCTGATGAAGCTCGCGGGCGGCAACCACCTGCACGAGATGAACGTGGACGCGTTCCTGGCGCAGGCCGAGGAGTACGAGGCCGGGGGCGACCTGCGCGACTCCGTGCTGAAGATCCTGAACGTCCTGCCGCGCACGCACCCCTTCGCCACGGTCCGCGCCGCCGAGCTGAAGAAGTGGGCGGACTCCCGCGACTACCAGCGGATCATGGACGGCCACTACCCCCGCCGCGACGAGGACAAGGACACCTCGGTCTCCGACTCCTTCCGGCAGTCCGCGTCGTCGTACGCCGACAACATGCGCAACAGCAAGGACCCGCTGATGAAGCTGGTCAACGACATCGCGGGCGGCGCGGGCGACCTGGGCGGCAAACTGCGCGGGAAGTTCACGGGGCAGGGCCAGGGTGGTGGCCAGGACCAGGGCGGTCAGGGCCGAAGCGGCCAGGACGGACCGGCCGACGAGGGCCCCCCGTACGACAAGTAGCCCTCAGCCGACAAGTAGCCCTCAGCGCGAAGCCGCCCCACACACAACGCGTCACGAAGCCGAGAGCGAGGGCTGTGCGGTCGTCGCGAGCGACCCGCACAGCGCCGTCGCGTTCCCCGTCCCGTACGGATCGGTGCCCGCCGGACCGCCCGCCTCCGCCTTCTGCCCGGCGAGCAGCGGCAGCAGGTGCTCCGCGGTACCGGCCGCGCAGGCGAGGGGGCCCGCCTGGGTGGCGGAGGTGAGCACCTCGGCCCGGTGCATCCGCAGGTCGTCGCGGTCGAAGCGGAAGTGCATCTCACGGCGGACGGTGAACAGGGAGGCCGCGCCCCGCTTCTCCCCCGCGTCGTGGACGGCGGGCCGCAGCGCGTATACGAACGTGTGCTCCGAGGTCACCTCGAGCGTGTTCTTGTCGGCCTCGAAGACCCGTAGCGTGCCCTCGGCCCTGACCCGCTTGTCGGCGAGCGCGGTCCTCGCCGGGTCGAACCGCACCGCCCAGCCGGTGGCCGCGTGCCGACCGTCGGCCACCGGGCGGGCGAAGCTCCGGTCGAACTGGCTGAATTGCTCCGGGTCGATCAGGATCCGCACGGAGCGCGGGGAGCCGCCGGTGAGCACGTCCGGGTCGAGCGCGGACTCGACCAGGTAGTCCTTGGCGGTGATGAGCGCGGCCATCGCCTGGCCGTCCGAGAAGTGTGAAGTGCGGCGTACGGCAGGGAGGTTGATGCCTGCGGCGCCCACCCGGAACTCAGCGGCCGGGCTGTGCGCGTAGAGCTCGCCGATGGACCCTGAGCCGGGTACGCGGCCCGTAGGGGCGAGCGGTATCACCGTCATGCGCAGCGGCTCGGGGGGCTTGCTCACCGGGGACTGGTACGGGTGCCGTACGCCCATGTAGATCGCCGTGCCGAAGGCCACCGCGATCAGCACGACGAGGATGACGAGCTGCCGCGACAGGGCCTTGTGGAGGCCGGGGCGGCGGCGCACGGCGCGCGTGTGATCGTCCAGGCGCTCCTGCGCGGAGAATTCCTGGAGCCTGGCAGCCTGCACGAACGACTCGTCGAAGACGACGGATCGGTACTCGTCCTCGCCGCCTCCGGGAGCGCCACCCTCGGGCATCCCTGTCGGTGGTTCCCCTGGCCCGCCCATACCTTCAGGGTAGGTCTCCGGGACGTCAGGTAAACGCCCTGGTACACGACAAGTTGCGACAACTCGGGGTCGCACTCACGGCGTGCGGGGCACCGCGGGCACCGCCGACTGGCTGAACTCGGCCGAGACGGAGGGGCTGGGCGGCGCCTCTTTGCCCGCGCTCTGTCCGACCTCGGTCGAGGCGGGCGCGGGCACCTGCTCCTGGCGGCCCGACGAGGCCCCTCGGTAGACCGCCGTGAAGGCGAGGGCGACCATGCCCATGCCCATCAGGAGGGCGAGCATCCACGCTATGGGCCGATGCCAGCGGAGCTGGCCGGGGTGGCGCCCCGGGCGGCCGTAGCTCTCGACGAGGGGGTCGTGGTCGTAGGTGTCGTCGAGGTCGTCGTCCCGCCCGAATTCGCTGTCGGGGCCGAAGCCGTCCTCGTAGAGCTCGTCGTCCGCCGCGTCGGCGGCCGGGCCCCGGGTGCGCGCCCTGCGGGCCTCGGCCTCCGAGGCGTCGGCGCGCGCCTGAGCGGCAGCCAACAGCCGCTCCACCGCGGACAGTTCATGGACCTCCGCGGCTCGCACGAAGTCCTCGTCGAAGACCACGGAGGCGAACTCATCGTCCGCACCCCCGTGGTCGCGGTCGTCGTCGGGCTCCCAGCCGTCAGGGAACGACGGCGTGCCCCCCACGTCCTCCGGCACCCCTCCAGAGTAGACCTGGACGGGGCAATTTGGGCAGACGGTAAGGGAATTCAGCCGGGACGACGTTCAACTCACCGTGCGCTCAGCGCACGTGGCCGTCACCCGTCACGATGTACTTGGTCGAGGTCAGCTCGGGCAGCCCCATGGGGCCGCGCGCGTGCAGCTTCTGCGTGGAGATGCCGATCTCGGCGCCGAAGCCGAACTGGCCGCCGTCGGTGAAGCGCGTCGAGGCGTTCACGGCGACCGTGGTGGAGTCGACGAGCTGGGTGAAGCGGCGGGCGGCGCGCTGCGAGGTGGTGACGATGGCCTCCGTGTGCCCGGAGGTCCACAGCCGGATGTGCTCGACGGCCTGCTCCAGGGTGTCGACGACGGCGGCCGCGATGTCGTACGAGAGGTACTCGGTCTCCCAGTCCTCGGTGGTCGCGGGCACGACGGTGGCCTTGGTGGCGTCCGCGTACGTGAGGACGCGCTCGTCGGCGTGGACGGTGACCCCGGCCTCCGCGAGGGCGTCCAGGGCGCGCGGCAGGAACGTGTCGGCGATGTCCCGGTGCACGAGCAGCGTCTCGGCGGCGTTGCAGACGCTGGGGCGCTGCGCCTTGGAGTTGATCAGGATGTCGACGGCCATGTCGATGTCGGCCTCGGCGTCGACGTACACGTGGCAGTTGCCGGTGCCGGTCTCGATGACCGGCACGGTGGACTCCTCGACGACGGTCCTGATCAGCGAGGCGCCGCCGCGCGGGATGAGGACGTCGACCAGGCCGCGGGCCCGCATCAGCTCCCGCACGGAGTCGCGGCTCTCGCCCGGAACGAGCTGGACGGCGTCCGCGGGCAGTTCCGCGCCGTGCACCGCGTCGCGCAGGACGCGCACGAGCGCCGCGTTCGAGGCGTACGCCGAGGAGGAGCCCCTCAGGAGCACCGCGTTGCCGGACTTCAGGCAGAGGGCGGCGGCGTCCACGGTGACGTTCGGGCGGGCCTCGTAGATGATCCCGACGACGCCGAGCGGGACGCGGACCTGGCGCAGGTCGATGCCGTTGGGGAGGGTCGAGCCGCGGACGACCTCGCCGACCGGGTCGGGCAGGGCGGCCACGTCGCGCACGTCGGCGGCGATGGCGCGGACCCGCTCCGGGGTGAGGGTGAGCCGGTCGATGATGCCCTCGTCGGTCCCGGCCTCGCGGGCCCGCGCGATGTCCTTGCCGTTGGCCTCGACGATCTCGGCGGTCCGCACCTCCAGCGCGTCGGCGATCGCGAGCAGCGCGTCGTCCTTGGCGGCGCGCGGCAGTGGCGCGAGCGTGGCGGCGGCGCCGCGGGCGCGGTAGGCGGCCTGGGCGACCGGCGAGAGGTTGTCGTAGGGCGAGACGGGAGAGAGCGACGTCATGCCCGCAGCGTAATCCCCGCGGGTGCGGCGTCCACCCGGTATTCCAGTCCCCGAGACCGGCCGTCCGGGACGGCGCGGGACCGCCGCTTCAGGGGCTGTCCGGCGCCGTTCCGGGACGACGGCTCAAAACGGGTGTACGCCCACGGGCGTGGCCGGTAACGGACCGTAACCCTCCGCTATCCGCTGGTGATAGGTGTCGCGGCCGATCACTTCGAGCCCCACGATCTCCCAGGGCGGCAGCTGCGCGCTCTGCCGGTGCTCGCCCCACAGCCGCAGCGCGACCGCCGCGGCGTCGTGCAGGTCACGGGCCTCTTCCCAGTAGCGGATCTCGGCGTGGTCCGGCGCGTACCTGCTGGTGAGCAGAAAGGGGTGGTCGTGGGCGAGCTGTTCGAGACCGCGTCTGACCTCGTCCAACGGGGCCTCGGCGCCGGAGACGCTCAGCGTGACGTGCCACAGCCGCGGCATGTCCCCCGGCTCGCTCTCCTGGCCCTCGCCCTGGTCTCCCTCGCGGGCCCTGTGCGGGTCGCTCTCGTACACCGCCCCCGCGGCGACGCTCGTCAGCGCCCGCCCAGCCGAGCCGCGGGACGCCGCCCCTGGGCGCACTCGTCTCACGACGGCCTCCTCTACTCAATGGTGATGCAGATACGCAATGGTCATGCGGAACTGTCTTCAACAAAGTTGAGCAGGCCAAGCGGTCTCGCGGGGCGGTTTTGGGGAGTTTCACCTCCCACGGGCCGGTCGGCCGGTGCCGTTCACGATGGTTTTCGGCCGGGGCGCGTGGGACGTGTGGGGCGGATGGTCCGACGCGACCTGGGACTTCTCCGGGGCTACCCGTGCAGCGGGACGAGGTCGTCGCGGTGCACGACCTCCCGCTCGTACGCAGGTCCGAGTTCCCGTGCCAGATCGCGCGTGGAGCGGCCGATGAGCAGCGGGACCTCCTTGGCGTCGAAGTTCACCAGACCGCGCGCCACCGCCCGCCCCTCGGTGTCCCGCAGCTCGACCGGGTCGCCGGCGGTGAAGTCGCCCTCGACCCCGGCGATACCGGCGGGCAGCAGCGACTTGCGGCCCTCGACGACCGCGCGCACCGCGCCCGCGTCGAGGACGAGCGCGCCCCGCGGCTCGGAGGCGTGCTGCAGCCAGAGCAGCCGGTCGGCGGAGCGGCGGCCGGTCCGGTGGAAGTACGTGCCCGTGGCGCGGCCCGCGAGGGCGTCACCGGCCTGGCTCGCGGAGGTCAGGACGACCGGGATGCCGGCGGCCGCGGCGATCCGGGCCGCCTCGACCTTGGTGACCATCCCGCCGGTGCCGACGCCCGCCTTGCCCGCGCTGCCGATCTCGACGTGCGCCATGTCGGCGGGGCCCGTGACCTCGTCGAGCCGGGAGCTGCCGGGCTTCGCGGGGTCGCCGTCGTAGAGTCCGTCGACGTCGGAGAGCAGGACGAGGAGGTCGGCGTGGACGAGGTGGGCGACGAGGGCGGCGAGCCGGTCGTTGTCGCCGAAGCGGATCTCGTCGGTCGCCACGGTGTCGTTCTCGTTCACGACGGGCAGCGCGCCCATCGCCAGGAGCTGGTCGAGGGTGCGCGAGGCGTTGCGGTGGTGGGCCCTGCGGGCCATGTCGTCGGAGGTGAGGAGCACCTGTCCGACGCGTACGCCGTACCGCGCGAAGGAAGCGGTGTAGCGGGCCACGAGCAGCCCCTGCCCCACGCTGGCTGCGGCCTGCTGCCGGGCGAGGTCCTTGGGGCGCCGCACCAGGCCCAGCGGGGCCAGGCCCGCGGCGATGGCACCGGACGACACGAGCAGGATCTCGCGCTCGCCTCCCCCACGGCTCTTGGCGAGGACATCGACGAGGGCGTCGACACGGTCCGCGTCCAGGCCCCCCGATGCGGTGGTCAGGGACGACGACCCGACCTTGACCACGACCCGCCGCGCCTCTGCCACTGACTGCCTTGCCGCTGTCACGCTCTTCCCCAAATGATCCCGATGCCCCGGACCTGCGGTCTTCCGGACCTGCAATCTACGTGAGCGCGGGGCCCTCGCGCCTGCCCGTTCCGAGGGACGGACCGGGCCGCGGGGCTCCTGGAAGAGACCTGGAGAGACCTGGGAGAGACCTGGGAGAGACCTGGGAGAGACCCGGGAGAGAAAGACGTGATCCGGGAAGGCGTATTCCGGACGGAGGCGAAAAACGCCCTCAAGGTTCAGTCCGTTTGACCCTTTATCCGGTGATTGTCGTCACGCAAGATTGCTACAGGGCCACTGCACGTCATACGGTCAGTGGTCGACTTCCCCCCATTCCCCCTTCACCCCCGCCAGGAGCCCAAGCTCGTGCCCTCTGCCGGACTCGCCCCTCGTCGCCTCGTGCAGCTTTCAGCGCTGTTCGCGATGTTCGCGCTCTTCGCGGCGCAGCTCGCGACCGCGCTGATCCCCTACGTCCCGGTCTTCATCGCCGCGGCCGCCGCGAACCTCGCGCTCGACATCTATCTGCAGTACAAGCAGCCGGGCCTCCTCTCCCTCCTTGGCAAGATCCGCTTCGACGTCACGGTCCGCCAGCTGCTGCGCGACATGCTGATCCTGGTGGGTCTGCTGCGCATCGACGGCATCGAGCCGCTGGCCGAGCAGTCCCCGCTGACCATCGCGCTGCTGGCCTTCTACGCCCTGCACTTCGGCTGCCAGGCCGTCGCCGTGCTCGTGCGCCGCGCCCGCTCGCTGCCGATCGTCACGCGCAACATCGACACCTCGGAGCTGCACCTGACGGCCGCGCCGCCGCGGATCCTCTCCCGCCGCCAGGCCCACCGTCTGCTGACGTTCTCGGTGCCCGGCACGGTCGGCCTCATGATCACCGCGGCGACCGCCGACGCGTACTGGGGGGGCATCGGGCTCGGCATCTCCATCGCCCTGATCGGCGCCGGCGCGCTCTACCTCGCCACCTGGCTGTTCCCGAAGAAGCGGGCGAAGAACGACCAGAAGGTCATGGAGTGGCTCGACGCGTGGCTCGCCGCGTACAAGCCGACCGTCGCCATGTACTTCTCGGGTGGCTCCACGTCCGCGTACCAGGCGAACATGTGGCTCTCCACCCTCTCCGAGCTCGACGGCAAGCCGCTGATCGTGCTGCGCGAGCGGTTCATGGTGCAGAAGATCGACGCGACCGACGTGCCGATCATCTGCTTCCCGAAGGTCGCCACGATGTTCTCCCTGGAGACGTCGACGCTGAAGATGATGCTGCACCCGGCCAACGCCGCGAAGACCTCGCAGGTCCTGCGCATCCCCACGGTCAAGCACGCCTTCATCAACCACGGCGAGAGCGACAAGCTCTCCTCCTGCAACCCCTACGCGAAGGCGTACGACGAGGTGTGGGTGGCGGGCCCCGCGGCCCGCGACCGCTACCAGCTCGCGGACATCGGCGTCGAGGACAAGGACGTGGTCGAGGTCGGCCGCCCGCAGCTGTCGCCGATCCGCCCGTACTCCGGCGCTCCCACCGGAGCCTTCACGACCGTCCTTTACGCCCCCACCTGGGAGGGCTGGGACGGCAACCCCGGCAACACCTCGGTGGTCCTCGCGGGCGAGAACATCGTGCGTGAGCTGCTCGCCGACCCCACCGTGCGCGTCCTCTACAAGCCGCACCCGATGACGGGCTCGCAGAACCCCGAGGCGGGCGCCGCCAACGAGCGCATCAAGGCGATGATCCTCGCGGCCAACGCGAAGCGCTCCGGCGCGCGCCCCGGCCCCGAGGCCGCCGCCGAGCTGGTCCGCCGCACCGTGGAGCTGGACCGGCTCACCGCGAGGACCTTCCGCAAGAGCGCGGACGAACAGGAGCGGATGATGCTCCAGGGCTCCCCGGACGGCGACCAGCAGGCCGCGGTGGCGGCGGCGACCGCCGCGTGGGAGACCGCGTTCTGGGCCTCCTACCCCGAGTGGGAGCACCAGATCATCACCGCCGCGCGCCCGGCGATCTTCACCTGCTTCAACCAGGCCGACCTGCTGATCAGCGATGTCTCCTCGGTCGTCTCCGACTGGCTGAGCAGCGAGAAGCCGTACGCCGTCGCCAACACCGCCGGCATGACCGAGGCGGAGTTCCGCGCGAGCTTCCCGACCGCGTCCGCGGCGGCGATCCTCGACCCCACGGCGAAGGGCATGACGGCCCTCCTGAAGGCCGTACGCGCCCCTGAGCTCGACTCCCACGCGGAAGCCCGCGCCGAGCTCAAGGAGCACCTCCTGGGCCCCTCGGACCCGCCCTCGCTGACCCGCTTCAACGCCGCGGTCCTCGCCCTGTGCGCCCAGGCCGACGCCCGCCGCGCCCGCATGGACCAGCGCGTCGACGCGGACATCCCCGGCCAGCGCGCCGCGGAGGAAGCGGCGGAGGAGATGGACCAGGACGCGGCGGAGCAGTCCGAGCAGAACGGCGCGGAGGACTCGGTCACCGCGTAGCACCACCCCGGCACGCGAGAAGGGCCCCGGAGCTTGTGCTCCGGGGCCCTTCTCGTGACCGTGGGTGACTCCGGAGAGGCGCCCCCGGCACGGGCCCTAGAAGGGCTCGAAGTCGTCGTACTCCCGCTGCGCGTCGTCCCGCTCCGCCTCGCGGTCCCTGCGGCGCTGCGCGGCCGGTCGGGGCGCCTCCAGGCGGTGGTCCTCGCCACGGCGGCCCAGCATCTCCGCGCCCGCCATCATCGTCGGCTCCCAGTCGAAGACGACCGCGTTCTCCTCCGGGCCGATGGCGACGCCGTCGCCGTTGCGGGCACCGGCCTTCATCAGCGCGTCCTCGACGCCGAGGCGGTTGAGGCGGTCCGCGAGGTAGCCGACGGCCTCGTCGTTGTTGAAGTCGGTCTGACGGATCCAGCGCTCCGGCTTCTCGCCGCGGACGCGGTAGATGCCGTCGTCCTCGCGAGTGACGGTGAAGCCGCTGTCGTCGACGGCCTTGGGACGGATGACGACGCGGGTCGCCTCGTCCTTCGGCTTCGCGGCACGCGCGGCGGCCACCAGCTCGGCCAGGCCGAAGGAGAGCTCCTTGAGGCCCTTGTGGGCGACGGCCGACACCTCGAAGACGCGGTAGCCGCGCTCCTCCAGGTCGGGCCTGACCAGGTCGGCGAGGTCCTGCCCGTCCGGGATGTCGACCTTGTTGAGCACGACGATGCGCGGACGCTTCTCCAGGCCCGCGCCGTACTCCCGCAGCTCGGCCTCGATGACGTCGAGGTCGGAGACGGGGTCGCGGTCGGACTCCAGGGTCGCCGTGTCGAGGACGTGCACGAGCACGCTGCACCGCTCGACGTGCCGCAGGAATTCGAGGCCGAGGCCGCGGCCCTGGCTGGCGCCGGGGATGAGACCGGGCACGTCCGCGACGGTGTAGACGGTCGATCCCGCCGTCACCACGCCGAGGTTGGGGACGAGCGTCGTGAACGGGTAGTCCGCGATCTTCGGCTTCGCCGCGCTCAGCACGGAGATCAGCGAGGACTTGCCGGCGCTCGGGTAGCCCACCAGGGCGACGTCGGCGACGGTCTTGAGCTCCAGGACGACGTCCCGCTCCTCGCCGGGCACGCCGAGCAGTGCGAAGCCGGGGGCCTTGCGCCGGGCGGAGGCCAGCGCCGCGTTGCCGAGGCCGCCGCGCCCGCCCTGGCCCGCGACGAAGGTGGTGCCCTGGCCGACCATGTCGGCGAGGACGTTGCCCTCCTTGTCGAGGACGACCGTGCCGTCCGGGACGGGCAGGACCAGGTCCTGGCCGTCCTTGCCCGAGCGGTTGTCGCCCGCGCCGGGCTGGCCGTTGGTGGCCTTGCGGTGCGGGCTGTGGTGGTAGTCGAGGAGCGTCGTGACGTCCTGGTCGACGACCAGGATCACGTCGCCGCCACGGCCGCCGTTGCCGCCGTCCGGGCCGCCGAGCGGCTTGAACTTCTCACGGTGAACGGAGGCACAGCCGTGGCCCCCGTTACCCGCGGCGGCATGCAGCTCGACGCGGTCCACGAAGGTGGTCATGGTTCGATGCCTCCTGGGGGTCCCCCCACGCCTGCGGGGCAGAGGGGGCTTACGGAAATGTCTTACGTCTAACACGCGAAAGGCGGACCCGCTTCCCGATCACCGGGAAGAGAGGTCCGCCCTCGCAGAACTCGCTCGACGAGCGCCTAGTCAGTCAGTGAAGACGGACTCAGGCGACCGGAACGATGTTCACGACCTTGCGGCCGCGGTGGGTACCGAACTCCACCGCACCGGCGTCCAGCGCGAACAAGGTGTCGTCCTTGCCGCGGCCGACGCCCGAGCCCGGGTGGAAGTGGGTGCCGCGCTGGCGGACGAGGATCTCACCGGCGTTGACGGTCTGACCGCCGAAGCGCTTCACGCCGAGCCGCTGAGCATTGGAATCGCGCCCGTTCCGAGTGGACGATGCGCCCTTCTTGTGTGCCATCTAGTCTCAGTCCCTTACTTCGCAGCCGTGGGGATACCGGTGATCTTGATCGCCGTGTACTGCTGACGGTGACCCTGACGACGGCGGTAGCCGGTCTTGTTCTTGTAGCGAAGGATGTCGATCTTGACGCCCTTGTGGTGGTCCACGACCTCGGCCTGGACCTTGATGCCCGCCAGCACCCACGGGTCGCTCGTCACGGCTTCACCGTCGACAACGAGCAGGGTCGAGAGCTCGACCGTGTCGCCAACCTTGGCAGTGGAAATCTTGTCAACCTCAACGATGTCGTCGACAGCAACCTTGTGCTGGCGACCACCGCTGCGCACGATGGCGTACACGCGGATCTCTCTCTCGCTCGGAACGGTGCCCCCGCAGTCCAGCCACCCGCAGAAGCGGAACAGCCTCTCTCATGGGCGTGAGCCGGGGCCCGGACCACGAGAGGAAAAAGGTTTACAGGGGGTGGCGGTGTATAGGAACACGCCGACGGTCAAGGTTACGGGGCCCACCCGGAAGGGTCAAACCGGCCCCGCTCCCCCACTCACCTGACGGGATTCTCACCGTCCGGCGGCAGCGGCTTGACGCCCTTGCACAGATCCGTCTTGTCCGCGCTGCCCGGCCAGGCCACGGCCCGCGTCCGGTCGAAGTGCGAGCGGTAGGTGTTGTGCACCGAGTCGTCGTCGATCTTGACGATCGCCTCGTCGTTCTCGCGCAGCGCGGGCGCCGTGTAGTTCTGCGAGCCGGTGAAGGAGACCTTGTTCCGCTTGCCGTCGTACATGCCGTCGACGAGCAGGTACTTCGAGTGGATGATGTAGGGCGTCGTGAGGGGCGTGCCGGGGTGCAGCGGATCCCGGTCGTCGTTGAAGCAGCGCACGGACGGCCCGCCCGACTTGTGCAGCTGCTCCCAGGTGCCCGGGGTGCCGCCCTGGCTCTTGGCGCTGTCCGTCTCCGCGTACAGGATGCTCACCGAGCAGCCGGACTTCTTCAGCGAGACGAGCTTGTCGGCGATCTGCTGCCGGGTGATCTTGAAGATCGCGGCGCGGACCTTCGTGTGCTGCGTGGTGCCCGCGGCGTCCTTGTACGTGCACTTCACGTTGTTCAGGACCGAATACATGGTGTCGGTCTCGTTGACCGTGCCGTTGCGCGGGAAGAAGTACGCCTTGTAGCGGCCGCTGCTGACCGTGCGGTAGTCCCAGTCGGCCCAGCGCTTGCCGAGCATGTCGGTGAAATAGTCCGCGTACGCGTCGTACATGGCGGGGTTGTCCGGCAGCAGCAGCGCGTCGTTGTAGAACTTCGTGTGCGCCGACGGCGTCGAGTTCGAGGTGGTCTGCACGACCACGTCCCTGGCGCCCTCGACCTCCGAGAACAGCCAGAACTTGTTGTGCATGATCGACTTGCCGTACGCGGGATTGCCCAGGCAGGACTTGCCGGTCGGACAGAGCGAGACGAACGACGTCTTGGTCCGGTCCGTGCCGAGCGCCGACTTCAGCGTGTTGTACGAGGTGTTCGTCGGCCGGTCGGTCTTGCTGGTCGAGTCGAGGAGCATCTGCACGTGCACGCCGCGGCGCTTGGCGGCCACGAGCGCGTCGACGACCGTGGCCTCCCACACGTGGTAGACCGCGACCTTGATCGTCGAGCCCGGCACCGCGGCGTTCGTCAGCTCGACGAGCCGGGTGCGGACCGCGTACTGCTCGTCGACGGAGCCCTTCGGATCGTTGAAGATCGGCCCCTCCGTCCAGGTGGGCCCCGGGTCCGCCGACGCGGTCCCCACGGAGCCGACGGCCTGGATCCCCGCCGCCGAGAGGACCGTGGCAAGCGCGACCGCCTGACGACCCCCCTTGACCGGTTTCACGGCACGGTGACGTCCCGTACCCCGCAGGCGCGCTTGCGCCATCTGTCATCCCTCCCCTGACACGGGCGCGCCGTCTCCCCAACCGCGCGCTCACGTCCCTGTTCACTTATCAGACCGCACGAGTTTTACAGGTGTCTCCCCGCGCACCAAGGCAGGGGTCCCGTCTTCACGCTTTCGGGCTGCAGAAGCCGGTTTGCCGGACACGCCGGTGCCCCCTAGTCCCGCGCGTACGCGGAACAGGGGGCACCAGGTCGCGAGGGGGTCAGCTCTCGCCGGCCCCGGCACTCGCCGAGACACCGGACGACGACTGCTCCGCCGCCGCGGCCTTCTTCGCCGTCGACTTCGTCGCCTTCTTGGCCGTCGTCTTCTTGGCGACCGTCTTCTTGGCCGCGGTCTTCTTGGCGGCCGTCTTCTTGGCGGGCGCCTTCTTGGCGGCCGTCTTGCGCGCCGTCTTCTTGGCCGGGGCGGCCTCCTCGGCGGGGGCCTCGGCCTCCGCTCCGGTCTTCTCGACGGCCTTCTCGGCCTTCTCCGCGGGCTTCTCCGCCGACGGGACGACCATGACGGCCGTCTCCGCGGAAGCGGTCGGCGCGGTGGCCTTGCGGACCGCACGACGGCGTGCACGCGGCGGCGCGGCGTCGGCGACGGGCGCCTCCGCCACGGGCTCCGCGACCGGCTCCGCCTTGGGCGCCTCCGCCACGACCACCTCGGCGGCCTCGGGGGCGGCGCTCTCCGCGGCCTTCGGCGAACCGGCGGGCGACGTCGCCTTACGGACCGCACGACGGCGCGTACGTCCCTTCGGCGCGGCGTCCTGCGGGGCCTCGGCAGCCTCGGCGTGCGCCTCCTGGGCCGCCTCGACGGCCGCGGGGGAACCCACCATCGGGTCCTCGACGGCCGGGGCCTCGCTGCGCGCGACCTCGGACTCGACGACCGGCACCTCGGCGGCCTTGGCCTCCGCCTTCGCGGCCCGCTCCGCCTTCTCGGCGGCCTTGGCCTTCCTGGCCGACTTCTTCGCCGACGCCGACTTCGGGGCGTCCTCCTTCGGAGCCTCGGCCTGCGGGGCCTCGGCCTGCGGGGCCTCGGGGGCGGACTCGGTGCGGGGGGCGCCGGCCGGAGCCGATGCCCGCCGGGTCGCCCGGCGCCGCGAGCGGCCACCGCGGGAAGCGGCTGCCTCCGCCTCGGCCGCGCTGCTGTACAGCTCCTCGTCCGCGACGAACTCGGGCTCGGGCAGCGCCACCGGGGCGGCCACCTCGGCCTCGACCTCGGCAGCGGACTCGGCGCTCTCGGCGTTCTCGGAGTAGGGCACCTCGTGCTCGTGCTCGTGCTCGTGACCGTGGTCCTGCTGGTCCGAGCCGCCGCGCCCGCGCTTCTTGCGCTTGCCGCCGCCACCGGCGGAGGTCGGCTGCTCCATGTGCACGATGACGCCGCGGCCGTTGCAGTGCACGCAGGTCTCGGAGAAGGACTCGAGGAGCCCCTGGCCGACGCGCTTGCGGGTCATCTGGACCAGGCCGAGCGAGGTGACCTCGGCGACCTGGTGCTTCGTACGGTCGCGCCCGAGGCATTCGAGCAGGCGCCGCAGGACCAGGTCCCTGTTGGACTCCAGGACCATGTCGATGAAGTCGATGACGACGATGCCGCCGAGGTCCCGCAGCCGCAGCTGCCGCACGATCTCCTCGGCCGCTTCGAGGTTGTTCCTCGTCACGGTCTCTTCGAGGTTGCCGCCCTGGCCGGTGAACTTGCCGGTGTTGACGTCGACGACGATCATCGCCTCGGTCTTGTCGATCACCAGCGAACCACCGCTCGGCAGCCAGACCTTGCGGTCGAGCGCCTTGGCGAGCTGCTCGTCGATGCGGTACGTCGCGAAGACGTCCACCTCGGACGTCCACCGGGAGAGGCGGTCCGCCAGGTCCGGCGCCACGTGCGAGACGTAGCCGTGGATGGTCTGCCACGCGTCGTCGCCGCTGACGATGACCTTGGAGAAGTCCTCGTTGAAGATGTCGCGGACCACCCGGACGGTCATGTCCGGCTCCCCGTACAGCAGGCTCGGGGAGCTGGTGGTGGACATCTTGGCCTTCTTCTGGATGTCCTCCCACTGCCCCTGGAGCCGCTCGACGTCACGGCGCAGCTCGTCCTCGCTCGCGCCCTCGGCCGCGGTGCGCACGATGACGCCCGCGTCCTCGGGGACGATCTTCTTGAGGATGGTCTTCAGCCGCGCGCGCTCCGTGTCGGGCAGCTTGCGGCTGATGCCGGTCATCGAGCCCTCGGGCACGTAGACCAGGTAGCGGCCGGGCAGCGAGACCTGGCTGGTGAGGCGGGCGCCCTTGTGGCCGATCGGGTCCTTGGTGACCTGCACGAGGACCGACTGGCCGGACTTCAGGGCGGATTCGATGCGACGGGGGCCGTTGGCCATCCCGAGCGCCTCGAAGTTGACCTCACCGGCGTACAGGACGGCGTTGCGGCCCTTGCCGATGTCGATGAACGCGGCCTCCATGGACGGCAGCACGTTCTGGACCTTGCCCAGGTAGACGTTGCCGACGTACGAGGTGGCCTGCTCCTTGTTGACGTAGTGCTCGACGAGCACGTTGTCCTCGAGGACGCCGATCTGGGTGCGCTCGCCGTTCTGGCGGACGACCATCACGCGCTCGACGGCCTCACGGCGGGCCAGGAACTCGGCCTCGGTGATGATCGGCACGCGGCGGCGGCCCTGCTCGCGGCCCTCGCGGCGGCGCTGCTTCTTGGCCTCGAGACGGGTCGAGCCCTTGATGGACGTGACCTCGTCGACGCCGGTGCCGAGCTCGCGCTCTTCCTTCTTGCGCGGCTCACGGACCTTGACGACCGTGCGCTCGGGGTCGCTGTCGCCCGGCTCGCCCTCGGCGGAGTCTCCGGCGCGACGACGGCGACGGCGGCGGCGACGGCTGCTGCTCGAGCCCGAACCGGAGTCCGCGGAGTCGTCGGCGTCCTCGTCGTCCTGCTCGGCGGTGTCCGCCGCGTCGTCGTCGCCCGCGCGGTCCGCCTGCTCGGCGGCGTCATCGGACTCGCCCGACGCGTCGTTCTGCTCGCCGTCCTGGTCGGCGGAGTCACCGCGGCGGCGGCGACGGCCACCACGACGACGGCGACGGCCCTGGCGCTCGCCGGAGTCCTCCGTGTCGTCGTCGGACTCGGCCTGCTCGACGGGGTCGGTGTCGGTGTCCGCGGGAGCGTCGGCCTGCTGATCGGCGGCGGCCTTGACGGGCTCGCGCTCCTCGGCGGCCGCGGGCTGCTCGTCGGCGGCCCGACGGCGACGGCGACGGCGCGGGCCCTGCTCCTCCTCCGCCACGGGGGCGGCGGGGGCGGCGGGAGGCGCTGCGGCGACGGGCGCGGCGGGTTCCGGCTCCGGCTCCGCGGCCGCGGCGGCGGCCGCCGCCGCGGCGCGCTCCGGGGTCTGGAACATCGGCTCGGCGAACACGGGGGCCTGGAAGACGGCGACGGCCGGGCGGGGCTTGCGACCGCCCTCATCGCCGGACTCGTCGTTGTTCCGGGCCTTACGGGCCTTCTGTCCCGCGGGGGCCGAGAATCCGGCGGCCGCGGTCTTACGGGTGGCGCGGCGACGGCGCGGGGCAGGTGCCCCGTCCTCGGCGGCGGCTTCCTCGGCGGGGGCCTGCTTCTCGGCGGCCACCGGCTCCGGGGCCTTCTTCGCGGCCTTCTCCGGCGCCTTGCCTGCGGGCTTCTCCTCCGCGGCGGCCTGCGGCTCACCGGCGGGCGCGGAGGCGCCACGGGTGGCACGGCGGCGCGCACGGCGCGGTGCGGCCTCCTCGGCGACCGGCTCGGGCGTGGTCTCGGGCTCGGCCGCGGCGGGGGCTTCCGCCACCGCGGGTGCCGTCTCCTCGGTGGCGGCCTGCGGCTCACCGGCGGGCGCGGAGGCGCGACGGGTCGCACGACGGCGCGCACGCGGCGCCGGAGCGGCCTCGGCCTCGGGCTCGGCTGCTACCTCGGCGGGCGCGGGGGCCTGGGCCGCCGCGGGCTCCGCCACCTCGGTGGCGGCCTGCGGCGCACCGGCCGGAGCGGAGGCCCTGCGGGTCGCACGGCGGCGCGCACGCGGCGCCGGAGCGGCCTCGGCCTCGGGCTGCGCCGGAGCCTCGGTGGACTCGGCCACCTCTTCGGTCTCTTCGGTGTCTTGGATGTCTTGGGCGGCGGGGGTGGCCGGTATGGCCGGAGCCGCTGCTGCGGCGCCCGTCGGCGGGCCCGCGGGACGCGAGGCGGCGCGGCGCCTGCGGCGCGGCGGCAGGGTGTCGCTGGGGGTGTCGTTCTGCGAGCCCTCAGTGGGTTCGTTCGGCTCAAGCATGCGGGCGGTTCTCCCGTCACGCTCCCGGGCGCCGCGCCTGGTCCGGTGATGGCCGCGGCTCGCGCTAGATGCGCGGGGCCGCCATCCGGGGCGTGGGCGCCGCACGGGAGCTCTCTGTCTTGTCTCGCCGGTTCCGTACGCCCAAATGCGGACGGCCTGGCGAAAGTCTCGGTCAGTGCGCTGCCCGACCCAGGTGGCTCCCGAGTACGAGGGCTGCGCGGTGACGTACGTCCTTACCGGGGGCCTTCCGGCGCCGGCACCTTCGCGGCGGCAGTTACGGCGGCCGTGGATGATGCGGCCGTGACTGCCTCGCGGTCGGGCGCGAGCGGGTCGGTCACCGTGCCGGTCTCTTCATCGAAAAGCCCCTGCGCCAGCCTGGTCACCGCTGCGGGGACCGGCGGCGCCAGGTCGGCCACAGCTCGGAGACCGGACAGGACGTCGTCAGGTCGTACGGCAGGTGTCACGTGCCGAACAACCAGCCGCAGTATCGCACAGGGCTTGTCGGTCGGCCTATCAGCGTCGGCCGTGATCGGTTCACCGTCGGTGACCGTCGCCAGGCTCACGACGGCCTCGCGGGCGTCGAAGGTGCGCATGCCGTTCTTCGTGCGGCGCTCCACCTCGACCTGCTCGGCAGCCGTGAACAGCTCGGCGGCACGCTCGGCCGTCGCGGGCTCCACACCGTCCAGACGCAGTTCCCAGACGGACGCCGTCAGCCGGTCGGCGAGTCCGGACGTGCGGGACTCGACGGCGTCGACGATGTCGAGCCCGGTGGGCATCGATTCGTCGAGGAGCTCACGGAGCTTGTCCGGGTCGCGCTGCGCGGTGAGCGCGATCTCCAGATACTCGGCTTCACTGCCCGTGCCGGTGGGTGCGGCATTGGCGTACGACACCTTCGGGTGCGGGGTGAACCCCGCCGAGTACGCCATGGGCACCTCGGCGCGGCGCAGCGCACGCTCGAAGGCGCGCTGGAAGTCACGGTGGCTGGTGAACCGGAGGCGGCCGCGCTTGGTGTAGCGCAGTCGGATTCGCTGCACCGCGGGTGCGGGCGGCGGGCCTACGGGCTGTCGCTTGCCCAGTTCTCTCAGTCCTTCGTGAGTGCGGTCGTACTGCTACCTAGAGTACGTGTCGGCGGCGCCGCAGGTTCCCGCCGGGCCACCGGTACCGGTGCCGGCTCCTTCGGCGCCCCGAAGAGCATCCGCCGCACGTCGGCCCGGGCCTGGCGCACGCTCTCCCGCGCCGAGGCGACCGCCTGCCGTGCCGTGCGGCCGACGCTGCGGGCGGCCGCGGCGGCGGGGCGCCACACCGCGTCGCGGAGGACGTGCCCGACGGGCGTGAGCACCGAGCGGTAGGCCCACCGCACCGGCTCGACGAAGATCCACCGAAGGAGTCGGCCGAGGAAGCGGCCGACGACGAGGGAGATGTGCCCTGCGATGCGCCAGGCGTGGCCGAGGGCGTCGCCGATCTCCCGCGCGACGACGGCGACCGCACGGCCGAGGGGGGCGAGCACCCACCGCCACACGGCGACGGCGGGCACGACGAAGATCCAGCGAAGGAGCGTGGCGCAGACGGTCCAGATGCCGTGCGCCAGCCATCCGATCCCGGCGCCGATGCCGCGCGCCAGCCAGGCGATGCCGTGTCCGATGGGGGTCAGCACGCGCGCGTAGAGCCACACCGCGGGGATGACGAGCAGCATCCGGCCCAGCCAGCCGAGGCCCTTGCCGATCGGCACCACCACGTACCGCCACAGGCCCACCCACGGCCAGACGAACACCGCCTTGAACAGCCAGACCAGGACGAGTCCGATGCCGCGTCCGGCAGCGGCGGCTCCGGTGCCGAGTCCCCGGGCCAGCCAGGCGATGCCGTGCCCGATCGGCGTCAGCACGCGCGCGTACAGCCACACCGCGGGGACCACGAGCAGCATCCGGCCCAGCCAGGCGAGGCCCTTGCCGATGCCGATCACCACCGCGGTGACGCTCTCCCTGAGCCGGCTGATCCCGGCGCCGAGCCCCCTGGCCACCCAGGCGATGCCGTGCCCGATCGGCGTCAGCACGCGCGCGTACAGCCACATCAAGGGGATGACGAGCAGCATCCGGCCCAGCCAGCCGAGACCCTTGCCGATCGGCACCACCACGTACCGCCACAGGCCCACCCACGGCCAGACGAACACCGCCTTGAACAGCCAGGTCAGTACGGCGGCGATGCCGCGTCCGACCGGGCGCAGCGCGTTCTTGTACAGGAACTTGCCGCAGACGGCGAGCGCGTCCCAGACCAGGCGCACGGGCACGACCAGGACGAGCACCACGATCCGGACCGGGATGCGGATCGCGACGGCGAGACAGCCCTCTGCCTGATGGTGCGCGGGCGCCGAGGGCCGCGCGGCCACCTGTTCGGGCGGCTGGTGAGGCTGCTGAGGCCGTTTTTCCAGGTCCATGTTGTCCAGGTCCATGTTGTCCTAGACGCCCGAGGCGCCGGTTCGGATCCTTCCCGTCGCGATCCAGTACCGCAGCTTTCCGCCCCGCTCGTCCTCGAAGGTGCCGCCCACCGCCTCGATGACCTTGCGCGAGCCGGTGTTGTCGGTGTCGCAGGTCACCAGGACGGATTCCAGGCCCAGTTCGGCCGCGTACGGGAGGCAGGCGCGCAGCATGTCGGTGGCGTGGCCGCGGCGGCGGGCGGTGGGGCGGACGTCGTAGCCGATGTGGCCGCCGTACTCGCGCAGGAAGCGCGTGGCGACGCTGTGCCGGATGGTGATGCGGCCGAGGTAGTGGGTGCCGTCGACGTACCAGAGGGTCGTGACGGGGACGGCGAGCGGTTCGGCGGGGTAGGCGGCGGCGCGGACCTCGGCCACGTACGACGCGAAGACGGCGCGGTCCCGCCAGCGGGTGCCGTACTGGCGCAGGGTGCTGCCGAGCGTCGTGTCGTCGCCGGGCCCGCCCTGCCCCTCGGCCCGGAGCTCCTCCATCGCGGCGATGTAGGAGCGGTGCACCAGGGCGGTGGGCAGGACGAGACGGGGCATCTGCGGGCCGCTCGACGCGTCGGCTTCGGTACCGGTCTCCGCTACTTCACGACCGTCAGCGGCAGGAGCTTCTTGCCGGTGGGGCCGATCTGGATCTCGGTCTGCATCTGCGGGCACACGCCACAATCGAAGCACGGCGTCCAGCGGCAGTCCTCGACCTCGGTCTCGTCGAGCGAGTCCTGCCAGTCCTCCCAGAGCCAGTCCTTGTCGAGACCGGAGTCCAGGTGGTCCCAGGGCAGGACCTCTTCGTACGTGCGCTCACGCGTCGTGTACCAGTCGACGTCGACGCCCACCTCGGGCAGCGTCTTCTCGGCGCAGCGCATCCAGCGCTCGTAGCTGAAGTGCTCGCGCCAGCCGTCGAAGCGGCCGCCGTCCTCGTAGACCGCGCGGATGACGGAGCCGATGCGGCGGTCGCCGCGCGAGAGCAGGCCCTCGACGATGCCGGGCTTGCCGTCGTGGTAGCGGAAGCCGATCGAGCGGCCGTACTTCTTGTCGCCGCGGATCTTGTCGCGCAGCTTCGCGAGGCGGGCATCCGTCTCCTCGGCCGACAGCTGCGGGGCCCACTGGAAGGGCGTGTGCGGCTTGGGCACGAAGCCGCCGATGGAGACCGTGCAGCGGATGTCGTTGCCCGCGACCTCGCGGCCCTTGGCGATGACGTTCGCCGCCATGTCCGCGATCTGCAGGACGTCCTCGTCGGTCTCGGTGGGCAGGCCGAGCATGAAGTACAGCTTGACCTGGCGCCAGCCGTTGCCGTACGCGGTCGCGACGGTGCGGATCAGGTCCTCTTCGGAGACCATCTTGTTGATGACCTTCCGCATCCGCTCGCTGCCGCCCTCGGGCGCGAACGTCAGACCCGAGCGGCGGCCGTTCCTCGTCAGCTCGTTCGCCAGGTCGATGTTGAAGGCGTCGACGCGGGTCGAGGGGAGGGACAGACCGATCTTGTCCTCCTCGTACCGGTCGGCGAGGCCCTTCGCGACGTCGGCGATCTCGCTGTGGTCGGCGGAGGAGAGGGAGAGCAGGCCCACCTCTTCGAAGCCGGTCGCCTTCAGACCCTTCTCGACCATGTCGCCGATGCCGGTGATGCTTCGCTCCCGCACGGGGCGCGTGATCATGCCGGCCTGGCAGAAACGGCAGCCGCGGGTGCAGCCGCGGAAGATCTCCACGGACATGCGCTCGTGGACGGTCTCGGCGAGCGGGACGAGGGGCTGCTTGGGGTAGGGCCACTCGTCGAGGTCCATGACGGTGTGCTTGGACACGCGCCACGGCACACCGCTGCGGTTGGGAACGACGCGGCCGATCCGGCCGTCCGGGAGGTACTCGACGTCGTAGAACCCCGGGACGTAGACCGAGCCGGTCCTGGCGAGCCGGAAGAGGACCTCCTCGCGGCCGCCGGGGCGGCCCTCGGCCTTCCAGGCGCGGATGATCTCCGTCATGTCGAGCACGGCCTGCTCGCCGTCGCCGATGATCGCGGCGTCGATGAACTCCGCGATCGGCTCGGGGTTGAAGGCGGCGTGGCCGCCGGCGAGCACGATCGGGTCGCCCAGGGTGCGGTCCTTGGCCTCCATGGGGATGCCCGCGAGATCGAGGGCGGCCAGCATGTTGGTGTACCCGAGCTCGGTGGAGAAGCTGAGGCCGAAGACGTCGAAGGCGCCGACGGGGCGGTGCGAGTCGACGGTGAACTGGGGGACCCGGTGCTCGCGCATCAGGGCCTCCAGGTCGGGCCAGACGCTGTAGGTGCGCTCGGCGACGACGCCCGCGCGCTCGTTGAGGACCTCGTAGAGGATCTGGACGCCCTGGTTGGGCAGCCCGACCTCGTACGCGTCCGGGTACATGAGCGCCCAGCGGACGTCACAGCTGTCCCACGGCTTGACGGTGGAGTTCAGCTCACCGCCGACGTACTGGATGGGCTTCTGCACATGCGGGAGCAGAGCTTCGAGCTGTGGGAAGACCGATTCGGCAGACATCGCGGACCTTCATGAGCTGGCAGGGGTGACCATCAAGCGTACCCCGCTGCTCAGCCGCCCAACGCCGCCCGCACCTTCTTGCGGGCGGCCGCGGCCCAGGTCTCTGGCAGTTCCCGCTCCCGGTCCGCGCCCGCCGCCTCCTCCTGGCCGTACAGAAGCCCCCAGGTGAAGGCGGACTCCCCGGCCAGATGGGCCTGGATCGCCAGCGCCCGCAGGGCCTCGCGCGCGACCACGCTGTCCTGGTGGTCGCCGAGGACGCTCTGCACGGCCTTCATCCTTTTGGCGAACCGTTGCGCGGGCTTGCCGAGCGCGGGGACCGCCGACTCGCCCGCGTACCTGGCGCGCTTGGCGGCCTTGCGGGCGGCGTGCAGGGCGAGGTCGCGCTCGTGGCCCGGGGGCAGTTCCAGGGCGTGTTCGATACGGGTGGCCAGGCGGGCGTAGTCCTTGAGTGCCGCCTTGGGCAGCGCCTTCTTGGGCGCTGTGGCGGCGGCGGGGCGCAGCGGGGGTGCGGCGAGCAGGGCGTCGAGCGTGTCCAGGAGCGCGAGGTAGCGCTTGCTCTCCAGGACGGTGACCGTCCGGTGCCGCGCGCCGGTGCGGCGCGCCACGTCCCAGATGCGCAGCCGTCCGCGCACCGGGCCGAGGACGAGGGTCCGCGGCAGCGCGCCGACGCGGGCGGCGAGCCGTTCGTTGAGGACTTCCTGGTCGCGGGCGACGCCCAGTTCGCCCGCGAGCCATTTGAGTTCGTCGCCCACGGGGTCGGTGGCCGTGCGGTCGAGGATCTTCCGGTACGACTTGAAGGCGCTGCGCAGCCGCCGGGTGGCGACCCTCATCTGGTGTACGGAGTCGGGCAGTTCGCGGCGGACCGCGGGGTCGAGCGAGACGATCGCGTCGCGCTGGGCGCGGAGGTAGGCGAGGACGTGGTCCCCGGTGCGGCCGGGTCCTTCGCCGACGGTCTCGTGCACCTCCGCGGCCACGGCCTCGCCCTTCCCGGCCTTCTTGCCCCTGCGCACGGACGTCTCGGGCCGCGCCTTGGCGGCGGTGTGCTCCCGCGGCTCGGTCTCGGCGAGTGCCCTGGCCAGCTTCGAGGTCGCCGCGGAGCGCCGCACGCCCGCCTTCTTCAGCTTCTTCTCGACCTTGTCGAGGAGCGCGGGGTCACCGCCGTCCGCCAGCTCCACCTCGGCCTCGGTCCAGTCGACGGTGCCGACGCCGCCGGCGAGCCGCTCGGCGATGACCCGGTCGACGCTGACCTCGGCGAGCAGGGCGCCCGACGCGTCGAGGAGGTGGCAGCGGGTCCTCGCGGTCAGCAGCCGTACGACGGGGACGAGTTCGGCCCCGCGCACCCGGGAGTGGACGAGGCCGGTGAGCTCGCGCGGCACCGTGTCCGAGAGCGGCGCCTGGATCTCGTCGCGCACGCCCTCGGCGAGCGACACGGGCAGTTTCAGGTGCCAGCCCTCGTCGGCGCCGCCGGTGCGGCGCCGCAGCGTGACCGATCCCGCGGCCAGGCGCTGGTCGGTGGTGTCCCAGTAGACGGCGTCCAGTTCGACGACGCCTCTGTCGACGGCGTCCGCGACCCCGGCGACCCCGGACAGGTCGGGCAGCGTCGCGTCAGGCCCGATGTCGTACTTCCGCTCGATCTCGCGCTTCGTCTCCGCCATGAATTGAATCTAGACGCGAAATGCGAGGGCAAACATGTCTACGACAGGACCTTGGCCGACCCAGGCCGGTCCAGGCCGCTCTAGGCCGACATCGGACGCTGCACCTTGATCGACTGGAGTAGCCCCACGGCCACCCAGACCGCGAACATCGACGAACCTCCGTACGAGACGAAGGGCAGCGGGAGACCGGCCACCGGCATGATGCCGAGCGTCATGCCGATGTTCTCGAAGGCCTGGAAGGCGAACCAGGCGATGATCCCGGCGGCGACGATCGTGCCGTACAGCTCGGTCGTCTCACGGGCGATGCGGCAGGCGCGCCACAGGACGAGGCCGAGCAGGAGCAGGATCGCTCCCGCGCCCACGAAGCCGAGCTCCTCCCCCGCGACCGTGAAGACGAAGTCCGTCTGCTGTTCGGGGACGAACTGGCCGGTGGTCTGGGAGCCCTTGGTCAGCCCGGTGCCGGTCAGGCCGCCGGAGCCGATGGCGATGCGCGCCTGGTTGGTGTTGTAGCCGACGCCCGCCGGGTCGAGCGCGGGGTTGGCGAAGGCGGCGAAACGGGCGATCTGGTAGTCGTCGAGGACGCCGAGCTGCCATATGGCGACGCCACCGGCGACGCCGGTGCCGAGCAGTCCGAACACCCAGCGGTTGGAGGCGCCGGAGGCGAGCAGCACACCGAGCACGATCATCGCCATGACCATGACCGAGCCGAGGTCCGGCATGAGCATCACGATCGCCACCGGCACGGCGGCGAGGCCGAGCGCCTGCACGACCGTCCGCTGGTCCGGATGCTCCCGGTCGCCCGCGTCGACGCGGGCCGCGAGCAGCATCGCCATCCCCAGGATGATCGTGATCTTCACGAACTCGGAGGGCTGGAGCGAGAAGCCGCCGCCGAGCACGATCCACGCGTGCGCGCCGTTGATCGTCGCGCCGAGCGGGGTGAGGACGAGCAGCACGAGGAAGACGGAGAGGCCGTAGAGGATCGGCACGGCCGTGCGCAGCGTGCGGTGGCCGAGCCAGACGGTGCCGATCATCAGGGCGAAGCCGATGCCGGTGTTCAGGACGTGCTTGAGCGCGAAGGACCACGGGTCGTCGCCGACGAGCTCGGTGCGGTTGCGGGTCGCGGAGTAGACGAGGGCGGTGCCGATCCCGGAGAGCGCGATCGCCGCGAACAGCATCGGCCAGTCGAGCCGGCGCACTATCGAGTCGCGGGCCAGGAGCCGCGACATCCCGGAGCGCTCGGGTCCGTACCCGGAGACGGAGAATCCGCTGCCGGTCATCAGTCCCGCCTCCAGTTCTCGGCCGGTGGCCCGGCCAACTGCTGCTCCTCGGCCGGCGGCTTGGGCGCCTCGGGCTTGTACGGCTTGATCCTCGGGGAGTCGATGGAGCCGTCGGTCTCGATCTTCGGCAGCTTCTTCTGCGGTTCGGGCAGGAGGGCCTTCTTCATGTCCTGCTTGCCCTCGTCGTCGAGGCCGTAGATCGCGTTGTAGATCTGCCGGACCGCGGGCCCCGAGGCGCCGGAGCCGGTACCGCCCTGGGCGATCGTCATGACGATCGTGTAGTCCTTGGTGTACGTCGCGAACCACGAGGTGGTCTGCTTGCCGTAGACCTCGGCGGTACCGGTCTTGGCGTGCATCGGGATCTTCTTCTGCGGCCAGCCCTGGAAGCGCCAGGCCGCCGTGCCGCGCGTGGCGACGTCGGCGAGGGCACCGTCTATTTTCTTCTGCAGCTTGGCGTCGAAGGGCAGCTTGCCGTGCGACTTGGGCGCGATCTCCTCGACCTGCTTGCCGTCGGCGCTGACGATCGCCTTGCCGACGGTGGGGTCGTGGAGGGTGCCGCCGTTGGCGATGGCGGAGTAGATCGTGGCCATCTGTATCGGCGTGACGAGGGTGTCGCCCTGTCCGATGGAGTAGTTGACGGAGTCACCGGCGCGCATCTTCATGCCTTCGAGGCAGTTCTCGTAGGCGATGCGCTCGGCGTAGTCGCCGCCGCTCTTCTTGCCCTGCCTGCACCAGGCGTCCTTGTTGGCCTTCCAGTAGTCCTTCTTCCACTGGCGGTCGGGGACGCGGCCGGTGACCTCGTTGGGGAGGTCGATGCCGGTCTCCTTGCCGAGGCCGAACTGGTGAGCGGTCTTGTAGAACCAGTCCTTGGGGTGCGCCGCCGGCTTGTTCCCGCCGTCCTTGCGCCACTGGTCGTGCGACAGCTTGTAGAAGACGGTGTCGCAGGAGACCTCGAGGGCCTGGCCGAGGCTGATGGAGCCGTGGCCCTTGGACTCGTAGTTCTTGAAGGTCTGGCCGCCGACGGAGTACGAGCTGGGGCACGGGTAGCTGCCGTCGAAGTCGTAGCCCGCGTTGACCGCCGCGGTCGTCGGGATGACCTTGAAGATCGAGCCGGGGGCGGCCTGGCCCTGGATGGCGCGGTTGAGCAGCGGGTAGTTGGACGTCTTGCCGGTGAGGCGCGAGTAGTCCTTGCCGGAGATGCCGCCGACCCAGGCGTTCGGGTCGTACGACGGGTTGGAGGCCATGGAGACGACGCGTCCCGTCTTGTTCTCCATGACGACGACGGCGCCCGCGTCGGCCTTGTAGTTCTCGCTGGTGTTCTTGTCGAACTCCTTGCGGGCCTTCTTCATCGCGTCGTTCAGCCAGTACTCGGAGACGGCCTGCACGCGCGCGTCGATGCTGGTGACGACGTTCGCGCCGGACCTGGCGTCGTCCGACTCGGCCTTGCCGATGACGCGGCCGAGGTTGTCGACCTCGTAGCGGGTGACACCGGCCTTGCCGCGCAGCTGCTTGTCGTACGTGCGCTCCAGGCCGGAGCGGCCCACCATGTCCGAGCGCAGGAACGGCGAGTCGGTGTTCTCGGCCTTGTTGATCTCTTCGTCGGTGACGGGCGAGAGATAGCCGAGGACCTGCGCGGTGTTGGACTTGCCGGGGGCGGCGTAGCGGCGCACGGCGGTGGGCTCGGCGGTGATGCCGGGGAAGTCCTCGGAGCGCTCGCGGATCTGCAGGGCCTGGCGGGGCGTGGCCTCGTCGGTGATCGGGATGGGCTGGTAGGGCGAGCCGTTCCAGCAGGGCTGCGGGGTCTTGGCGTCGCAGAGGCGGACCTTGCCCGCGACGTCCTCGGGCTTCATGTCGAGGACGTCGGCGAGCTTGGCGAGGACCGCCTTGCCGTCGTCCTTCATCTTCATCAGGTCCGTGCGGGACGCGGAGACGACCAGGCGGGTCTCGTTGTCGGCGATCGGCACGCCGCGGGCGTCCAGGATGGAGCCGCGCACTGCGGGCTGGACGACCTGCTGGACGTGGTTGCCGGAGGCCTCCTCGGCGTACTCGTCGCCGTTGCGGACCTGGAGGTACCAGAGGCGGCCGCCGAGGGTGAGCAGGAGGGAGACGACGAGGATCTGGATGACGATGAGGCGGATCTGGACGCGTGGGGTCCGTCCGGTCTCGGGGATGTTGGTCACTGCTGCTGCCTCCCCCTCTCAGTGTGCGTACGGGTAGTACGTGTACACGCCCAACCTGTGCGTGTACGCAGGCGCTCGCGGGTCCTGCCGGGTGGCGTTCACAGGCGCTTGACCCCCTTGATGCGTCCGGCGCGGGCGACTCTGGCCTTGGCCGCCTTCGCCCGCAGGCCGCCGCCGCGCTGGTTGCCGATGCTCAGCCCGGTGCCGGAGGAGAGCCAGCCGGAGGAGACGTCGGCCGCCTTGTTCACGGGCGAGTTCTCCCCGAGCGGGTCGTTCTCGGCGCGCCGGGCGACCGCGATGATCAGCGGCACCGTGAAGGGCGCGAGCAGCAGGTCGTAGAGCGCGGCGGTGAACAGGAGCCCGATCAGGCCCACGTGGCGGGCGGCGGTGTCCCCGACGAGGGAGCCCACGCCCGCGTAGAGCAGCGTCGATCCGATGGCGGCGCTGACGACCACGACGAGCGGCCCTGTGGCGGAGCGGAGCCGGCCGTTGTCGGGCTTGGCGAGGCCCGCGAGGTAGCCGACGACGCAGAGCACGAGCGCGTACCGCCCGACGGCGTGGTCGGCCGGCGGCGCCAGGTCGGCGAGCAGCCCGGCGCCGAAGCCGACGAGGGCGCCGCCCACGTGGCCGTAGACGAGGGCGAGACCGAGGACGGTGAGCAGGACCAGGTCCGGCACCGCGCCCGGCAGTTGGAGCCGGGCCAGGACGCTGACCTGGATGACCAGGGCGACGACGACGAGGGCGGTGGACAGCAGGATTCGGTTGAGGCGCATGGGTCCGGTCTCCTACTGCTCGTCGCCGGTGTCGGCGCCTTCGGCGGGCGGCCGGCCTGACGGGGTGGCCGTGACGGTCACCGTCGGGGTCGGCTTGGGCTTCTCGGGCTTCTTCGGCAGGACCGTGTCGCGCGGGTCCTCGCGGGGCGCCTCGACCACGACACCGACGATGTCGAGCTTGGTGAACCCGACGTACGGCTTGACGTAGACGTTGCGGGTGAGGTCACCGCCCGAGGGGTCGACGCGGACGATCTCGCCGACCGGTACGCCCGGCACGAACGGCTTGTCCTTGCGCGAGCCGAAGGTGACCAGGCGGTCGCCCTTCTTGACCTTGGCCTTGCCGTTGAGCAGCTGGACGGAGAGCGGACGGTCGCCCTGGCCGGTGGCGAAGCCGAGCTCGTCGGTCTTCTCCATGCGGGTGCCGACGGTGAAGTCGGGGTCGTTGGCGAGCAGGACGGTGGAGGTGTTCGGGCCGACCGTGGTGACGCGGCCGACCAGACCGTCGCCGTTCAGGACGGTCATGTCGCGCTTGAGTCCGTCGTTGGCACCGGCGTCGATGGTGACGGTCCAGGAGAAGCCCTGGGCCGCTCCTATCCCGATGACCTCGGCGCCCTTGATGCCGTACTGGCCGGCTCCGGCCTTCTTCAGCATGCTGTCGAGCTGCTGCACCCGGCTGCGGTTGCGGTCGTCGCTGCCGAGCTTCGCCTTCAGGGCGGCGTTCTGGCGTTCCAGTTCGGCGATGCGGCTGTGGCGCTCTCCGGAGTCGCGTACCGCGCCGATGGCGTTGCCGATCGGGTCGACGGCGGAGGACATGCCCTCCTCGACCGGACCGAACACCGTCGCGGCGGCCCGGCGGGCACCGTCGACCGGTGAGTCCTCGCCGCCGCGGATGTCCACCGTGATCAAAGCGAACGCGATGGCGACCAGCAGCACCAGGAGCAGCCGGCTCTCTCGTGTGTCCCTCACGTGCGGCGGCGTGCCTTCCTCAATCGGATTCCGTGGAGTCTGCGGGTTCCACGGGTTTATGGGGAATTCTTCTGCCTTGCCTCTATATCAACGATCCGCCGCACGAGATGGCAGGCACTCGTACGGCGGATGTCGGCGCGTCAGATCATCTGCGCGGCTGGGCGTCAAGCACCTGCTGCAACGCCTCGAACTCCTCGACGCACTTTCCGGAGCCCAGCGCCACGCTGTCGAGCGGGTCCTCGGCGATGTGGATCGGCATGCCGGTCTCCCGGCGCAGCCGCTCGTCGAGGCCGCGCAGCAGGGCGCCGCCACCGGTGAGAACGATGCCGCGGTCCATCACGTCACCCGAAAGTTCCGGCGGGCACTTGTCGAGGGTGGTCTTCACCGCGTCGACGATGGCGTTGACCGGCTCCTCGATGGCCTTGCGGACCTCGGCGGCGGAGATGACGACGGTCTTGGGCAGCCCGGAGACCAGGTCACGGCCGCGGATCTCGGTGTGCTCGTCGGCGTCCATGTCGTACGCCGAACCGATGGTGATCTTGATCTGTTCGGCGGTGCGCTCGCCGAGGAGGAGGGAGTACTCCTTCTTGATGTGCTGGATGATCGCGTTGTCCAGCTCGTCGCCCGCGACCCGGATGGACTGCGCCGTGACGATTCCGCCGAGCGAGATGACGGCGACCTCGGTGGTGCCACCGCCGATGTCGACCACCATGTTGCCGGTGGCCTCGTGGACCGGCAGACCGGAGCCGATGGCCGCGGCCATGGGCTCCTCGATGATGTGCACCTGGCGCGCACCGGCCTGCGAGGAGGCCTCGATGACGGCGCGGCGCTCGACGCCCGTGATGCCCGAGGGCACGCAGACGACGACGCGCGGGCGGGCGAGGTAGCGCCGCTTGTGGATCTTCAGGATGAAGTAGCGGAGCATCCGCTCGGTGATCTCGAAGTCGGCGATGACGCCGTCCTTCAGCGGGCGCACCGCGACGATGTTGCCGGGCGTGCGCCCGATCATCTTCTTCGCCTCGGCGCCCACCGCGAGGATGCCACCGGTGTTGGTGTTGATCGCGACGACGGACGGCTCGTTGAGAACGATCCCCCGACCCCTGACGTACACCAGCGTGTTGGCGGTCCCGAGGTCGACAGCCATGTCACGGCCGATGAACGACATGTTGTTCCCCATGAGGATGCGTCTGGCCTTCCCTATTGGAGCGTTTGATGGCTTTTTAGGTAGGCGAGGTGGGTGCTGTGTGGCAGTGGAGGCTTCCATCGTAGTCTCGGCTGCGCGAACACGGCGCTAGGGTCTTCGCCATTGTCAGCAGATGATGCGCCGCCCCGCCTTTTCAGACGTGCCATCGGAGGCACGGGTTCCCCCGATTGGGGTTGCATATGCCAAGGGACGGCCGAATTCCTCCGGCCGTCCCCGTGCTGGTCCGACTCCGTCCTGACGCCGCGTCAAGAAACCATGACGAAGCCTTTGCGGATCAGCGGATCGCGGATCAGCGGATCAGACGGCGTCCGGGAAGAAGATCTTGAACTCGCGCTCGGCGGACTCCTCGGAGTCCGAGGCGTGAATCAGGTTCTCCCGGACGATCGTGCCGAAGTCGCCGCGGATCGAGCCCGGCGCCGCGGCGATCGGGTCCGTCGGACCGGCGAGCGCGCGCACACCCTCGATGACCCGCTCCCCCTCGACGACGAGCGCGACGACGGGACCCGACGACATGAAGGCGACCAGCGGCTCGTAGAAGGGCTTGCCCTTGTGCTCGCCGTAGTGCTGCTCCAGGGTCTCCTGGTCCAGCGAACGCAGCTCCAGCGCGGAGATCGTCCAGCCCGCCTTGCGCTCGATGCGGCCGATGACCTCTCCGATCAGCCCGCGACGGACGGTGTCGGGCTTCAGCAGGACGAGGGTGCGCTGGCTCATGTGCGGCTCCAAGAGGTGTTCTTCAAGAAGTGTTCTTCAAGAGGTGTTCTTACGATCTTTACGATCACGAGGGGTTGCCCGGCACGATACCGAGCCGCCGCGGCCGGGCGTGCCGCAGGGCAGGACGCCGGTCTCGGTGACCGGAACCCGTACGGTCAGGCCGTCTCGGCAGCCTGCGCCGCGAACCTCGCCTTTGCCTCGTCGATCTTGCGGCCGAAGTGGACCGACGCCCACCACAGGGCGGCGAACACCGCGCCGAGGAAGAACATCGTCGGCACCACGAAGCCGCTCACGATCAGGGCGATCTGCAACGCCCAGCCGAGCTGCACCCCGCCGGGCCGGGTGATCATTCCGCAGAGCAGCACGGACACCGCCATCGCGATGCCGCAGACCGTCCAGACCGTGCCCATGGACAGGTCATCGTCCTTCATGGCGACCAGACCCGCGAAGCCGATGACGAAGAACTCGCCGATCAGCGTCGAGGCGCAGAGCGTACGCACAGGAATCAGCCTCTCCCCAGGAGCAGTCGGGCCTCGCCGACCGTGATGACGGAACCAGTGATGAGCACGCCGCCGCCCGCGTACTCCCCCTCTTCCTCGGCGAGGGTGATCGCTGCCTCCAGGGCGTCGTCGAGGCGCGGCTCGACCTGCACGCGGTCGTCGCCGAACACCTCGACGGCCAGGCCCGCGAGCGTGTCCGCGTCCATCGCACGGTGGCTGGAGTTCTGCGTGACGACGACCTCGGCGAAGATCGGCTCGAACGCTTCGAGGAGCCCCTTCACGTCCTTGTCGTCGCTCGCGCCGACCACACCGATCAGCCGGCTGAAGTCGAACGCCTCACTGACCGCGGCGGCCGCGGCGCGCGCGCCCGCCGGGTTGTGCGCGGCGTCCACGACGACGGTGGGCGAGCGGCGCATCACCTCGAGGCGGCCGGGCGAGGCCACCGTCGCGAAGGCCTTGCGGATCGTGTCGATGTCCAGCGGGCGCGCGTGCTGCGAGCCGATACCGAAGAAGGCCTCGACCGCGGCGAGCGCCACCGCGGCGTTGTGCGCCTGGTGTTCGCCGTGCAGCGGCAGGAAGATCTCCTCGTACTCACCGCCGAGGCCGCGCAGCGTCATGAGCTGGCCGCCGACCGCGACCTGGCGGGCGACGACGCCGAACTCCAGGCCCTCGCGGGCCACCGTCGCGTTGGTCTCCACGGCCTTCTTCAGGAGCACCTGCGCGGCGTCCACCTGCTGCTGGGCCATGATCACCGTCGAGTCCGGCTTGATGATGCCGGCCTTCTCCTTGGCGATCTCGCCGGGCGTGGAGCCGAGGCGGTCCGTGTGGTCCAGGTCAATGGGGGTGATGACGGCCACCGAGCCGTCGATCACGTTCGTCGCGTCCCAGCTGCCGCCCATGCCGACCTCGACGACGGCGACGTCCACCGGGGCGTCCGCGAAGGCCGCGTACGCCATGCCGGTGAGCACCTCGAAGAAGGAGAGGCGGTACTCCTCCTTGGCGTCGACCATCTCCACGTAGGGCTTGATGTCGTTGTAGGTCTCGACGAAGCGCTCGGCCTCGACGGGGTTGCCGTCCAGGCTGATCCGCTCGGTGATCGACTGGACATGGGGCGAGGTGTAGCGCCCGGTGCGCAGGTCGAAGGCGGAGAACAGCGCCTCGATCATGCGGGCCGTGGACGTCTTGCCGTTCGTCCCCGTGATGTGGATCGAGGGGTACGCGCGCTGGGGCTCGCCCAGGACGTCCATCAGCGCGGCGATACGGCTGACGGAGGGCTCCAGCTTCGTCTCGCCCCAGCGGCCGGCGAGCTCCGTCTCCACCTCGCGCAGCGCCCTGTCCACCTCCGGGTCGGTGGGGCGGGCGGGGATGTCGCCCTGCGGCGGCCCCGCCTGGGCGCGCAGAGTGCGGCTGCCGGCCTCGATCACCGCGAGGTCGGGGTCACGGTCCGTCTCGGCGCCGACGATCTCCTCGAAGGCGTCGTCGGGCTCGGCGGGTCGGTCGTCGTCGTTCGGGGGGAGGTCACTCACGTACGCCAGTCTACGGAGCGGTGCCGACACTCGCCGTCAGGACCTCCACGTAGGGCCCAGGGACCTTCGCCGTAGGGCCCAGGTACCTTCGTCGGGACCTTCGGCCCGTCCGATTCGGGACCTTGGTCCCTCCGCTTCGCGGCGCCGCCGGGCAAACTTGGCGATCATGGACATAGGTATCGACCTCGGCACTGCGAACACCCTCCTCTACGTGCGCGGCAAGGGGATCGTGCTCAACGAGCCGTCGGTGGTCGCCGTGCGCGCGGCCAGGGGCGGCAAGAGCGGGGTGCTCGCCGTGGGGGCGGAGGCCAAGGAGACCATCGGGCGGACGCCCGGGTCCATCACCGCCATCCGTCCGCTGCGGGACGGCGTGATCAGTGACTACGAAGCCGCCGAGGAGATGATCCGGCACTTCGTGCGCAAGGCCGTGCCGGGACGCCGTCCCCGTACGCGCATGGTCGTGTGCGTACCGAGCGGGGTCACGCCCGTCGAGCGGCGCGCCATCGTGCACGCGTCGCAGCGGGCCGGGGCGCGGGCCGTGCATCTCGTGGAGGAGCCGATGGCCGCCGCGATCGGCGCGGGCCTGCCGGTCGCCGAGCCCCGCGGGTCGATGGTCGTCGACATCGGGGGCGGCACGACCGAGGTCGCGGTGATCTCCCTGGGCGGCATCGTCACGGCCCAGTCCCTGCGGGTGGGCGGCGACCGGCTCGACGCGGCCATCACCGACTTCGTACGCAAGGAGCACGCGCTGCTCATCGGTGAACGCACCGCCGAGGACATCAAGGTCGGCATCGGCTCCGCGTGGCCCGTGCCGGGTGAGGACACGCTGGAGATGCGGACGTTCACCGTGCGGGGGCGGGAGAAGGTGGGCGGTCTGCCCAAGACGGTGGACCTGACGACGCGTGAGGTGCGGGCGGCTCTGGACGAGCCGGTCGAGCAGATCATCACGGCGGTCAAGGCGACCCTGGAGGAGTGCCCGCCTGAGCTGTCCGGCGACATCATGGAGCACGGGATCGTGCTGACGGGCGGCGGCGCGCTGCTCCCCGGCCTCGACCTCCGGCTCGCCTCCGGTACGGGGATTCCCGTCTTCGTCGCCGACGATCCGCTGGACAGTGTCGCCATGGGGTGCGGGAAGTGTGTCGAGGACTTCGACGGTCTTGAGCGGGTGATGTCAGCGGCGTAGGCCTACCGGCCGGGGGGGGGTGATTCGTCTGCGGGTCGGCGAGGGCTGGTCGCGCAGTTCCCCGCGCCCCTTGAACGGCACGGGTGGGTGTTTCGTCTGCGGGGCTGTGGGGGCTGGTCGCGCAGTTCCTCGCGCCCCTTGAACGGCACGGGTGGGTGTTTCGTCTGCGGGGCTGTGGGGGCTGGTCGCGCCGTTCCCCGCGCCCCTTGAACGGCACGGGTGGGTGTTTCGTCTGCGGGGCTGTGGGGGCTGGTCGCGCCGTTCCTCGCGCCCCTTGAGCGGCGTCTTCGGTCGACGGCGAGGCAGGGTCACTCAGGGGCGCGGGGAACTGCGCGGCCCGCCCCCACCGGCCCGCGGTGGCGGACGCGCCCTCAGGGGGCCGTCAGTTCGCCCGCCGACAGCGTCGCCCGGACCTCGTACACGTCCCCCCGCGGCCCCGCCGCGAACGTGCCGCCGACCGCCCGGATCCGTTCCGCCATGCCCGTCGTGCCCGTGCCCGCCGAGACCGGGGCGGCGGGTGGGGCCGCGGCGGGAAGCGGGTTGGTCACCGTGATGTCCAGGCGGCCCGCGCGCAGGGCCACGCGGACCGTCACCTTCTCGCCCGGCGCGTGCTTCGCCGCGTTCGTCAGGCACTCCTGGACCACCCGGTGGACCGCCGCCTGGCGGAGCGGGGAGAGCCGGTGGGCCTCGTCGGCGATCAGGAGGTCGACGGGGCTGCCCGCGCGGCCGCTGCGCTCCGCGAGGCCGGGGAGCGCGTCGAGGCCCGGGGTCGGCGTCCCGTCCGTACCGCGCTGCACGATGATCTCGTTCAGCATCCGGTGCGCGCTGCGTGCCGTCTCCGAGAGGTCCTCGAAGTCGTTCTCGAAGGCACCGCCCTCGGCCCGGCGCGCAAGCACCTGGGAGCGCACGCTCAGCAGCGTGAGCTCACGGCCGACGAAGTCGTGCACGTCCCGCGCGATGCGGACCCGCTCCTGCTGGACGGCGTGCAGCGTGTCGGTCTCCGCGCGCTGCGCCGCAAGGGCCCGGACCAGGTCCTGCCGGTTCGCGGCGACGCCGACGCCCGCCGCGAGCACCCCGATCGGCACGACCAGGCTGAGGAACGAGCCGAGCGTGGACCCCCGGTGCACCGGCCAGCCCGGCAGGCTGAACATCACGTACGCGAAGGCGACGTACCCGATGACGCCGAGCGTCCCGGCCACCCGGCCCCGGTAGCGCGCCAGCGAGTAGAGCACGAACTGGGCCAGCGTCAGCTCGTGCAGCCAGCCCAGGAAGAGCAGCGCGACCCCGTACGTCACCCAGGGCAGCCTGCGCCGCAGCAGCAGCGTGGACGCGCCGGCCGCGAGGGTCAGGACGGCGAGCGGGCCGTTGAGGGAGTTGTCCGCCTCGGCGAGGCCGGGGACGTCCAGGCTCATCAGCGCGAAGGCGCTGACCGCCGTGAGCGCGTCCTGGGCCCGCGGCGCCTGGGACCAGCGCCCGCAGAGGCGGACGGCCGAGGCCGCCGCCTGGCGAATCGCCTGGGCGGCGGGCAGGTTGCGCATGCCTTCCATCATGCAAGGTCTTTCGGCCCGGCCCACCGGACTTAGGTCCTTGATTTGGTGATTTGCCGCACCCCGGTCGTTTGCGGGCGAACCATCGGGTGTGCACACAACGGGTGTACTTTCGGCGCGGCTGCCCGGCCCCGGGGCGCCCCGGGGGTCAAATCGGACCATGTGGTATGCCCAGAACCCCGCCAGGCGGACCCATCAGCTCGCCGGTGACGCCGGCATCCTCCTGTGGACCGCGCTGTGGGCCACGGCCGCCGTCCTCACGTACCGGCTGGCCTGCCTGCTCGCGGTCCCCCGTGCCCTGCAGCAACACAACGCGCCCCTGCCGCTGGTCGGCGGCCGCGTCGACACCGCGCTGCGCCGCGTCGCGGACGTCGTCGACGCCATGGATCCGGTGGCCGTCCGGACGGCCGTCGCCGTGGGCGCCCTCGCCCTCTTCGTCCTGCCCGTCGGCCTCGTCCTGGCCGCCTGGCTGCCGCGCCGGCTGCGCTGGGTCCGGCAGGCGGGCGCGGCCCGCGATCTCGCCGCCTCCGACGACGGCCGCGAGATCCTCGCCCTGCGCACCCTGCTCAGACCGCTGCACGAGGTGGCGGCGACCGCGACGAACATCGCGGGCGCCACCCCCGGCAGCCTCGCCGAGGGCTGGCGCAACGGCGATCCGCAGACCCTGGCCGCGCTGGCCGAGGCGGAGCTCGAACGGCTCGGCCTCGATCTGCTGCCGCGCGTCCCGGAGGAGCTCGGCCCCATCGGGCGGCAGGCAACGGGGCCGGTCGCCGAGTCCATCACGTAGCCGTACGCGTTTGCGTAGCCGTACGCGCGAAGGCCCCGGGACCGATGGACGGTTCCGGGGCCTTCGGGGTGTGCGGTGCTACGCGGCCGGCAGGGCTTCCAGTTGCGCCCGCAGCCGTGCGATGTCGGCCTCCGCCTTGGTGAGGCGGCCGCGGATCTTGTCGACCACGTTGTCCGGAGCCTTGGCGAGGAACGCCTCGTTGCCCAGCTTCGCCTCGGCCTGTGCCTTCTCCTTCTCGGCGGCGGCCAGGTCCTTGGCGAGGCGCTTGCGCTCGGCCGCCACGTCGATCGTGCCGGACAGGTCGAGCGCGACCGTGGCGCCCGAGACCGGCAGCGTCGCCGTCGCCGTGAAGGCGTCGCCCTCCGGCTGGAGGCGCAGGAGCTGGCGGATGGCGGCCTCGTGCGGGGCGAGCGCCGTGCCGTCCAGGGTCAGGCGGGCCGGCACCTTCTGGCCCGGCTGCAAGCCCTGGTCGGCGCGGAAGCGGCGGACCTCGGTGATGACCTGCTGGAGCGTCTCGATCTCGCGCTCGGCGCCCGCGTCGCGGAAGCCGCTGTCCGAGGGCCAGTCGGCGATGACGAGCGACTCGCCGCCGGTCAGCGCCGTCCAGAGCGTCTCCGTCACGAACGGGACGATCGGGTGGAGCAGGCGCAGCGTGACGTCGAGGACCTCGCCGAGGACGCGCGCCGAGACCTTCGCGCCCTCGCCGCCCGCCATGAACGTCGTCTTGGAGAGCTCGACGTACCAGTCGAAGACCTCGTCCCACGCGAAGTGGAAGAGGGCGTCCGAGAGCTTGGCGAACTGGTAGTCGTCGTAGAGCGCGTCGACTTCGGCGACCGTCGCGTTGAGCCGGGAGAGCACCCAGCGGTCGGTGGCGGACAGCTGCTCGGCCGGGGGCAGCTCGCCCTCGATCGTGGCGCCGTTCATCATCGCGAAGCGCGTGGCGTTCCAGATCTTGTTGGCGAAGTTGCGCGAGCCCTGGACCCAGTCCTCGCCGATCGGCACGTCGGTGCCGGGGTTGGCGCCGCGGGCGAGCGTGAAGCGCAGGGCGTCCGAGCCGTACTTGTCCATCCAGTCCAGCGGGTTGACCGCGTTGCCGAAGGACTTCGACATCTTCTTGCCGAACTGGTCGCGGACCATGCCGTGCAGCACGATCGTGTGGAACGGCGGGGTGCCGTCCATCGCGTACAGGCCGAACATCATCATCCGGGCGACCCAGAAGAAGAGGATGTCGTAGCCGGTGACCAGGACGGAGTTCGGGTAGAACTTCGCGAGCGAGTCGGTCTGCTCGGGCCAGCCCAGCGTGGAGAACGGCCACAGGCCCGAGGAGAACCACGTGTCGAGCACGTCGTGGTCCTGCGTCCAGCCCTCGCCCGTGGGCGCCTCGTCGTCGGGGCCGACGCAGACGACCTCGCCGTTCGGGCCGTACCAGACGGGGATGCGGTGGCCCCACCAGAGCTGGCGCGAGATGCACCAGTCGTGGAGGTTGTCGACCCAGTCGAAGTACCGCTTCTCCATCTCCTGCGGGTGGATCTTGACCTTGCCGTCGCGGACCGCGTCACCGGCGGCCTTCGCGAGCGGGCCGACCTTGACCCACCACTGCATCGACAGGCGCGGCTCGATGGTGGTCTTGCAGCGCGAGCAGTGGCCGACGGAGTGCGTGTACGGGCGCTTCTCGGCGACGATGCGGCCCTCGGCGCGCAGCGCGCCGACGATGGCGGAGCGGGCCTCCAGGCGGTCGAGGCCCTGGAAGGGGCCGGGGACCGTGATGACCGCGTGCTCGTCCATGACCGCGATGTTCGGCAGCGAGTGGCGCTGACCGATCTCGAAGTCGTTCGGGTCGTGCGCCGGGGTCACCTTGACGGCGCCGGTGCCGAACTCGGGGTCGACGTGCTCGTCGGCGACGACCGGGATCGTGCGGTCGGTCAGCGGCAGCTTGATCTGCTTGCCGACCAGGTGCTTGTACCGCTCGTCCTCGGGGTGGACCGCGACGGCGGTGTCACCGAGCATCGTCTCGGCGCGGGTGGTGGCGACGACGAGCGTCTCGTCCCCCTCGCCGTACTTGATCGAGACCAGTTCGCCGTCGTCGTCCTGGTACTCGACCTCGATGTCCGAGATCGCGGTCAGACAGCGCGGGCACCAGTTGATGATGCGCTCGGCGCGGTAGATCAGCTCGTCGTCGTAGAGCTTCTTGAAGATGGTCTGGACGGACTTCGAGAGCCCCTCGTCCATCGTGAACCGCTCACGCGACCAGTCCACGCCGTCGCCGAGACGGCGCATCTGCCCGGAGATCTGCCCCCCGGACTCCCCCTTCCACTTCCACACGCGCTCGATGAACTCCTCGCGCCCGAGGTCGTGGCGGGACTTGCCCTCCTTGGCGAGCTCGCGCTCCACCACGTTCTGCGTGGCGATGCCCGCGTGGTCCATGCCGGGCTGCCAGAGCGTCTCGTGGCCCTGCATGCGCTTGCGGCGGGTGAGGGCGTCGATGAGCGTGTGCTCGAAGGCGTGGCCCAGGTGGAGCGCGCCGGTCACGTTCGGCGGCGGGATGACGACAGTGTACGGGGGCTTCTCGCTCTTCTCGTCGGCGGAGAAGTAACCCCGTTCCACCCAGCGCTCGTACAGCGGCCCCTCTACCTCGGCCGGCGCGTACTGGGTCGGCAGTTCGGGAGTGGTCGCTGGGGGCTGCTGCTGAGCGTTCTCGGTCACGCGGTCAGTTTAGAGGGGTCACGGAGCGGTCCAGAAACCGGAATCTTCGATAACGGTTGCCGTCGGGCTCCCCACAAGGTCACGGCTTCGTCCAGGATGTCCCGGACACATCAATATTCACGGGGGGACCCACGTCATGAGCGACCACCAGCCGGGCCCGTACGGGCAGCAGCCACCGCAGCCAGGACCGTACGGACAGCAGCCGCAACAGCCCCAGCAGTCGCAGCAGCCTCAGCAGAGTTACGGCCAGCCCGGTTACGGTCAGTCCGGTTACGGCCAGCCGCAGCCCGGATACAGCCAGCCCCAGCAGCCGGGCCCCTACGGTCAGCCGCCCCAGGCCCCCTACGGCCAGCAGCAGCCTTACGGTCAGGTCCCGCCCCCTCCCCCGCCCGCGGGGGGCGGTGGCAAGAAGAAGACCGGCATCATCATCGGCGCGGTCGCCGTGGTCGCGGCGCTCGGCGTCGGCGCGTACTTCGTCTTCGGCGGCAGCGACTCGGTGTCGGTGGAGGACGACGGCGCGCACAAGCTGGTGCCGCCGTCCTCCGTGGACGCGTACAAGAAGGGCAGCGATTCGAGCGCCCCCGGCGACGGCCCGCTCGGCTCCGGCGACAAGAAGAACGCCGAGGCCATCGGCATCAAGAACCCCGAGAACGTATCGGCCTCCTACGAGTCGGGCGCAGCCCTCAAGGGGAAGCAGATGAGCTTCCAGGGGATGTACGGCGACATCGAAGACCCGGAGCGCGCCGTCGACGACGGCTTCGCCAAGGCCGACGAGAACACGGAGAAGGAGTCGGGCAAGTCCACCGACGCCGGTGATGAGGTCGATCTCGTCGGCAGCCCCGAGACCGTCGAGCCCGACGGCCTCGACAACGCCGTCATGAAGTGCCAGACCGCCAGCATCAAGGACGACGGCGACGAGACGAAGCTGCCGATCTGCATCTGGGCCGACCACAGCACGTACGGCATCGTGTTCGGCATCGACTTGGCGGCGATGGCGAAGGGCAAGGGCGGCGGCATGGTCGTGGACGACGTCGCCGAGTTCGCCGCCCACCTGCGCAAGGCCGCCCGCGTCAAGGCGTAGCGGAGCATCTGGGGAGGAAGGGCCCGGGGCGGTGCCACCGTCCCGGGCCTCGTATGTCCACCCACACATCCGCCCGCACGTCCGCCCGCACGTCCGGCCTCTGGCACAGCCCTTCAACAACTCCGCATCGATCCGACCCTAGGGCCCAACCCCGAGCGCCCATCCGACAGGATGTTCGGAACACATAAGCATCGGGAGGGACCCCCAGTAATGAGCTACAACCAGCCGGGCCCGTACGGCGGGCAGCAGCCCCAGCAGCCCGGGCCGTACGGCCAGCAGCCGCAGCAGCCTGGCCCCTACGGCCAGCCGCCGCAGGCTCCCCAGCCCGGCTACGGCTACCCCCAGCAGGCCCCGCAGGCCCCGCAGCAGGCCCCCCAGCAGGGCGGCTACAGCCAGCCCCAGCAGCCGGGCCCCTACGGGCAGCCGCCCCAGGCCCCCTACGGCCAGATGCCTCCGCAGGCCCCGTACGGGCAGGTCCCGCCGCCGCCCCCGGGTGGCGGCAAGAAGAAGACCGGCATCATCATCGCCGCCGTCGCCGTGGTCGCCGCCGCCGCCGTCGGCGGCTACGTCCTCCTCGCGGGAGGCGACGACGACAAGGGCGGCAAGAACGGCGGCTCCTCGGACGTCGCGGGCGGCGGAGGCGACGACGGCGGCATCAAGGACGACGGGCCGCACAAGCTGACCACGCCGATGACCGTCCTCGTCGACTACAAGAAGGACGCGGAGCAGTCCAGCGGCCTCAACAGCATCGACCTCGACAAGGCCGAGGCGGCGGGGGTGAAGAACCCCAAGGACGTGCACGCCGGGTACCAGTCGGGCTCCAAGGAGAACCCGATGGCGCAGAAGATCCTGAGCTTCGGCGGCGTGTACGGGGACATCGAGGACCCGGAGGGGGTCGTCGACCACATGTTCTCCAACGCCAAGAAGAAGAACGAGACGTCCGGCAGCGGCACCGGCCAGAAGGTCACGCTGGTCGGCGAGCCCAAGGAGTACAAGCCCGCAGAGCTCGACGGTGCCGTCCTGAAGTGCCAGGAGATGAAGATCGCGATGGGCAGCGGGGCGGGTACGTCCGGCTCCTCGGCCGGGTCCTCGGGTCCGAGCGAGATGTCCGCGGCGACCTGCATCTGGGGCGACCACAGCACCATCGGCTACGTCGTCACCACGGACGTCGCGAGTGCGGTGTCCGGCGCCGCCGCCGACCTCGACGAGGCCTCGACCACCACGGCCAAGTTCCGCGGGGAAGTCCGCGTCAAGAACTGACGCCCGCCGGGCGGTGGGTGGGCCCGGCAATTGCGAACGTATCGGGGCCCGGTCATGCGACCGGGCCCCGTTGCGTCAGGATGTCGGAAACACATAAAGCGTTTCGGAGGGGAACCCCCATGAGCTACAACCAGCCGGGCCCGTACGGCGGGCAGCAGCCCCAGCAGCCCGGCCCGTACGGCGGCGGGCAGCCCCCGCAGCCGGGGCCCTACGGGCAGCCCCCACAGCAGCCCGGCCCCTACGGCCAGCCGCCGCAGGCGCCCCAGCCCGGCTACGGCTACCCCCAGCAGGCACCCCCGGCGCAGCCCCAGCCCGGCTACGGCTACCCCCAGCAGGCCCCGCAGGCCCCGCAGCAGGCCCCCCAGGGCGGCTACAGCCAGCCCCAGCAGCCGGGCCCCTACGGCCAGTTCCCCCAGCAGGCCCCCTACGGGCAGGTCCCGCCGCCGCCCCCCGGCGGTGGCAAGAAGAAGACCGGCATCATCATCGCCACCGTCGCCGTGGTCGCCGCGGCCGCCGTCGGCGGCTACTTCCTCCTCGCGGGAGGCGACGACGACAAGGGCGGCAAGAACGGCGGCTCCTCGGACGTCGCGGACGTCGGCATCAAGGACGACGGACCGCACACGCTGACCACGCCCAGCAGGCTTCTCGGCGAGTACGAGAAGAACGAGGGCGACAGCGGCGGCTTCAACTCCAGCGACCTGACGGCCGCCGAGAAGGCGGGCGTCAAGAACCCCCAGGACGTGGACGCCGCCTACAAGGCGGGCGACGACAGCAACCCCCTGGCGCGGAAGGCGATCCAGTTCATGGGCGTCTACGGCGACATCGACAAGCCCGAGAAGGTCGTCGACGCCATGTTCGCCAAGCTCAAGGAGGACTCCCAGGGGAAGAGCTCGGAGACGGGCGAACTGGTCGGCAGCCCCAAGGACTTCAGCACCGGCGACGCGGCCCTCAAGTGCCAGGAGTCGGTGATCGAGAACGACAGTGCGAGCGGCGGGTCGTCCTCGGGGCCCAAGGAGATCCGGATGCCGGTCTGCATCTGGAGCGACCACAGCACCCTCGGCGTCGTGGTCCCCGTCGAGGTCGCGAACGCCATGGCGGGCAAGGTCTCGCTCAGCGGCGCCTCGGCCACCGCGCTCAAGGTCCGCAAGGAAGTCCGCGTGAAGGCCTGACCTCGTGTTGCACGCCTGACCTTGTTTGTGCACATGAGTACGCCGAAGGGGGCGCCCCGCGAGTGATCGCGGGGCGCCCCCTTCGGCGTACTGCGCAACCGGCGTGCGGTTACGCGGACTTCTGCTCGCCCGCGCCCGGACCGCGCGCCTCGCGCGGCACCAGCGTCGGGTTCACGTTCGAGCGGACGACGTCCGCCGTGATGACGACACGGGCTACGTCCTTGCGGGACGGCACCTCGTACATCACCGATTGCAGGACCTCTTCCATGATGGCGCGGAGCCCTCGGGCGCCGGTCTGCCGCAGGATCGCCTGGTCCGCGATGGCTTCGAGGGCCTCGCGCTCGAACTCCAGCTCCACGCCGTCGAGTTCGAACAGGCGCTGGTACTGCTTCACCAGTGCGTTGCGCGGCTCGACGAGGATCTGGAGCAGGGCCTCGCGGTCGAGGTTGTGGACCGAGGTGATCACGGGGAGGCGGCCGATGAACTCGGGGATCATCCCGAACTTCACCAGGTCCTCCGGCATGATGTCCTCGAACTGGTCCTTCTCCTCCATCTCGCGCTTGGAGCGGATGGTGGCGCCGAAGCCGATGCCCTTCGCGCCCGCCCGCGACTCGATGATCTTCTCGAGGCCGGCGAAGGCGCCGCCCACGATGAAGAGCACGTTCGTCGTGTCGATCTGGATGAACTCCTGGTGCGGGTGCTTGCGGCCGCCCTGCGGCGGTACGGAGGCCGTGGTGCCCTCCAGGATCTTCAGCAGAGCCTGCTGCACACCCTCGCCGCTGACATCGCGGGTGATCGAGGGGTTCTCGCTCTTGCGAGCCACCTTGTCGATCTCGTCGATGTAGATGATCCCGGTCTCGGCCTTCTTGACGTCGTAGTCAGCCGCCTGGATCAGCTTGAGCAGGATGTTCTCGACGTCCTCGCCGACATAGCCCGCCTCTGTCAGAGCCGTCGCGTCCGCGATGGCGAACGGGACGTTCAGCATGCGCGCGAGCGTCTGCGCGAGGAGCGTCTTGCCGGATCCCGTCGGGCCGAGCAGCAGGATGTTGGACTTCGCGAGTTCGATCGCGTCGTCGCGGCCCTGTGCGCCGCCGTTCTCTCCGGCCTGGACCCGCTTGTAGTGGTTGTACACCGCTACCGAGAGGGCCTTCTTCGCGGGCTCCTGGCCCACGACGTAGCCCTCAAGGAATTCGTAGATCTCGCGAGGCTTGGGCAGTTCCTCCCAGCGCACCTCGCTCGTCTCCGCGAGCTCTTCCTCGATGATCTCGTTACAGAGGTCGATGCACTCATCGCAGATGTACACACCGGGGCCTGCGATGAGCTTCTTGACCTGCTTCTGACTCTTTCCGCAGAACGAGCACTTGAGCAGATCGCCGCCGTCACCGATGCGTGCCACGAGGTGCTTCCCCTTCGCCTGGGAGACGCCACGTTCAGCGGCTCCTGGTGCCTCATATCCGACGGTACCTTGCCGGGCCCCCCGTTCGGGCCCCCCTTGGCACGGTTCACTTCGACGTGAGTCGTGCACAAACCATGCCAAGGAGCGGCAGATGCTACAGCGCTGGGTCAGGCGACCGAGGCGTTGTTCATCTTCCGGGTGGAGATGATCTGGTCGACCAGGCCGTACGCGAGCGCGTCCTCGGCCGTGAGGATCTTGTCGCGCTCGATGTCGTCGCGGATCTTCTCGATCGGCGTCGTGGAGTGCTTGGCCAGCATCTCCTCCAGCTGCGCACGCATCCGGAGGATCTCGTTGGCGGCGATCTCCAGGTCGGAGACCTGGCCGCGGCCGGTCTCGCTGTAGGGCTGGTGGATCAGCACGCGCGCGTTCGGCAGGGCCATGCGCTTGCCCGGCGTACCGGCCGCGAGGAGCACGGCGGCGGCGGAGGCGGCCTGGCCCATGCACACCGTCGAGACGTCCGGCTTCACGAACTGGATCGTGTCGTAGATGGCCGTGAGGGCGGTGAAAGAGCCGCCCGGGCTGTTGATGTAGATCGAGATGTCGCGGTCCGGGTCCATCGACTCCAGGCACAGGAGCTGCGCCATGACGTCGTTGGCGGACGCGTCGTCGATCTGCACGCCGAGGAAGATCACGCGCTCCTCGAACAGCTTCGCGTACGGGTCGTACTCACGCACGCCCTGCGAGGTGCGCTCGACGAAGCGCGGGATGATGTAGCGGGACTCGGCGCTGGCGCCGGTGAACTCGGCCTGGCCGCTCTCGGCCTGCGCGCGTCCGTAGAGGCCGCTGCCGGGGAAGTTGTTCATCTCTGGTTCTCCTGAGAAGGGAGGGGCTTGGGTGTCGGCTGCGGGACGCTGAGCACGGGGCTCAGGCTCCGGTGCCGCCCCCGCCCGGCATGCCGGCGGCGCTGGACATGATGTCGTCGATGAGGCCGTACTCCTTGGCCTCCTGCGGGTCGAACCAGCGGTCGCGGTCCGAGTCGCGCGTGACCTGCTCGACGGACTGGCCGGTGTGGTGCGCCGTGAGGTCGGCCATCTTCTTCTTGGTGAGCAGCAGCCGCTCGGCGTGGATCTTGATGTCCGACGCGGAGCCGGCGAGGCCGGCGGACGGCTGGTGGATCAGGATCTCGGCGTTCGGCAGGGCGAAGCGCTTGCCGGGCGTGCCGGCGCTGAGCAGGAACTGGCCCATGGAGGCCGCCATGCCCATCGCGATCGTCACCACGTCGTTCTTGATGTACTGCATGGTGTCGTAGATCGCCATGCCGGCCGTGATCGAGCCGCCGGGGCTGTTGATGTAGAGGAAGATGTCCTTGTCCGGCTCTGCCGCGAGAAGCAGCAGCTGCGCGGTGATCTTGTTGGCAATGTCGTCGTCCACGGCCTGGCCGAGGAAGATGATCCGCTCGCCGAGCAGCCGGTTGTAGACCTGGTCGCCGAGGCCACCACCGATGGAGGGGTCGCCGGCGGCGGAGGGCATCAGATTCGTCACGTATCCACCTGCTCGTCTTACGACGGCGCCGGGCCGTCTCACGTCTTCTTGGGACCTGGGACCCCGCGTGCTCGCCGCTCCGGGGCGGCTTCGGGGACTCCCCTGCCCTCGTATTCATGGACCCTAACGCGCGGGCCCCTTCGGGGAATCCCGGAGAGCTTGCTGTTCGCTGTGAGCGCAGGTTGCCGCGCTCGGCCTGGGCGGGCGGGTGACGGTGCCCCGTCAGGGGCGCGGGGAACTGCGCGGCCAGCCCCCACCGGGGTGCGGACGCGTCTGCCCGCCGCCGGCCTCACTGCGGGTGCGGCTTGTCGCTGGTTGCTCGCGCAGTTCCCCGCGCCCCCAAAAAGACACGGGGTCCCCGGAACCAGGCGGTTCCGGGGACCCCGTTGCGTTCAGCCGAGCGCGAGCGCTTACGCCTCGGTCTTCTCGGCCGGGGCGTCGGTCTGCTCGGCCTCGGCCTGCTCAGCCTCGGCGGCAGCCGTCTCGTCCTCGTCGTCGAGGTCCACGACCTCGCCGTTCGTGTCCTTGACCGTGGACGCCTCGACGACGACCGCGAGGGCCTTGCCGCGGGCGACCTCGCCGACCAGCATCGGGACCTGGCCGCCTTCGACGACGGCCTGGGCGAACTGGTCGGGGGACATGTTGGAGGACTGCGCGCGACGCATGAGGTGCTCGGTGAGCTCCTCCTGGTTCACGTTCAGCTTCTCCTTGTTGACGAGCTCGTCGAGGACGAACTGCGTCTTGATGCCCTTCTCGGCCTGCTCCTTGGTCTCGGCGTCGAACTCTTCCTCGGTCTTGCCCTGGATCTCCAGGTACTTCGCGAGGTCGAGGCCCATCTGGCCGAGCTGGTGGTTCACCAGGTTGTGCTTGCGGGTCTGGATCTCGTCCGCGAGGAGCTTCTCGGGGACGGGGACCTCGACCAGCTCGAGCAGCTTCTCCAGGACACGCTCCTGGGCCTGCGTCGCCTGGTCGTACTGCTTCATGTTCTCGAGGCGCTTGCGGCTGTCGGCCTTCAGCTCGTCGAGGGTGTCGAACTCCGACGCGAGCTGCGCGAAGTCGTCGTCCAGGGACGGCAGTTCACGGGCGGCGACCTGGGTGACCTTGACGGTGACCTCGGACGCCTTGCCCGCGGCGGAGCCGCCCTTGAGCTCGGAGGTGAAGGTGGCCTCGCCACCGGCCTCCAGGCCCTTCACGGCGTCGTCGATGCCCTCGAGGAGCTCGCCGGAGCCGATCGTGTAGGAGACGCCGGACGCGACGCCGTCCTCCAGGACCTCGCCGTCGACCTTGGCCTCCAGGTCGATCGTCACGACGTCGCCGTCCTCGGCGGCACGCTCGACCGGGGCCGTGGAGGCGAAGCGCTCGCGCAGCTCCTCGACGGCCTTGTCGACGTCCTCGTCGCTGACCTCGACCGCGTCGACCTCGACCTCGATGCCGGAGTAGTCCGGGATCTCGATCGCGGGACGGATGTCGACCTCAGCGGTGAAGTTGAGGGTCTCGTTGTCCTTCAGCTCGGTGATGTCCACCTCGGGCTGGCCCAGGACGTTGAGCTCGGCCTCGTTCACGGCCTCGGTGTAGAACTTCGGGAGCGCGTCGTTGACGGCCTCTTCGAGGACGGCGCCGCGGCCGAACCGCTGGTCGATGACACGGGCCGGGATCTTGCCCTTGCGGAAGCCCTTCACCGTGACCTGCTGGTTGATCTTCTTGTAGGCCGCGTCGAGGCTGTCCTTGAGCTCCTCGAAGGGCACCTCAACAGTGAGCCGAACCCGGGTCGGGTTCAGGGTCTCCACGGCGCTCTTCACGGTTCGGTCTCCTTGGGGCTGACTTCTTGGGATTGAGCCCGGCTCAGAGACACACGGGCACACAGCTTGCATAGTAACGGCAAGCGGAGGCCGACCCACAATGCGATCTTGTGAGGGAGATCGTGCTGGTCGGGGTGGCGGGATTTGAACCCACGGCCTTCCGCTCCCAAAGCGGACGCGCTACCAAGCTGCGCCACACCCCGTCGGTGCGACACGTAGGGTACATGCCCGCAGGCAGTGCGGCCCCCGGTTAAACGGGGGCAGTGAGGGGGGCGTGCGGCGAAGGCCCGCGACCCGCTACGATGCTGTGCGTGCCGCGGCTTCCCCGTCGTTGGCGCGATCTGTGCGGGTGTAGCTCAATGGTAGAGCCCTAGTCTTCCAAACTAGCTACGCGGGTTCGATTCCCGTCACCCGCTCTCGCGAGAAACCCCAGGCCGGACACGGTCTGGGGTTTTCTGCGTGCCGGACACCCACCGGACGCCCACCAGGCACCCACCGGACAACCACCGGACCGGCGCGGAGCACCGGAGGGCGCGGGTCCGTGAGAGGTCTTTGCGCCCCGCCCCATAACGGCTTCTTTGAGGGGCGCTAAGCCCGCCCTCAGGGACGTATCACGCCGGATACGCGGCCTTCGGAAGGGCCGCGTCCGGGTCCGCGACGGCAGCTGTGCCGCTCAGCGGGGCCGGGCCCCCGCGCCGACCGGCCGTTTCCGGCCTGTCGCCCTCAATCGTGACAAATGCCCCCCTTGTGGCTCGGGGATCACCCTCGGACGATCGGTCCGGCTTTCCCCCTACCCGCAAGGAGAATCCGATGACCGACCGCCTGTCCCTCGGACCGGATGCCGCACGGCAGCTGGCGACCGCGACCAAGACCGTTCCGCAGATGCGCGGCATCACGCCGCGGTACCTGCTGCGGGCGCTGCCCTGGGTCGACGTGGACTCCGGCGTCTACCGCGTCAACCGCCGCCGTACCTACGTACTCGGCGACGACCGCATCACCACGTACGACGAGAGCGGCACCGCGCGCGTGGTGCCCGGCGACTTACGCGAGGTGCCGTACCTGCGGGAGGCGGACGACGCCACCGTCGCCGAGCTGGCCGACGCCTTCACGGAGGTGACCTTCGAGCCCGGTCAGGTGCTCGCCCAGGAGGGCGACCCCGCCGACCGGCTGTGGATCATCGTGCGGGGGCGGGCCGAGAAGCGGGTCACCGGGCGGTACGGCGAGGACGCGCTGCTCGACGTCGTCGGCGACGGGCAGTTCTTCGACCTCGCCGCGTGGACGGCCGAGGAGCCGCTGCCGTACCGCGTGCAGGCCCTCACCCGCGGCACCGCGCTCTGCGCCGACCGCGCGGCGCTCACCGCGATCACCGAGCGCGACGAAAAGACGTGTACGGCGATGGCGGCCTATGTCGCCGACGACGGATCGCTGCCGGGCGGCGAGGTGCCGGTGGATCTGGCCTCGGGGCACGTGGGCGAGCCCGACCTGCCGGGGACCTTCGTCGACTACGAGGACGCGCCCCGCGAGTACCACATGACCCTCGCCCAGACCGTGCTGCGCGTGCACACCCGCGTCGCCGACCTCTACAACGGCCCCATCGACCAGACCCGGGCGCAGGCCAACCTGACCATCGCGGCGCTGCGGGAGCGGCAGGAGGCCTCGCTCCTGAACCACCCGGAGTTCGGCCTCTTCAACAGCGTCAGCGCCGGGCAGCGCGTGCAGGCCCGCACCGGGGCGCCCACCCCCGACGACCTGGACGAACTCCTGGCGAAGGTGTGGAAGCAGCCCGGCTACTTCCTCGCCCACCCCAAGGCGATAGCCGCGTTCGGGCGGGAATGTACGCGGCGGGGCGTGCCCCCGGTGACGGATACCCGGTTCGGCAGTCCGCTGCTGACCTGGCGCGGGGTGCCGCTGCTGCCGTCGGACAAGGTGCGGTTCAGCAACGGCGTGGGCGCCCACACGGGCACCACGGAGATCCTGCTGATGCGGATGGGTGAGGCCGAGCAGGGCGTGGTGGGGCTGCGTCCTGCCGAGGTCCCCGACGAGGTCGAGCCCGGCCTGTCCATGCGGAACATGGGCGTCGACAACAAGGGCATCACGTCCCACCTGATGACGGCGTACTTCAACACGGCGGTGCTCGTGGAGGACGCGATCGCCGTCCTGCAGAACGTCGAGGTGGGCAACTACCATGACTATGCGTGATCTTGTGAGTTCGGTGGGCTCGGCGGGATCGGTCAGCTCGGTGGCCGCGCCCGGCTCCGCACCACCGGCCGTCACGGAGCCCGTCGCCGCCCCGCAGGCCGCGGAGCCCGCCACCGCACCGGGCGCCTTCTCCGCCGAGGCGGTACGCGAGGACTTCCCGATCCTGCACCGCACGGTCAACGGGCACCCGCTCGTCTGGCTCGACAACGCCGCCACCACCCAGAAGCCGCGCCAGGTCATCGAGGCCCTCACCGCGTACTACAGCGTCGCCAACTCCAACATCCACCGCGGCGCCCACACCATGGCCCGCGAGGCGACGGAGCTGTACGAGGGCGGGCGGGCCGCCGTGGCCTCGTTCCTGGGGGCCGAGTCGCCGGAGACCGTGGCGTTCACGCGCGGCACGACCGAGGCGATCAACCTGGTCGCGCAGAGCTGGGGGCGGGCCAACCTCGGCCCCGGCGACGACATCCTCGTGCCCGTCCTCGAGCACCACTCCGACATCGTCCCCTGGCAGCTGATCGCCAAGGAGACCCGGGCCAGGGTGGTGCCCGTCCCGCTGGACGCCGACGGGCAGATCGACCAGGCCGCCTACGCCGATCTGCTGTCCTACCGGACCCGGCTCGTCGCGGTCAGCCACGCGTCGAACGTGCTCGGGACCGTGCCGCCGGTCAAGGAGATGACCGCGCTCGCCCACCGCTACGACGCCAAGGTGCTCGTGGACGGCGCCCAGGCGGTCGCCCACCTGCCGGTCGACGTGCAGGACCTGGGCGCGGACTTCTACGTCTTCTCCGGGCACAAGCTGTTCGCGCCCACGGGCATCGGCGCCCTCTACGCGAAGCCGGAGGTCATGACGGCCCTGAAGCCGTGGCAGGGCGGCGGCAACATGATCGAGTCCGTCTCCTTCGACCGGACGGTGTTCGCTCCCGCGCCGCACCTCCTGGAGGCGGGCACCGGGCACATCTCCGGGGCGGTCGGTCTGCTCGCGGCGCTGAACTGGCTGACCGGTTTCGACCGGGACGCCATCGCGTCGTACGAGAACGCGCTCATGGCGTACGCGCAGCAGGCCATGGCCACCGTGCCGGGGCTCTCCCTGCTCGGCGCGGCGCCCGACCGCATCGCGGTGCTGACCTTCACGCTCGCGGGCCAGGACCCGGCCACGGTCGCCGACTGGCTGGACCGCGACGGCATCGCCGTCCGCGCGGGCCACCACTGCGCGCAGCCCGCTCTCGCGCACTACGGCCTGGAGTCGGCGGCCCGTGCCTCGCTCTCGCTCTACAACACGTCGGAGGAGGTGGACCGGCTGGTGGCCTCGCTGCGGGGTCTACAGGAATCGTCCTGAAAGAAAAGTGCCGACGGCGCCGGGCCGTCCCGGGACACGACCGGGGCGGAACCGGCACCGCCCGGCGGCCCGCGCATGTCTTCACACGCCTCCGCGCGTCTTCCCGAAAGGCCTCAGAAGCTGATCGAGTTGATGGTCTGCGCCACTTCGTTCAGGAAGCGGTTTATGGAGGGCGCCATACCGGTCGAGGCGAGGAAGAAGCCGAAGAGCACCGCGACGATCGCCGGGCCCGCCTTGAGCGATCCCCCGCGGATCAGCACCACAAGGATGATCGCCAACAGCAGCACGACTGACAGCGAAATGGCCACACTGATCACACCCTTGGTCGGTCGCTCTCCCGGCCCGGGGGGTACGGCCCCGCACACCCCCGCCAGGGACCATCGTGCCACCAACAGGCCCGCTGTATGCGGCCGGTGACACATCGTCGGCCACGGCTTTCCGGATCACCGGTGCGCGGGCCGGGAATTCAACGCGATCGTTGCCGTCACCACACACAACGTTCGCAGGAAATTCGAATGGTAGCCAGAAACACACCCCGCAGGCGTAACATCACCGAACTCCCCGCCCGGCTCCCCCGCCTACCGGACATTTCACCAGAGTCCCCCGCAGGCGTTATGCACCATTTAAATCGGATGAGTGGTGACGTAACGGGCAGAATATGGCCGCATACAGCCGCATCTCACTGTCAACTCGGCCGATTCCCGGGCACCCGGTACCGGTTAAGTGGGATTCGCCTCCGCGATCGACAGAGATTGCGAAGACGAAAGCAACGAGGGTTTTACGAATACACCGCCCCGCCGCTAGGGTGCCTCAGATGTTCCACGCTGCCACCATCCCCCCAGGCGCAGTGCGGTCCCGGGTCGTCTCACCGAGCTCTAGGTGGGAGGGCCTGTGACCAACTCGGTGCACCCGCACGGACGCCACCGGGCGCCGCTCCCCCCGGTCCAGGTGCCGGTGGACGGAGTCCCGACTCCCCGCGCCCATCATCCGACCCCGCAGGCCGCCGCGGCTCCCCCCATCCCGAGCGGCCAGAGCACCACCCAGAGCGGATCGAAGCCCGCCAAGCAGCGCGACGCGTTCTTCGACAACGCCAAGTACCTGGCGATCGTCCTCGTGGCGATGGCTCACGCATGGGAACCGCTGACGGATCACAGCCGCGCCGCCGAGGCGCTGTACATGACCGTCTACACCTTCCACATGCCCGCGTTCATCCTGATCTCCGGCTACTTCTCGCGCAGCTTCGACATGCGGCCCGACCGCCTCAAGCGGCTGGTCACCGGCGTCGCCGTGCCGTACGTCATCTTCGAGATCGCGTACTCCCTCTTCAAGCGCTGGGCGGACGACGACCCGAGCCAGCCGATCAGCCTGCTCGACCCCTGGTACCTCACCTGGTTCCTGGTGGCGCTCTTCGTGTGGCGGCTCACCGTGCCGCTGTGGAAGATCGTGCGCTGGCCGGTGCCGCTCGCACTGGCCATCGCCATGCTCGCCGTGATCTCACCCGACATCGGCGACGACCTCGACCTGCAGCGCGTACTGCAGTTCATGCCGTTCTTCGTGCTCGGCCTCTTCATGAAGCCCGAGTACTTCCAGCTGGTGCGCCGCCGCGAGGTGCGGATCCTGTCGGTGCCGGTCTTCGCGGGCGCGCTGCTCCTCGCGTACTGGGCCGCGCCCCGGATGACCTCCGTGTGGTTCTACCGCCGGGACAGCGCCCAGGAGTTGGGCGTTCCGTGGTGGGTCGGCATCGTGATGACGCTGGCGCTCTTCGGCTGCTCCGTGGTCCTCACCGCGTGCTTCTTCGCGTGGGTGCCGCGCCGCAAGATGTGGTTCACGGTCCTCGGCGCCGGCACGCTGTACGGCTACCTGCTGCACGGCTTCATCGCCAAGGGCTCCCGCTTCTGGGGCTGGTTCGACACCTACGACTGGCTGCACCAGCCGGCCGGTGAGATCTTCGTGACGGTGGTCGCCGCGAGCGTGGTGACCCTCCTGTGCACGCCTCCGGTGCAGCGGATGTTCCGTTTCGCGATGGAGCCCAAGATGGAGTGGGCCTTCAAGCGGGACGCGGCGGCGCTGGCCCGGGAGCGGACCAAGACAAAGGTGACGTAGCGCGCGGCGCTACAGACCCAACAGGGCGCGCATGGCGGTGTACTTCACCGTCAGGCGCGCCCTTGTCGTCGCGTCGAGGACCGCGAGGCGGGCCGGGTCCGCGTTGTGCGCCAGGTCCGCCTCCTTCACGAGGCGGGCGCCGTCCGTCGCGAGGATCCGCGCGGCGTACGCCTCCTGGGGTTCGCCCGCGAGCTTGGTGAGCGCCAGGACGATGTCCTTCGTACGGCGGCTGAGCGGGGCGTCCCGCAGCCACCGCTCCGACAGGGCGTCGTCCTCGATGGCGTCGTGCAGCCAGGCCGCGGCGATCTGGTCGGCGTCGCCGCCCCGCGCCTCGACCCCTTCGGCGACGGCCTGGAGGTGTTCGGCGTAGGGGCGCCCGGCCTTGTCGGCCTGGCCCGCGTGGGCCGCACGGGCGAGAGCCGCCACCTCGGACAGAGGCAGCGGCTCCGGGTCGTTTTCCTCGGGTGTCATGTCGCCGACTTTAGGGCCGCCCTCGCCGGAAGAGTCGTCGCGGCGAGGCCGAGGACAAGGACCGCGGCCACGAACGACCCGTACAACATCGGTGGGATGTACGGGGATTCGCCCGTCAGGCCGTTCATCATCGGGACGAGCGTGGCCAGCGCGATGGCCGAGCCGATGACGATGCCCGCGCAGGTCACGAGCAGCGCCTCCCAGCGGATCATCCGCATCACCTGGCGGCGCGTGGAGCCGATCAGGCGCAGGGTGCCGAGTTCGCGGCGGCGGTCGAGGACCGTCATCACCAGGGTGTTGACCGCGGCGACGGCCGCGAAGCCGCCGAGGACGGCCGCCATCGTGGTGTTGGCCCAGGCGTTGAGCTCGCGGTCCAGGGACTGGGCGGTGGCGTAGCCGTCGCGGTCCTGGAGGGTGCCGAGCCCGGCGAGGGCCTGTGCGGAGCCGCCCCTGGTCCAGATCTCACCGGTGAAGGACGAGGTGAGGTGCTGCTTCAGGTCGGCCGCGGGCATGGTCACCTGGGAGAGGCCGAGGCCCCTGCCGTACGTCGCCACGATCTTCGGCGACGCCTTGGTGCCGTCGGGCATGCGGACGTCGACGCGGTCGCCCGTCCGTACGTGGGCGGAGTCGGCGAGGCGGGTGTCGATCGCGATCTCGCCCTTGCCGAGGGCGAGGGCGCCCGTCTCGACCTTCAGGTCCTGGACCCTCGCGAGGTCGGCGGCGGAGCCGGTGACGCCCTGCGTCGAGGCCGACTCCAGCCAGCGGTCGCCGCCCGAGCCGACCGGGACGAGGACGGACGTCTTGAGCAGGCCGACGGCCGAGGTGACGCCGTCGGCGTGCGCGGCCCTGGCCACCGTGCCGGGGGCGAGGCCCGCGTCGGAGGTGACGATGTGGTCCGCGGTGATGCCCGCGCGCTGCTGGTCGGCGGCGACCCTCTCCTCGCTGGTGTGCATGAAGACGAGGACGCTGGAGAAGGCCATGGCGAGCACGATCGGGGTGATCGCGGAGGCCAGGCGGCGGGCGTTCGTACGGGAGTTGGCGGCGGCCAGCGAGGCGGCGGCGCCCGCGCCGCGCAGCGGGAGCCCGAACAGGGCGGCGCAGCCGCGCGCCACCAGCGGGCCGAGCAGGGCCACGGCGAGCATGAAGAGCATGACGACGCCGAGCGCCGCGTTCGCCGCGTCGTCGCCGGTGTTGTTCGCGGCGAACCCGGCGAAGACCGCGCCGCCGGCCGCCGCTGCGATGCCGAGCGGGGTACGGATCCAGCCGAGCGGCATGCGTTCCGTGGCCGCCTCGCTGAGCGCCTGGCCCGGCTTGATGCGGGAGGGGCGGCGGGCGGCCAGGTACCCGGCGCCGAGCGCGGTGAGGAGGGAGACGCCGACGGCGGAGACGAGCGGGATGAAGGAGACCGACAGGTCCACGCCCTCGGGGACGGCGCCCTTCTCCTTCAGCTGCCCGAACCACCAGCTCGCCAGGGCGATGCCGGGCAGCACGCCGACCGCTCCCGCGAAGGGCGCGACGAGCAGCGTCTCGGTGGCGACGGTGCGGCGGACCTGGCGCGGGGTGGTGCCGATGGCGCGCAGGAGCGCGTACTCGCGGGCGCGCTGGCCGACGGAGAGCGCGACGGTACCGGCCGCGGTGAACACGGCGGTCAGGGCGGCGATGCCGCCGAAGGAGCCGCCGAGCGCGGTGAGGAGCTCCTTGGCGTAGGCGAGTTCGGAGCCTTCGGCGGCGCTGCGGTCGTCGCCGGTGTGGACCGTGGCCTTGCTGCCGAGGACCTTCGCCACCTGCGCCTTGAGGTCGTCGGCCGAGACGCCGCCCTTGGGCAGTACGGCGACGGCGTCGATGCGTCCGGGGTGGCCGGAGATACGGATGGCCTCGGAGTCGGCGAACCAGGCGGTGGGCGGGGCCTGTCCGCCCGTTACGGTGCCGGACACGCGGAAGTCGCGCGGTCCGTCCGCGGTGGTGAGCGTGGCGCGGTCGCCGACGTCGGCGCCGGGCGCGGCGAGGACGACCTCGCCGGGGTGCGGGGCGCGGCCCGCGGTCAGCTTCTCGCCGGTGAAGGCGGTGGAGGCCCAGCCGTGGGCGGTGACGTCCTTGCCGCCGGACTGCACGGGGAAGGTGACGTCGGGCACGGCGGTGCGCGCGCCGGGCACCGAACCCGCCTTGCCGACGAGGGAGTCGTCGATCCGCGCCCGGTCGGGCAGGGGCGTGTCCGACTCGGACTTGCTGTCGCCGCTGCCGGTGACGAAGTGGACGGACTGGTCGGCGGCGGCCACCACGGGGGCGCCCGCGTAGCGGGTGGGCGGCACGGTGGCGCGCAGGCCCGTCTCCAGGAGGATTCCGCAGGCGGCCACGATCAGCGAGGCCATCATCAGGGCGACGAAGGTTCCGGCGAACGCGGCGGGTTTGAAGCGGACGGCGGCGCGGGCGAGGCCGTTGGGCACGTACGCCATTACGCGGCCACCCCCGCGTACGCCGGGGCGGTCAGGCTCGTCATCCGGGCCGCGATCTGCGCGGCGGAGGCGCGTTCGAGGCGGTCGACGAGGGAGCCGTCGGCGAGGAAGAGGACGCGGTCGGCGTAGGCCGCGGCGGACGGGTCGTGGGTGACCATGACGACGGTGGCGCCCATCCCGTCGACGGCGGAGCGCAGCAGGCCGAGGATCTCGGTGGCGGTGGTGGTGTCCAGGGCGCCGGTCGGCTCGTCGGCGAAGATCACGTCGGGCTCGGTGACCAGGGCGCGGGCGATGGCGACGCGCTGCTGCTGGCCGCCGGAGAGCTGTCCAGGACGGCGGCGTCCCTTGTCACCGAGGCCGACGCGGGTGAGCATCTCGGCGGCCTTGCGGCGGTCGGGGCGGTGGCCCGCGAGGCGCATCGGCAGGACGACGTTCTGCTCGACGGTCAGCGAGGGCAGCAAATTGAAGGCCTGGAAGACGAAGCCGAGGCGGGTGCGGCGCAACGCGGTGAGCTTGTTCTCGCTCATGCCGGTGATCTCGGTGCCGCCGAGGTGGACGGTGCCGGTGCTCGGCCGGTCCAGGCCCGCGGCGCATTGCAGGAAGGTGGACTTGCCGGATCCGGAGGGGCCCATGACGGCGGTGAAGCTGCCGCGGGGCAGGGCGAGGTCGATGCCCGCGAGGGCGTGCACGGCGCCCGCTCCCCGGCCGTACTGGCGGCGGACTCCGCGCAGCTCGACGGCCCAGTCGCCGGGCATGCCGGTCGGCATCGGAGGCAGCGTGGCCGCCGTCGTGCCCTCTTCGGCCCGGTTCTTCCGTCGCAGCCCCATGGCTGTGCCCGCCTTCCGTTCGTACGCCGCCCACCGGCGTGCCCTGTCGATGTCTCGAACGTACGGATCAGGGGGTGGTGTGGACCATGAGGGCGGCTGGCGAAACGGGGGTGGGGAGAACCCCACCCCGGCCGTACGGAAAAGCCGGGCGCGGTCGGGCGAGGGGCCCGGCGCCGTACGGCAAGGGGCCCGGCGCCGTACGGCAAGGAGCCCGGCGCCGTACGGCAAGGAGCCCGGCGTCGTACGGCAAGGAGCCCGGCGTCGTACGGCAAGGAGCCCGGCGTCGATCGTTTGGTAACCTAAGTATTGACGCGTTCTTGACGTTCCCTTTGCCAAGGACGCTTCTTTTGCCCTGCCGACTCGCACCGACCCCACAGGAGGAACGGGCCCATCGGACACGCAGACACCTTGATAGCCATGGGCGGCGCCTTTCTCGCCGCCGCCGTCCTCGCCCGCCTGGGCGGCCGTATCGGACTCCCCACCATCCCCCTCTTCATCCTGGCCGGGATCCTCCTCGGCCCCCACACCCCCGGCGTGGTCCTGGTCTCCGACCCCCACGACCTGGAGATGCTCTCGGCGCTCGGCCTGGTCCTGCTGCTCTTCTACCTGGGCCTCGAGTTCCACCTGGACGACCTCAAGACGGGCGGCCGCAAGATGGCCCTCGCCGGAGGCACCTACCTCGCCCTGAACGTCGGCGCGGGCCTGGGCTTCGGATTCGCGCTCGGCTGGGGCACCTCCGAAGCGCTGGTCCTCGCCGGGGTCCTCGGCATCTCGTCCTCAGCGATCGTCACGAAGGTCCTGGTCGACACGGGCCGGCTCGGCAACCCGGAGACCAAGCCGATCCTCGGCATCATCGTCGTCGAGGACATCTTCCTGGCGCTCTATCTGGCGGCCCTGCAGCCCGTGCTCTCCGGCGCCGACAGCCTCGCCGCGGCGGTCATGGACGGCGGCAAGGCGTTCGGCTTCCTGCTGCTTCTCGCCCTCGTCGCACGCTTCGGCACGAAGGTCGTCGGGCGGCTCATGGACACCCGGGACGACGAGCTGCTCGTCATCTCCTTCCTCGGCGCCGCGGTCTTCGTCGCCGGAGTCTCGGAGTGGTTCGGCGTCGCCGACGCGATCGGCGCGTTCATGGTCGGTCTGATGGTCGGCAGCACGGCGTCCGGCGAGCGCGTCCGCAAGCTGGTGCATCCATTGCGGGACGCCTTCGGCGCGATCTTCTTCTTCGCGTTCGGCCTCTCCATCGACCCCGGCGACCTGCCGGTGGTGCTGTGGCCGGTCCTCGCCGCGGTAGCGCTGACACTCCTGATGAACGTCCTCGCCGGACTCGGCGCGGCCCGCGTGTACGGCTTCGGGGCGGGCCCCGCGGCCAACATCTCCACGACCCTGCTCGCCCGCGGCGAGTTCGCGCTGATCCTCGCCACGATGGCCGCGGGCGCGGGCCTGGACGAGCGGCTCTCCCCCTTCATCGCGGGCTACGTACTCCTGCTCGCGGTCCTCGGACCGCTGGCCGCGGGCCGGTCGGAATGGCTGGCCCGGGTGCTGCCCGGCGGCCGCGACTGCGCGGTGACCGCGGGCGGCCCCAGCTCATCCGGAAAGGAAGAACGGGCCTCGGCGAACAGCGTGCCGTAGTCGTTCAGGAGCCGCCCGCCGCGGAGTTGCCGCTCACGCCTCCCGGCAGATCAGCAGCAGCGCCCTGTCGTCGTTCACGTCCTTCGCCACCGCCTCGATGAGGTGCCATGCCGCGCCGTGGAAGCCGCCCGCCACATAGCGGTCGGCCTCCCCCGTCAGGCGGTCCATGCCCTCGGAGATGTCGCGGTCGGAGGTTTCCACCAGGCCGTCGGTGAAGAGCATCAGGACGTCGCCGGGGCGCAGGACGCCCTTGACGGGGTCGAACTGCGCGCCGTCGTAGACGCCGAGGAGCGGGCCCTGGCCCGTCTTCTCCTCCCAGCGGCCGCTGCCCGCGCTGAGCTGGAGGCCCGGCGGGTGGCCCGCCGAGAAGAGTTCGTAGTCGCCGGTCTCCAGGTCGAGGACGAGGTGGATGGAGGTCGCGAAGCCCTCGTCCCAGTCCTGGCGGAGCAGATAGCCGTTGGCGGCGGGCAGGAAAGCGTGCGGGGGCAGGGAGCCAAGGAGGCCGCCGAACGCACCGGACAGGAGCAGCGCACGCGACCCCGCGTCCATGCCCTTGCCCGAGACGTCGGTGAGCACGGCCTCCAGGGTGCGGCCGCCGTTCGTACGGGCGGCGACCACGAAGTCCCCGGAGAAGGACTGACCGCCTGCCGGGCGCAGCGCCATCTCGCGGTGCCAGCCGCGCGGCAGCTTCGGCAACTTGCTCTGGACGCGGATGCGTTCGCGCAGGTCGAAGAGCATCGTGCCGCCGCCTCGCCAGGGCACGCCGACCCGGCTGCGGAACTGGGCGATGAGGAGGCCGAAGAAGCCGCAGGCGGCGACCACGAGGACGGTGCCCGGGGTGACCCGGGAGACGCCCTCGGTGTACGGGCCGAGCTGGACGGACTCGACGATGAGGGCCACCGCCGACGCCGCGTACAGACCGAGCAGGCTCGCGGGGCGCAGGAGGAGGCCGCCCGCGACGATGGGCAGCACGAGTGCGGTCGGCGCGCACCATATGTTGTTGACGATCGTGCAGAACGTGATCACGGGGATGGTCAGGAGGAGGCCCGCCAGGGCGATCCAGTCGGAGCCGTCGCCGCGGAAGTAGTCGACCCCGGATTTGCGCAGCACGATGCGGACCCGGTGCAGACGCTTCTTCATCCGGGCCGTGAACGTCTCGGCTTCCGCACGCCGCTCGCCACGCTCGCGCCGTGCGCGCCCTTCTCTTCGTACCGCCATTGCTCGTGGACCTTATCCAGCGGGCCGCGCACTTCGCACGGGAGGTCCCAGTTGTCCCCCGTCACCGGCGCGCCGGGGACGGGCGGCGACAGGCTCTGTGGAGCGTGGAAATCCTGTCGCTACAGACCTGTTGCCCTGGTAGTCATGGCATATGACGACAGACGTGCGGGTGCTCGCCGAGGGCGACTGGGAGACGTGGTACAGGGCTCTGGAGGTCGCGTTCGGCGGCGTCGCCGAGTCGGACGACGAGCGGGAGCTGTGGCGCGTCCTCACCGAGCACGCCCGGTCGATCGGCGTGTGGGACGGAAAGGCGTGCGTGGGGACGGCGGGGGCCTTCTCCTTCCGTCTCGCGGTGCCGGGCGGCGCCCTGGTGGACGCGGCGGGCGTGACGATGGTCGGCGTCGCGGCCACGCACCGGCGGCGCGGGATCCTGACGTCGATGATGCGGCGGCAGCTGGACGACGTACGTGCGTGGGGTGAGCCGCTCGCCGTGCTCACCGCGTCGGAGCCGGTCATCTACGGCCGGTTCGGGTACGGCGCGGCCGCCCTGGAGATGAGGGCGGAAATCGACACGAGCCGGGTGAATCTGTCCGTCCCGGCAGGTACGGACGACGTACACCTTCGGTACGCGGAGCCCGCCGATGTCCACGACGCGTGTGAGGCGCTCTACGCACGCCGGGTAACGGGCCGCCCCGGAATGCTGGCCCGGCAGCCCGGCTGGGAGCGCCTCGGGCTCCTCGACCCGCCGGGCGAGCGGAGCGGCGCCTCACCGCTGCAGTGCGTGGTCGCCGAGCGGGCGGGCGAGCTCGTCGGGTACGCGCGGTACGCGGTGAAGCCCGAGTGGCACTGGCAGGGCCCCAAGGGCGTGGTCCAGCTGCGCGCTCTGGAGGCCCTTGACCCGGCGGCGTACGCGGCGCTGTGGCGGTTCCTGTTCGGCATCGACCTGACGACCTCGGTCCTCGCCCGCAACCGCCCGGTGGACGACGCCCTGCTGCAACTGGTCTCGGACGTCCGCCGCTGCGACATCTCGGTGCGCGACTCGCTGCACGTGCGGCTCGTGGAGGTGGGCGCGGCACTGGAGGCGCGCACGTACCAGACGCCGCTGGACGTGGTGTTCGAGGTCGAGGACTCCTTCTGCCCCTGGAACGCGGGCCGTTGGCGGCTCACCGGCGACGTGAAGGGCGCGTCGTGCGAGCGCACCGAGGACGCGGCCGATCTCGCCCTGTCCGTACGGGAGTTGGGCGCCGCCTATCTCGGCGGCGTGTCCCTCACGTCACTGGCGGCCGCGGGCCGGGTCCGGGAGCTGCGCCAGGGGGCGCTGTCCGAGGCCTCGGTGGCCTTCGGCTCTGACGTGGCGCCCTGGCTGCCGCACAACTTCTAGCCGGGGCGCGGAGCCTGTCTCCGCTGGGCCTGCGGCGCTCAGGCGGGCCGTTGGCAGGCCGGGCACCAGAAGAGGTTGCGGGCCGCGAGGTCCGCGGTGCGGATGTCGCCGCCGCAGAGGTGACAGGGCTGGTTCGCCCTGCGGTAGACGTACACCTCGCCGCCGTGGTCGTCGACGCGCGGCGGGCGGCCCATCGCCTCGGGGGTGTGCTCGGGCCTGACGGTGTCGATGCGGTTGAGGCGTACGCCCTCGCGCATCAGCCCGACGAGGTCCGCCCAGATCGCGCCCCACTGCGCCTCGGTGACGTCCTTGCCGGGGGTGTACGGGTCGATGCCGTGCCGGAAGAGGACCTCCGCGCGGTAGACGTTGCCGACGCCCGCGATGACCTTCTGGTCCATGAGGAGGGCGGCGATCGTGGTGCGGCTGCGGGAGACGCGGCGGTAGGCCTTCTCCGGGCCGTCCGTGCCCCTCAGGGGGTCAGGGCCGAGGCGGTCGTGTATCGCCTGCTTCTCGTCGTCCGTGATGAGGGCGCAGGTGGTGGGGCCGCGGAGGTCGGAGTGGTACGCGTCGTTCAGGAGCCGGAGGCGGACGGTGTCCGTGGGGGGCGGGGCGGGGGTCGCGCCGAGGGTGTACTTGCCGAAGAGGCCGAGGTGGATGTGGATCCACCCGGTGTCGGCGAACCCGAGGAAGAGGTGCTTTCCGTGGGCCTCCGCGGTGTCCATCACCTGCCCGGTGAGCAGGGCGGCGCTGTCGCTGAACTTGCCTTGCGGGCTCCGCACGGTGAGCGGTCCGCCGGCGAACCGCTCCCTGTGGTCGGCCGCCAGCCGGTGAATCGTGTACCCCTCCGGCACGGGTCCCTCCGGGGTTGCGCAGTGAAAAGAATCGCCTTCAGGGCTCGTCCTCAAACGCCGGACGGGCTGAACCACTGCGGGTCGGCCGCGGTGGTTCAGCCCCTTGGGGGTCCCCCCTGCTCCTTAAGAGCTTGGGGGAGATTGAGGAGCGGGGTCCGGGGCGGAGCCCCGTGGCGTCAACTACTGCTGGGGGTGCCCAGCGGGGATCGGGGGCAGCTCGCCGGACTCCTCGTACGCCGAGAGCATCTCGATGCGCCGCGTGTGACGCGCCTCACCCGAGTACGGCGTGCCGAGGAAGATCTCGACGAACTTCGTCGCCTCTTCCTCCGTGTGCATGCGGCCGCCGATCGAGATCACGTTCGCGTCGTTGTGCTCACGGCCGAGCGCCGCGGTCTGCTCGCTCCAGGCCAGGGCCGCCCGCACACCCTTCACCTTGTTCGCGGCGATCTGCTCGCCGTTCCCGGAGCCGCCGATGACGATGCCGAGTGCCTCCGGGTCCGCGGCGGTCTTCTCCGCGGCACGCAGGCAGAACGGCGGGTAGTCGTCCTGGGCGTCATAGATGTGGGGCCCGCAGTCGACGGGCTCGTGGCCGTGGCTCTTGAGCCATTCGACCAAGTGGTTCTTGAGTTCGTAGCCGGCATGATCCGAGCCGAGGTACACGCGCATGGGTCCGAGTGTGGCACGCCGGGAGGCGGGTAGCCGCGACCGGGGCAGGTCCTTGATCTCCCAGGTCGGGACTTTGGTCCAGGCCTTTCGTCGTAATACAACGATCCGGATTCAGGACTTCCGTCCCGTTCACCCCTGAGTTTGAATGCGGGGGCTCGTGACCCGAGAACTTAAGGATTCGTCCATGACCTCGCAACCCTCCCTTGCGAAGGCAGACAGCACCCCCCGTTCCCCTGGGGATCCGCGGTCTGGCGACAGTGGTGACAACGGCGACGGCCTGAAAGCGGGTCTCAAGAACCGCCACCTCTCCATGATCGCCATCGGTGGTGTGATCGGCGCCGGCCTCTTCGTCGGCTCCAGCTCCGGCATCGCCGCCGCCGGGCCCGCCATCCTCATCTCGTACGCCCTCGTCGGCACGATGGTCGTCCTCGTGATGCGGATGCTCGGCGAGATGGCCGCCGCACGGCCCGCCTCCGGCTCCTTCTCCACCTATGCCGACCAGGCGCTCGGCCGCTGGGCGGGCTTCTCCATCGGCTGGCTGTACTGGTTCTTCTGGGTCGTCGTCCTCGCGGTGGAGGCCACCGCGGGCGCCGTGATCCTGAACGGCTGGATACCCGCCGTCCCGCAGTGGGGCTGGGCCCTCATCGTGATGCTGGTGCTCACCGCCACGAACCTCGTCTCGGTGGGCTCCTACGGCGAGTTCGAGTTCTGGTTCGCCGGGATCAAGGTCGTCGCCATCGGCGGCTTCGTGATCATCGGTCTGCTCGCCGTCTTCGGCGTGCTGCCCGGGTCCGACAACCCCGGCGAGGGATTCGCGCACCTCACGGACGCGGGCGGCTTCATGCCCAAGGGCGCGGGCGCCATCCTCACGGGTGTGCTCATGGTCGTCTTCTCGTTCATGGGCTCCGAGATCGTCACACTGGCCGCCGGTGAGTCCGAGGACCCGCAGCGCGCGGTCACCAAGGCGACGAACAGCGTCATCTGGCGCATCGGTGTCTTCTACCTGGGCTCGATCCTCGTCGTCATCACCCTCCTGCCGTGGAACGACAAGTCGATCACCAAGGACGGCAGTTACGTCGCCGCGCTGAACTCGATCGGCATCCCGCACGCCGGTCAGGTCATGAACGTCATCGTGCTCACCGCCGTGCTCTCCTGCCTCAACTCGGGCCTCTACACCGCCTCCCGCATGGCCTTCTCGCTCGGCCGGCGCGGCGACGCGCCCAAGGCCTTCGCGCGGACCAACTCCCGCGGTGTGCCGCAGACCGCGATCCTCGGCTCCGTCGTCTTCGGCTTCGTCGCCGTCTGGTTCAACTACCAGTGGAAGGACACCGTCTTCGACTTCCTGCTCAACTCCTCGGGCGCGGTGGCCCTCTTCGTGTGGCTGATGATCAGCTTCACGCAGCTGCGGATGCGCGGGATCATCCTGCGCGAGGAGCCGGAGAAGCTCGTCGTGAAGATGTGGCTCTTCCCGTATCTGACGTGGGTCACGATCGCGATGATCTCGTTCGTGCTCGTCTACATGCTGACCGACGAGACCGGCCGCAAGCAGGTCCTCCTCTCGCTCCTCGCGGCCGCGTTCGTGGTCGCCTTCTCGCTCGTACGGGAGAAGGTCAGGCCCCGGGAAGCCGTCGCCGGAGCGGGTGTGGGCGCGGCGGCCACCGAGCAGGGCGCGGGCCTTGCCGGGGACCAGGCCGCCGACCAGACCGACTTCTGACCCGTCCACCGCTCTCCGCCCTCCGCCCTCCGCCCTCCGTCCTCCGTCCTCCGTCCACCGGAATTCCGGTGGAGTCACGGAGGAGTTGGCGGCAGGGCGCTGTGCCGGTGAGTAATGCTTTCCGTGTCGGACCAGACTGTGTCGGACCAGACAACGGAGGCTCCCGTGGACTTCACCGCACAGCGACTCGTGTTCCGGCCGGGCGAGGACGGGTACGACGACGAACTCGCCGGAATGCAGACCGGTTTCGTGACGCGGCCCGCCCTCGTGTTCGGCGCGGAGAGCGCCGATGACGTCGTCGCCGCGGTGTCGTACGCCGCCGGGGCCGGTCTGCCCGTCGGCGTGCAGGCCACCGGGCACGGCGTCCCGGGGCCCTCGAAGGGCGGCCTCCTGATCAACACCCGGCGGATGGACTCGGTCCGGGTGGACCCCGAGGCGCGCACCGTCACCGTCGGCGCGGGCGCCCGCTGGGGCCAGGTGGCCGAGGCCGCCGCTCCGCACGGCCTCGCCCCGCTGAACGGCACCGCGCCGAGCGTCGGCGTCGTCTCGTACACGCTCGGCGGCGGACTCGGCATCCTGGGCCGGGAGTTCGGGTACGCGGCCGACCACGTCCGCTCCGTCGACGTCGTCACCGCGGACGGCGTCCTGCGCCACGTCACGCGGGACAGCGACCCGGAGCTCTTCTGGGGCCTGCTCGGCGGCGGCGCGAACCTCGGCGTGGTCACGGGCCTGGAGATCGGCCTCGTGCCGGTGGCCAGGCTGTACGGCGGCGCCCTCACCTTCGACGGCACCGTGGTCGACCCGGCCGCCGTGCTGCGCGGCTACGAGGAGTGGACGAGGACCCTGCCCGACGAGCTGACGTCGTCGCTCGCCGCGCTCGTCTACCCGGACCTGCCGCAGCTCCCGCCCCATCTCAAGGGCCGCTACCTCGTCCTGATCCGGGTCGCGTTCACCGGCTCGCAGGACGAGGGCGAGCGCCTCGTGGCGCCGCTGCGTGAGCTCGGGCCCACGGTGTCCGACACGCTGCGCGAGATGCCGTACGCCGAGAGCCCCACCATCCACGGCGACCCGGACTTCCCGCACGCCTTCTACGGCGACAACGCAGTCCTGAGCAGCCTCGACGTGGCGGCGGCCGGGAAGATCCTCGCGCTGGCCGGGCCCCGTGCGGCCTCGATGCACATCCTTCAGGTCAACCACCTGGGCGGCGCCCTCGCGCGGCCCGCGCCGAACGCGGTCCCCTACCGCGAGGCGGGGTGGCTGATCCGGCTCCTGTCGCCGCTGGACGAGGCGGGCGTCGAGGTTCCCCGGAAGGTGCACGCGGAGGCGTTCGGGCTGCTCGCGCCGCAGATCCTGGGGCGCTCGCTCAACTTCGTCTTCGGTGGCAACGACCGGACGGAAGGGCTGTACGACCCGGAAACGCTGAAGAGGCTCGCCGCGTTGAAGGCCACGTACGACCCGGCGAACCTCTTCAGGAACAACTACGACATCGGCTGAACGGAGTGCGCGCTCAGCGGTCGAGGAACTTCCACGCCGTGGGCAGCGCGCCCATCGCGAGCGCGGCCTTCAGGGCGTCGCCGATCAGGAAGGGCGTGAGCCCGGCGGCGACGGCCTGGGTCAGCGACATGCCGGTGGCGGCGGCCAGGTAGGGGACGCCGACCGCGTAGATGATCGCGGAGCCGAGCACCATCGTGCCCGCGGTGCGCAGCACGGAACGGTCGCCGCCGCGGCGGGCGAGGGCGCCCACCACCGTGGCGGCGAGCAGCATGCCGAGGACGTAGCCGAGGGAGGGCGCGGCGGCGCCGGAGCCCGCCTGCGCGAACCACGGCATGCCCGCCATGCCCACGAGGGCGTACACCGCGAGGGAGAGGAAGCCGCGGCGGGCGCCCAGCGAGGTGCCGACGAGCAGCGCGGCGAAGGTCTGCCCGGTCACCGGCACCGGGGAGCCCGGCACGGGCACCGCGATCTGGGCGGCGATCCCGGTGAGCGCGGCGCCGCCGAGCACGAGAGCCGCGTCCTTCACGCGGGACGCGGGCAGCAGGTCGGCGAGGACCTGGCCGGGGCGATTGGTGGCAGCGGCGATGCTCATCGGGGACTCCGCGGGGACGTGGGCAGGTGGGACGCGTTGACGCTATCCCAGGCGCCGCCGCGGCAACACGGTCACCGGGTGACAACCCCGGGGCCGGGCCTTGGTGGGCTCCGTACAAAAGAATTCATGTACACCTCGGACGGCGTGATGCTCGTCACGGAGGTCGGCGGGTGGGTGCCCCGTTTTGCGCGAGGGGCCGCCACCCGGGGAGACTGTGGAGTCCCACCAAAGTCTTGTGATCCCGAGAGCAGCCTGAGCGACATGCACGACGCACCACCCGACGGACCGGTCAGCGCACTGCCGGATGCCGGTCCGGCCGAGGGTGGACGCGAACCGCTGTCCGGCGGCCTGAAACAGCGCCACCTCACCATGCTCGGCCTCGGCGGCGTGATCGGCGCCGGGCTCTTCGTGGGGTCGGGCGCCGGGATCTCCGTCGCCGGCCCCGGCATCGTCGTCTCGTATCTGATCGCGGGCGCGCTCGCGATGTGCGTGATGCGGATGCTCGGCGAGATGTCGGCCGCGATGCCCGCCTCGGGCTCCTTCTCCGTGCACGCCGAACGCGCGCTCGGCCGCTGGGCCGGTTTCAGCGTCGGCTGGCTCTACTGGTTCCTCCTTGTGGTCGTGCTCGCCGTGGAGGCGACCGGCGCCGCGCAGATCGCGAACGGCTGGGCGCCCGCGGTGCCGCAGTGGGCCTGGGTGCTGATCTTCATGGTCGTCTTCACCGGGGCCAACCTCGCCTCGGTGAAGAACTTCGGCGAGTTCGAGTTCTGGTTCGCGACCCTGAAGGTCTTCGCGATCATCGCGTTCCTGGTGCTCGGCCTGCTCGCCGTCTTCGGGGTGCTCCCCGACACGGACCCGGTGGGCCTGACGAACCTGACCGGGCAGGGCGGTTTCCTGCCGCACGGCTGGTCGGGCGTCGTCTCGGGCGTCCTCGCCGTCGTCTTCGCGTTCGGCGGCCTGGAGGTCGTGACGATCGCCGCGGCCGAGTCCGACGACCCGGTGCGCTCGGTGGCCCGCGCGGTGCGCAGCGCGGTCTACCGGATCCTCTTCTTCTACGTCGGCTCGATGCTGGTCATCGTGACGGTGCTGCCCTGGACGGCGCAGCGGGCCGGGGCCAGCCCGTATGTGACGGTCCTCGACTCGATCGGGGTGCCGTCCGCCGGGACGGTCATGAACATCGTGGTGTTCGTGGCGCTGCTCTCGGCGCTCAACGCCAACCTCTACGGCTCGTCCCGGATGGTCTTCTCGCTGGCCGAGCGCGGCGAGGCGCCGAGGGCCCTTCTGAAGGTGTCCGGGGGCGGGGTGCCGCGCCGGGCGGTCCTCGCGTCCGTCGCGTTCGGCTTCGTGTCAGTCGTGCTCAATCTGCGGTGGCCGGACTCCGTCTTCCTCTACATGCTCAACGCGGTCGGCGCGGTGCTCCTCTTCGTCTGGGCGCTGATCGCGCTCTCGCAGCTGCGCCTGCGCCGGCGCATCGAGCGCGAGGCGCCGGAGCGGCTCGTGCTGCGGATGTGGGCGTTCCCGTACCTGACGTGGGCGGCGCTGGCCGCGATGGCCGCCGTGCTCGTGCTGATGCTGACGGACGACGCGGCGCGGCCGCAGTTGCTCTGGTCGGCGGGGGCGACGGGGCTGGTCCTCGCGGTCGCGGGGCTGCGGGAATGGCGCGAGACGCGCATTAACAACAGGTGAACTTGTTGTGCGTATTCCTTCACAACGTGTGAGCGTCGTGTCCGTATAGCGGTCAGCTGTTCCCTGTCAGCGGTGCCGGAGCTCAGACTGTGGGCCGCTCTCTCCCCCGTCTCGGCTACTGAACAGGGCACGCCCATGTCTCGGACGTCCACCCCTCAGGACACTGCACCTGACGCAGCACCCAAGGCCGACTCCCCGCTCGTCCACGGCCTCAAGCAGCGGCATCTTTCCATGATCGCCCTCGGTGGCGTGATCGGCGCCGGACTCTTCGTGGGCTCCGGGGCGGGCATCGCCGCGGCAGGACCCTCGATCGTCCTCGCCTACGCGGTGTCCGGCGCGCTCGTCATGCTCGTGATGCGCATGCTCGGCGAGATGTCGGCCGCGAACCCCGCGTCGGGCTCGTTCTCCGTCCACGCCGAGCGGGCGATCGGCCCCTGGGCGGGCTTCACCGCCGGCTGGGGCTTCTGGTTCCTGCTCTGCGTGGCCGTCGGCCTGGAGGGCATCGGCGCCGCGAAGATCATGGTCGGCTGGTTCCCGGACAGCCCGGAGTGGGCGTGGGTCGCCCTCTTCATGGTGGTGTTCTGCGTGACGAACCTGACGGCCGTGAAGAACTTCGGCGAGTTCGAGTTCTGGTTCGCCGCCCTCAAGGTCGGCGCCATCACGCTCTTCCTCGGCATCGGCCTCCTCGCGATCCTCGGCATCCTGCCCGGTTCGGACACCTCAGCGCCCGGCCTCGGCAACCTCACCGGCGAGGGCGGCTTCATGCCGAACGGCACGGACGGTCTGATCATCGGCCTCCTCGCCTCCGTCTTCGCGTACGGCGGTCTGGAGACCGTCACGATCGCCGCCGCCGAGTCCGAGAACCCGGTCAAGAGCGTCGCCAAGGCCGTGCGCACGGCGATGTGGCGCATCGCCGTCTTCTACGTCGGCTCCATGCTCGTCGTCGTGACGCTGCTGCCGTGGGACAACAAGGAGGTCGTCGCCAAGGGCCCGTACGTCGCCACGCTCGACCACCTGGGCATCCCCGCCGCGGGCGAGATCATGAACGTCATCGTCCTGGTCGCCCTGCTCTCCGCGATGAACGCCAACATCTACGGCGCCTCGCGCATGTCGTACTCCCTGATCGAGCGCGGTCAGGGCCCCCGGGCGCTCGGCAAGGTCTCGGGCGGCGTGCCGCGCCTCGCGGTGCTCGCCTCCTCGGTCTTCGGCTTCGTCTGCGTGCTGCTCAGCTACTGGCGCCCGGACGACGTCTTCCCCTGGCTGCTCAACATGATCGGCGCGATGATCCTGATGGTCTGGATCTTCATCGCCGTCTCGCAGCTGATCCTGCGCCGCAGGACGGAGCGCGAGGCGCCCGAGTCGCTGGTCATCAAGATGTGGGCGTTCCCGTTCCTGACGTGGGTGGCGCTGGCCGCGATGGCGTACGTCTTCTATCTGATGACCGACCAGCCGGACACGCGCAAGCAGCTCCTCGCCACGGGCGCGCTGACGCTGGTGCTCGCCGTGATCGGCATCGTGCGGCAGAAGACGGCGGAGAAGCGGGCGGCGGCGGCCGTCTAGCCGCCGAACTGCCGACAGAGCCCCGGACCGCACGGTCCGGGGCTCTGTCGTATGCGCCGAAATTCCCGCCCGGACCTAGGACAAAGGGCTGATCAACTTCGCGCCGTTCCTGCTGCTAGCCTGCAGTTGCGAAAGACTTGCAATAAGTTGAGCAACGCAACAGTGCCACAACAGTGCACCACAGCAGAGCAGCAGTCGGAGGGCTCGGACTCATGGCCATTTACACGCTTCCTGAACTTCCGTACGACTACGCGGCGCTCGAACCTGTCATCAACCCGCAGATCATCGAGCTGCACCACGACAAGCACCACGCGGCGTACGTGAAGGGCGCGAACGACACCCTTGAGCAGCTGGAGGAGGCTCGCGACAAGGAGACGTGGGGCGCCATCAACGGCCTGGAGAAGAACCTGGCCTTCCACCTCTCCGGTCACATCCTGCACAGCATTTACTGGCACAACATGAACAGCCCGAAGGACGGCGGCGGCGGCGAGCCGACGGCCGCGGACGGCGTCGGTGACCTCGCGGACGCGATCACCGAGTCCTTCGGCTCCTTCGCCAAGTTCAAGGCCCAGCTGACCAAGGCCTCGGCGACGACGCAGGGTTCGGGCTGGGGCGTGCTCGCCTACGAGCCGCTCAGCAACCGCCTCATCGTCGAGCAGGTCTACGACCACCAGGGCAACATCGGCCAGGGCTCGACGCCGATCCTGGTCTTCGACGCCTGGGAGCACGCCTTCTACCTGCAGTACAAGAACCAGAAGGTCGACTTCATCGAGGCCATGTGGGAGGTCGTCAACTGGCAGGACGTGGCCAAGCGCTACGCCGCCGCCAAGGAGCGGGTCAACAGCCTGCTGCTGGCTCCCTGAGACACGGCCGTCGCCGAGCTTCCCCCGGCGACGGCCGTCGAACGTCCTGCCTCGTGATCGTCTTCTCAACCTTCCCGGGGCGGGCGGATGGAGGAAAGGCCCCCGTGAGGACATGACTCACGGGGGCCTTTCTGTTGCGCACTCACTTCTGTTGCGCACTCACTTCTGTTGCGCACCCCTCGGGGCTCACTCGAAGTTGGGGCCCTCGGTCCGGGTCCGCTTGATCTCGTAGAAGCCCGGCGTCGAGGCCACGAGCAGCGTGCCGTCCCAGAGCCGTGCCGCGGCCTCGCCCTTGGGCGCGGGGGTCACGACGGGGCCGAAGAAGGCGATCTGCGAGCCGTCGGCGCCGGGGACGGCGATGACCGGCGTGCCGACGTCCTGGCCGACCTTGTCGATGCCCTCCTTGTGGGAGGCGCGCAGCTCCGCGTCGTAGGTGTCCTTGTCCATGTGGTCGACGAGCTCCGCGGGCAGGTGGACGTCCTTGAGAGCGCCGACGACGGCCTCGCGGGTCACGCCCTCGCCCCGGTTGTGGAAGCGGGTGCCGAGCGCGGTGTAGAGCTTGCCGGTGATCTCCTCACCGTGCTCCTGCTGGGCGGCGATGACGACGCGGACGGGGCCCCAGGCCTTCGTCTCCAGCATCTCGCGGTACTCGTCGGGGAGCTCGTCCAGCCTGTTCTCGTTCAGGACGGCGAGGCTCATCACGTGCCAGCGGACCTCCACGTCACGGACCTTCTCGACCTCGAGCATCCAGCGCGACGTCATCCAGGCCCAGGGGCACAGCGGGTCGAACCAGAAGTCGACGGGGGTCTTGCTGCCGTTCTCGGACATGTCTCTCCCTAGGGAATGCGTTCGCATCTGGCCGGGAAAACGTCAGTGGCACACCGGGGCATTCCCGGATGTCGGCGGCAGACGGCACGTGCGAGGATCGTAGACATTCGTACGAGTCATGCGAGTCACACATGCGAGTCACAAGGGAGTGCCGCCCGTGCCCGGTGAGAATCTGTCCCGCGACGAGGCCCATGAGAGGGCCGCGCTGCTTTCCGTCGACGGATACGAGGTCTTCCTCGACCTGCGGTCGGCGGTCGGCGAGAGCGGTCAGGAACCGCGCACGTTCCGGTCGGTCACCACGATCCGGTTCCGCTGCGCGGAGCCGGGCGCCGCGTCCTTCGCGGACCTGATCGCCCCGAGCGTCACGGCCCTCTCCCTCAACGGCAGGGACCTGGACCCCTCCGAAGTCTTCGACGGCACCCGGATCGCCCTGGAGGAGCTGGCCGAGGAGAACGAACTGGTGGTGGACGCCCAGTGCGCCTACAGCCGCACCGGTGAGGGCATGCACCGCTTCGTCGACCCCGAGGACGGCGAGGTCTACCTCTACACGCAGTACGAGCCCGCGGACTCCCGCCGCGTCTTCGCCAACTTCGAGCAGCCCGACCTCAAGGCGCCCTACCGCTTCCAGGTACAGGCTCCCGAGGGGTGGACCGCCTGGTCCAACGGCGTGGGCGAACTGTCCGACGGCGTCTGGAAGTTCGCCGAGACGAAGCCGATCTCGACGTACATCACGGCGGTCGTCGCCGGCCCCTACCACTACGTGACGGACTCCTATGAGCGGGTCCTCGACGACGGCACCCGCCTGGAGATCCCCCTCGGCGCGATGTGCCGCAAGGGCCTCGCCCCGCACTTCGACGCCGACGACGTCTTCCTCGTCACCAAGCAGGGCCTGGACTTCTTCCACGACAACTTCGACTACCCGTACCCCTTCGGGAAGTACGACCAGGCGTTCGTCCCTGAGTACAACCTGGGCGCGATGGAGAACCCGGGCCTGGTGACCTTCCGCGAGGAGTTCATCTTCCGCGGCAAGGTGACCCAGGCGTCGTACGAGCGCCGGGCCAACGTGATCCTGCACGAGATGGCCCACATGTGGTTCGGCGACCTCGTCACCATGCGGTGGTGGGACGACCTGTGGCTCAAGGAGTCCTTCGCCGACTTCATGGGCTCCTTCTCCATGGTCGATGCCACCCGCTTCACCAACGGCTGGATCACCTTCGCCAACAACCGCAAGGCATGGGCCTACCGCGCCGACCAGCTGCCTTCCACCCACCCGGTCACGGCCGACATCCGCGACCTGGAGGACGCCAAGCTCAACTTCGACGGGATCACGTACGCCAAGGGCGCCTCGGTCCTCAAGCAGCTCGTGGCGTACGTCGGGCGTGACGCTTTCCTGGAGGGCGCCCGGCGCTACTTCAAGCGGCACGCGTACGGCAACACGGTCCTCGGCGACCTGCTCTCGGTCCTGGAGGAGACCTCCGGGCGCGACATGGCGGCCTGGTCGCGTGCTTGGCTACAGACGGCGGGCGTCAACTCCCTGACTCCGCAAGTCATTCTGAACGCGGAGGGCCGCATCACCGAGCTCTCCGTCCTCCAGGAGGCCGCCGAGTCCCACCCCGAACTGCGCCCGCACCGCGTGGCCGTGGGCCTGTACCGCAGGGCGGCCGGTGGCGAGCTCGAGCGGTACGCCCGCGCGGAGGCCGACGTCGAGGGTCCGCGCACCGTCGTCACCGAGCTGGCCGGTGCGGAGGCCCCCGAGCTGGTCCTGGTCAACGACGACGACCTGACGTACTGCAAGAGCCGCTTCGACGAGAACTCCCTCGCGACGCTGCGCGGCCATCTCGGCGACATCACCGACCCGTTGGCCCGCGCCCTGTGCTGGTCCTCGCTGTGGAACCTCACGCGGGACGGCCTGATGCCCGCCCGTGACTTCATCGGCCTGGTGCTGCGCTTCGCCGGGCGCGAGAGCGACATCGGCGTGCTCCAGATGCTGCACGCCTGGGCCAACTCCGCCCTCACGCACTACGCCGCGCCCACCTGGCGCGAGGAGGGCGGCCGGGACCTCGCCGAGGGCGCGCTGCGCGAGCTGCGTATCGCCGAGCCGGGCAGCCAGCACCAGCTGACATGGGCGCGGTTCTTCGCCACCGTGGCGTCGTCGGCGACCGATCTGCAGCTGCTGCAGGGCCTCCTCGAAGGCACCGCCAAGATCGACGGCCTGGACGTCGACCAGGAGTTGCGCTGGGCGTTCCTCTCGCCGCTGACCTCGCACGGCGTCGCGGGCGAGGACGTCCTGGCGGCCGAACTGGCCCGCGACGACACGGCTTCCGGCAAGCGGCACCAGGTGCGGTGCCTGGCCGCGCGCCCCTCGGCGGCGGTCAAGGCGCAGGCGTGGGCCTCCGTGGTGGAGTCCGACGCGCTCTCCAACGCGCTGGTGGAGGCGACGATCTCGGGGTTCGCACGGCCCTCGCAGCGGGAGCTGACGGCGCCGTACGTCTCCAAGTACTTCGCCGCCATCGAGCGGGTGTGGGCCGAGCGGTCCATCCAGATCGGCATGGACGTGGTGAAGGGCCTCTTCCCGCATCTGCAGGGCGACGAGGCGACGTTGGCGGCGGCGGACGAGTGGCTCACCGCCCATGAGTCCGGCGCGCCCGCCCTGCGCCGCCTCGTCCTGGAGGCGCGGGACGACCTGGCCCGTTCGCTGCGGGCCCAGGCCTGTGACGCGGGGGCCGCGGTCTGAGTGACGGGGTGCGGGGAGGGTTCAGGACGCGGCTCGGGTCGCGGCTCAGGAGGCCCTCCCCCGCCCCGGCGGCGCAGGTCAGGGCGGTGTCGCGCGCGGGAGCTCATCGGCAGTCGAACGTCCGTGCTTTAGGGCGAGCTTGTCCGGGTTTGTCGACGGGCGTGTAACACCGGTTAGCGGGGCGGCCGGGCGCGGGAACGACCGGGGCATGAACCACAACGCCCCGCTCTCACCCCTCCCCCTCCAGCACCTCGCCGACGTCCAGCTTCGCGTCATGAGCACCGCCCAGCTCGGCGAGCACGGCGTCACGGCGGCGGACGCCGGAACGCACTGCCGACCCGGCGGGCCCTGGCAGCAACTCCTCCCGGGCGTCTGCCTGTTGCACCCGGGCCCGCCGACCAGCGAGGAGCGGCTGCACGGCGCCCTGCTGTACGCGGGGCGCCCGCCGGTCCGCCCCGCCAGAGCCGTGCCCGCCCAGCCCCGCGCGGGCGAGGCCCACGCCCCGTACGCGGACGCGATGATCACGGGCCTCGCCGCCCTCGCCCTGCACCGCTTCTCGTCCGCTCCCCCGCTGCTCTCCCTGGACCGCGTCGACGTCCTGGTGCCCCGTACCCGCCGCCTGCGGTCCGTCGGCTTCGCCCGGCTCGTACGCAGCCAGGTGATGCCGACTCCGCAGCAGATCACGGGAGTTCCGGTGGCCCCGGTGCCGCGAGCCCTCGCCGACGCCGTGGCACAGCTCACCGACGCGGGCGCCGTGCGGCGGCTGCTCACCGAGGCGGTGCGCGGCGGGCACTGCGAACCGGCGGCCGTCGTACGGGAGTTGCACGACGCGGGGCTGCTGACCCGCCCGCACGTCGTGGACGCCGTCGACTCCCTGCTCGCCGAGGGGCGCGCCATCGCCGAGGACCGGCTGTACCGGATGGTCAGCGAACACGGTCTGCCCGACCCACTCTGGAACGTCGACCTGCGGCTGCCCGGCGGCCCGCAGCTGGGCGGCGTCGACGCCTACTGGCCCGACCACGCCGTCGCCGTGGAGCTGGACACGCGGGCGCCGCGCCAGGACGAGGACGCGATGTGGTCGGAGTACGTCCGCAAGCGCGAGCACCTGGAACGGCTCGGCATCACCGTCGTGCACCTCACCCCGAAGAAGCTCAGGGACTCCGCCGAACAGCAGGCGGCCGTGGTGCGGACCGCGCTGATGGCGTCGGTCGACCGTGACCCGGCGGCGTATGTGGTGGTGCTGCCGAGATAACGCGGGCGCGGACCGCCATATCGCAGGACCGCAGGACCGCAGGACCGCAGGACGGGGAGTGAAGGGGCGGAACGCCGTGAGGTCACGGGTTCCGCCCCTTCGCCGAGGCCCGACGGGAAGGTTTCCCGCCCGCTGTGTCACGTGCCGCAGAACTCCGCCGTCAGGACCGGGGCGTGGTCCCCCGCCCAGTCCCCGTTGAAGTTGTACGCCAGCGCGTGCCTGCCGTCCGGCGTGCTCACCGCGAAGGTCGAGCTGCCGTGCATATTGCCGTCGTGGCCCCAGAGCACCTTGCCGCAGGGCAGCTTGCGGCGTTCGAGGCCCAGGCCGTAGCGCGACCCGGGCGGGGTGCCCTCGCCCGTCGGAACGCCCTCCTTCATCTCGGCCAGTTGCTTCGCGGGCAGCAGCTTTCCCCGTAGCAGCGCCGTGTAGAAGCGGTTCAGGTCGGCGGCGTCGGAGATCATTCCGCCCGCCGAGCCCGCCAGGGAAGGGTTGAGCTCCGTCAAGTCGTACGTCCTGTCCTGCGGTTTTCCGTGCAGCTTCGAGTACGCCCTGCTGTGCGGACCCGGCAGGGTGGGGTCGGTCACGGGGGCGCTGGTGGACTTCAGGCCGAGCGGTTCGATGATGCGCTGCCTGATCTCGTCGCCGTACTCGTTGCCCGTCACCTTCTTGATGACCATCCCGGCGACAACGTAATTGGTGTTGGAGTACCGCCAGCTCGTGCCGGGCGCGAAGACGGGCTCGTGGCGCATGGCGATCTGCACCTGCCGCTCAGGCGTCCACGTCTCGTAGCGGTGCCGGAGGAACTCCTCGGTGAACACCGTCCGTCGGAACTCCGGGTCCGCCGAGACGTCGAAGATCCCACTGGAGTGGTTGAGGATCTGCCGGACCGTGATCCGGTCCCCGTCATGGCCGTTGCCCTCGACGACTCCCGGCAGCCACGTGCCCACCGTGTCGTCCAGGTCGATCCGCCCCTCGGCCTCCAGCTGGAGAAGGACCGTCGCCACGAACGTCTTGGTGATGCTGGCGACGCGGAAGCGGTCGTTGTCGCCGCGCGGCGTCCCGCGTTCCAGGTCCCCGAGGCCCGAGGTCCCCTTCCACTTCCCGTACGTGTCGCTCGCCTCGCCGGTGACTCCGGGCACGCCCTCCTCCACGGCCCCGTTGAACGCCCGTTGGGTGGCCTCGTGCCGGTGGCCGCCGTGTCCGTGTCCGTGTTCGTGTTCGTGTCCGTGTTCGTGTTCGTGTCCGGGGCGCGGTGACGCGGCGGACGCTGGGGCCGCGAGGGCGCCCGCCGCCAAGGCCACCGCCAGTGCCGCTGCCGCACCTGTCAGGCCTCTGTGCGCGCTGTGCCCTCTGAGCGCGCTGTGCCCTCTGTGCGGGGTCACGCGTCTCCCCCCTCGCCGCAGAACTCCGCCGTCACCACCGGGTCGACGTCACCCGCCCAGTCGCCGTTGATGTTGAGCGCCAGCGAGTGGCGGCCGTCCGGGGTCGTCACCGCCAGGGACGACGAGCCGTGGATGCCCCCGTCGTGGCCCCAGACCGTCCCCTCGCAGGGCAGCTTGAGGACCGAGATGCCGAGCCCGTATCCGGCGCCCTTGTCGCCGACGGGGACCGTCGTCTTCATCTCGGCGAGCTGCGCCTCGGGCAGCAGCCTGCCGCCGAGCAGCGCCGCGTAGAAGCGGTTCAGGTCCGCCGAGTCGGAGATCATCTCACCCGCCGAGCCCGCCCCCGACGGGTTGAGCTCGGTGACGTCGTAGACCTTGGCCTCGGGGTCCGCGGGGAGCTTGCCGTAGGCGCGGGAGCTGGGCTGCGGCACGGTGGGGCGGGTGCCGGGGACCGTGGTGGCGGTCAGGTGGAGAGGAGCGATGACGCGCCGCCTGATCTCGTCGCCGTACGCGTTCCCCGTCACCTTCTTGATGATCATCCCGGCGACGATGTAGTTGGTGTTGGAGTAGCTCCAGTCCGTGCCGGGCTCGAAGGTCGGCTTGTGGCGCATGGCGAGGTTCACCAGTCGCCGGGGCGTCCAGGTGTCGTAGCGGTGCTTGAAGAAGCCCTTGCCGAACACCTTCCGTAGGAACTCGTCGTCCGTGGTGTAGTCGGCGATCCCGCTGGTGTGGTTGAGGAGCTGCCGGACCGTGATCCTGTCCCCGTCGTGCCCGTGCCCCTCGACGACGCCCGGCAGCCACTTCCCCACCGTGTCGTCCAGATCGATGCGGCCCTCGGCCTGCAGTTGCAGCAGCACGGTCGCCACGAACGTCTTGGTGATGCTGCCGACGCGGAACCGGTCGTGCTCGCCGCGCGGGGTCTGCCGCTTGAGGTCACCGAGGCCCGAAGCGGCGTTCCAGGGCCCGTTCCCGTCCCGCACCTGGGCGGTCACCCCGGGCACGCCCTCGGCGACGATGCCGTCGAGCGCCCGCTTCGTCGCCTCGTGCCGGTCCGGCTGCGCGGCGGCGGCAAGGGCGGCTGAGGCAGGGGCAGCTGAGGCAGGGGCGGCTGAGGCAGGGGCAGCTGAGGCAGGGGCGGCTGAGGCAGGGGCGGCTGAGGCAGGGGCGGCTGAGGCAGGGGCCGTGAGCGCCCCCGCCGTCATCGCCAACGCCGTGGTCGTCATCGCCGCCGCACCCAGCAGGCGGCTTCTGCGCACTGACATGTGATGTCCCCTCGTTGTCGAACATGGTCGATCGCGCTCGATCGCGGTCGATCGTGGTCGACAGGGGGGACTGGGCGGCCCCGGGCCGAGGTTGAGACCGGTGCGCGGGTTGGGCGTGTTTCAGCCGACTCAGCCCTTCTTGAGGATCAGCTCCGTGTTCCTGTCCCCCGGCTCGCCGCCCAACGTGGCCCTCGCGCCGGGCGCGTTGAAGGACAGCTCGCGGTAGAGCGCGGCCAGGCCGGTCTGGGAGAGGTCGGCGAAGTCCGTGCGGTGCGGGGCCGCGGATTCGATGAGGGTGGTGAAGACGGAGATCGTTCCGTCGTGGTTGTCGCTGATCTCCACCACCCGCGCGAGCTGCGGGAAGTCGATGTGCGAGGCGGTGGAGACCTCCCAGAAGGAGCCGTGCGCGGTGCGGTGCGGGGTGATGGCGTTCTTGTGGCTGTGGCCGTTGACCCAGGCGAGGACGGAGGGGAAGCGGCCGAGCAGCGTCACGAGCTCGTCGCCGCCGTGCCGGGCCTCGCCGGGGCGCGCCGGGTCGTCGCGGAGGTTGCGCATGCTCTTGCTGGTGTGGTGGCTGAGGACGACGACGTACGACGGGCCGCCGTCGCGCTCCTCGTTGGTCTTCAGCTCCCGCTCCAGCCAGCGGAGTTGAGCGGTGCCGAGCGAGCCCTCGTAGTGGCCGCCGGGGTCGGTGGTGTCCAGGCTGATGCCGAGCACGTCGTCGCTGATGCGGAAGGAGTAGTACTGCGTGGCGGCGGCGAGGTTCTCCTGCGTGTAGCCGTGGCCGACGGGGCCGGGACCGGTGTGCGCGGGGTCGAGGTGCGCCTGGAGGTACTCGGCGGGCGTGAAGGGCGCGCGGGACGCGTCCGGCGTGACGGACCACATGCGGCGCGCCTCGCTCTTGAGGAGCTCCTTGAAGTGCGCGCCCTTGGGGTCGCGGCCCTTCTTCACCGCCTTCCACAGGGCGGCTCCACGCGCCTCGTCCAGAGACATCAGCTTCTTCCCGCCGGTGGCGAATTCGGTGAAGTACGGGTCTCTGGGCGCCCAGCAGCCGCCGGGCAGGGCGTCGTGGTTGCCGACCGTGGAGTACCAGGGCAGGCCGAGACCCGGGCTGTTGACCTCGCTGATCGCCGCGTCGAGGAAGCCGTGCAGGCGCGGGAAGCCGAGCCCCTTGTCGGCGTCGCGCAGGGCGTCGTCCGGGTGCCAGTACAGCTTGAGGCCGCTGCTCTGCACGCCTTCGTAGTGGCGCGGGTCGCCGGTATTGGGTGTGATGCGCCCGCCGCTCATCACCTTGAGGAACCAGTCCAGTTCGGACCGGGAGTTGTTGTCGGTGTTGTCGCCGGTCGTCACGACGCAGTGCAGGGGCGCGCCGGTGGCGGGCGCGCCGCGCAGGGCGTTGACCCGCTCGACGAGGGCGACGGCACCGGCCACGGAGAGGGACTCGTGGGGCCGCCAGGCGCTGGCGGTCTGGGCGCGCAGGTACTCGTAGCGCAAGGGGTGCTGGACGTCGACGAGGTGCAGGTCGGTGAATTGCACGAAGGCGGCGAGCGCGGTCCGCCGGTTCTCGCGGCCCGCCCCGGCCGCCGCGAGATCGCCCCGGACGACGCGGCGCCAGGCGGGCCCGTCGCCGAGCCGCCGGTAGCCGGTGCTGCCGCGCGGTGCGGCGACGGTGAGCAGAGTGGTGCCGTTCTTGTACGGCATGAGGGGCGCGGCGGGCGCCGGGCGGGAGCGCGGGACGGTGGCGTGGCCCGCGGGCGCGGCGTTGCCGGAGCCCGCGCCGGGGCCGAGGGCGTAGCCGACGCCTGCGGAGACGGTGACTGCTCCGGCTGCGGCGAGGAACGCGCGGCGGTCGAGCCCGGCCACGGCGGAGGCGGCGCGGGACGCCACGCCGGTTGCGGCCGTGGCAGTCTCGGCGATTGCGGTCTCGGCGATTGCGGCCGTGGCGGTTTCGGCGGTTGCGGTGGCGACAGAGCGTATGCGCGGCATGGCGCGGTCTCCCCGGGTGCGAACGCGTCGGCAGTGGTCGCGGGCGGCCCGGGCCTGACTGCGGCCTGCGAACTGCCCGCTCGTACTGGATCGTTGGCAGCGGGGATGACCTGCGCGTGAACGAGGCCGCAACGGCCGACGCAGATCACCGTACGTGGATCACCCGGCACCCTGCGCGGTCACGCACCCCTCTCCGGGCGGAGAGGAAGCGGTCACTCCACGTTCACCTTCCGGGGAAGGGAAGGCAGTTGGCGGGGTCAGTTCTCCGGTTCCGCGGCGTGGCCATGGCTGTGGCTGTGGCCGTCGGCGGGGCGGGTGCGCCAGAGGCTCAGGCCGATGTCGACGAGCCCGACGCGGTCGAGGTCGGGCACGGCGTCCAGGGGGTGCCAGGCCGCGAGGTCCGTGGACCCCTCGGTCTCGCTGCGCAGGGTGCCGCCGGTGATGCGCCCCTCGTACACGATCCGCAGGCCGTGGAAGTCGGCGACGGCGCCGAGTCGGCGCGGATAGCGGCGGCGCAGGGAGTCGACGCCGAGGAGCGCGACCGGCTCGACGACGTATCCGGTCTCCTCGTCGGCCTCCCGGATCACGGTGTCGTAGGGGTCCTCGCCGTGGTCCATGCCGCCGCCGGGCAGCGTCCAGCGTTTGCTGCCGTCGCCCGCGACCCAGCGGGCGAGCAGGACGTGGCCGTCGCGTACGCATACGGCGTAGGCCGCCACCCGGAGTTCTTTGTGCACGGGGTGACGCTAGGCGGTTCTTCGGGAGAACGCTCTCGGTCTGCAGGTTTGCCGTGGCTTGTCGTGCGGTTCCCCGCGCCTCTCCGGGGCACGCCAGGAGCACCCAATGTCCCTTGTGCTCACTCTTGTCCGCGATGGCGCATGGCGGAATTACGTCACACCCCGATCACAGCTCGGACAACTCTCCCCAAACACCTGTCACTTACGTAAGGGTGAGCGGTCATCCGGTCCCGATTTCCGGACCCTTCGGGGTTCCGGACGGGATCGACCCTCCTTCCCGACCTTCACGTACAGGGATGCCGATGCCCAGATCCAGTTCCAGCGCGAGACGCGCGCCCCGTCTCGCGATAGCCGTCGGTCTCACCGCCGCGCTCTGCGCGACCGGGGCCGCCCCCCTCGCCTTCGCCGCGGACGAGACCCCCGTCCCGGCGCCCAAGTCCGCGGGCGACAAGCTCGGTCCGGCCGACGCCGAACTGCTTGCCGACGCCCGCGCGGACGGCGAGAAGACCGTCACGATGATGGTCGCCACCGCGCCCGGCGCCACCGAGCAGGTCGCCGACCAGCTCGACGGCGTCAAGGGCGGCTCGGTGGGCCGCACCTACGACAAGCTCGGCTACGTCCGCGCGACCGTGCCGACCGCCAAGGCGGACGCCGCGATCAAGTCGGCCGCGAAGCTGTCGTCGGTGCACGCCATCGATCTGCGCCACGAGATCGAGCTGGACGACCCGACCCCCGCCGCGGACCGCGCCAAGGGCGCGAAGACCGCCGCCCGGGGGACGTACCCGGGCCCGGACAAGAGCACTCCGGCGAAGAACCCGTACAACCCGTCCGCCGAGACGGGCGCCGTCGACTTCGTGAAGAAGCACCGCAAGGCCGATGGCCGCGGCGTCACCATCGGCATCCTCGACTCCGGCATCGACCTGGGTCACCCCGCGCTGAAGAAGACCACGACCGGTGAGCGCAAGATCACCGACTGGGTGACCGCGACCGACCCGATCGTGGACGCCGACGCCACCTGGCGCCGGATGACCAACCCGGTCAGCGGCCCCGTCTTCACCTGGGACGGCGAGACGTGGAAGGCCCCGGCGGGCTCCTTCCAGGTCAACCGCTTCCGGGAGTCGGCCACCACCGGCGGCGACGCCAAGGGCGACATCAACCGCGACGGTGACACCACCGACAGCTGGGGCGTGCTCTACGACCCGGCCGCCGGCACCGTCCGCGTCGACCTGAACGACAACAAGGACTTCACCGACGACAAGCCGATGAAGCCGTACAAGGACGGCCACCAGGTCGCCTACTTCGGCAAGGACGACCCGGCGACCGACGTCGCCGAGCGCGTCCCGTTCGTCGTCGAGATCCGCAAGGACGTGCCGACCGACCCGTACGGCGGCGACTGGGTCGGCAAGAAGGCCGACTTCGTCAACATCGGCGTCATCGAGTCCGAGCACGGCACGCACGTCGCGGGCATCACCGCGGCCAACGGCCTGTTCGGCGGCAAGATGAGCGGCGCGGCGCCCGGCGCCAAGCTGGTCTCCTCGCGCGCCTGCACCTGGACCGGCGGCTGCACCAACGTCGCGCTGACCGAGGGCATGATCGACCTCGTGACGAAGCGCGGCGTCGACATCGTGAACATGTCGATCGGCGGCCTGCCCGCCCTCAACGACGGCAACAACGCGCGCGCCGAGCTCTACAGCCGCCTCATCGACACCTACGGCGTGCAGCTGGTGATCTCCGCGGGCAACTCGGGCCCCGGCGCCAACACCATCGGCGACCCCGGCCTTGCCGACAAGGTCATCTCGGTCGGCGCGGCCATCTCCAAGGAGACCTGGGCCGCCAACTACGGCTCGGCCGTGAAGAAGAAGTACGCGATGATGCCGTTCTCCTCGCGCGGCCCGCGTGAGGACGGCGGCTTCGCGCCCATCATCTCGGCGCCCGGCTCGGCCATCAACACCACCCAGACCTGGCTGCCCGGCGCCCCGGTCGCCGAGGCGGGCTACAGCCTCCCGGCCGGCTACTCCATGCTGCAGGGCACCTCGATGGCGTCCCCGCAGGCCGCGGGCGCCTCGGCGCTGCTGCTCTCCGCCGCCAAGCGCGAGCACATCGCCCTGCCCCCGGCGAAGCTGCGCACCGCGCTGACCTCGGCCGCGAGCCACATCAGCGGTGAGCAGGCGTACGCGCAGGGCACCGGCCTCATCGACATCGTCGACGCCTGGAAGGCCATCGAGGACGGCGCGAAGGCGCACACGTACACGGTGAAGGCCCCGGTCGACACCGCCCTTGAGCAGGAGCTGAAGAAGCCCGGCACCGGCATCTACGACCGCGAGGGCGGCCTGAAGACCGGCCAGAAGCGGACGTACGACGTCACGGTCACCCGCACCTCGGGCCCGGACCGCGCCATCCGCCACAGCCTGAAGCTGGTCAACAACCACGAGGGCACGTTCAAGCTGCTCGGCGACGACGAAGTGAAGCTGGGCCTGAACAAGCCGGTCACCGTCAAGGTCCGGGCGCAGGCCAAGTCGGCCGGGCTGCACAGCGCGATCCTCGCCGTCGACGACAAGCGCACCGAGGGCGTCGACCAGCAGATCATGTCGACGGTCGTCGTCTCGACGCCGCTCGCCAAGCCGTCGTTCACCTTCTCGGCGAAGAGCTCGACGCAGCGCAACAGCACCACGTCGTACTTCGTGACGGTCCCCAAGGGCGCCAAGTCCCTCGAGGTCGCCCTCGGCGGCCTGAAGGACAAGAGCCAGACCCGCTTCATCGCGGTGCACCCCTACGGCGTTCCGGTCGACTCCACCTCGTCGATCGTCTGCTACCCGAACTACGAGAACCCGGCCAACACCTGCCGCCCGGACCTGCGTGCGTACGCGGCCCCGCAGGCCGGTGTCTGGGAGATCGAGGTCGAGTCGCGCCGTACGTCGCCGATGCTCGACAACCCGTACAAGCTGAACGTCGCCGCGCTCGGCGTCGCCTTCGACCCGGCCGTGCAGACGCTGCCCGAGGCGAAGGTCGGCACGCCCGCCCCCGTCTCCTGGAAGGTGACGAACAACTTCGCGGCCGTCGACGGCAAGCTCAAGGGCGGCCCGCTCGGCTCCGCCAAGTCGGTGCGGCCCAGCATCAAGCAGGGCGAGACGCAGACCACCGAGGTCGTCGTGCCCGCGGGCGCGGAGCGTCTCGACGTCGCCATCGGCTCCCCCGCGGACGTCGCCGCCGACCTGGACCTGGCCGTCAAGAAGGACGGCGTCGTCGTCGGTTCGTCGGCGGAGGGCGACTCGGACGAGTCGGTCAGCCTGACCAAGCCGGCCGCCGGTACGTACACGATCGAGGTGGCGGGCTACTCGGTGCCGTCCGGCACGACCGCGTACGACTACCGGGACGTCTTCTTCTCCGGCGCGCTCGGCACCGTCACCGTCGACGAGTCGAAGCAGATCAAGCTCGGCAACGGCGCCTCGGCGCAGGTCGAGGCGAAGGTCGAGGCGAAGACCCCGGCCGCCGCGGGCCGTGAGCTGTTCGGCGAGGTGTCCCTGCTGAACGCGGGCGGCACGGTCGCGGGCAGCGGCAGCGTGAAGGTGGAGAAGGTCACGCCGTAACGCTTCGTAGGGATATAAGGATGATGAAGCCCCGCCGGGAGCCGCCTTCGGGCGGAGTCCGGCGGGGCTTTCCGGCACTGCCCCGCGCTCAACCCCCGGGCCCGGGGCCGTCACCGTCGCTGTCGCCGTCGCCGTCGCACCGGATCTTCTCCGACGCCGCCAGGGCCTTGCGGATCATCGCGCGCAGGCGGTCCCGTTCCTTGCCGACGGCCCAGTTGGCGGGCTCCGCCGAGCCCTTGTCGACCGTGACGAGGACCCGGTCGCCGGTCTTCAGGCGCGGGGCCGCGTCGCGGTCCATCGGGAACGTGACCGTGCCGCTGCCCGACTCCGGCTTCACGTACCGCGTCACGTCGACCGTGACGCGCTCCTGCAAGCCACCCGGCACCGGATCGACCGCGCTGACCGTGCCCTCCACGATGAGCCGCGAGCAGGCGACGAAGCCCTCGGCGCTCAGATCCGCGCCCCCGTCGCTCCGGTGTCCCCCGGCCCCGGGCGCCGCGCCCTTCGCGTCCGAGTCGCTCGCACCCGGCCCGGTGTCCACCACGAGCCAGGCGAGCCCGCCGACCATGGCCGCGGCCACCGTCGCCGCCACCGCGCCGAGGGCGACCGTCAGACGGCGCCGGGCCGCCGGGCGCGCGGGCCGGAACGGGGCGGGCCGGAACGGGAGCGCCCGTGCCGCGGGGGGCGCGTCCCGCGCGGCCAGCGTGTCGCCCACCGCGCCGAGCCGCTCCCGCAGCAGCGCGACGTCCGCCACGGCCGCCGCGTGGGCCGCGGCGGCGTCAGGGTCGCGCAGCGCCCCGTCCGGCACGGGCTCGTCCGTGATCGCCGTCATCAGCGCGTCGAAGTCCTCGTCCCGCACGTCACACCACCTCCCCTTCGTGCAGCCGGGCCCGCAGGAGCCGGACCGCCGTGTGCAGCCGACTCTTGACCGTGCCCTCCGGAATGCCCAGTTCATGCGCTATGTCCCGGACCGGGAGGTCCGCGTAGAAGCGCAGGACCACCACCTGCCGCTGGGCGTCCGGCAGCTCGCCGAGGCCCTGGGCCACGGCCAGCGAGGTGGCCCGCGCCTCCGCGCCGTCCTCGTCGGTGGCCTCCCGCCACAGGACCGCGAGCCGCTCGCCGAGCCGCTCCTGCCTGCGCCGGGAGCGGTGCCAGTCCATCGCGAGGTTGGAGGCCACGACGGCCGACCACGCGGACACGTCACGCGGCGCCTCGCGTCCGTCCGCGGCCCGCTCAAGGAGCTTCAGCCTGACCTGCTGCACCCCGTCCGGCAGATCGGCGTGCGGCACCCCGCCGAGCGCGAGGACGGCCCGGACCCGGTCCTCCAGTGCCGGACCGAGCGGGTCCGCCCCCCGCGTCTGTGGCTGCGCCTGTGGCTGCGTCCGTGGCGCGCGGCGCGCTTTTCCGCGCAGCAATGTGCCTCCCCTCCCCGCGTTCCCCCTACGACGCCCGGAGCGCCCGAAACGTTCACGGCGACGTGTCCGGCGATGTGCCCGCGACGTGCCCGGCGAATGTGGCGTCCCGCACCTCGGACAATGGATTGGACAGAGCCGCCCTGGACAGACGCATGATGGAGCCAAGCCCAGGCCGGGGTCACCAGGCCGCACGCACTACGGAGGAAGTCCCTGTGAAGGTCGGAATCGTCGGAGCCACCGGTCAGGTCGGCAAGGTCATGCGCAGGATCCTCGTCGAGCGTGAGTTCCCCGCCGACGAGCTGCGCCTGTTCGCCTCGGCCCGCAGCGCCGGGAAGGTCATCGACGGAGTGACCGTCGAGGACGCCTCCACGGCCGACTACACGGGCCTGGACATCGTGCTGTTCTCGGCAGGCGGCGCCACCTCCAAGGCCCTCGCGGAGAAGGTCGCCTCGCAGGGCGCCGTCGTGATCGACAACTCCTCGGCCTGGCGCCGTGACCCCGAGGTCCCCCTCGTCGTCTCCGAGGTCAACCCGCACGCGATTCAGGACCGCCCCAAGGGCATCATCGCCAACCCGAACTGCACGACGATGGCCGCGATGCCGGTCCTCAGGCCGCTGCACGCCGAGGCGGGCCTCGAAGCGCTGGTCGTCGCCACCTACCAGGCGGTCTCCGGCTCCGGCCTCGCCGGTGTCGACGAGCTCTTCGAGCAGGTCAAGAAGGTCGGCGAGGACGCCCCGAAGCTCACCCACGACGGCTCGGCGGCCGAGTTCCCCGAGCCGGACAAGTACGTCGCGCCGATCGCGTACAACGTCCTGCCGATGGCGGGCTCCGTCGTCGACGACGGTCTGAACGAGACCGACGAGGAGCAGAAGCTCCGCCACGAGTCCCGCAAGATCCTGGAGATCCCCGGCCTCAAGGTCTCCGGCACCTGCGTGCGCGTGCCGGTCTTCACCGGCCACTCCCTCCAGGTCAACGCCCGCTTCGCGCGGCCCCTGAGCCCCCAGCGGGCCACCGAGATCCTCTCCTCGGCCGAGGGCGTCGTCGTCACGGAGGTGCCCACGCCGCTTGAGGCCGCGGGCAAGGACGAGGCCTTCGTGGGCCGCATCCGGAACGACGAGACGGTCGAGAACGGCCTGGCCTTCTTCATCTCCGACGACAACCTCCGCAAGGGCGCGGCGCTGAACGCCGTGCAGATCGCGGAGCTGGTCGCCAAGGAGCTCAAGGGCTCCAAGTAGCTCACGGGCGCCACGGAACTCAAGGGCGCCACGGAGCTCAAGGGCTGAGCTCCTGCTGTACGCCGATGAGGGGCGGTCACCGTTCGCCGGTGGCCGCCCCCTTCGCGTACCCCGGCCGCGGCCGCCCGCGCCCCGCGCACGCCACCGCCACGAGCGCGAGCCCGGCGAGCCCGCCGCCGAGCCACAGCACGGCGCCCGCCCCCTGGCCGTCCGCGACCCGGCCGCCGGAGAAGGCGCCGAGCGCGATCGCCACGTTGAACACCCCCGCGAAGAGCGCCGACGCCGCCTCCCTGGCGTGCGGGGCGGCGGCCATCACCCAGTTCTGCGCGGAGACCGAGACCCCGCCGTACGCCAGGCCCCACGCCACGAGCAGCGCCACCGACGCGACGGTCGAGCCGCCCGCGGGTGCCATGAGCAGCACCACGGCGGTGAGTCCGGCGCAAATCGTGAGCAGCGCCCTGCGCGGGTCGCGGGCCGCCACGGCGCCGCCCGCGAAGTTGCCGACGATGCCGGCCGTCCCGTAGGCGAGGAGCAGCACGCTGATCAGGCCCGCGCCGATGCCGGGCACCCGCTCCATGACGGGGCGTATGTAGGTGTACGCGGCGAAGTGGCCGGTGACCAGGAGGGTGACGGCGAGGAGCCCGGCCCGCAGTCGGCCGATGCGCAGCAGCGCGGGGAACGCGCCGAGCCCGATCCCCTCGTCCGCGGGCAGCCGGGGCAGGACCGTGGCGAGCAGCCCCGCGACGGCCAGGGCGAGCACGGCGAGGGCCGCGAACCCCCAGCGCCAGCCCGCCAGTTCGCCCAGGAACGTTCCGGCGGGCACGCCGAGCACGGAGGCCACCGCGATCCCGCTGAAGATCACCGCCGTGGCCCGCCCCGCGCCCTCCTCGTGGACGAGCCGCACGCCGAGCCCGGCCGCGACGGCCCAGACCCCGCCGATGCAGACGCCCACCAGGACGCGGGCGGCGAGCAGCACGCCGAAGGCGGGCGCGAGCGCGGAGACGACGTTGGCGGCGGCGAGCAGGACCATCAGCACGGCAAGGACGCTCCGTCGGTCGGCGCGGCGCGCGGCGACCGGCAGCAGCGGGGCCGCGAGCCCGGCGACGATGCCGGGCAGGGTGACGGCGAGTCCCGCGGTGCCGTGCGAGACGTGCAGGCCGGAACCGACGGAGGTGAGGAGGCCGACGGGGAGCATCTCCGTGGTGACGACGGAGAAGGTGGCGGCGGTGACCGTGAGGACGGCGAGGCGCCCGCGCGGGGGCGGCGACGCGACGGTCTGCGCGGGCATATGCGTGCTCTGTGACATGACAACCACCCTGTGGGGGCGCCCGCCCGGGAACAACGCGGAAGATCTCATCCTTGTATGAGCCGGATTCATCGATCCGGACGGTCGTCGGGGCGATCAGAGAATCAGGGCGATCAGGGCGATCAGGAGAGAGGGCCGCGCGGCATGAGTGGGTACGGGCTGGAGATACGGGAGCTGGAGTGCTTCCTGGTGCTCGCCGAAGAGCTGCACTTCGGGCGGGCGGGCGAACGGCTGTACGTGTCGCAGAGCCGCGTCAGCCAGTTGCTCGCGGCCCTGGAACGGCGGATCGGCGCGCGCCTGGTGGAGCGTACGAGCCGCCGGGTGGCGCTCACCACCTCTGGGGAACGGTTTCTTGCCGAACTACGGCCGTCCTACCGCGAGTTGGCCTCCGCGGTCGAACGGGCGCGGGCGGCGGCGCGGGGCGTCGCGGGCACCCTGCGGGTCGGCTTCCAGGGGGCCGCGGAGGCGCCTCTGATGCGGGCCATCGAGGCCTTCCAGGAGCGGCACCCGGGCTGTGCCACGGAGATCGTGGAGCTCCCGTTCGCCGACCCGTTCGGAGCGGTGCGGGCCGGTGGTGTGGACGCGGCGATCGTGCTGCTCCCGGTCGACGAGCCGGACCTCGTCCTCGGCCCCGTCTTCGCCGGTGAGCGGCAGACCGTCGCCGTGTCGGTGCGGCACGCCTTCGCGGAACGGGACTCGCTCGCGGCGGCGGAGCTGACCCGGACCCCGCTGATCGCGGCGGCCGCGCCCGCCCCCGCGTACTGGCGCACGGCCCACGCCCCCTCGGACGTGCCCGCCCCCGCGGTCCGCACGCTCCAGGAGGGCCTGACCCTGGTGGCGGCGGACCGCGGGGCGATGCTGCTGTGCCGTCCGATGGCGGAGTACCACGGCCGCAAGGACGTGACCTTCGTGCCGGTCGAGGGCCTTCCGGACTCGGTGCTCGGGATGGTGTGGCACCGGGACGGGGAGACGGAGCCGGTACGGGAGTTCGCGCGGGCGGTGGCAGGCTCCTAGTTCACCTTGCTCGGCCTGCGCACCTCGAAGTGGAAGCAGCCGTACTCCACGGCGCGCACGTGTACGAGGGCGACCTCCGGGTCGGCGAACGCCTCGGTGAACGCGGCGTCGAAGCCCTGTTCCTCGCTCTCCGGGATCTCCAGCAGGCGGCCCCCGACGATGCGTCCCTGCGCGCTGTACCGGCGGATCGTCCGCAGCGCTCCGGCCCGGGAGAAGGGGTAGCCCGCGCGCTCCTCCGTCGGCCCCTCGCAGGGGTCGGCGTGGATGAAGACCGGGCCCTGCTCGTCGTAGGCGCCGGGGGCCGCGCCGGTCTCGGCGGCCCAGCGGCGCAGCGGCGCGTACGACACGAGGGCGACGCGCTCGCCGGGGGCGGCGGGCCGCAGACAGCAGCGGAGCGGGTCGCCGCCCTCGTGGTCGACGTACGGGACGCAGGGCCGCCCGGCGTCGTCGGCGTCGCGCAGCCGCGCGAGCACGGCGGGCGCGATGGGGAGCGGGGCGTAGGTGGTGGGCGCGGTGGTGGTGGGCGCGGTGGTGGTCATGGGGCGAGCCTCGCGTACGGGCGAGGAGGAGGCTGGCGGTTTCCGGACGTGGAGGTCGAGCGGTTCTCGGGCGCGGAGGCCGAACGGATTCCGGGCGCGGAGGCCGAACGGCGAACCACAGCCACAACCGTCGCCGTCGCCGTGGCGGTAGCCGTAGCGGTAGCCGTAGCCGTAGCCACAGTCGTAACCGCAGCCGCAGCCCGTGTCACCCCACCCCCCACGACCCCCGCCTGTTCAGCTCCGCCACGTCCGTGCCCGTGGTCCTGCGGTACGCCCCGTGCAGCTCCGCCAGTTCGTCCGGCGTCAGGACGTCCTCGATCCGGTCGAAGCCGTCCGGCGCGCGCAGGGAGACCGCGTGGAGGATGTGGTCCGCGGGCATGGTGCGGTTGGCGAGGACGAGCGCGTTGGCGGCCTCGCGCCGCACCTCCTCGTACGCCCGCAGCCCCGCCTCCCGGTCCGGCGCCGTGTGCGCGAGGCAGCGGGCGAGGACGCGGGCGTCGAGGATCGCCTGGGAGCCGCCGTTCGACCCCACCGGGTACATCGGGTGCGCCGCGTCGCCGAGCAGCGTGACCGGGCCGCGGCCCCACTGGGCGAGCGGGTCCCGGTCGACCATCGGGTACTCCAGGATGTGCCGCGTAGCGGCGAGCAGCGCGGGCACGTCGAGGTCGCCGATGCGCCACCCCGCGAAGTGCGGCAGGACGTCGGAGAGCCGCCCGGAGCGGTTCCAGTCGGCGGGCCCGGCGATGCCGTGGTGGTACGCGGGCGGCAACCGCACCTCCGCCACCCAGTTGAGGAGCTCCCTGCCCCCTTCCCTGGCCCGCCGGGAGATCGGGTACACGACGAGTTTCGCGGCGGCGTTGCTGCCCGCGACCGCCACGGTCCTGCCACCGAGCACCGGGTGCCAGTCGGTGGTGCCGCGCCACATCCGGATGCCGTTCCACAGCGGCGGCCCCTCGCCGGGGTGCAGCACGGACCGCACCGTGGAGTGCAGCCCGTCGGCGCCGATCAGGGCCCGCACCCGGACGGCGTACTCCCTGGCGCGTGACATGTCCCGCAGGATGACCCGCAGCGCGCCGCCCTCGCGCTCGGCGAGCCGCACGAAGGCGGTGCCGGTGCGCACCGCGTAGTCGCCGAGCCGGTCGCGGACCGCGTCGAGGAGGAGCAGTTGGAGGGCCCCGCGGTGGACGGAGTACTGCGGCCAGTGGTAGCCGACGGCGAAACCGCGCGGCTCGGCCCAGATGCGGTTGCCGTGCCGGTCGAAGTGGACCATCGCCTCGGGGGCGACGGCGGTCGCCGCCAGCTCATCGCCGAGACCCAGCTCGGTCAACTCCCGCACGGCGTGCGGCAGGAGGTTGATCCCCACGCCGACGGGCCGCAGATGGTCGATGGCGTCCACCACCCGGACGTCGATGCCCGCCGCGTGCAGGCTGAGCGCCGCGGTGAGCCCGCCTATCCCAGCGCCCGCCACCAGTACGTCGGTCATGACCGCCGCGCGCGCGGGCCGGCGACCGGCCCCTCGGTCCCCAGCATTTCCGGCATCCCCCTGTGGTCCCTGACCGCCCGCTTGGACCGTGGTCGGCGGCCCGTGCGCGGCGGTGCGAACGCGCGGAGCGTAACCGCACGGCAGCGGGAGAACAATGGTCCGGGCGGCCATCCGGAGCCGCATGGAAGGATGGCCGGAAACACCATAAGTCGCACCCACCGACCACCCGACGCGTCGTGCCCACGAGGACCACACGTCGTACCCGAGGAGATGACCGCGTGCCCGGCACCAATCTGACCCGCGAAGAGGCGCAGCAGCGGGCGAAGCTGCTCACCGTTGACTCGTACGAGGTCGATCTCGACCTCTCCGGAGCACAGGAGGGCGGCACCTACCGGTCCGTGACCACGGTGCGCTTCGACTCCGCGGAGGCGGGCGCCGAGACCTTCATCGACCTGGTGGCCCCCGCGGTCCACGAGGTCGTCCTGAACGGTCACGCGCTGGACGCGGCCGCCGTGTTCCGCGACTCGCGCATCGCGCTCAAGCACCTGCAGGCCGGTCCGAACGAGCTGCGGGTCGTCGCCGACTGCGACTACACCAACACCGGTGAGGGCCTGCACCGGTTCGTCGATCCGGTCGACCAACAGGCGTATCTCTACACGCAGTTCGAGGTGCCGGACGCGCGTCGCGTCTTCGCCTCCTTCGAGCAGCCGGACCTGAAGGCCACGTTCCGGTTCACCGTGAAGGCGCCGAGCGGCTGGACGGTGATCTCCAACTCGCCGACGCCCGAGCCGAAGGACGACATCTGGTCGTTCGAGCCGACGCCCCGCATGTCGACGTACGTCACGGCGCTGATCGTCGGCCCATACCACTCGGTGCACTCCTCGTACGAGGGTCCGGGCGGCCAGTCGGTGCCGCTCGGCATCTACTGCCGTCCCTCGCTCGCCGAGTACCTCGACTCGGACGCGATCTTCGACGTCACGCGGCAGGGATTCGACTGGTTCCAGGAGAAGTTCGACTACCAGTACCCCTTCGCCAAGTACGACCAGCTCTTCGTGCCGGAGTTCAACGCGGGCGCGATGGAGAACGCGGGCGCGGTGACCATCCGCGACCAGTACGTGTTCCGCTCGAAGGTGACGGACGCGGCCTACGAGGTGCGCGCCGCCACGATCCTGCACGAGCTGGCCCACATGTGGTTCGGCGACCTGGTCACCATGGAGTGGTGGAACGACCTCTGGCTGAACGAGTCGTTCGCCACCTACGCCGAGGCCGCGTGCCAGGCGTACGCGCCGGGCTCGAAGTGGCCGCACTCCTGGACGACGTTCGCCAACTCCATGAAGACGTGGGCGTACCGCCAGGACCAGCTGCCCTCCACGCACCCGATCATGGCCGACATCAGTGACCTGGACGACGTCCTGGTCAACTTCGACGGCATCACGTACGCGAAGGGCGCTTCGGTGCTCAAGCAGCTCGTCGCGTACGTCGGCGAGGACGAGTTCTTCCAGGGCGTGCAGGCGTACTTCAAGCGGCACGCGTTCGGCAATACGCGCCTGTCCGACCTGCTCGGCGCCCTGGAGGAGACCAGCGGCCGCGACCTGAAGACCTGGTCGAAGAAGTGGCTGGAGACGGCGGGCATCAACGTCCTGCGTCCGGTCGTGGACGTCGACACGGCGGGCGTCATCACGTCCTTCGCGGTCAAGCAGGAGGCCCCCGCGCTGCCCGAGGGCGCCAAGGGCGAGCCGACGCTCCGTCCGCACCGCGTCGCGATCGGCCTCTACGACCTGGACGAGGCGTCCGGCAAGCTGCTGCGCACGGACCGGGTGGAACTGGACGTCGACGGTGAACTCACCGCCGTGGACGCCCTGGTGGGCAAGCGCCGCCCGGCCGTGATCCTCCTCAACGACGACGACCTGTCGTACGCGAAGGTCCGCCTGGACACCGAGTCGCTGGCCTTCGTCACGGACCACATCGGCGACTTCGAGGCGTCGCTGCCGCGCGCGCTGTGCTGGGCGTCGGCGTGGGACATGACGCGCGACGCGGAGCTGCCGACGCGGGAGTACCTGAACCTCGTCCTGTCCGGCATCGGCAAGGAGTCGGACATCGGCGTCGTGCAGTCGCTGCACCGCCAGGTCAAGCTCTCCCTCGACCTGTACGCGGCGCCCGCGGGCCGCGAGGCGGCGCTGACCCGCTGGACCGAAGCGACCCTTGAGCACCTGCGGGCCGCCGAGCCGGGCAGCGACCACCAGCTGGCGTGGGCGCGGGCGTTCGCGGCGACGGCCCGTACGGACGCCGACCTCTCCCTCCTGGAGCGGCTGCTCGACGGCTCGGAGTCGGTGGACGGCCTCGCGGTCGACACGGAGCTCCGCTGGGCGTTCGTGGCCCGGCTCGCGGCGACCGGCCGCCTCGACGAGGCGGGCATCGCGGCGGAACTGGAGCGGGACAGGACCGCGGCGGGCGAGCGGCACGCGGCGTCCGCGCGGGCGGCGCTGCCGACCGCGGAGGCGAAGGCCGCGGCCTGGGCCTCGGTCGTCGAGTCCGACACCCTGCCGAACGCCATCCAGGAGGCCGTGATCGGCGGCTTCGTCCAGACCGACCAGCGCGAACTCCTCGCCCCCTACACGGAGAAGTTCTTCGCGTCGGTCAAGGGCGCGTGGGACTCCCGCTCCCACGAGATGGCCCAGCAGATCGCCACGGGCCTGTACCCGGCGCTCCAGGTCTCCCGGGCCACGCTGGACGCCACGGACGCCTGGCTCGCCTCGGCGGAGACGTCGGCGGCGCTGCGCCGCCTGATCACGGAGTCCCGCGCGGGCGTGGAGCGTGCCCTGCGGGCCCAGGCCGCGGACGCGTAGCCCTCTGGCCGGGCGGGGGGACGGTCTCTCCCTTCCCCCCCCCGCCCGGAACAGCAGGCCTCAGCGGCGGGCCGCCCAGACCGTGCGTTCGGTGCGGACCACCAGGTCGGTGCGGTGCAGGACGCCGTGCGGGCTCTCCGTGTCGAGCAGCCGGTCGAGCGCGGCGAGGTCACCGGGCGAGAGCGCGTCGGTGACCGTGCCGCGCAGGCGGCGCAGGCTCTCCAGGGCGTAGCGGCCGACCGCTTGCGAACGGGCGTTCTCGATGTCGACGGTGACCGTTCGCTCGCCCTCGACGGTGAACCCGGCGGCGGTGAGCATGGGGCCCCAGTCCGCCCCGCGGTGCGGCACGTGCGTGGCGTGGTGGCTCTCGCTCGCGGCGTGGGCGCGCTCTTCGAGGCCCGGCGCCTGTGCCGGGGCGTCCTCGGGCAGGAACCGGGGGAAGCCCGCCAGCTCGACGACGGCGAACAGGCCGCCCGGCGCGAGGGTGTCGTGGACCTGACGCAGGGTGCGTACGGGGTCCGCCATGTGGTGCATCGAGGCGGACGCCCAGACGAGATCGGGCGCGCCGAGATCGGGCGCGCCGAGGTCCGGCCACGCGGTGTCGAGGTCGGCCAGTACGGTCCGCACCCGGTCGTCCACACCCTGTGCGGACGCCTTCTCCCGCAGGCGGCGCAGGTGCGCGTCCGAGGAGTCGACGGCGGTGACGTACGCCTCGGGGAAGCGGTCGAGGAGAGCGAGGGTGCCCGCGCCGGTCCCGCACCCCAGGTCGACCACCTGGCGCGGCGCGTTCCCGACCGGCAGCCACCGGATGATGGACGCGATGTGCTCGGCGAGCACGTCCGCGTCCAGGTCGAGGATCTCCGCCTGATCGGCGTCGAGCCGGTGCTCGTGCCGGTGCTCGTGTGCGTGGGGCGTGGGGTGGTGGGTCATGCGTGCCACGCTAAGTCGGTCCCGGGCCGGTAACGCCCCCCGTTGCCGAACGCGCAAGACAATGCCTCGCCCGCGGACCGAAACGGCAAGGCGCGCCCTGTGAAACAGCAGGCCTAGATCCGCGTACCGTCATCCGCCCCGCGCTGGTGACCGCGCCGGGCGTCGCGGTCGAAGATGCCCAGGAGCTCGCACGGTCCCCCCTCGGCGCCGATGGCATGCGGCAGCATCGTGGGGAACTCGGCCGCCTGGTTGGTCTCCATCCGGAAGCGGCGGTTGCCGAGCAGCAGGGTGGCGGTGCCGGACAGGACGACGAGCCACTCCCGGCCCGGGTGCGCGCGCATGGCCGAGGGGTTGTCCGGCGGCGGGTCGGTCAGGCGTTGGCGGACGACGCTCACCCCGGGGTCGGCCTTGACGGACCAGCGCATCCGGGCGTGGGCCGCGTCGATCACCGGACTGGAGACGACGTCGTCGGCGGCCGTCTCGACGAGCTGGTCGAGGGAGGTGTCGAGCGCGCGGGCGAGCGTGACCAGCTGGTCGAGGGCGAGCCGGCGCCGGCCGTTCTCGATGCGGCTGAGCGTGGACTGGCTGACCTTGGCGCGGGCCGCCAGCTCCTCAAGGGACCAGCCCTGCGCCAGCCGCAGGGCCCGGATCCGTCTGCGTACCAGGCTGTCGAGCTCGCCGTCTTCTTGCGTCATGGGCAACACCGTAGGCCGGATGGGCGTCGCTACCGCGACAGCGTCGGCACCGCTTCCCGCGTCGGCACCGCTTCCCGCAGGGACGTCAGGACGCGGGCCACCGCGGCGCCGGAGGCCCCGCCGCGCCGCACCGCCGCGATCACATGGCGGCGCGGGCGGTCCGCCGAGAGCTCCCGCATCACGACGCCGTCCCGCCGCGCCGCCGCGAGCCGGGGGACAAGGGCCACTCCCATCCCCGCCTCCACCATCGCGAGGATCGCCGTCCAGCCGGACGCCGAATGCGCCTGCTCCGGCGCGAACCCCGCGCCCTCGCAGGCCGCCCGGGTGATCTCGGACCAAGGCCCGCTGCCGCCGAAGATCCACGGCTCGGCCGCCAGATCGGCGAGCCGCAGCCCCTCGGCGGACGCCAGCGGGTGGTTCCCCGGCAGCGCCACGTCCAGCGGGTCGGCGAGGAGCGACTCCCGGGTGAAGCGTGTGTCCGCGTCGGCCGCGGCGGGCGCCTGGACGGCCAGGGAGAGGGCGATGTCGACCTCTCCGGCGGCGAGGAGCTCGTACGCCTGCGCCGCCTCGGTCTCCCGCACCCGTACGGAGATGCCGGGCGCCGCCTCCCGCAGCGCCCGGACGGCCGGCACGACGAGCGCGGGGACGGCCGTCGAGAACGCCCCGACCCGCACCTCTCCCGCCTCACCCTGCACATAGGCGGTCAACTCGGCGTCCGCCTGCTCCAGTTGGGCGAAGACGGCCTCCGCGTGCCGCAGCACCAGGTGCGCGGCGTCGGTGAGGCGGACCCGTCGCCCATGTGCCTCGAGGAGCGGCACGCCCAGCTGTTTGGCGAGGTTGGACAGCTGCTGGGAGACGGCGGACGGCGTCATGCGCAGCGCCTGCGCCGTCGCCGTCACGGTGCCCCGTTCGCTCAACGTGCGCAGGATCTGCAGCTTCTTGATGTCCCACTCGCTCATGAGGCCAACGTACGGGACTCCGTACGGGACTTCGTACGGGACTTCGTACGGGCCGAACCCAGCACGACCCCGCCCAGGATCAGGCCCATGCACACCACCTGCAGCGGCCCCATCGCCTCATCCAGGAGCGCGAAGGAGAGCAGGGCGACGCAGACCGGCTGGAGGTAGTAGACGACTCCCGCGCGGGCGGCCCCGATGATCGAGATGGCCTTGTTCCAGGCGAAGAAGGCGACCGCCGAGGACACCACGCCGACGTACAGGAGCGGGGAGACCGTGCCGAGGGTGGGCTCGAAGCCGCCCTGGACCGCGTAGCTGACCACGAACACCGGCAGCAGCATCAGCGCGCCGAGCACGAACGTCGAGAAGAGGAAGGGGAGCCCGCCGATCTCCACGGGCTTGCGCTTGAGCAGCGCGCTGTACGAGCCGAAGGAGAGCGCACCCGCGATGATCCACAGGTCGCCGACCGCGAAGTCCATGGCGAGGGAGCCCTTGCTGACCAGGAGGAGGACCCCGACGCAGGCGACGAGCATGCCGGTCACACGGCGCGCGCCGAGCCGGGTGCCGCCGAGGCGTTCGTGGACGGCCATCAGGACCGGCGACGCGGCCATGATCATGCCCATGTTCCCCGCGGTGGTCGTCATGCCCGCCTGGTTCACCAGGGTGTTGTAGACGGTGACCCCCAGCAGGGCGGCGACCAGCAGGAACTTGAGGTGCTGTCGGAGCAGTTTCCGCTGCCGCCAGGTCTGCCGCGCCGCGAACGGCGCGACCGCGGCGATGGCGATGATCCAGCGCCAGAACGCGTGCTGGATGGGCGGCACGGTGTCGTGCAGGGCCCGCGAGGTGACGAAGCTGCCCGACCAGACGACCGTGGCGAGGGCCGCGAGGGCGAGCCCGATGCCGATGGGGCGCGCGGCCGGGTGAGCAGCCCGGTGAGCGGTCGGCGCGGTGTGAGCGGGGGTCCGGTCCAGGACTGCCACGGGGTATCCCCTGCCTCTCTCCCCCGCGGCGGCGGGGGTGTCTCGGTGCGTTGCGGGACTACCGTGACACCTCGACACCCATCAGGTCCATCGAATCTTTTCGCTGCCTCCGTTAAGGAAAGTCGAACGTTAATGAGAACGGCGACCGGTCACGTCAGGCAATCCCCCGCGCCCCCAGCGCCGCCGCCACCGCCCCTGCGTGCGCACCCTCGGCCGCCCACGCCACGTACCCGTCGGGGCGGACCAGGAGCGTCGTGCGGCGGTCGCTCGCCCAGTGGGCCGGCACCGCGCGCCCCGTCGCGCGCTCCTCACCGGCCGGAGTGACGAGGACGAACCTGCCCGCACGCAGCGCCCCGTACAGCCGCCCCTCCTTGAGTGCCACGTCGGGGGCGCGGCGGCCGACGAGGCGGTGGGCCCCCTTCGGCGCCGGGTAGGTGATGCCGACACCGGTGATCTGGCCGAGCGCCTTGGTGCGTGCCGCGGGCGCCCTGTTCACGACGGCGGCGACCGCGGAGCGTGCCGCGCGGGTCCACGGGCGCTTGGCCATCGCCAGCCTGACCAGGCCACCGCTACTGCGGAGCACCGCCTTGCCGACCGGGTGCCGCTCGGCCTCATAGGTGTCCAACAGCCCGTGCGGCGCACGGCCGCTGACGGCGGCGGCCAGCTTCCAGCTGAGGTTCGCGGCGTCCTGCAGCCCGGTGTTCAGGCCCTGGCCGCCGGCCGGGGAATGCACGTGGGCGGCGTCCCCGGCGAGGAAGACGCGACCCACCCGGTAGGCGGGGGCCTGCCGCTCGTCGCTGTGGAAGCGGGACATCCAGCGGGCGTCGTGCATCCCGAAGTCCCGGCCGAGCGCCCGCCGGACGATGTCCTTGACCTCGGCGAGGTCGAGCGGCTCGCTGTCGGGGACGTCGCGGCGACGGTCCCAGCCGATCACGCGGTAATAGCCGTCGGCGAAGGGCGCGATGAACGCGAAGGTGTCACCGGCGGCGCTGACGGTGAGCAGCGTCTCCGGCTGCTCGGTGAGCCTGACGTCGGCGAGGACGAGCGAGCGGATGACGGACCGGCCGGGGAAGGGCAGGCCGACCGCCTCGCGCACCCCGCTGCGGAATCCGTCGGCGCCCACGACGTAGGCGGCTCGCAGGGTGTCCGACTCGCCGCCGGGACCGCGGAGTTCGAGCGTGACCCCGTCGGCGTCCTGAGTGAGCCCGGCCACTTCCCTCTCGTACGAGAAGCGCACCCCGGCGTCGACCGCGCGCCGCTCCAGGACCCGCTCGACCTCGTCCTGCCCGAGGATGAGGACGTGCGGAAAGCGGGAGGGCAGCCGCGTGAGGTCGAGCGAGAGGCGGTCGAAGAGGCTCAGCCGGTCGAGCGCCTCCCCCTTGGCCTCCAGCTCGTCGGCGAGGCCGCGGGCGTCCAGCTGTTCGAGGGTGCGGGCGTGCAGGATCATGGCGCGCGACAGGTTGCTGATCCCGCGCCCGCGCTTCTCGACGAGCGTGACGGGGACGCCCGCCTCGGCGAGGTCCCCGGCGAGCAGCAGCCCGGTGGGCCCTGCGCCGACGACCACGACGGCGCCCTCGGTGTACCTGGTGGTGCCCGTGTTTCCGGTCGTACCGTTCATGGCGGCCTCCTGATGCCAACGCCTGTTGGTCAACGCTTGTTGGCCAAGTTAAGGCCGTCACCATGGACTGTCAACGACTGTTGGCCTACGGTTGTTGTCATGACCGGACCCAGTGACGGCACGGCGGAAAGAACCGCCGACGCCCCCGACACCCCCGACGCCCCCGCCTCCCCCGACGCCGACCTACCGCCCCGCCGCTCCGACACCACCCGCGCCGGCATCCTCACGGCGGCCCGCGAACGCTTCGCCGCGGACGGGTACGAGCGCGCGACGATCCGCGCCATCGCCAAGGACGCGCGGATCGACCCTTCGATGGTGATGCGCTACTACGGCAGCAAGGAGGGACTCTTCGCCGCTGCCACCTCCGTGGACCTGCGGATGCCGGACCTCTCGCGGGTGCCCCGGTCGGACGCCGGACGGGTGCTCGTCACCCACTTCCTCACCCTCTGGGAGGACGGCGAGGTGCTCACCGCCCTGCTCCGCTCGGGGATCACCAATCAGGCGGGGGCCGAGCGCATGCGGGCGGTCTTCACCGAGCAGCTGCTGCCGGTCGCGCGGGAGATCTGCCCCGACCCGGCCGAGGCGCCGACGCGGGCCGCGCTCTGCGCCTCCCAGGTACTCGGCCTGGCCCTGACGCGGTACGTCCTGCGGTTCCCGCCGTCGGCCGCGCTGTCGCGCGAGGAGGTCACGCAGTGGCTGGCGCCGACGCTCCAGCGCTATCTGACGGCCGAACAGCCGTGATGGCGGCCGAACAGCCGTGAGCACGCCGAGGGCGCCCTACGGCGATGTCCGTAGGGCGCCCTCGGCGTGCGGAGTCGACCGAGTACTACTGGGGGTCAGCCCTGCTTCTGCTTGCGGGACTTGTCGCCGACCATCACGAGACCTGCGATCACCAGGAACAGCACGATGGGCGCGGCGACATAGAGGCCGAGCGTGTCGATGACGCTCAGGCCGGGGCCCGGGTCGTCACCGTCGTCGCGGGCCGCGAAGGCGGGGGACGACATGAGCAGCATCATCAGCGTCGTGCCGGAGGCCAGGGCGCCGGCGCGCAGTGCGTTCTTCTTGTCCACGGTGCCAACGTAGCGAACTCCTAAACGGCGTGCGCGCCCGGGGGTGCCGTACGGGGCCCGGGCCCCCCTCCCGCGCCCTCGCGGAACACCGCCATGAGCCCGTGCAGGCGCGGCGATGCGGCGAGTTCCTCCAGGGTGACGGGGCGTCCGCGGGCGTCGGCGACGGGCAGACGCCAGTTGGGGTACTGGTCCCAGGTGCCGGGGAGGTTCTGCGGACGGCGGTCGCCGACGGCGTCCGGCAGCCAGACGCCGATCATGCGGGCCGGGGTGGCCAGCAGGAAGCGGTGCACGGCGCGGATCTCATCCTCCTCGCTGCCCGTACCGCCGGGCAGCATGCCGAGCCGGGAGAGCAGGCCCAGCCATTCGCGTACGTCGGCGGCGGCCTCGGCCCGCTCCTCGGCCAGCGGGCGGGTCAACAGGCCCAGGTCGTGGCGGAGTTGGACGTGCTCGCCGGTGAGCCGTGCGGCGGTCGGGGGCAGGTCGTGCGTGGTGGCGGTGGCCACGCAGTCGGCGCGCCAGGCTGCGGCGGGCAGCGGCCGGCCCGTGCCCTCCCAGTCCCGCTCGAACCAGAGCACCGAGGTGCCGAGCACGCCGTGCTCGCGCAGCGCCTCGCGGACGCCCGGCTCGACGGTGCCGAGGTCCTCGCCGATGACGAGGGCGCCCGCGCGGTGCGCCTCCAGGGCGAGGACGGCGAGCATCGCCTCCGCGTCGTAGTGGACATACGTTCCCTCGGTCGGCTCGCGGCCCTGCGGGATCCACCAGAGCCGGAAGAGGCCCATGACGTGGTCGATGCGCAGGGCGCCCGCGTTCCGGAGGAGGCCGCGCAGGAGCGCGCGGTACGGCGCGTAACCGGACTCGGCGAGACGGTCGGGGCGCCAGGGCGGCAGACCCCAGTCCTGGCCGCGCGCGTTGAAGGCGTCCGGCGGGGCCCCGACGGTCATGTCCGGGGCGAAGTGCCGCCGCTGGGCCCAGGCGTCCGCGCCGCCGGGGTGCACGCCGACCGCGAGGTCGTGCACGAGGCCGATGCCCATGCCCGCTTCGCGCGCGGCGCGCTGGGCGGCGGCCAGCTGGGTGTCGGTGAGCCAGGCGAGGCGGCTGTGGAAGTCGACGCGGTCCATCAGCTCGCGCCGGGCGCGGGCCGTGCCGGGCGAGGCCGGGTCGCGCAGGGCGGCGGGCCAGGCGTGCCAGTCCGGGCCGTACGCCTCGGCGAGCGCGGACCAGGTGGCATGGTCCTCCAGGGGCGCGCCCTGCTCGGCGAGGAAAGCACTGTAGGCGGCGCGGCGGCCGGGGCCGAGGGGGACCTCGTGGAGCAGTTCGAGGGCCTCGCGCTTGAGGGCCCAGACCGCGTCGCGGTCGATCAGCCCGCCGTCGCGCAGGACCGCTTCGCGCAGGCGGGCGGCCCGGCGGCGCAGCTCGTCGACCCGGTCGCGGGCCTCGCCCCGCAGCTGTGCGAACTCCGGGACGTCCTCGATACGCAGGTGCACCGGGTCGGGGAAGCGGCGGGAGGAAGGGCGGTACGGCGAGGGGTCGCTGCCCGGCCCCTGGGGCGTGCGGGGCACGGCCGCGTGGAGCGGGTTGACCTGGACGAAGCCGGTCCCCAGGTCCCGCCCCGACCAGGCGGCGAGCTCGGCGAGGTCACCGAGGTCGCCCATGCCCCAGGAGCGGCGGGACAGCAGGGAGTAGAGCTGGACGAGGAGGCCGTACGAGCGGCTCTCGGGGGTCCTGATCCGGCGGGGGGCGGTGATGAGGTGGGCCGCCGCCTCGCGCCCGTCGGGGGCGCGCACGGACAGCCGGTGCACGCCGTGCGGCAGCCGCGGCCCGCCGCCGTCCGGCGCCGTCTCCCACTCCTCGGCCCCGCCGCCCTCCAGCTCCACCCGTACGTACGTCCCCGGCGGCAGTCCGGCGAGCGGAGTGGGGGCGGCGGGGGTGCCGGAGGCGGCCGATCGTCCTGGGCCGGGCCCGTCCGTCCAGACCACCACCGTCGGCGGCAGCAGGCGCGCGGCCAGGGCGGCCTCGCGCGCGGTCAGGGCGGACCCGGCCGCTTCCGGGGTGCTCGCGTCCACGTCCAGTGCGGCGAGCGCCGCGATCACCGCGGCGTCGGCGGCCGGGACGGTACGCCCCGGGGACGGGGAGTGGGAGGTGGCCACCCCGTACGAGGCGGCCAGCCGGGCAAGGGCCATCAGACCCCCATGAAGTCCAGGCTCAGGCCGGAAGCCGTACCGGTGGAGGTGGGCTCGCTGGTCAGCGGGGCCGCGTCGGCGAGGGGCGGCTCGCTGGTCAGCGGCGCGGCGTCGGCGAGCGGCGGTTCACTGGTGAGGGGCGGCTCGATGCAGCCGCAGGAGCAGGAGCCGTCGAGACCCGAGTCGGGGTGGGAGACCTGTTTGGAGAGCGCGTCGAGCAGAAGATTCGCTGAAGCAGCCACGTGGGAGCTCCTTGTCAGGGGGCAGGTTTCGGCAGCCCTACCCAATGCGCGGGTTCGCAGACGTATACGGTGCCCCAACGTGTCCTGGGTCACACTTCGTTCCCGTCGCGCAAGTCGTCTCCCGGGGGTGGCCCGCTCCCGCAAGAACGGGCCCCGGGCCCGCCGCCCCCGGGAAGATCGGCGTCCACGTACAACAAAGCCCGGATCGGTGGCTAGGCGGAAATGCCGTCGATCCGGGCCATCGCGTCGTCCGCGCCGAATGGCTGCAAGTAGGGCAGCCAGCGCGGATCCCTATGTCCGGTCCCGATGATGCGCCACGCGAGGCCCGACGGCGGAGCGGGTTTGTGCCTCAGGCGCCACCCCAGTTCCAGCAGGTGGCGGTCGGCTTTGACGTGGTTGCAGCGGCGGCACGACGCCACCACGTTGTCCCAGGCGTGCTGGCCGCCTCGGCTCTTGGGAATGACGTGGTCGACGCTGGTTGCGACGCCACCGCAGTACATGCACCGACCGCCGTCACGGGCGAACAGCGCCCGCCTGGTCAGCGGAACAGGCCCCCGGTAAGGGACCCGGACGAACCGCTTGAGGCGGACCACGCTGGGTGCGGGGACGGTGCGAGTCTCGCTGTGCATGAAGGCGCCGGATTCCTCGAGGCAGAGAGCCTTGTTCTCCAGGACGAGGACGAGCGCGCGGCGGAGCGGTACGACGCCGAGGGGCTCGTACGACGCGTTGAGGACCAAGACATGCGGCACGGCGGATGCCTCCTTGTACGCCGGCGGCGCGTGGCTCGCGCCGGGACGATCTGGCTGTCAGTCTCCCCTCATGCCTGGTCGTAGCGCCAGCATGTCCCCGTAACGGCCTTGAAGTGTTTTCGACCACAGCGGGCGCGCGACGGAGACGTCACTTGGTTCTTCCCCAGGTGAGCACCGTCTCTCCCTCGAACATGACAACGATCCTCACACGATGCCCCGTTAGTGTGGTGGGTCTGCCCGGCACCCCCGGTTCGTCTCCGTCGAGTCGTTTTCCCTCCCGGGCAGGCCGCGATACCTGGAGGTACCCGCAGTGCTCTTGTCCGTCCTGTCGGCAGCCGGAACGGACCCGGACGACAAGCCGACATCGAAGCCGCCCACGTTCGAGGACGCCCAGGAAGGCGCCACGAACGCGGCGAGCTGGGTCGAGCAGAACTGGTCCACGTGGCTCGGCATCGGCCTGCGCATCGTGCTCATCGTCGCGATAGCTCTCGTCCTGCGCGTCCTGGTGCGCCGCGCCATAACCAAGCTGATCGACCGCATGAACCGCACGGCGCAGGCCGTCGACGGCACGGCGCTCGGCGGACTCCTGGTGAACGTGGAGCGCCGCCGCCAGCGCTCGCAGGCGATCGGCTCGGTGCTGCGCTCGGTGGCCTCGTTCCTGATCCTCGGCACGGCCGGGCTCATGATCCTCGGCACGTTCGACATCAACCTGGCGCCGCTGCTCGCCTCCGCGGGTGTGGCGGGCGTCGCGATCGGCTTCGGCGCCCGCAACCTGGTCACGGACTTCCTCTCCGGCGTCTTCATGATCCTTGAGGACCAGTACGGGGTCGGCGACTCCATCGACGCGGGGGTGGCCTCCGGCGAGGTCATCGAGGTCGGCCTGCGCGTCACGAAGCTGCGCGGCGACAACGGCGAGATCTGGTACGTCCGCAACGGCGAGGTCAAGCGCATCGGCAACCTGTCCCAGGGCTGGTCCACGGCGGGCGTCGACGTGACGGTCCGCCCCGACGAGGACCTGGAGAAGGTCAAGGCGGCCCTTGCCTCGGTCGGCGAGACCATGGCCAAGGACGAGCCGTGGAACGAGCGCCTCTGGGGCCCCGTGGAGGTCCTCGGCCTGGACAGCGTGCTGCTCGACTCCATGGTCGTCCGTGTCTCGGCCAAGACGATGCCGGGGAAGTCGCTGGGGGTCGAGCGGGAGCTGCGCTGGCGTATCAAGCGGGCGTTCGACGAGGCGGGCATCCGCATCGTGGGCGGCCTGCAGCTGACAGTGGCGGAGGACCCCGCCGACCCGTCGGCAGGTGTCGCGGCCCCCTCCGCCTACGCCTCGGCGACGTCCCCGCAGTCCCTGGCGGCGTCCCCGATACCGCCGCCGAACCTGTCGAAGTAACTCACCCCAAAAAACCTCTCCGCACTGGACCGGGCCGGAGCCTTGGCGACTTGCCGGGGCCGCCCGGTTTTTTGCGGAGTGTGGCGGCGGCGGGGCGGCCCCCGCCCCCAAAAGACCGGGGGCCCCGGGGAGCCCTGGCATGGCCCCGCCCCCCAAACACAACCCCCCCCCGCAGAGCC